>JBJELT010000176.1:0-79851 GCA_051879295.1 Oliverpabstia sp. | reverse complement strand
TGAACAGGGGAGCTTATGTACTAGGCTGAGAGGAAGTTGAGAACTTCGACCCATAGACCTGATTTGGATAATGCCAACGTAGGAACGTATGTAAAAAAATGCGGGAGAGACTACTTGGTGTCTCCCTTTTTATATCCCTGAAAATTTACACTAATTATCAAGTAAATATCGGATTTTTGAGAGTGAATGAGAGTTCATGAAGGGGTGCACCACCACGGGTGTATTACTTTGTGAACTCTTTTTTCTTTCTGGTCCAAAGAAAGGGGGACATCCATGATTACTATTAATGGACATAAAACAGAACTGCTGTCACCTGTCTCAGTAGCTGATTATCTTGAGCAGAATCAGTACAGACCAAACCGTATTGCGGTGGAATTAAACGGCGAGATTCTTCCGAAATCTCATTATTCAGACACCATGTTAAAGGACGGAGACAGTATGGAAATCGTAAGCTTTGTAGGAGGAGGCTGACAATCATGGCTGAGCAGAAATTGACTCACGAACAAATCAATGAAGCACTGAAGGAACGTCATACTCCTGATATACAGGAACTTCTTTCCAGAGGAAATGTGGCGATTGCCGGCCTTGGCGGACTTGGATCCAACATTGCATATTCTCTGGCTCGGATTGGTGTAGGCCACTTGCATCTGATTGATTTTGACGTAGTAGATATCACTAACCTGAACCGTCAGCAATATTTTATTGAACATCTCGGCATGTATAAGACGGATGCGCTGAAATCTCTGCTTCAGAAGATCAATCCATATCTGGACATACACACTGACTGTGTAAAAGTAACAGAAGAAAACCTGACAAAGTTGTTCATGGACAATGATATCATTTGTGAAGCGTTCGACTGTCCTGAAACCAAAGCCATGCTTGTCAACGGCATATTGGAGCATTTTCCTGAAAAGAAACTTGTATCTGCATCAGGCATGGCCGGATATGAAAGCAGCAATACCATCCGTACCCAGCGTATTACCAGGAATTTCTATCTGTGCGGCGACCGTACGACCGAATCTGTTCCCGGAAAAGGCTTAATGGCACCGCGGGTTGCCATTTGTGCCGCTCATCAGGCAAATATGATTACACGCCTGATTTTAGGCGAAGAAAATGTATAAGAAAGAAGGTTATTACTATGAATACAAAAGACGATAAATTTATTCTGGGAGGACATGAATTTACCTCCCGCTTCATCCTTGGTTCTGGAAAATTCTCTCTGGAACTGGTGAAAGCATGTATTGAAAAAGCAGAAGCCCAGATTATTACGCTGGCTCTGCGCCGTGCAAACAACGGGGGACTTGCCAATATTCTGGACTATATTCCGAATAATATCACCCTCCTTCCCAACACCTCCGGTGCAAGAAACGCTGAAGAAGCAGTTCGTATTGCAAAGCTTTCCCGCGAAGTCGGCTGCGGAAATTTTGTAAAAATCGAAGTCATCCATGATTCCAAATATCTGCTTCCTGACAACTATGAGACCATCAAAGCTACAGAGATTCTTGCCAGAGACGGATTTGTTGTTATGCCTTATATGTATCCGGATCTGAACGCTGCAAGAGCACTCCGTGATGCCGGTGCTGCCTGTGTCATGCCGCTCGGTGCTCCTATCGGTTCAAACAAGGGACTCTGTACCAAAGATTTTATTCAGATTCTGATCGATGAAATAGACCTTCCGATCATCGTAGACGCTGGAATCGGACGTCCGTCCCAGGCATGTGAAGCTATGGAAATGGGTGCTGCCGCAGTTATGGCAAACACCGCTATCGCAACCGCCGGAGACGTTCCAGCTATGGCAGAAGCATTTAAAAAAGCCATCGAAGCCGGCAGAAGTGCTTACCTGTCCGGTCTCGGACGTACCATCACCAAAGGTGCCAGTGCATCTTCACCACTGACCGGATTCTTACAGGATTAGGAGGCATCAGCTCATGGAAAAGGAACACATTAATCAAAGTATTTTAAGCGAGGAGATTCTGGAAGACCAGAAAAAGAATCGTATTGACCATATGACATATCTTCCCGGAATGGAGGTTCTGGAATCTGACATTATGGATCAGGTAATCTCTGCCATGGAAGCATATGATTATGAGAAATACACGGAAGCTGACGTAAGACGGGCACTTGCACATGACACCAAAACACCGGAAGATTTTGCAGCTCTCCTTTCACCTGCTGCGCTCCCACTTCTGGAAGACATCGCACAGGCAGCAAGAATGGAGACCCGAAAACATTTCGGCAACAGCATTTATATGTTTACGCCGCTCTATATTGCCAATTACTGTGAAAATTATTGTATCTACTGCGGCTTCAACTGCCACAATAAAATCAACCGTGCGCAGCTAAAGCCACATGAAATCGAAAAAGAAATGGAAGCGATTGCCAAAACCGGGCTTCAGGAAATCCTGATTCTGACCGGGGAAAGCCGTAATAAGTCTACGGTGGAGTATATCGGGGAAGCCTGTAAGATTGCAAGAAAATACTTTAAAGTCATCGGCCTTGAAATCTACCCGGTCAATTCTGATGAATACGCTTACCTGCACGAATGCGGTGCTGATTATATTACTGTATTCCAGGAGACTTATAACGCAGACAAATATGAAACGCTTCATCTGGCAGGACACAAACGGATTTTCCCATATCGTGTGAATGCGCAGGAACGTGCGATTAAAGGCGGTATGCGAGGCGTTGGTTTCGGAGCACTTCTGGGATTAGATGATTTCCGCAAAGATGCATTTGCCACCGGATACCATGCCTATCTGCTGCAGCGGAAATATCCTCACGCAGAGATTGCATTCTCCTGTCCGAGACTGCGTCCGATCATCAACAACGACCGGATCAATCCCATGGATGTTCACGAGCCACAGCTGCTTCAGGTCGTATGCGCTTACCGGCTTTTTATGCCATTTGCAAGTATCACCATTTCCACCAGAGAATGCGCCCGTGTGCGTGATAATCTGGTAAATATTGCTGCTACCAAGATTTCCGCAGGTGTCAGCACAGGAATCGGAAGCCATGTGGATGATATCGAAGCAAAAGGAGATGACCAGTTCGAAATCTCTGACGGAAGATCCGTTGATGAAGTCTACCAGGCACTCCTTTCCAATAACCTGCAGCCAGTTATGAGTGATTATATTTATGTGTAGTAATACGAATGAGCCATTATCTGTATTTTCTCAAATCATTGCAGTCAGTAATCGTCACCTCTGCTCCCGGTCATTTCCGGAGCAGATAGAACGGGTCTGCAGATGCCATCCCCATGCCCTGATTCTGCGGGAAAAAGACATGGAAGAAAATGAATATGCACTACTGGCCGAACAGGTCCTGAAAATCTGCGGCAGCTATCAGGTGCCATGCATTCTCCATACCTTTTGGAAAACAGCACTTGACTTACACTGCCCGTCCATCCATTTACCGCTGGCACTGCTCCAGGAATGTCGCAATAATCCTGATACGTCTCTCGCTTCTTTTTCACAGATTGGAACCTCCATCCATTCCGTGGAAGATGCGCGCAAAGCACAGAGACTTGGCGCCACCTACATCACCGCCGGTCATATCTACGCAACCGACTGCAAAAAAGGCCTCCCACCGAGAGGGACAGGCTTTCTTCAGGATGTATGTCGGGCAGTAGATATACCTGTCTATGCAATCGGCGGAATCAAACCTGACAAGACACAGCTGGATGAAATCCAGGAGTGCGGAGCATCCGGAGGATGCATCATGTCCGGAATGATGAAAATCTGAACTTCAAAATAATTACCCCGGGGATTTTTACATTATCCCCGGGCAATATATATCTTTCATTTCTGTCATAATTCCTTTAATTCTTTACAAAGTTTTCGCAGTTCCTCAATCGAGTCATCTATTGTATTTTCATTACTTCCCAGATTAACGATTTTCAAAAGTCTCTCATAACAATTCTGCGGTTTTAGTTTAAACGCAGCAATTGCACTTTCTGTTCTTTTTCGACTCGGAAAGTATCGTCTATTCTTTGCATATAGTGCTTGTAAAAAATGATCCAAAAACTCTTCTACAACCTGATGATAAAATAATACTTCGTGACGCAGTTTAGCTCTTCCCAGGTCTTCCTCATCGATAAGTCTCCAAACTTCAGACGAATACCACTTATCAAACAAATCTTGCGGATATGTCCTTACTTTATTAACAATATTAGTCCATGCATTATTCTTCTCCCATAAAACATTAATTGTCTCAATGCTTGCAAGACGACCAATAGGATAAAATCTCCCCTCTTTTTCCAAATGCTTACCTGCCAATATTTCATCAATGTATTCCTGCATATTCGTTACAGAAAAATACATCGGCATAACATCAATTCCATTAATATAAAATATATCCCCATATCCCCATACACCACCTGAACAGACTTCCATTTCAAGTTTGTCATATAAACCATCAAGCAATTTGTATAAGGAAAGACGCCTATCAGAATCAGGTACATTTTTGCATATAATAAACATATCTATATCACTCTTACCCGCGATAAGTGGGGCATTAATGTCTCCTGTCTGTCCAATTCCTAATATCTCATCGCAATTTGAGATTTCTTCCACCAACTTTAATTTAAAATCATTTACATCCATTTAAGATGTCAACCTCCAATCGCCAAAATACTTCTTCGCTGAATAGGGTATCATGTAAATGTCACAGAATAAAAATCTTCCCGCCCCCCCCCAATCAGCTTTTTGCCAGTCACGGCAAGGAATACATCGTCCATTTTTAACTGCTTTACTAACATTGTACATAAAGATCTGTTCGACAGAAAGTCGCATTTTTCAGCAGAATGTGTCTATTTTATAGTTTCCTGTCCAATAGATTATTCCTCCAACTGATATACAGCTAAAAGCGTTTTTTCATCGTCAAACACCGCTTGTGCTCCCTGTATCCAGAAAATCCCTCCGGTACTGGGAGGGGGTGATGCCCTCGGCCTTTTTGAATACCTTGGTGAACACGCGGTAATCCCCATAACCCGACTGTTCCGCCACCTCTGCAATGGAATGGGAGGTGGAAAGCAGCAGCTTTTTTGCCTTATCCATACGGATATTGGTCAGGTAGGCCAGGAAATTCACCCCAATCTCACTTTTGAACAGCTGGCTGATATACTGGGGATTCAAATGGAACTGTTCAGCCAAAACAGAGAGACTGATTTCCTCCCCCAGATGCTCCTGGAGATACCGGGTAATGCCGGTAATCGTCCGTTCCTCCTGTTTCTCCGGTTCCGCCGCAGCCAATACCCGATGCTCAAACAGGGATATCTTAAGATTGTCGATACAACCGCCAAACTCCTCGTAGTTTACAGGCTTCAGAATATAGTCCGTGATCTGCAGCCGAAGCGCTTCCCGACAATAGGAAAAGTCGTCATAGCCGGATACGATCACAAAGGCGGTATTGGGGTGCTTGATGCGGCTGAGCTGGATAACCTTTAGACCATTCATGATAGGAATGTTGATATCCATAATAACGATATCCGGGCGCAGGTTGTCGATTTTTGCCAGTGCTTCCATGCCATCGCCGGCTTCACCCACCACTTCACAATCGTGGGCCTGCCAGTCAAAGAGCCGCTTGAAGCCCTCGCGGATCATGATTTCATCGTCCACCAAAAGCACACGTAATTTTTTCATAGCATATCCTCCTTCATAGGCAACAACAAATGTGCCGTTACACCGCCTGTTGGATTTTCCGTGTAGGAAAGGCCGTATTCCCGGCCGCAGAGCAGCTTGATTCGCTTCTGCACATTCAGAATGCCGATACTGTTGCCTTCCAGTTTAACTGGTTGTTTAGAATAAGTCAGAAGCATCTGATCAATGGCGGGTTTCTTACCTTCCGCAAAACCGCTGCCTGTATCACTGATCAGGATCTCCATCCGGTTATCCGGTGTTTTCCGGGCTGAGATACGCACCTCGCCCCGGTAGCCCTTGTTCTTCAAGCCGTGGAGGAGACTGTTTTCCACGATGGGCTGCAGAATGAAATTGGGTACTTTCATTCCGCCCAACTCAGGGTCGATGTCATATTCGCACTGCAGTTCGGGATAGCGATAGCACATTAACTCCATGTAGGCCTCCAACATTTCCATCTCGTCGTCCAGAGATACCACGGGTCTGTCCACCTTCACGCTGAGCCGGAAGAAGTCCACCAGCCGCATGAGCAGATCGGCAACCTTTTTGTCTCCGTTCAGCTGTGCCTGAATGCGGATGGTGTCGAGTGTGTTGTAAAGAAAATGGGGATTCACCTGACTTTTTAAATACAGCATAGACATCTTCTGCTCTGTCAGTTCTGCCCGAAGAATATCGGGATTTTCCAAAGTCAAAAAGAACGACAATGTCATCAAAGTAATGCCCATGCCGCTGATGAGCCAAGTGTGGTTTAACCACTGCATGGCGCAGACAGTAACCTCAATGAACAGCGCCGAACTGATGGCAAGCTTCTTTTTTTGATCGATTTGCCTCCAGTTTACGGCCAAAAGTCCGGCGCACAACAGCAGATAGAAGGCGACACCCACATAGGGTACCAGCATGTATAATCCAGAGGAATAGTTTCCCTCTGTGGTCACCGTATAGGAAATCGGCAGCAGGAAATTGCCCAGCTCCGCCACAGCCAGAAAGATTCTGGCAGCCCAGTCCAGCCGCCGGGGCTTTCCGGTCTCTTCCTCCACCAAAATAGCGATATACTGATAAAACAGATAGATCACCAGCACCATGCTGCCCAGAAACAGCCTGTGAACAGCATCGTTCAAAAACCTCGGTACGGCCTCCAAATGATGCACTGTGTAAACAGTGACGCCGTCCAGCACCAGATGGGTCAGCACAACGACCAGCAAGATAGAAAACGTTCTGTGCAGCAGTGTGCTTTTTCGCCCGGCTGAAAAATATACACAGGTAACAAAAGCCAGAACCATAAAAAGCGCAATCTCCATTCTCAGCATACAGTTTCCCCCTTTGTCATCATTATAGGGTTCCTATTGGAAAAAGATAGGTCGATAATCTATCCGATTGTGTCAATTTTACAGGTTCCCCACGTTCATTGTATCATAATCAGTCGGCGTTTGCCCCAATATCGCTGCAAGGGGACAGTTCTCTGTCCCACAGCAATTCCTGCAGAAACGGACACAGAACTGTCCCCTGTCCTATTCTTTACTTTTTCTTTACCGGAATCCAGATTTCGCAATAGTAATTTTCATCCAGAGTCCCTTTCTCATACTTCATAGGATCATCATAATACTCTACACAGTAACCTGCCGCAAATTCATACTCCTTCAGTGCTGGCAGCCATTCCATATATATCTTTGTGTTTACGTCCTGCAATGCATCTGGCATAGCACCCCTGCTGGGGAACACTGCCCAGTCAAAGGCCGGAATCGTTCTTGTCACAAATCCTTCCGGAACCTCTTTCTGAGGATCATATGGATCAGCAATCAGGTATTCAAACTTCTCCTGTCCCATCTCCTCATCAATGTTGATTCCATAACAGCCGCAAACTACCGCACTCTTTCCTGTTTGAAAATGATCCTGCCAGAACTTTGGTATAACCTCCTTCGCTCCCTCATAAGGGAATTCCTTTGCATTAGCAATTACGGTAAATGCTTCCTTTTTCACAATCTTGTAGTCCATGAGATAGCCTCCTTCTAATGATATCTTTATTTTCAGCGGAGCAAAGGATTTGAGCAGCACTTTATCCTTGCGTACAGATGTTGGTGTCACTCCATGTGCTTTCCCTCCTCGCTTGCTGTATCTATATCCAACATCATGAAAATATGCCCTTCCCGACAATTCTTGCCATGATTTGTCCTATTCTGAAAGATTGACTTGGTATCAGAGCAATAACTATTTCGGCAAAGGTGAATCACCAGTTCCTCCAACGACGCAGCACACGCCAGAGCACATACCGCCCAGCTATATACAACGCCTGAAGAAATTATGAGCATATAAGGCAGCAGGAAAACTGCTGCTCCCGTCATCTTATTCAGCCAGGTGTGCAGGGAAGCGAAGCAGCGGTATTTGATGGCTGCAGTACAATACGCGATTAGCCGCAAAAGCAAAATTCCCGCTACTGCATACCAAATTTGCACCGGAAGTCTCTCCCACAAAACCGGGAAGATCCGAATCAGCATAACTGCATAAAACAGCAGATCCGCAATGCTGTCCAGTCTTGCGCCAAATTCACTGGCCGTCCCTGTTTTTCGGGCAAGCCAACCATCCAACACATCCGTCACCCCTGTCAGCAGATAAATTGTTAAAAACTGCGGCGACATTGGACGTAGAAAAAGCAATCCCATCGTACCAATCATACGCAGCAAGGTAATGAAATTAACGGCAGTCCGGCACAGTTTCATATCTTCATAATCCCCTTTCACATAACTCGATATCCTGATTTCGTCAATCCGAATATAAAATCCCAAAACAGGTTTTCTGCTTTCATAATCATTCTGCTGTTTTCAAACGGATGAAATGACAGAATCCTGTTTTCATCATCTATCCATACAGTCTTTTCTTTCATAACTTCTTTATTCTCCTTTCAGCGTTTCACGCTTCCAAAATCCACTTGACCCTTGTATCATAATTATAATGTCACCATGTTCATTTCGATAGGCAAATTTTATAGGTTAATGTGCTTATTTATTAGGGAAAAAATACTCCATAGGGGTGAACCGGATCCCATCCATTTACTGTCTTTTCTTCATCTGTCGGTACCAGCCCAAGATACCGATAAAAGGGCAGTCCGTAAGGAGATGAATTCAGGGTAATTCGTTTTCCTGCAAAATCCTGTCTCATGCGATGAAACAACTTAGTTCCGATGCCCTGGCGATGATTTTCTCCTCGCACAAAAAAGAAACAGATATGACATTTCTCCTTGCTAATTCCCAGAATTCCCACAAGTTTCTCATTTAAAAATGCACCGTAATAAATGATCCCATTTAAATATACCGCATCGTGCAGACACTTGCGGAACTCTTCTGTTCCTTCCGGAGAATAATCCGGGGATTCATATTTTTTGAACACCTCCCACGCCAATTCCAGTGCCTCTGATACTTCTCTTTCTGAAAGTGAACGAGTTATAAGCCTTTTCTCCCACTGTTCTCTTGTCAGACAGGTAAAATGTTCGGTTCGGATATCTCCTATCAAATCACATGGTTTGTCCTTCTCGGTATGGTGGTATTCAAAGCCACATTTTTCTTGCACACGTGCAGATTTCCTGTTGCCATCATAATAACCGCACCACATAGCAGAACATCCCAGTTCTTCGAAAGCATACTTCTGAAGTCTGCATACAGCCTCCGGAATCAGGCCCTGCCCCCAATATGGTTTACCAATCCAGTAACCAATCTCAACTTCTGTCGGCTCAGCTTTTGTATGTGACTGCATCGGTGGAATCAGTCCGATGCTTCCCACAGCTTCTCCTGTTTCTTTCAGGATAACTGCAAATGTACCGTCTGCCGAAAGAACATCCTTGATAATTTCCCGGCTGTTATTCGGGCTCGTATGTACCGGCCAACCCGCAACTGGCCCTACATCCGGATCTTTTGCGTATTTATATAAGCTTTCTGCATCAGCTTCTTCCCATGGACGCAAAATCAGTCTTTTTGTCTCAAATATCATATTCGCACCTTTCTTCACTTATTATTTCGCCAGGTTCAGATTATCCACTAAACCGTCAAGTCAGTCAGCTACCGTAAGGTTCTTCACCCAGCGTTCTTTCTTCAGCCAGATATATGCGGCAACCACCTTCAGGATGTCTACAGATTTTACAATTATGTACATTTCAACAGGACCTATTGTTGTAAAAAGTGCCATCAGAAACATCGATGGGATAATAATCAAAGTTCCTATTCCGTCAATCCACATCCCCATTTCTGTATCTCCACCTGCCCGGGAGACAGCAAACTCTGTGTTGTTAAATACCCACAAAGGCATAAACAGAGCCATAAACGCTACCATATCTCTACAGATCGCCTGTGACGCGGCACTAAGGGAGCCAAATACAACAGGAATCAACAGTGTTGTTGCAAGACCAAATAGGCACATACCAATGCCGAATATGACAGATCCGGAGAATAACCATGTTTTCTGCTTTCTTGCCTCATCCAGCCTGCCTTCGCCGAGAAGCTTTCCGATTATCACACCCGTAGCTGTGTACACTCCACCGAATGCTACAAAATACAAATTCGCAATGGCAAAGCTGGAACTCATCCCTGATACAACATCCGCTCCACCGCGGCCGTTATAAAGTGCTGTCGTCACGGTTTCAGACACGACCCAGATTAACTCTGAGAAAATAATCATTCCGCCTTTTTTCAGCATATCCCAAAACAGTTTCCAGTCAATGTTGCCAAACGTCCTTAAGGTAATCAAGAAAGGCGGCTTCGTCTTTGTTACATAAATCAGGTAAATCAGCATCTCTATGACTCTCGCGATGATTGTTGCAACAGCAGCTCCTCTTACCTCAAGTCTGGGCGCACCTAAATTGCCGTAAATAAATACCCAGTTAAAAAAAGTATTGACCAGAGTTGCTGCTACTGAAATTAATAACGGGGGTTTCACCAGTCCGATTTCTCTTAAAGAAGAGGCTATTATGGATGAGATTACCATCGGCAGGCCGACAAATCCCATAAGGTACATATATTGCTCTCCCTGATCAAGTATCAGGTCGGCCTGTGTATTGCCGATAACCATCAGACTTAGCACCGTGCGCGGTATAATCATGCTTACAATGATATAGATGCTGAAAGCAGCCCCGGTTACAATTACTTTAAAACAAAGTGCCTGCTGCATCCCATGCTTTTCTTTTGCACCAAAATACTGGGTAAGAAAAATTCCTCCCGCAGCACAAATAGCATTTGTCAATACCATGAACACGAATAATATCTGTCCGGCAATATTTACCCCTGACATTTTGACATCACCCAGTCCGGATACCATAAAATTATCGATTAATGACACCATATTCTGTATCAGACTTTGTGCCATAATAGGAAGACCAATCGCCAGTGCGGATTTATAAAATGATGCCGGACCAAACAGTCGATATTTTTCTTTTTTTAGTATTTCATTCATATACTTTTTCCTTCACATATTCCCATTGAACCCGTCAGGTGCATAACCCCTCACCGAAGTCCAGAAAAACGAAACGGCAGATGACAGCACAAATGAGCATCCGAGAAATAAAATGTTTATCTTTTGTAATCTTTATCCACCAAGATTTTGTTGTCTGCGGTGACGGTCAGATACACTTTTTTCCATATTAGCATCAAAGGAGAATTCCCCGGACGTCATTACGGTTCCGTCTTCGCCTTTTACGGTAATAGTAAATGGCACAGGAGCGTCCGCATCCTTGGAAGCCATCATGATATCGTTATCCATAAAGCAGTATTCGCCGCTGCCCATGGCTGTGTAATCCGCGCAGCGCACGCCTCCGCTAAAGCCGGTGTAGGACATGGAAACGGAATACACATCGTTTCGCTCCAGCTTTACATAGACACCGTCGCGCTCTGACCGGAATCAAGATATCAAAATCTCCTGTCTCGAAAAAGCCGAATACGGCGCTGAACCGGAATCCCACATAGAGCTTGTTGTCCTGCTCTTTTGCATAGTAACCATAGAACCCCTCCGGAAAAGAACCGGGATAGAATCCCGTGATATGTACGCCCTTATCGTTGACTTCCACAGAGGTAATTCCAGCGCCCTGGCAGGCGCGGAAGCCGCCCAGCTTCCACCCAAAGCGTCCTGCAAGGAAAATTGCCATCAGCAGAACCACAATAACCGCCAGCACAGTCGGTATTTTTTTAATGCTTTCATTTTTGTTTTTTCCTCTCTCCTTTAATTCAAGATAAATATTCTTAAAGTTGCAACTCTAACTGTATGTTATTTCTATCCTCATTATACAATTCCTCATTGATTTCTGCAGGCTCTGTACAACCTTGCTTTTTATAAAACGCTATCGTCGTTTCAGCAGACCATGCACACAAATACAATTTATCTGCTCCAAACTCAATTGCCGCTTCTTTACAAAGTTTCATCAGTTCATTACCAATGCCGGAGTTTCTACGATTATTTGATATAAAAAGTTGATCAAGCAGTACATATTTTTCATTTTTCCCAAAAATAATAGCATCGACGGTTGCAAATCCAACAAGCTGTTTACCATCAAAACAACCAAACGCTCTGCCACCGTTTAATATCGTATTTCTGAATCTATTATAGTGCCATGGCATACCATAAGGCAACATCTCGTTTACCCAATCTATTTTTTGCAGCTCGTATACTCCTTCATTATTCTTTTTCCATACATTTTCAATAAAATACGAAGCATCTATTTCGCCTATTTTTAATGCTTCATCGATATTCATCATTCTATATGTTAACATTTTCTTATTTCCCTAGTATAATCCACGTTAAT
This sequence comes from Oliverpabstia sp., assembly GCA_051879295.1. GTDB lineage: Bacteria > Bacillota > Clostridia > Lachnospirales > Lachnospiraceae > Oliverpabstia. The sequence goes on along the minus strand of JBJELT010000176.1, from coordinate 67,443 downwards.
TAGCGTGGATTATACTAGCTCTAAAACTTGAAATCTATCCTTATCTTTTCAGTTTTTGCCATATCCTTTTCAATCAACAGACGCATACCCGCAGTCAGAGACGAGCCAACCTCGGTTCGCCAGGCTCGGCAGAAATCCATAATCGTCGCTCTTATTATCGCTCTTCCTTTTCTTTGCATCCCTTCGTGCAAAAAGCACGGCACTTTCAACACACACTCCGTCATAATCCTTTTCAGCAAAAAAATCGAGTATGGCATACAGTATTCTTTCTTTTGTTACATATCCTTCATCATCTATTCTCCATGTGCGAACGACCGTTTTCTATATTATAGATAACGACCGTTACTGTTGTCAAGATAAACATTTCTCGATTGGATTTTCAGGAATTTGTTCGTTACTGTTCACTCCGTGCCTAGTAACATTTGTTCTTATTTCCAAAGAAAAGTTTCGATTGTATTGTGGAGTTATTCTGATTCAAGACTTAAGATAAACCGGAAGACAGAAGTTTCCTGAGGGTATGGAATACTTGCCTGCAATGCATGGATTTGTATGAATCAATTTTTAGAGAACACAATGGCGTATATGAATTGGGAAGAGATTAAAGCAGCAGGTGAGAAAAAACTGCCGATTCTATTTCCGTTAGGAGTCATTGAGGAACATGGACCACACCTGCCACTTGGTTCGGACATACTCTGGAGCAAATACATTTGTAAGGAAGTAAAGCAGGTTCTTAAACAAAAATGAAGAGAAACCCTGATTGCCCCACCTTATTATTTTGGTGTCAATCATTGTACGGGATCCTTTTCTTTGAAACCGGAAACCTTTGAATTGGTGTTATTTGAGATATTTAGTAATCCACATGATTTTGGTTTTGCGGAGGTATATTGTTTTAACTATCATGGCGATCCGCTACATATCGGCTCCATATTTAACGCGATAAAAAAAGCGAACAGTACGTTCGATATGAAAATCAAATTTATGATGGAAGAAATGGATTTGCAAGTCTATAATTTAAACGGAACGGAAGATTTCTTATCTGTATTTGCACCACAATATAAAATGGAATGGTTTGAATGTAGTGATATCAGTGAACAGGGATTACTTGATATTCATGCAGGGGCGTATGAGACCGGCATGCTCCAGTATATGTATCCAGAGCTTGTTAATACTGATTTGGCAAAAACGTTGGATTCCTATTCCTTGACATACGAAATACTGGATAAATGGATGGATGGAAGGAATAGTACAGTTGAGCCAAGTATCTGCAGGCTACCCTCGCGTGTCCCGCGATTGATTTTCGCCCGGATATGGGCATTTTTTTACCCTGTCCGGATACGGACTTATTTTTTTCACTCCTGCCTATCCAGCCAGCATTCTCCTCGCTTCTTCCCGGATGTTGATCGCTGCATTTTTGTCCCTGTCATCTCACCACCTACAGAGATGGGAGAATTCTTGCTCATTTCATGTTAAATTATTGTACATATCAATAATCGCACTTGGATATTTATGTATATAATCTTTTACTTGCTCATTCATTTGAACGACCTCCACAAATTCTCTATTTCCATATAGCCTTCTCTTTTGTTACCAGTTCGCCCCATTTACTTGCCCAGTATTCTACAAAACAAGCCGTATAAGGCACGTTTTCTTCCCTCCGTATGCGCTCAAAATATGGTAAATTTCCCCACACAACAGAAATAATCCCAATAAAAGGCATAAAAGGTCCAAGTACAAGCGATTGGATTGTATGTCCATATTCATGTACTCGTATGAGCTCCGCATTCTCCACTTCATCTTTGGGAGTAAAAATGAAAAGTCCCAGACTTAATCCGCCTTTTGAATTCCATTTTGTGTCAATGCAGCATCTATAAAATTGATGCTCACAGTTTCTGTTTTTCAAAAAAAATATCAATCCAATTAATGTTTGCAGTAATCCCCAGGTACTTTGAATTATTATATACAATACTTTTTTCATCTTTCCCACGTTCTCCTTCCTATAAATTTTAACAAATCATTATGATTTCTCTGCATATATTCCCTGCAGATTTTCCAGATGACTTCCGGTTTCTTCTTTAAATCAACCCCCTCTTCATAATGGGACGTGACCAAATCTTTGTTTGCATAGCCTTCATCACCTCCCCCCTTAATACTAACGACCGTTTTTTATACTATAACTAACGACCGTTCCCATTGTCAAGATAAACATTTTACGATTGGTTTTTCAGGGTTTTGTCTGACAATTCCGGGCATTGCCAGACAGTCGATGGACATGCCGTAGGTCAGGCGGATTCCCTGATATTCCATGGAAATTTTCTTTTTCCTCTTATTTTACAACTTCATTCCACTCTACTCCGTCCTCGTCCGTCCAGGTATCCGTTCCGTTATAGGTAAAATGACGCTCAATACGATCCATATAGGTGCCATCCGCCAATTTATATACTGTCGTCTCATCACCACGAAGATTTACAAGTTCTACTACATCTGCTCCCGGATAATTTCCTTCGGAAGTAACTTCTTCTGCTTCGTCAGCCGCTGGTTCATTTTCTTTATCCTCCCTTACTTTCAGCGGATCAAGGAATGTTATGGTCATTCTTTGCAATATTTAATATTAGGTCAAACATTTCCTTTTCTGTTCTCATTACTAAACCTCCGTTGCAGCGTCCATCGCCAAATTCATAGCTAATGCAAAAGTATCATTACCCCAATTTCTAGTATCGTATGATTCAATATTAGCCAGAGAATCCGCTGTAAACAGTAGCTGACCGAAAACTATATTGCGAAATTCTGCGCAGGCAGCGAGAGAAGCACACTCCATTTCTACAACAGAATAACCTTCCTCTTTACGATATTCCACCATTTCTTTTGTTTCACGATAGAACCCGTCTGTCGTCCACGTTTTACATTTTTGATAATTGTATTTGTGTTTGCATAAGACATTCTCAATCGCATTGATGGCTGATTGATTAATCTTGACTTCTCGTGAAGGTGGCAGATAATGATAAGATGTACCTTCTTGCCGCAGTGCCGAGGTGGGAATATAAAAATCTCCTTCATTATCCGCAATCAATGCTCCGCAACAGCCTGCGGCAACAACCTTTTTAACGCCGCCTGCAATCAACTGTTCCATAATCTGTGTTGCAGCTGCTCCGCCTAAGGGTGCTTGGCAAATTGCCAGTTCCACACCATTGTGTACTGTTTTATAAACAGAAAATAATTTTGTAATTGTGATAAATTGCCCGATAATCTCACATTCATTTGTCACGGCATAATCGTCTATTTCTTTTTCCATAAACAGCATTACCGCTCTCTCAGGAAAATGAAAATCCGTGCTGTGTCCTGGCATAATAATTGCTTTGTCGTTAGTGTCAGATTCTAAAATTGGTATATCATTTTTTATTAAGCCCATTTTCTTGTTTCCTTCTTAGATTATTGGTTACACAAATATCATAACGATTTTCTCAGATATTCTGCTGTGATGGTATGCGCCTGTTTGACCATTTCCCTTGGTGTTCCGGTAAAGACAATCTGACCGCCGGCTGTACCGCCATCCGGTCCGACATCAATCAGCCAGTCAGCACGCTTCATCACATTCAGATTATGTTCAATTACAATGACGGTATTTCCCCGGTCTACCAAACCATCCAACAGTTCCATGACCTTCTTCACGTCAGAGGCATGAAGTCCAGTGGTAGGCTCATCCAGCACATAGATATTCCCCTTCTTGTCCAAATCCTTTGCAAGCTTCATCCGCTGACGCTCGCCGCCGGACAGGGTACTGAGAGGCTGACCCAGGGACAGATGTGGCAGTCACCAGTGACTGATCTACCAAGACCACCCGATTGACATACTGTTTGGCAAATACATCCCGGATGAGAGAACTTTTCCGGAACCGGCTACACCGATAACCACAGTCAGCACATTCAGCGGGATATCCACTGACACGTTTTTCAGATTATGGACACTGGCATTTCGTACCGGGAGAAATTCTTTTGGCATACGGGGCATGTCCTTCAGCGGCTCGATGTGCTTCATGGCATTGCCGGTCCTGGTTCCGGAGAGAAGCAGAGCTTCATAGCTTCCCTGAAACAAAATCTGACCACCATTTTTTCCCGCCAAAGGCCCTACATCAATGATTTCATCAGCAATAGAGATCTCATCCCTGTCATGCTCCACCACCAGCGCGGTATTCCCCCTGTCACGCAGACTCTGCAAAAGTCTTGTCATACGATACACATCCCTGGGATGCATTCCGGGGCTGGGTTCATCGAAAATGTACGTCATGCCGGTAAGGGCACTGCCCATATAACGTACCAGCTTTAACCGCTGTGCTTCTCCGCCGGACAAGGTGGAGGATTCCCGATCCATGGAAAGATAGGGCAGTCCGATATCGATCATACGTTCCAGAGACGCAGTCAGAGCGTCCACAACCGTTTTGACTCTGGGATTGGTGATTGTGCGCAGTACCTTGACCAGCTCGGTAAATACCATGGCACACATTTCATCAATGCTGTATCCCTCCACCTTACAGGCAAGAGCTTATGCATTCAGACGCCGTCCGCGGCACAGCGGACAGGGTTTCTCCTCCACCAGATACATCAGCCGTTTCACCGACGCTTCCTTCAGCGTGGAGGTATCCCGATGAATCATCATCCTGTGAAGATAGTGGGACACACCGTCCACCTTTTTGCTCAGCCGCTTTCCATCCGGGGTATCCGCGCCGTAGAGCAGACGTTTTCTCTCCTGTTCCGTAAAATCCTTCCACTTTTTGTCCAGTGGAAACAAACCGGACTCGGCGTACTGTTTCCAGTACCAGTTACCCACATGGAAAGCAGGAAGGTCTGCCATACCCTCATTCCAGGTCTTTTCCGGGTCTATACGGCTTTCAATATCCACGGTCATCACCTTACCAATACCGGATCATTCGGGACACATACCATTCGGATCATTAAAGGAAAAATATGATGCGGTTCCTGCATAAGGCTTGCCGATACGGGAATATAGAAGCCTCAATGCAGCATACATATCACTGATGGTACCTACAGTAGAACGAGCGTTGCCTCCCAGACGGGACTGATCCACAATGACCGAAGCGGAAAGATTGTCGATTCTCTCCACCTTTGGCTTTTCATATTTAGGCAGTCTTCCACGCATAAAGGCAGTATACGTTTCGTTCATCTGCCGCTGGCTCTCAGCAGCGATTGTGTCAAATACGATGCTGGATTTCCCGGAACCTGATACTCCGGTGAAAACCACAATTTTACCTTTTGGGATATCCAGCGATACATTTTTCAAATTGTTCTGACGAAGACCGCGGATGATAAATATGCTCTTGAGAAATCATAGTAAACTCCTCCTTTTTGTTATACGGCTATGCTATAACCTCACCTAGGGGACGAGTCAAGAGACAAACGCATCCCTTATATCTTCTGCAGAAAGTGCATAATAATCAATATTCATACCTTCTGATAGAATTTTTGCCTGTTGAATCTGATTTACTGAAATATCTGTTCCTGTCCATTTCGCCCCAAAACGATACATATTTCTTGGAATCACTCCGGTTCCTGTGCCCACATCAAGAACACTCTGACCATCTATGCATAATTGACGTTTGATAATTCTATCGTAAAACTCCTGCGGATAAATATCACGATACTTCGCATAGTCTATTGACGCTTTACCCCAGTCAAATTCTTTTCCGCCATCAATATTTCTATTTGTAATATTCATATCCAGTCTGCCACTCCTTTCCTATATTTGCTAACGAACGTTTTCTTTATTATAACCAATTACCTTTCAAACGTCAAGAATAAGGAAGGATTATTTAGGGTAACTATACCACTCTCAAGACAATTTAGTAGCAAAATTAAAGAAGGCATGATATAATGGACAGGTCTTATCAAATGTTGTCATGATAAAAAAATCATATAAAGGTGGTATTATGAGAAAGTTAGCTCTTAGTGATGAAATTTTATTATCTATAGAGAAGCCAGCCCGGTATATTGGCAATGAAGTGAATGCCGTGGACAAGTCAGACTCTCCGGATTTCGCAAATATGACTAGAATATGCATGTGTTTTCCTGATGTGTACGAGATAGGCATGTCTCACTTGGGCATTCAGATTCTCTATGATATGTTTAATCAGCGGGATGATATCTGGTGTGAACGGGTGTATTCTCCCTGGCCGGATCTGGATAAGATTATGCGTGAACAGAACATTCCTCTGTTTGCTCTGGAGTCGCAGGATCCGGTGAAGAATTTTGATTTCCTTGGTATCACGATTCAATATGAGATGTGCTACACCAATATCCTGCAGATTCTTGACCTTTCCGGTATCCCTATGCAGGCAGGCGACCGTACTGAGGATGATCCTATTGTCATCGGCGGTGGTCCCTGTGCGTATAATCCGGAACCTCTGGCTCAGTTCTTCGATTTGTTTTATATTGGTGAAGGAGAAACTGTTTATTTTGATCTGATGGATGCTTATAAAGAGAATAAAGCAAATGGCGGTTCCAGAGAAGACTTTCTGAAAAAAGCTGCACAGATTCCGGGAATCTATGTCCCTTCTCTTTATCAGGTAAGTTATCATGAAGACGGTACGATTGCAGCCTTTCAGCCCACAGAGGAGGGCATTCCGGAGCGGATTGAAAAACAGGTGGTGATGAACGTAACCGATACGTATTATCCAAATGCACCGGTAGTTCCTTTTATCAAGGCCACCCAGGACCGTGTTGTGCTGGAGATTCAGAGAGGCTGTATCCGCGGATGTCGCTTCTGTCAGGCAGGTATGCTCTATCGGCCTACCAGAGAACGTGATGTGGAATTTCTGAAAAATAAGGCTGTGGAAATGCTGGATACCACCGGGCATGAGGAAATTTCTCTCAGTTCCTTAAGTTCCAGTGATTATTCCCGGCTCCCGGAACTGGTGAATTTCCTGATGGATGAATGTGGAAGACGCGGCGTCAATATTTCGCTGCCCTCTCTTCGTATCGATGCATTTTCACTGGATGTTATGAAGAAAGTTCAGGACATCAGAAAAAGCAGCTTGACTTTTGCCCCGGAGGCCGGTTCTCAGAGACTTCGTGATGTCATCAACAAGGGTCTGACAGAGGAAGTGATTCTGGAAGGCGCAGGAAAGGCATTTGAAGGCGGCTGGTCCAAAGTTAAATTGTATTTTATGCTTGGTCTTCCCACAGAGACAGAGGATGATATGAAAGGGATTGCCCATCTGTGTGAGAAAATTGCCAAAAGATATTACGAGATTCCCAAAGAGCAGCGTCATGGTAAATGCCAGATTACTGCAAGTACTTCCTTTTTTGTTCCGAAACCATTTACACCGTTCCAGTGGGCACCTATGTGCCGGGAAGAGGAATTTCTTGACCGCGCCCGTGTGGTTCGGGAGGAAATCCATGCACAGCTGAATCAGAAAAGTATCAAGTACAACTGGCATGAAGCAGATGTGACTGTGCTGGAAGGAATTCTTGCGCGGGGAGACAGAAAAGTCGGTGATGCGATCCTGAAAGCATATGAAAAAGGTGCGCTTTTTGATTCCTGGTCAGAATATTTTCATCCGGAATTATGGAAAGAAGCATTTGCAGAGACCGGCATTGACACAGATTTTTACACCATCCGTGAAAGATCTGATGACGAAGTATTTCCATGGGATTTTATCGATATCGGCGTGTCGAAAGCGTTCCTGCTGCGTGAATGGAAACGGGCGCATGAGGAAAAGGTTACTCCCAACTGCCGCATGAAGTGTTCCGGCTGTGGTGCGGGAACATATAAAGGAGGTGTCTGTGTTGAAAGTAAGGGTTAAGTTTGCAAAAAGTGGTGCCATGAAATTTATCGGACACCTGGATATTATGAGGTATTTTCAGAAAGCAATCCGACGGGCAGGTATTCCCATTGCATTTTCCGGTGGATTTTCTCCTCATATGATTATGTCATTTGCCGCTCCTCTGGGTGTTGGGGTGACAAGCAGTGGGGAATACTTTGATATGGAATTGACAGAAGAAATGTCTTCCACAGAAATGGAAAAACGGCTGAATGATACCATGGCAGAAGGCATGAAAGTCATCAGTGTACGTCAAATACCGGATGGAAAAGCAAGTGCCTGCATGGCTCTGGTTGCAGCAGCCGACTATACCGTTACATTTCGCGAGGGAAAAGAACCAGCTGTGGAATGGAAAAACAGGCTGCAGGATTTCTTCAATCAGGAATCTATTGTTATTATGAGAAAGACCAAGAGAAGTGAACAGGAAACAGATATCAAACCCTGGATTTATCACCTGGAACTGAGTGGAGACAAAATCCGGATGCAGCTTTCACAGGGAAGTGTTCATAATCTGAAACCAGAGCTGGTGATGGAGGCTTTTGCCAGATATCTGAACGTGGAACTGGATCCATTTGCGCTGATGATTCACCGGGACGAAGTATATGCTGACCTGGGCAATGATAACAAACGTAATCTGATTTCTCTTGAAGCATTGGGAAAAGAAATATGAAACGATTGATTTTCACGGGGATGGACTGGAAAGGCCATCCCTGTCATGTAACAGCAATAGAAGAAAACCAGCATCTGCTGGAACTGCGAATCAGCTCCCCCAAGAAGGAATCTCTGCTTGGCAGCATTCATGTAGGAAAAGTACAAAAAGTTCTTCCCAATATACAGGGGGCTTTTATTGAAATCGAGAACAGACTCCCCTGCTTCTACCATCTGGCTAAGAATCAGAAACCGATTTTCGTCCGAAATCATAAAGAATCCGGCCAGTTAAAACCGGGGGATGAGCTTCTGGTACAGGTCACTCAGGAAGCGTTAAAAACAAAAGCTCCCTGTGTATCTTCTAATTTGAGTTTTCCAGGGAAATATCTGGTAGTGACTACGGAGAATCATCTGATTGGTGTTTCCGGCAAGATATCCCGGGAAAGAAGGGAAGAATTAAAACAGCTTGCCGAATCAGCAGTGGATGAGCACAGAGATTTTGGAGTCATTGTACGTACCAATGCACAGGATGCAGACAATGTATGTATTCTGGCGGAATTACAGGAACTGATACAGAAAATGCGTGATACTCTTCACCGGGGTTCTTACAGCCCCTGTTTCACCAGGATTACTGCGGGTGCCAATGAGATTGACAACGTACTGAAAAATCTGTATTGGGATGATATGGAAAAAATAGTTACTGATCAGGAAGATGTTTACCAGCGGGCAGTCGCTTACAGAGATTCCTTAGTTCCTAAACCTTCCTGTGAGATTTCTCTTTATCAGGATTCACTGCTGCCCCTGTACAAGTTATATCGGCTGGAACACGGTCTGGAACAGGCTCTGTCCGAGAAAGTGTGGCTCAAATCCGGAGGCTTTCTTGTGATACAACAGACAGAAGCATTTGTTGCCATCGATGTAAACTCCGGAAAAAATATGAGCAAAAAAATGGCTCAAACGGAATACAAAAAAATCAATGAAGAAGCTGCAAAAGAAATTGCAAGACAGCTGCGGCTTCGTAACCTGTATGGTATGATACTCATTGACTTCATCAATATGAAGCTGGAAGAAGACAGAGGCGAACTGCTCCATCTGATGCGGCAGCTGGTGAAAAATGACCGCATAATAACCACGGCTGTTGATGTCACTTCATTGGGAATTATGGAACTGACCCGTAAAAAAGAAGAAAAATCACTCAGGGAACAGGTTCTGGAATTGACAGGAGGCGAAAAGCATTGAAACGAAGACCCTTAAAACCATGGCATGGTGTTGTATTTTTTATCTTAATCATGACGGTATTTTTCCTGCTCTGTGTTCCCATGCAGATGTACTGGGGAATGACCGGTCTTGCGGGAACAGAACTTTTGATTCTTGTGATGGCTCTTGTTTTTGCAAAAGTGATGGGATTTCCCTTGCGGACCCTGTTTCCTGTAAAAATGCCCTCGATACTTCCTGTCATTGGAACAATCCTTATCTGGTTCAGCAGCTATCTTCTGAATATGGTTTTGATGCTGATACAGTATCGCCTGTTTCCCTTGCAAATGGAAGAACTGAATTCAGGAATGTCGGGTATGATGACCAGCGTCCCGTTCATACTTTCCGTCTTCCTGATTGCTGTGATGCCGGCGGTCTGTGAGGAAGCTGTCCACCGCGGAGTGATCATCCATACCCTGTACCCTATCCGCAAGAAATGGCTGGTTATTGTGATTATGGGAATCTATTTCGGGCTGTTTCATACAGATCCGCTGCGATTTTTACCGACCTCAGTTCTGGGAGCAGCCATTTCCTATATCATGCTGGAAACAGAAAATATGGTATACCCTTCCCTGTTCCATTTCGTAAATAACTTTTTCCCGATTCTAATGCAGTACATCCTGCTGTGGGGAACGTCATCGAACCCGATGATGGAGGATGCTCAGCAGATTGGTGAAGAATTATTGGACCAGTCAGGACTACAGGTACCGATCGCAGCCATCGGTATTTATATGATATTTGCCGCTGCAGCGCCATTTGGGCTGTATCTTGGCAATTATCTGCTCCATTACCAGAAGGGAAAGCCACGGAAATTTCTTCCACAGGATAAAAAATGGACAACCATATGTAAAATCGCTCTTCCCAGTATCCTGCTGTTGGGATTTGGTATGATGCTGACTGTTCTCGGCGTTATCACACAACTGTTCAGATTTCGTTAAAAAAGGATGCGGATGGATTAAGTTTGTTCCATCCGCATCCTTTTAATTTCTATTACTTCGGAATACATTTCCTGCAGGGTTCATTTCCATAACTGATCAGTTCGTCATATGACAGGCGAGATTCGGATCTGTTCTGCGGCTTCATATCTTTCACATACTCACAGTCAGGCATATGAAATTTTTTCGTATTTTTATTTAATATATAAACCTGATCTTCTTCTATTGTATCAGATTCTGCTGACGTTCCATTCGCATCATCAGTAACCCAGCTGTCTCCGGTTGCATAGTCGATGGTGATTCCCGGCTGAATATTATAGACAAATACATTAAATCGAATGGTATCGTCCTCCACAGAAGCGGCTTCCATCTGCACACCGGAAGCAACCAGATTGTCTCCTTCAAAAACCGGTGTAACACGGTACAATACATGGTGATCCGTTTCCTGTACATAATCCGCCACCTCATTCTCAAAAGGAAGCATCCCGGTTACATTCAGATATCTTGTTCCTGTAATCAGATTTTTTTTGTTGGCATTTTCTCCTGCCAGCTGAAATCCGATCAGATGACAACGATTATACAGGTAATTGCCGTCAACGATACCATTATACTTGACAGTATGCCATCCGGATGGCTTCACACTTCCAATCTGACCCCGTTCTTCGGTCGGCATCAACTCCTGACAGATGTTGGCATAGGCCACACCACATCGCCCCAGTTCATCCAGCTCACTGTACATTTCAAACGCTTCCGTGGTGTACTCATCTTCATCAAACTGCGGGACATTTCCATCCATCTCCACATATGGCGTTCCGGAATACTCGGAAACAGTTTCCGAAGTACCCGACCCAGTGGCATAAATGGAATCCAGGGAAGGATTACATCCACATAACAGCAGAGCCAGCAACAACAACATCGTACAACTTCTAATCCATTTTTTCATCGTCTTATCCTCTTCGCATTTTTAAAGAACATTTATTATCAATTACTGTATATCGATTTCACACATAAACTTCAATCTCTTATTCTACAAATTCCATTTGCTACGTTAATCCATTTCTGTAGTTTAAGTTTTCTCCAAATTGATAACTCTCAGACTCTCTTCACTATATCCCAATTCATAAAAACTCTGAAATCGGTTGAATTTCATAATATCAGGTTGTCCGATCATAACCTGACCCGTTACGACACGATGTGTCTCCCTGTAAGTTCCGGGTGACATTCCCACATGAGACTGAAATACCCGATAAAAATTACTGAGTCCGGTAAATCCGCAGGCATAGGCAATATCTATGACTTTTTCCTCTGTAGATTCCAGATATCTGCAGGCAGCATTTATGCGTACACTTGTTATATATTCTCCCAGATGCATGCCAATCTGTTCAGAAAATAAGCGATAAATCGTTGGCTGACTCACATGCAGCTTCCTGGCAAGGATTTCTGCATTCAGAGTATCGCCCAGATGTTCATGAATATACCGCACACAGTCGTTGACTGCACGCCATTTTTTATCATTTCTGTCTTTTGTCTTCTTCTTATATTTTACCAGTACCATTAAAAGCTGATACATATACATATGATAACGAAACCAGTTCTCTTCTCTCCCAAGGGGATGAAATTTCAGCAAATTTTCCCGAAATTCACGATCGGATATTTCATTCAGAATATCTTTGTCTTTCTGATCAAATATGCTTAATACAGCCATTTCTTCTATTGCCTGAGTCAGCAGATTTCTGTCAGATTCGAGAAGTTCACAGTTCTGCACAGTCGAACAAATAATCTGTTTATTTTTCATATCACCCAGAGCATCATATTCCACAGAACAGATGATTTGTAGATTTCCCTTTTCTCCCCCATAGATTTCGTGAGAAATTCCATTTCCCATGGTGATAAAATCCCCAGGATATAGGGTATAATCTTCTTGTCCCACTTTCATATGGGTACAGCCATTTTTACACAGTATCAATTCCACATGATCATGCCAGTGTCTTCCGTTATACATAACATTACCCGGAAAGACTGTTACAGGAAGACCGAAATAATCACCGGTCTTACTCACTTCATAATATCCACGTTTCTCCTGCATCTAACACTTTCCTTTCTTTTCGAGTGACCGGGTCACTCCGTCTTCAGTTACTACTCTATGATATAATTCTCAATAATTCAAGTTGTATTTAATGAAATTTGATAGAATATTGGAAGTATATGATGGAATGTCATAAGAAACAGAACAACGATACTGTTATAATATCAACAAGAAAAATGTTCAGGAGGTTTTTTATGGAAGCAAAACAGATTACTACTTTCGCGGTAAATGGAAAAGCCATCACAGAGGAGAATGTAATTCCTGTGACTCTGGAAGCGGATGAACCGACTCATCTGGAATCCGGTGTTATCAATCTTTATCCCGAACTGACCTATCAGGAGATTGAAGGTTTTGGTGGTGCGCTGACTGATACCGTAGGTTATCTTTACTCGAAAATGACGGAAGAAAATAAAAAGCAGTTTCTCGAAGAACACTTTGGAGAAGATGGACAACATTACCGTTTTCTTCGCATGCATATGGACAGCTGCGACTATTCATTGGAAGAATACCAGGCTGTGGAAGATCCGACTGCTGACCCTGACTTTTTAACTTTCTCTATCGAACGTGACCGCAAATACATGCTGCCTATGCTGAAAGATGCCATGGCCATGACCGTAGAACCATTTTCTGTTCTGCTGAGTCCCTGGTCACCGCCAAAGCAGTGGAAAACTCCACCTGCAAAACCGAAAAATGATGCCTCTGTTTATGGTGGTTTCGCAGCATTTCAGCCTGTGATTGACTACGAACACTCTTCCAGATGTCACGGCGGCTCTCTGAAAAAAGAGTATTATGGCGACTGGGCAAGGTATCTGGCAAAATATGTACAGGCCTATCTGGATGAAGGGGTTCCTGTAACAATGATGAGTCTGCAGAATGAAAGCATTGCCGCTACTAACTGGGATAGCTGCGTATGGACAGCCCAGGAACAAAAAGAGTTTTTAAGAGATTATCTGTATCCCACCTTCCGGGAAGCAGGACTGACTGACCGTATAGGGCTTTATATCTGGGATCACAATAAAGAGCGTGTCTATGAATACTCCAGAGAAATTATTGACGAAACCACTGCGGGCATGCTGGAAGGTATCGCGTTCCACTGGTACTCCGGAGATCATTTTGAGGCACTGGGAATCGCTCATGATCAGTTCCCAAGTATGAAGCTTATGTCCAGTGAATGCTGTGCTCTGCACCCTCCAGGACAGACCAGTATGTTCAGCGCTCTTATGGGAAATGATTCTCCCAGCGTTCCAGAAGTGGATTATATGGATGCCGCAGCTTACGGTCATGATATTATCGGAGATATCAACAATGGTATGAATCGATGGATTGACTGGAACTTGTGTGTAGACAAAAACGGAGGACCACGTCATGTGGATTCCGGCTTCGGAGCACCAGTCTGTGCCAACGAAGACGGAACCTACCGCAAACTGCTGACCTTTGATTATATCGGACATTTTTCCAGATATATCCTCCCCGGAGCCAAACGTATCGGTTTCTCCCGCTGCAATGATCTGGTTGATGTAACCGCTGCCAAAAATATTGACGGTTCCATCGCAGTGGTACTGTTAAACCGTGGTGAAAAAGACGAATCTTATGCACTTCGCATGGATGGCAAAATCATTCGTGTTGCCATTCCTGCAAAAACTATTTCTACAGTATTACTGTAAAAGGAAAGGGGTGACTATGAACCCGTTCCCTGGTCACCCCTCCCCCGATCACTTATTTGTAAAATATTTCCGCAATCGGTGAATTTTTATCCAGTACAATTGTATTTTCGCCCTCAGCCAGCGTCGCTTTCACAGCATCCAACTGTCTTACAAAACTATAAAAGTCTGCTTTGCTTTCATCATTGTATGCATTGCTGAGTATTTTCATATACTCAGCTTCTCCTTCGGCAATGGTGGTATCTGCCTGTTTCTGTGCCTGGGCAAGCAGAACTGTTACCTGTTCATTGGTGTCATTCTTGATTTCCTGAGCCTTTTGTTCTCCCTGTGCGGTATAAGACGCAGCAATGTTATTTCTCTCGGATATCATACGATTATATACCGCATCTTTGTTCTCATCCGGAAGATCGAGCATCTTCGTCTCGATTTTTTCTATGGTGATACCATATGATTCCAGATTTGTACCCAGTTTTTCTGTCAAAAGACCTGCCAGTTCTCCATCTCTTCCGGATATCACTTCCTCCTGACTCAGACTGCTGATAACATTTTTCAATGCGTTGTATACATTTGAACTGATGCGGGACTCCGCATTCTGTTCAGAACCGCTCAATTTCTGGATAAATTTGACCGGATCACTGATTTTCCAGAGAACAAAGCAGTCGGAAATCATTGATTTTTTGTCGGAAGTCATAACATCGCTTGCCGGCAGGTCACTCAACTGTATCTTGGAACTGATGGCTGTCTCCGTCTGAATAAAAGGAATCTTCCAGCTGATTCCATTGTCAGAACCATCATTTTGTTCTACACGGACAATTTTTCCGAATTGTTTGATTACGCGGTATTCTCCCGGTTTTGTTATAACGGTTGCCGATATACCCAGTACCATTGCCAGAGCAATACATGGCAGTACAATATATTTTTTCTTCATAACTATTTATCCTCCTTTGTGCCGGATCCACTTTGAATATCAACTGTGCTGAAAGATTCCAGCGGCAGCATCGTCTGTGTTGAACCATCTGTGATATAAATATTCATATTCGGTAGTACTTCTTCCATCGTCTCATAAAACATACGTTGTTTGGTAACGAGAGGGAACTTAATATATTCCTCGTACAGCGAATTAAAACGAGCCGCCTGACCTTCCGCTTCCGCTATCAATGCTGCTTTTTCAGCCTGAGCGTCCTTTATGATTTTATCCGCCTGAGCGTTAGCTGCCGGAATCCTCGTATTTGCATCTGCATTGGCATTGTTGATTGCGGTTTCCATCCCCTGTTTCGCATCTTCCACATTTTTAAATGCCTGTGCAACTTCCGCTGTGGGAACTTCTGCATCCTGGATTACGGCATTGGTAATCTGAATACCAATGTTCTCCTCTTCCATCCTCTCCTGTAGTTTCGTCTTAATCTCTGACTGTATCGCATATTTACCTGTCGTAAGAACTTCGTCAACTTTATGGCTGCCCACCGTATCACGTATGTAACTTTGCGCCAGATTCTTCACAATTGTTTCGGGATCTTCAGAAGCATAAAAATACTTGATTGGATCCGATATCTGATATTCAAAATAAAAATCTACATTGACAAAATTATAATCACTTGTAATCATGAAGGATTCTTTATCAATACTTTCATCCGTCTCCAGATCATAACCAACCGCAAATTGTTTGGAAGCCTTACTCACCTTATTTATATTCTGAATAAACGGAATCTTAAACTTAATACCAGGGGTCTCCACCACCTGCGCATATCCAAAGGTCTGTACGACCGCATACTCATCCTCCTGCAGAGAATAGAAAGACTGGGATGCCGTCAACAGTACAACCGCTCCGACAGCCACTCCTATCCCTGCCTTTTTAACTTTTTTCAGATTCGGAGTTTTGAGTTTAAACTGACCGCTGCCCATCTGCTGCGATCCATAAAAATTATTATTTTCAAACATATTATTTTTCCTTTCTTTGTTTACATGACTCATTCAACTCTGAAAATGTAATTTAACTATGCAATGGTTTCTCCTTTCTGCCACAGTGCGATCCTGCCCGGTGGGATTTTTATATTATAGGAAGGTAGGAGGACTTTCCTATAATATAAAAAGACTTTTATTATGACGTTTGTCACAATAAAAGTCTTGCTATCTCATTTGTTACGGATGTCTCTCGGCATCGGCTGACGTTGGCAAACCCATCCTTAAGGATGTTCAGCTACTCCCTTTTATCTGTACATCTATACTATAGCACTTTGTTATTTATTTGTCAATTATTTCTTTATGAATTGCCACACGATTACAGTTCAGCCAGTCGCTATTTCCTTTTCCCATTCCAGAATCACACCACTGTCAGCATCTATTTCAAAGTATGTGAAGGAATAAACAAAAATAAACCAGTAATTAGTCAGGTCTTTCTTTCAAATATGTAATTCGTATCTGTAGACAGATCTTCTCTGTAAACATATCCTAATCGATCAAAATTTGCCATTTCCCGAGGATTTTCTATCTTGTTTTCTGCTATATAACGAACCATTTCTCCGCGGGCCATTTTGGCATAGGTGCCTTTCTGCGCCAACTTTCCATTAACCATCTCTCCAAAAACACAGGTGATATACGTATCCTGATCAGTCAAATATTTCTCGATACAGCGGGAGTATTCCTTCGAAGCCAGGTTGATGATCACGCCATCCGCATCCCGGACTTCCCGATAGATCCGGTCTCCCCAGAATTCATACAAATCCCGGCATCCTCCCACAGTTGCTTTTGCCTGCATCTCCAGCCGATAGGGAGTCACACCGTCCATCGGTTTTAAAACCCCATAAAAACCGGATAATATCCTCAGATGTTCCTGTATATAATCCAGATGTCCGGTTTCAAACACCGCAGGTGCCATATACTGATAAGCAATTCCTTCATAAGAAAGAACCGCAGGGGTCAGTCTTTCTTCAAGACTCATCCCCTGCAGACGTTCATAATTCTGTTCTGCAATTTTGTCATTACATGCCCACAGTTTTTTCAACTCCCCGTAAGACAGGCTCTGCAGCCATGACAATATCTCCTTTGTCTGTTCCAGATAAGCCGGGTGCCCGGTATACTCCAGAGAATCCCGATCCACATTCATTTTCTTTGCCGGAGATAGAATTATTTTCATGACAGTTCACCCAGCCTCCTCATTCACATTCTTTTATGATATTTCCAAAAATCAATCGTTTCCTGCAGATCTGTTTCGCTTTCAAACAAGTTCAGTTCTTTTGCCACTTCTATGGCAAAATCAACATACCCGTTGGCTCTGGATGTAATCACACTTCCGTTATTTGCCACATCCAGGTCTTCTGAATGGGTTGACACCACATCCTGCAAAATCCCGGCTTCATCCAGGATATCCACACCGGCGCAGATGCCGGCAATCAGAGCTTTCTGTGCTTTTAATTCTTGTAATACCTGATACACTTCTTCGCAGCGAATCTCACTTACGCGGCCGCCCGGAACCACAAAACACCTGGTCTGTCCAGGATCCAGTTCACACAGTTTCTCATCCACATTGACCGAATAACCCTCCATAGTTCTCACCGGATTTCCGTCAAGGGAATAAAACTTTACATAGCAGTGAGAAAACTGCAGAAAGTAATTCAATACCACAATTTCGTACATACAACAGGAATCAAATAGTAAAAATGCATGTTCCATATTTTTGTCTCCTTACATATATGATCTCCAATAACCTATTTTTCGCTCGTTAATCTCCCGGATGGTTTCCGGTTCTATCTTATAGTTCCGTTCCATGTCCATCAGGCCATTCATCTCCTGCTGTACATCGGAAACCTGGGTGTAACAATAACCGCAGACATAGGGAAGCTCTTTTACTGCTGTGGTGATTTCATCAAATCGGCGAATGAAGTCCTCCCGTGTATTTACCTTGTTGCCGTATCCCCAGCCGCTATCGTCATTATTAAACGCAATACCTCCGAATTCGCTGATGATTACCGGCTGTCCCCGATAGGAGAATCCCTGAGCAAAGGCGACTTTCTGGTTATTGTAGGAATGTTTTCCTTCCAGTATTTCTTTCTCATATTCCAGATACCGCAGTTTCAGGATGGCACCGGATTCTTCATAATCATGCAGCGTCAGAATATCTGATACCGTATGTTCCCAGCCGTCATTGACAATGACCGGCCGGAATGGATCAATGGTTTTTGTCAGATGATATATCAATTCTGTAAAATGCTGTTCTCGCCTGCTGGTATGAATCTGACTGACACCCCAGGATTCGTTAAACGGCGTCCAGGTAATAATGCAGGGATGATTATAATTCTGTTTTACAATTTCCATCCATTCCCGGGTAAACTCTTCTACTGCATAGTCAGAGTATTCATAAGCAGCCGGAGCCTCGCTCCACACCAGCATCCCTTTTACATCACACCAGTAGAGGAAACGCTCATCCTCAATTTTCTGGTGTTTGCGAAGTCCATTGTAACCAAGAGCGTGTATTTTATCGATATCCTGAATCAGCGCATCTTCATCCGGTGGTGTCAGATGAGAATCTTTCCAATATCCCTGATCGAGAATCAGACGCTGATATAAAGGACGTCCATTCAAAAGAATCTGATTGCCGTCAATTCGTATTTCCCTCATGGCAAAATAAGAATCCACCTGATCCAGAACCTTTCCGCCTCTCAGCAGACGAAACTGTACATCATACAGAGCCGGATCTTCCGGAGACCAGGACCGGATACCCCATTCAAAACCGATTGGTTTCTTTACCGTTGTTTCCATTCGCATACGTACACGGGACGACATGACAGCTGCCGTGCTTTTCTGAATCAATTCACCTTCAAACGTAATCGTTGTTTCCAGACAAAGCGTACCATCCATGTAAACATCAGTTGCATCGATATCCATCTCCAGTTCCAGACACTGTTCCTGCAGATTCGGTGTCATTTTTACTTGATTCAATCGAATCTCCGGTACATATTCCGTCCATACAGTTTTCCATATTCCTGTGCTCTGCACATACCAACAGCCAAAGTTTTCATTGATCCATCGCTGCTTGCCGCGAGGCTGCTGCATATCAAAAGAATCCTCTACCCGGACAATGATTTCATTTTCCCCATCACTCACCAAATTTGTGATATCAAAAGAAAATCTGGTATATCCACCTCTGTGGCATCCTGCATACTGACCGTTTACCCACACTTTCGTAAAGAAGTCTGAGCCCTCAAAATGCAGAAGCAGACAGCTTCCCTGTAAACGTGAACCTTCCACCTGGATTTTCTTTCTGTACCAGACAATCCTGTGCATGGTTTCATCCTGGATACCACTTAACTTCGTCTCATAAGTAAAAGGAACCTGAATGGTTCTGTCCCCCTGAAAATTTTCGAACCAGCATTCCTTTTCTCCCACATTTTCATCATCAAAACCGAAATCCCAGCCCCCGTTCAGATTCTGCCAATTATTACGTACAAACTGCGGTCTCGGATAGTCTTTCGTATAACACTTCATAAATGCAATCCCCCTGTTATCTCCAATTACAAATAGTATAACTCTGGTTCATAGAATTAACAACATTTTTTTGAGGATGCGGACAGCAATTCTGCCAATAATAACGCAAAAAGGCGAATGGTATTTTCTCAGCCCATTCACCTTATCATTTAAAATTTTTTCCATGTTTCTTTAAAGAACAACAACAGCAGCGGGAATATTTCCAGTCGGCCTGCCAGCATATCAAAGATCAGTACAATCTTTGCCGGATAGCTGAACAGCGAAAAATTCGCCGATGGTCCAACCAGTTCCAGACCAGGTCCGATATTGTTAAATGTAGCAGCTACTGCAGTAAAGTTTGTAATCAGATCATGCCCGTCAATCGCAAGAAATAATACGGAAAAAGAAAAAATCAATACATAAATCATCATATATACATTGACATTTCTTACAACCTCATGTTCTACTGTTTTTCCATCCATCTGTACTTTCCGCACCTGACGTGGATGCAGATACTGAAGCAGTTCTTTTGCAGAGGACTTCAGAAGAATAATAAATCGGGATATCTTGATACCACCGCCCGTACTGCCGGCACAGGCACCTACAAACATCAGCATAATTAAAACTGTACGTGATACTTCCGGCCAGGTATTGAAATCTGCCGTCGCAAAACCTGTCGTTGTAATAATAGAAGCCACCTGGAAAGCTGACTGCTGTAATGCTTTTCCAAAAGATTGGTATACTCCGCGGATATTCCATCCAATCAGAAGAATGGCCGATACGATAACAATCAGATACCAGCGAAGCTCTTCATTTTTATAAACCTGCTTCCACTTTTTAATAAGAACCAGATAATAAATATTAAAATTCACACCAAATAGAATCATAAAAATGGTGATGACTACCTGCAGGTATGTGGAATAACCAGCAATACTGTCATTTTTAATTCCGAATCCTCCGGTACCCGCAGTACCGAAAGCCGTTGTCAGAGCATCAAAGAGGGGCATTCTGCCTGCAAGGAGAAACAGCAATTCCAAAACAGTCATCACAATATAGATACTGTACAGAATTTTTGCTGTCGAACGTACCGTAGGAACCAACCTGGAAACAGATGGCCCCGGACTCTCCGCTTTCATCAGATTCATGTGGGAACCGTCCACCATTTTCAACAGTGCCAGAAGAAATACCAGAACGCCCATACCTCCGATCCAGTGTGTAAAACTCCTCCAGAACAGAACACACCTGGGCAGGGACTCAACTTCAGGCAGGATACTGGCTCCCGTCGTGGTAAATCCGGACACCGTCTCAAATAATGCATCAATAAAATTGGGAATAGCTCCGGTAATCAAGAAAGGAATGGCACCCATCACGCTCAGCACCATCCAGCTTAATGCAACTGTCACGAAACCTTCCCGTATGTAAAAATGCTGATGTTTTGGCTTTTTCCAGGTCATCAGCACACCGAGAAACATACAGATTATGCCATTCACTACAAATGCCCATAAAGCGGATTCTTTATATATAATTCCGGTAAGGATGGGCAAAAGCATAAACGTTCCTTCGATTTTGAGTATCCATCCGATGATAAAGATAATAATCTGATAATTCATCTTCCTCCACCTACCTTGCCAGAATGTCCTGAATATCATCCAGACCCTTCTGGGTCGTAACAACAATTACGGTATCACCCACCCGGATGCAGTCGTTACCACGGGGAATGATGATTCTGCCTTTTCGGTTGATACATCCAATCAGCAGGTTGCTTTTCAAATGAAGATCTTTCAGAGGAGTATCTGCCACCTGAGAATTTTCCCGGATAGAAAATTCCAGTGCCTCAGCTTTATTATCCAAAATGTGATACAGTGTCTCCACATTACTTCCGATGGAGTTCTGCATGGCACGCGTATACTGCAAAATATAGTCCGTCGTAATGTATTTGGGATAAATCACGCTTCCAAGATCCAGTTGGTCAATGATGCCGTCGAAAGAAATCCTGTTTACTTTTGTCACCAGTTTTGCAGAAGTATTATCTTTGGCAAACAGAGCCAGCAGGATATTCTCCTCATCCATATTGGTAAGTGTCACAAATGCCTCCGCATTTTCCAGGTTTTCCTCTTTCAGCAATTTTTTATTGGTACCATCTCCGTGGATAATCACTGCTTCCGGAAGAACCTCTGCCAGTTCGTCACATCTTTTTTTCGACTTTTCAATGATTACCACTTTGATTTTCATATCCAGAAGCTGTCTTGCAAGATAGACAGCTATGGTACCTCCGCCGACCATCATACAGCTTTTCACCTGATTGGTTTTAAGACCGATACCATAGAAAAAGGCAGAAGCATTCTTAGGAGACGCAATAATAGAAATAAGGTCGCCATTCTTCAGAACAAAATCTCCATTCGGAATGTACGCTTCCTCTCCTCTCTCGACACCTGTCACAAGGACATCCCCTTTTCCTCTTCTGGACAACTCGGCAATAGAAAGCTGATCTAGATGAAACTCCGGTTTGATACGAAACTTTAACAGTTCCACACGACCTTTTGCAAAGGTATCAATTTTAATCGCAGACGGAAAACGCAGCAATCTGGCGATTTCCATCGCTGCCGCCAGTTCCGGATTGATGATCATGGAAATACCGAGACTATCCTTAATAAAT
This sequence comes from Oliverpabstia sp., assembly GCA_051879295.1. Classification (GTDB taxonomy): domain Bacteria; phylum Bacillota; class Clostridia; order Lachnospirales; family Lachnospiraceae; genus Oliverpabstia. The sequence continues at coordinate 44,912 of JBJELT010000176.1, read as the reverse complement.
CCGATTTCTTTATTATATACAGGATTGCGCACACGGGCAACTGTCTGGCAATGACCTGTCTTCTTTGCTATCAGACAGCACAGCAGATTCAGTTCATCGGAACCTGTCACCGCAATTAAAAGATCAGCATCTTTAACGCCCGCCTCCATCAGCACACTGATACTGGAACCATTTCCAACAATCTGAAGAGCATCCAGATCTTCAGCCACTTCCTGCAGGCGCTGCGCAGAAAAATCAATGACCGTCACATCATGTTCTTCACGGGTTAATTCTTCCGCAAGAGCAAACCCTACCTTGCCGCAGCCAATAATTATTATCTTCATATATCCTCCAAAAAAGAATAGATTTTTGGGACAGGGAACAGTTCTCTGTCCCACTCCTTCCCATATTATAGCAAATTACTGTAAATTGACAAGTGAATTTCTCCCTATGTTGTAGGACACAAAACTGTCCTCTAACGCTCCTCTCGGAAGTAGGGTAATCCGAGGCTTGCCGGCGGCTGGCTTTCCCGCTTGCTTCGCATACTGGTCACTACCAGTACCACCAGGGTTACTACATAAGGGATCATCTTGTACAGTTCCTGGTATTCCATGTGATCCATACCGGTTGGTATATACAGATACAGAATGTAAAGACCGCCAAACAGGAAGGATGCCAGTACACTCAGGTTTGGACGCCAGATAGTAAAGATAACAAGGGCAATGGCAAGCCATCCTCTGTCACCAAAGGCATCATTGGACCATACACCACAAGCATAGTCCATAACGTAGTAAAGTCCGCCAAGACCTGCGATCATGCAGCCTACACAGGTAGTAACATATTTGTATTTTGTTACATCGATACCAACGGCATCGGCAGTATTTGGATTTTCACCTACTGCTCTCAGATGCAGACCTGTACGTGTATGGTTCAGGAAGTAGGACGCAGCCAGTGCGATGGCTACTCCCAGATAAGCGAGGAATCCATAGGACAGGAACAGTTTTCCAAACCAGCCAAGTTTTCCCGCAAAAGGAAGAGCTTTGCTGAAATATCCGCTGGTAGCAGTGAGTGCAATGGATGGAACATCACTGTCAACCAGCTTGATCAGAGATCCGCCAAAGAAGTTTCCAAATCCCACACCAAAGGTGGTCATGGCAAGACCTGTTACGTTCTGGTTGGCGCGCAGGGTAACAGTCAGGAAGCAATACAAAAGTCCCATCAGAAGAGAACCCAGCAGGCAGCATACCATTGGAATCAATATAGCCAGTACCGGATTCAGACCGGTACCCCCCACGGATCTTTCATAGATAAAGGAACCAATCACGCCGCTAATCGCACCTACATACATGACACCGGGAATTCCCAGATTCAGATTACCTGATTTCTCCGTGATAATTTCTCCGGTACTTCCGTACAAAAGCGGGATCCCCTGTACCACAGCTCTCGGAATAAATGCAAGTAAAAAATTCCACATGATTATTTTGCCTCCTTTTCTGCTTTTTTACGGAATTGAATCCGATAAGAGATGAAAAATTCACATCCGATAATGAAAAACAAGATAATTCCAGTCAGAATATCTGAGTAGGAATGGTTCAGTCCAAAAGCCGTTGAAATCTCGCCGGCACCACGATCCATAAAAATGATCAATGCACTGGAGAAAACCATAATCAATGGATTGAACTTGGACATCCAGGATACCAGAACTGCGGTAAATCCCTGACCGCCGGCAATCGTTGTCGTAATCGTATGATTGATACCGCCTACCAACAGAAGTCCTACCAGACCGCAGACAGCACCGGAAAGCATCATGGTACGAATAATTACTTTCGGAACCTTAATTCCTGCATATTTTGCTGTATTTTCACTTTCACCCACAACAGAAATCTCATATCCCTGTTTGGTGTAATTCAGATAGATATACATAAAGACTGTAATAGCCGCAGCAACCAGAATCATCAGCAGATACTTGGAGCCGAACACCTGAGGCAGCCAGCCGGCATTAGAATTCTGATTGATAATACCGATTTTTCCGGATCCTTTGGGTACTTCCCACACGATTGTAAAGAAAGCAACCAGCTGAGTGGCTATATAATTCATCATCAGTGTAGACAGAGTCTCATTGGTACCCCATTTGGCTTTAAAGAAAGCAGGAATGAAAGCCCAGAACATACCTGCGGCAATGCTGGCAATGACCATAAGTACAATTAACATGCCATTGGATACCTTTCCTTCCAAACAGATCATGCAGGATGCTGCAGCAAGACCTCCAATGAGCACCTGGCCTTCCCCTCCGATATTCCAGAATTTCATCTTAAAGGCAGGAGTAAGCGCCAGAGCAATCAGAAGCAAAATGGCTGTATTCTGAAGAGTAATCCAGGTTTTGCGGGCAGTACCAAAGGCACCAGTAAAAATGGAACCAAACACCTGAACAGGATTAATTCCGGTCGTAATCGTGGTAACGATAGCACAGAGAAGCAATGCCAGTAAAATGGCAGTCATACGGATTCTCAGAGAACCATACCAAGGAAGCACATCCCGCTTAACAATATGAAAGAACAATTCCTTCTTTTTCTTATTCATGACTTTCGCTTCCTCCTACTCTGGTCATCATGAAACCGACCTGATTTTTATCTGTCTTCCTTGCATCTACAATACCGCTGACCTGACCGCCGCAAAGTACCATGATTCTGTCGCATAATTCCACCATAACATCCAGATCCTCTCCCACGAAGATAACGGCAACGCCTTTCTTTTTCTGATCGTTAATCTGATCATAAATGGTATAAGAGGAATTGATATCCAGGCCGCGCACCGCATAGGCTGTCATCAGAACGGTGGGTTCAGAAGCGATCTCACGTCCTACCAGAACCTTCTGAACATTTCCTCCGGACAGTCTGCGGACGGGTGTATGAACTCCGGGAGTAGCTACGCCCAGACGTTTTACAACATCCTCTGCCAGTTTTTTCGGTGATTTTCGGTTAGTAAATGGCGAGCGGCCGCTGCGGAAGGAACGAAGCATCATATTATCTACCAGGTCCATATTCGCCACAAGGCCCATACCCAGACGATCCTCCGGAACAAATGACAAGGATACACCCTTCTCAGCGATTTTCAGAGGATCCATACCAAGCAATGATACCTTTGTTCCGTCATCTTCCACATAAGTGACAGTACCTGATTCCACTGCCTGAAGTCCTGCAATCGCTTCCAGAAGCTCTTTTTGACCAGATCCGGAGACTCCTGCTATACCGAGGATTTCTCCGCTGTTTGCTGTAAAAGATACATCTTTTACTTTCACAATTCCATCTTCACTGCGAACGGTCAGCCCCTGCACCTCAATACGGGGTTTCGGATTCACCGGTTCCGGCCGTTCCATATTCAAGGAAACGGCATGGCCCACCATCATGTTTGTCATCTCTGTCACATTCGTATCTTTAGTTGCCATATCTCCGATATAGCAGCCATCACGAAGCACCGCCACACGGTCAGAAAGTGACTCAACCTCATGCATCTTATGTGTAATGATGACAATGGCCTTGCCGTCGTCCCGCATTTTCCGCAATACATTAAACAGCTTCTCAGACTCCTGAGGGGTCAATACAGCCGTTGGTTCATCCAGAATCAGAATATCTGCACCGCGGTACAGAACCTTCACAATTTCCACTGTCTGTTTCTGAGAAACAGACATATCATAAATCTTCTGCTTTGGATCTACTTCAAATCCATATTTACTGCAGATTTTTTCAATCTTCCGGGAAGCTTCTTTGATATTCAGCTTTCCTTCCAGCCCCAGAATAATATTCTCTGTGGCAGAAAGCACATCAATCAGCTTAAAATGCTGGTGCACCATACCAATACCCAGATCAAGGGCGTCCTTTGGCGATTTAATGAGCACTTCCTTTCCATTGATAAAAATCTGACCTTCATCCGGAAAATAAATACCGGAAAGCATATTCAGCAATGTTGTCTTTCCGCTTCCGTTCTCTCCCAGCAGAGCAAGGATCTCTCCCTTGTTAATATCAAGGCTGACCTTATCGTTGGCGATTACGGAGCCAAAGGTTTTCGTAACATTGCGCATTGAAACTGCGGCTGTTTTAGTTTCCATCATTTGTCCCCTTTCGAGTTGTAAGCTGTTACACCCATTTTCTGCTTATAATATATTAAGAGGGCGGCCCGGCGAAAATCGCTGTACCGCCCTCTGCAATTTACCTATAGAGGTGGGAGTTTTATCTTCTTTCAAGATAAAATTAGAATGCAGTATCCAGAAGGCTGATTCCATCAATCTGTACATTGAAATATGGAGCAGAACGGAAATCTTCTCCGGATTCATTGAAGTATCCATCAGATATAACCTCATGATCCGGTGTGTAATCTGCATCGGTATCCACGTCTGCTTCATAGCTTTCCAGAGCTGCACCCTCTACGGTGAAGGTAGAGATATCAAACACATGTACATTTCCGGCAATCAGATCTGCTTTTGCTGCTTCGATTGCTTCCTTGGTTCCTTCTGCCACTGCTGTTCCAAGCTCTGTCAATTCTACAGAACCTGTCTCCAGAGTACCACACCAGTCAGTAGCAATTGGTGTTCCATCAGCTACGCATCCCATTGCATACTCAAAATACGGAGCCCAGTTGATTCTGGAAGATACCAGGAAAGTATTCGGACATGCACTTACAGTGCTTCCGTTATAAGAAACGTTCGGGACACCTGCTGTCTCACAGGCAGTCGGTGCTCCCATGGAGTCTGCATGCTGGCTGATCAGTACACAACCATCCTGAATCAGTTTGTTAGCGCCTTCTTTCTCAGCAGTCTCGTCATACCAGGAACCTGTAAAGGTTACTTCCATCGTAGCACTCGGGCAAACAGAGCGTGCACCAAGGAAGAAAGAGGTATAGCCGGAGATAACTTCTGCATAAGTAAATGCACCAACGTATCCCATCTTAGCCTGATCTTCAGTAATATCACCATTCTCGATCATTTCGTTCAGCTTCATACCAGCTGCAATACCAGCCAGATAACGTCCATCATAGATAGAAGCAAATGCATTGTGAAAGTTGTCCAGATTTTCGGTGTGGGCTTTCGTTCCTGTTGCATGACAGAACTGTACTTCCGGATATTCCTTTGCAGCCTCGATCATATAATCCTCATGGCCAAAGCTGTCCGCAAAGATAAAGTTGCATCCTGCGTCCGCAAGTTCGCATGCTGCTTCGTAACATTCCTGACCTTCCGGAATGTTGGTCTTCAGTACGTACTCGATACCCATCTTCTCACAAGCTTCCTTTGCACCGTTCAGGAAGTTCAGGTCATAAGTAGAGTTCTCATCATGCAGGAAAATAAAACCTGCTTTAACAGAAGAAACTTCAGCAGTCTCGTCTTCACCTTCAGAAGCTTCTCCTGCTTCTTCTTTATCTGCTGCTTCTGTCTCAGATTTCTCAGCCGTTTTATCTGTAGAAGATCCACATCCGGCCAGAGTACCAACGGTTAAAGCCATCACTGCCAGTAAACTGATAATTCTCTTTTTCATTGATTCTCCTCCTATATAATCTTTTTCGACAATAGTCAGTATAAGCACCATTATCTCTTCTTGTCAATATCAGTTTTAAAAAAAACGCATTTTTACTAATTATCAGTGCCTGCGTGCCAGTTCTCTGGTTATATCTTCCCATGCGACACCTTTTTCAGCCATCAATACCATGACATGATAAAGGAAATCTGAGATTTCATACTTGATTTCTTCTTTGTCAGGATTTTTGGCAGCAATGACGATCTCTGTACATTCTTCTCCGACTTTTTTCAGTATTTTGTCAATTCCCTTCTCAAACAGGTAATTGGTGTAAGAGCCGTCCTTGGGATGAATCTTGCGATCCATGATGGTATCATACACATCCTGAAATACCCGGAGCGGATTTGTATCATCGTACGGTTTCTTTACCAGTTCCTGGAAGAAGCAGGTTTTATTGCCTGTATGGCAGGCAGCTCCGATCTGTGAAACCCGGGCAAGAATCGTATCATTATCACAGTCAAGAGCCAGTGATTTTACATACTGTATATGTCCGCTGGTAAGTCCTTTGATCCACAGTTCATTTCTGCTTCTGCTCCAGTACGTCATTTTGCCGGTTTCCAGCGTTGTCTGAAAAGCCAGCTCATTCATATAGGCAAGCATCAGTACCTCATCTGTTTTATAATCCTGAACAATGACCGGAATCATTCCATCACTATTCAGCTTGAAATCACTCCAGGCGATACTGCTCTCAAACGTATTCATAGAAATACCCAGCTGGCTGCACTCTCTTTTCAATTCCATGCGATTCAGGGAAGGAAGGCTGATATACTGTCCGCTGATTCCGTCAAACCGGTCTTCTTTCAGAATCTGCAGCATTTCTTCTTTCTCCAGACTGTTGGAATGGAGCAGTACCGGAAGACAAGTTTCCTTTTTGATATCTTCCTGGATGTTTTCAAAGCAGAGAATACCACCGGCATAAGTCTCAATCAATTCCTTGTGATTGCGATATTCAGAGATCATAAAAATACTGACGAGAATTTTTTCTTTCCCGAACTTTTTGGATACTTCTTCCAGAATGGACACATTACCCGGCTTGGAAAAATTCAGGACTGCTTTCTCACAGCCTGCGTAGATCAGCTTCTTCACATCTTCCATTCGTTTTACATTGCCGGCACCGATTACGGGAATCTCGGCTTCCTGCACAATTTTCTTGATGCAGCTGACTGCCTCATCATGTTCCGAATCATTTGATGACAGATCAAATACCAGCAATTCGTCCGCACCATTATTTCCATATTCCTCTGCAAGACGAACAGCATCCCCGTCCTCAAATATCTGTGTCTTTCCAAAACCTTCCACTGCTTTTCCCTGTTTCAGGTAGATACAGGGAATCAATACTTTATTTTTCATATACTCCTCTTTTCTACAGACTGCCCTTAGTAGACAGAACGCCTTTTATTCTCGGATCTTCCTGGGTTGCTTCATCCAGGGCCTTGGCAAATGCCTTGAACATAGCTTCCATGATGTGATGATTATTGGTTCCACCCAGAACTTTTATATGAAGATTCATGCCGGCAGCATAGCTGACAGCATAAAAGAATTCTTTCACCATCTCTGTATCCATATCACCTACTTTGGGAACAGTGAATTCTGCATGATACTGCAGATACGGTCTCCCGGACAAATCCACCGCACACAGTACCAGGGCTTCATCCATGGGAAGAATCATACTTCCATATCTTCGTATTCCCGCCTTGTCACCCAAAGCTTCTTTGATCGCCGTTCCAAGCACGATTCCTGTGTCCTCGATCGTATGATGACAGTCCACATCCAGATCACCTTCTACAGATACATCCAGATTAAAAAAGCCATGCCGGGAAAATCCATCCAGCATATGATTAAAGAAACCAATACCGGTATCCAGGCTTGATTTTCCGCTTCCGTCAATATTCAGACTTATTGATATTTTCGTCTCTTTGGTATCTCTTCGTACCACAACACTGCGTTGCGAACCGTTTTCATTGGTTTTTACGATTTCCATAGTTAATTTTCCCCCTCGAATCGCACTGCGATGGAATTCGCATGTGCTGTCAGCTGTTCTGATCTGGCAAATTGTTCGATGTCTTTATGAATCGTTTCCAGTGCCTCCCGGGAATAATAAATAATACTTGATTTTTTCACAAAATCATCAACAGACAGCGGTGAAAAGAACTTTGCGGTTCCGTTGGTGGGAAGAATATGGTTGGGACCTGCAAAATAATCTCCCAGAGGCTCACAGCTGTATTCTCCGATAAATATCGCACCGGCATTCCGGATCCTGGTCATCACCTCAAACGGATTGGCAGTCACAATCTCCAGGTGCTCGGATGCGATTTCATTGGCAGTGTCAATCGCTTCCTGCATATTTTCTGCCACCAGGATATATCCGAAGTTATCCAGTGATTTCCGGATGATTTCTTTTCTTTCGAGGACACGGACAAAACCATCCACTTCCTCACTGACTTTTTCTGCCAGTTCCTGACTGGTCGTGATCAAAATTGCGGAGGCCAGTTCGTCATGCTCTGCCTGTGACAAAAGATCAGCTGCCACATATCTTGGATTGGCAGTTTCATCTGCCAGTACAAGAATTTCGCTGGGACCTGCCACAGAGTCAATACTTACATGGCCATATACAGCTTTTTTCGCAAGTGCCACATAGATATTTCCCGGGCCCACAATCTTATCAACCTTCGGAATGCTTTCCGTTCCAAATGCCAGCGCCGCAATTGCCTGTGCACCGCCGACTTTATATACTTCATCTGCCCCTGCTTCTTTTGCTGCAACCAGAACGGCCGGATTGACCTTGCCCTGTGCATTGCAGGGAGTTGTCATGATAATCTTTCCCACACCTGCTACTTTTGCCGGCATGATATTCATCAGTACCGATGACGGATAAACCGCCTTTCCTCCCGGTACGTAGACACCTACTTTTGCCAGAGGAGTGATTTTCTGTCCCAGAATCGTTCCCTGTTCGGTGCTGTTAAACCAGCTGTTCTGCTTCTGCAGGGCATGATATTTCTCGATATTTACCAGTGCTTTGCGAATCACATTCAGAAGCGCCGGATCCACGTTACGATATGCTTCCTGGATTTCCTCTTCTGTCACCCGGATATTTGAAGCATTTATATCTGCTTTATCAAACTGACGGGTATAAGCGAAAACAGCCTCATCTTTTTTCTCTTTCACATTTGCGATGATATCCTGTACTCTTTTTTCATATTCTCCATATTGGCTGGGACTTCTTTTTAACATATTTTCCAGTATATTTTTGGTGGTTTCACTGGTCAGTTTTACTATTCTCATGGCTTACGCCTCCTTAATGACTTTCTTTAGCTTTTGAATCAGATCAGAAATTCTTTCACTTTCCATTTTCATGCTCACCTGATTGACAACCATACGAGCGGAAAGAGGACATACTTCTTCCAGTACATTCAGACCATTTTCACGCAGGGTGGAACCAGTCTCCACAATATCACAGATGACTTCTGATAGACCGACGATAGGTGCCAGTTCAATAGAACCGTTCAGTTTGATAATTTCCACTGTCTGATGCTTTTTATTATAGAAATAATCCTTGGCTATATTCGGATATTTTGTTGCCACACGAATCAGCTGATTAGTTTCCAGAAGGGATTTGGCAGATAACGGACCACAAATACACATCCGGCATTTGCCAAATCCAAGATCCATCACCTCATACAGTTTTCTTCCTTCTTCCAGAATCGTATCTCTTCCCACAACTCCGATATCCGCTGCTCCATATTCCACATAGGTGGGGACATCCGGCCCCTTGGCCAGGAAAAACTTTAATTTCAGTTCTTCATTGACAAAGATCAATTTTCTTGTGTTTTTATCTTTCATTTCTTCACAGGTGATACCGATTTCTTCCAGCAGTGCCAGGGTCTTACTGGCCAGGCGTCCCTTCGTCAATGCAATTGTCAAATATCTCATGTTCTGCCTCCTACCGAAAATTTTTCAAATTTGTCGTTTTCATTTCATCTGTAAATAGATTAATCACCTGAATATTATCTTCTGTCAGCGGGTATACCAGATCAGAAAACTGGTGATGTTTTCCATATGCGATATAATCAGTAAATATTTTTCCATCTTCCATACGCATACACTGTACATCCATTTTATGGCTTCTGTGTTCCATTGCCATCTGAATGGCCAGTCCGCGGGAAGATTCCGGATACAGAATCAGTGTTTTTCCTTTTATAACCGGTACATCAATTTTCTGTCTCTGGAGAGCATTCATCACCTGTTCCATCACAAGTCCGAAACCAATAGCCGGTGCCGGACTTCCAAAGTGTTCCAGAAGATGGTTGTAACGTCCTCCCTTTACCAGAGGCTCACCGCTTCCATAGGTATATCCCTGGAAAATAATACCGGTATAATAGCGATATTTACTCAACATACCAAGATCAAAAGAGATATATTTTTCGCAGCCATATTCTTTCACTACTTCGTAAATCTCTTCCAGACGGTCAATCGCTTTTCTTGCACCCGGATTATTTGTCAACGATCTGGCAAGATCCAATACCTCCAGGGAACCAAAAAGTCTTGGCAGCATGGCAAATACACCTGTCATCTCTTCACTAAGATTCTGGCGTTCCAACAATTCCTCCACACCAAAATAGTTTTTATTAGAAATTAACTGCCTCAGTTCCTGGGTCGTCTCTTCCGAGATACCAGCCTCATCAACCAGCGACTTGAAAAAATCAACTTGTCCGATACTGATCTGAAAATCTTTCAGCCCTGTGGCTTTCAGCAATTCAACCATCAAGGCAATGATCTCACCGTCTGCATCTGCGGATGCATCGCCCAGAAGTTCCACACCCATTTGAGTAGACTCTTTTAATCTTCCCTGATAACTGGAATTATTGACAAACGTATTGCCCCGATAACAGAGACGAATTGGAAGCTCTTCTTTCTGAAAATACATGGATACTGCTCTTGCGATCGATGGTGTAAAGTCAGGACGAAGTACCAGTGTATTGCCGTCCCGGTCAAAAAACTTATATAATTCCCGGGAAGGAGTGGTACCTACCTGCTTGCTGAACACATCAAAAAATTCAAAGGTAGGTGTCTCAATATCCTGATAGCCATATGCATGGAAAATCTTCTGGAGTTTCTCCTGCAGATAAAGCTTTTTCTCACATTCTGTTCCATATACATCCCGAACACCTTCCGGCGTGTGAAATAATTGTTTCATAATCTAATCATCCTCATATCTTTCATTCAGTACCGGCAGAATCAAATAATCTCAGCTTACATATGTAAATACCGGCACTTTAGTGTGCTAATATGTTAATACGCGAATATACGTATTATACGTTCATGTTTAGAAAATGTCAATCCCTGTCTTCCAAATCTTTTTGTATCCCGTCAAGATAAGGAACAAGAACACCTGAATGATGATTCAGTACGTAGGAAAGATCCAGTTCTTCATATCGAAATCTTTTTAGACCGCCGTTTTTTCCTCGGTTCCAGAACTTTAACAATTCTCTAAGCGTTAAATAATAAAATTCATTTCGTCCGGAAAAAAAGATGAGCAGGAATGCGATGCCGTCCTGTTTTTCAAATTCTGTCATAAACTGAATCTGATGTTCATGGACATTTGCAAGCGGAAAGACATCTTCTTTACATTCCTTGGCATCAAAACAGACCGGGATTCCCTGTACCACTCCGATATAATCCACGGTACTCTTCTGCTCAAAATAAGCAAGGGTAATCTGCCTTGTCTCCTTAGAGATACGGACCGGAGTGATGGGAGTGGGAACTTTCTGAATCAGTGCCAGACCTTTCTCCCGATATTGTTCATTGGTGCGGTTGAGCATGTCCTCCAGAGTAGAACCACGCAGACCACGGGAATTCCAGGTTGCCATAGCTGCCTCCTACTGAATCGTACCGATTTTATCAAATGGATAATACCGGAAAGCCGCCTTGGCCAACACTTTATCTCTTTTCACATAAGTATTCTCCCACAGACGGGAATCTTTGGAATAATTTCTGTTGTCTCCCATCATAAAGTAACTATCTTCAGGAACATAGTAAGGACCAAAATCCCCAAACGGCGTTTCTGCCAGATAATCCTCCTGAAGCGGTTCAGAAGAATCATTCACATAGACAAGCCCATCAATAATCTGAATCTTATCGCCTGGCAGTCCAATCACACGTTTGATAAAGAGCTGACTTTCATCATCGGGAAATTTAAAAATCGCAATGTCACCGCGCTGGGGATCCCCAAACGTATAAGCCAGACGGTTACCGATCACTCTGTCACCCACAGAAATTGTGTGTTCCATGGAGCCGGATGGAATCACCGCATTTATCATAACAAAGCTTTTGATCAAAAATACTACGACCAGCACCACGCAGACCATAATCACATCTTCTGTCAACTCTTTTTTCAAGTTGTTCATTTTGTTCATCATACACCTTCTCTCATGCTATTCCAAATGCCAGAGGCATTTTCCTGTTCCAATGTTTTTTTCAAATCTTCCGGCAGGGGAGCCATAAACGTTTTCTCAGATAATGGTTTCATCCTGCCATTCAGCTGTGGAAAACACACCTGCCAGGCATGCAGAAACTGACGGTTCAGCCCGGAGGTTTTACGCAGTTTCTGATTCCATACAGCATTGCCATACTTGGTATCACCGGCCAGCGGATATCCGAGGGATGCCAGGTGACAGCGAATCTGGTGGGATTTTCCCGTGATCAGGTCAACTTTCAGAAGAGAACAGGAGCCATTGCTCCATAAAACCTCGTACCCTGTCTCAATCATTGCCGCCCCGTCACATGGTTTCTTAATGACTTTTACCTGATTGGTGCCGACATTCTTTTTCAGCCAGGCACGATAACGTCCTGATTGCTCCGGCCTTCCCTGTACCAGTGCCAGATAATACTTTTTCATGGAGCGTTTCTTTAACAGTTCAGAAAAATCCTGCAAACCTGCCAGACTTTTTCCGGCCAGTATCAAACCACTTGTGTTGCGGTCAAGGCGATTACACACGGACGGATGAAAGGTTTCCAATTCTGTCCTTGTAATCTGATTTTGTTCCAGCAGGTATCCTGTCAGATACTCTACCATAGAATCATCATTTGGGGAAGCTTTTTGTGAAAGTATCCCCGCCGGTTTATTGACTATGATAAAATTCTCATCTTCATAAAGAATATCCAGGGGGATACAGGGGTATATTTCCTTCTCCTCTTCATTTTCACCCGGAATTTTACGGAATTTTTCTATTGTATCATCAGAAAGATAAAGTGTGATGGTATCGCCTTCTGCCAACATCTCCTTACCCTCCGCTTTTTTCCTGTTCAATAAGATGTTCTTCTTGCGAAGCATTTTATATAAAAATCCTGAGCCGGCACTGCGAAAGTACTTTTTTAAATATTTATCCATCCGCTGTCCGGCTTCATTCTTACCGATTATTATTTCCTTCATAATTTTCAATCCTACAGAGCAATGGCCAGAATCACATGTTTGATCAGTTCTTCCCGGCTCAGTTCCGGGTATCTCTCATCCGGTTCAAATACAATATCACGGCGCAGTTCCTGCTGATGCCCGTTCAGGTAATCCAGCCTTTCCAGATAATGATTCAGATCAGTCATAACTTTTACTTCTGTTTTATATCCGTTCTGTTTCAGAATTTTTCTCACATGCTGTTCCACGTACTGAGGAGATCCCTTCAGCCTGGACGAGTATCCTACGACCTTATTACCGCAGACAGCAAAACAGTCAACAAATTCACTCTTCTCATAGGAAGTCAGATACAGTTCATAAGCCATCACGAGATTTCCCGCATGCTGCTGCACTTTGCGGTAATCCTCTTCTTTCACAGATTTTTGCATCATCATCATAATCAGACCTACCATCGACTTACAGGCAGGAAGAAAACCAACCATTGCAATGACAGTGATGATATTTTTCTTTGTATCTGTCACAAGAATTCCGCCGATATACGCACAGATCGGAAGCAAAAACAAACCTGCAGTGATCAGCAGACGACGAATCTTCTCTGAGTGAATATATCCGTAGTCTCCTTTTTTTATTTTATTTTTTTTATTCTTCATAATACTCCTCCTGTCAGGTACCTTATCTGGATTTTTTTTTGTGTACATTCCGGATTGTCTTCTTTTTTTTAGTTTTTCTATCTGTTTCCGCTGCCGCATGTCCTGCCTCCGGTCGAATCAGGCAGCGGGAACCGTATCCGATCAAATCTTCTCTTCCCGCTTTCTTAAGAGCTTCTTCCACTAATTTCCGATTTTCCGGTCTTCGATACTGAATCAGGGCTCTCTGCATGGCTTTTTCATGAGGATTCTTCGGAACATATACCTCTTCCATGGTAAGTGGATTCAGACCGGTATAATACATACAGGTGGATATGGTAGATGGCGTAGGGTAAAAATCCTGCACCTGTTCCGGCATAAATCCCAGATCCCGGATATATTCTGCCAGCTCCACCGCCTCTTTGAGACCACAGCCCGGATGAGATGACATAAAATAAGGAACCGCATACTGTTCTTTTCCGCTCTTCCTGCAGCATGCAGCATATTTTTTCAGAAACTCTTCATACACCTGATGGGAAGGCTTACCCATCATACGGAGTACTTTGTCAGACACATGCTCCGGAGCCACCCGAAGTTGTCCGCTCACATGATGATCCGCCAGTTCCTGTAAAAATCCCGATTTTTTGTCTTCCAGTACGTAATCAAATCGGATTCCGGAACGTATGAATACTTTTTTCACTTTCGGTATTTTCCGCAGTTTACGGAGCAGAGTGATATAATCACTGTGATCCACATCCAGATTTTTGCAGGGAGAAGGAAACAGACACTGCCTGTTGACGCAGGCACCCTTATCCATCTGTTTTCTGCAGGCCGGATGCCGAAAATCTGCCGTTGGTCCTCCCACATCATGAATATAACCTTTAAACAACGGATCCCCGGTCATCTCCGCAGCTTCCTGCAGCAGAGATTCATGGCTTCTTGCCTGCACAATTCTTCCCTGATGAAAGGTAAGTGCACAGAAGTTGCATCCGCCAAAACACCCCCTGTTGCTTGTCAGACTGAATCGAATTTCCTCAATCGCAGGGATTCCGCCGTCTTTGTCATACATAGGATGCCATGTTCTCTGAAAAGGAAGACCGTACACGTCATCCATCTCCTGCTGTGACAGTGGATAGGCCGGAGGATTCTGCACAACGTATCCCTGACTTCCATAATACTCGGCCAGCGGCTTCGCCTGAAAGGGATCTGTATTACGGTATTGTTCAGCAAAGCTTTTTGCATATTCCCGGCGATTCTCTTTGATTTTCTCAAAGTCCGGAAGATGAATGACTTCCGGAAGATGATCCGTATCCTTACACCGGTAAACAGTTCCCCTGATGAACGTCAGATCCTTCACATCAATGCCGGCATGCAGGGCATCTGCGATCTCTATGACAGAATGTTCACCCATACCGTAGGAAATCATGTCTGCACCGGAATCCAAAAGTACACTTCGCTTTACCTGATCAGACCAGTAATCATAATGTCCCAGTCGTCTCAGACTTGCCTCAATCCCGCCAAGAATCACGGGGGTATGCTTGTACGTTCTCCTGATCAGATTGCCATATACGATGACTGCCCTGTCGGGACGAAGTCCCATTTGACCGCCGGGGGAATAGGCATCTTTCTGTCTGTGCTTTTTCGATACGGTATAATGATTGACCATGGAGTCCATATTGCCGGCAGACACAAGAAAAGCCAGCCGGGGTTCTCCAAAAACCTGGATACTCTCCGGGTTTTTCCAGTCCGGCTGGGCAATGATTCCCACAGTATAACCATGACTCTCCAAAAGGCGGCCAATAATGGCAGGACCAAAGGACGAGTGATCCACATAGGCATCGCCGATGACATATACAAAATCCAGCTGTTCAATTCCTCTTTCACGGCAATCTTCTTTACATACCGGCATAAAACTTCCTGTCATAGTTCAACCTCTTATCTTTCATTTTCTTTCACATAATGTTCTTATTTCATCTTCCGTCAGCGGACGGATCTCCCCGGATCCCAGGAGCGGGTCCAGATGAAGCGGTCCCATGGTAAGGCGTTTCAGATACAGTACCTTTTTCCCCACAGCCTCAAACATTCGTTTTATCTGATGAAATCTTCCCTCCTGGATAGTAACCTGTATCTCAGAAATATCAGAAGAATGCAGAATCTCCAGCACAGCCGGCATCGTTAACTTGTCATCTCCAATATCGATGCCTTCCCGGAAGGCCTCCACATCCTGCTCTGTTACCTGTCCTTCTATTTTAGCGTAATACACCTTATCTACATGCTTTTTCGGAGCCAGAAGCCGATGTGCCAGATCACCATCATTCGTCAGGAGCAATAATCCTTCCGTATCTTTGTCCAACCGTCCCACAGGGAACAAATCTTTTCTATATTCTTCCGGAACCAGAGACAGCACCGTTTTTTCTTTT
Organism: Oliverpabstia sp.; assembly: GCA_051879295.1. GTDB lineage: Bacteria > Bacillota > Clostridia > Lachnospirales > Lachnospiraceae > Oliverpabstia. The sequence goes on along the minus strand of JBJELT010000176.1, from coordinate 28,915 downwards.
CTGTCTTCCGTAGCACAGACACATCCGGCAGGCTTATGCAGCATAAAATAGCGATATTTTTGATAGGACAGTTCCTCACCGGAGGCTGCAACCCGATCTTTTTGTGCGTCAATTTTATACTCCGGTTTTTTTATTACTGTTCCATTTACCTGAATCTGCCCTTTACGAATCATCTGTTTTACCTGGGTACGGGTACCGATTCCCACATCCGCCAGAAATTTATCTAACCGCAGCAGTGTACTCATTATATACTCCTTATATACGGATGTGCTATTGCCAGCGCCATCCGGCGTAATACTTATTTTTGAGAGCAGTGCCCACAAGCTTCGCCCATCCCAGAGGGAAACCGTCCACACAGACCAGCTGCCATCCTTTTTTATGTGATGATGTCAGCAAATCTGACACATCCAGGGTCTCCCCTTTGAGATATCGAATCGTCCTCCCGTCATCTGCAGAAAATGAAATGCAGGAATCAAATCCATCTCTTTCCAGTACCATGGCGAGTGCCTGTGAAGGTTCAAAACGATTTTTCTTGCAGGTTCCCAGCAACAGTCCTGTCCTCAGATAACGAAGTTTATCCGGCATAGAATCTTCCATACCAACCATATAAACCCGATCATCCTGTATCCGATAACAGTATTCCTTACCTGAAGGCAGTCCTGTACACTGTTTCAGAAAATCTTCTGCTTCTTTGGGAAGTTTACCTGATTTTTCTCTTTTTCTTTTCGGACAATTTCCATTTTCCTCTTTTTCCAGCAGAGCAAGAAAATGGCCCTCCCCCTCCATACGATGGGGAAAAATTCTCACGCACTCCTTAAGCCCCTTTTGTCCGGAAGAAAATCCCAGATAACCCCGCATCGGAATCAGATGCATATCGGGGCGGTTATCCAGCAGCCACTGTATCGTATCTTCATTCTCCAGAGTACTGAACGTGCAGGTGGAATATAATAGCTTTCCGCCCGGGCGCAGCATATCCGCAGCCTGAAGAATCAGCTCCTTTTGAATCTTACTATAATACTCCGGTCCGTTTTCTTCCCAGTACCCGATCATTTTCGGTTCCTTCCGGAACATACCTTCGCCGGAACAGGGGGCATCCACGAGAATTTTATCAAAAAATTCTGGAAAAAGCGGAACCATTTTCTGTGGATTCTCACTGGTCACATAAAAATTGGGAATACCCGCTAGTTCCAGATTTTTGAGTAATGCCTTTGCCCGGCTGTTACTCAGATCGTTGGCAACCAGAAGTCCTTGTCCCCGCAGTCTGCTTCCCAATTCTGTTGCTTTCCCTCCCGGTGCCGCACAGAGATCAAGGACGTAATCTCCGGGTTTCACCTCAAGACGATTTGCCGGGGTCATGGCACTGGGTTCCTGCAGATAATATAATCCCGCATAATAATAGGGATGTCTGGAAACTCCTTCTTCCTGATAAGTAAAGCCATTTTCAATCCATGGCACCGATTCCAGCGGGCAGGAAAACTTCTGCTCAAATTCCTGTGGGGTGATTTTTAATGTGTTCACACGCAGCCCGTTATGGGGCATTTTATCGTAACTTTCCAGAAAGCTGTCAAATTCATCCTGCAAAATATCCTGCATCTGGGAAGCAAATGTACTGGGAAGCTTCATATCATATTCCTTTACAAGTTAAAATCATTGGTAACTGCCTGAGCACGATACCCTTCTGCAATAATATCCAGCTGTCGATGAAACCGTTTCAGCTGCTGTAAATCATTGGAAGCATAAATGCGATAAAACTCATTCTGTATTTTTTCTACTTCTCTTTTGTTGGACTTCTGATATAGATTTTCTATATTATTCAGAATATCCATCACCAGCGTTCTCTGCAGCAGCGAAGAATTCTGTGCATTCATAATCTCACTGCGTACCGAAGACATCTCACGATCCAGCTCAATAATAGCTTCTGCCGCATTAGACAGCCGCTCTTTCACATGAGGCGGAATATTGGTTTTGTACTTGTACTGCAGAGAATGCTCGATCGTTGCCCAGAAATTCATTGCCATTGTACGGATCTGAATCTCTGCCTGCAGTTTCTTGGGACCGTTCAGCGTCTCAACCTGATAATAGATGACCAGATGATAGCTGCGATAACCACTTTCCTTCATATGCGTAATATAATCTTTTTCACAGATAATTTCCATATCACTGCGGCCGGCAATCAGCTCGGAAACTCTCTGTATATCTTCCACAAACTGGCAGATAATACGGATTCCTGCGATATCTTCTACTTTTTCTTCCATCTCTTCAAAAGAAATGCCCTTCCGCTTCATCTTCTCCAGAATACTGGTTACACTTTTTACCCTTCCGGTCACCTGCTCAATCGGTGAATAGAGCCCCCGGTCTCTGTGTTCTTTCATCAGATGATTGAATTTTTCTACAAGTTCGCTGACAGCCAGTTCATAGGGACTTAAAATTTCACGCCATAACTGTATTTCCATTAATATCCTCTCCTTCCCGTTCCTATCTACTCTATGCGGAACATCACTGAAAAAGAACAGGAAATTAACGAATTTCTTTCAGCACTTCTACCAGATAGTCCCACATTCTCGCAGTGGAAGAAATGGAAAGCTTTTCTTCCGTTGTATGGATATCTTTCATGGTCGGACCAAAGGACACGCAGTCAAGTCCCGGAATACTGTCATAGAATAATCCACATTCCAGACCGGCATGGATGGCTTTGACTACAGGCTCTTTATTGAACATGTTTTTATAAACGTCACTCATAATCTCCCTCAGTCTGGAGTCTTTTTTGTATTCCCACGCCGGATAGTCTCCATGGGTATGATACTCACCGCCAAGGAATTCCGTAAGATAACAGATCTGATCTGACACATGAAGTTTCGCACTTCCAAAAGAACTTCTCACGCCGCAGGAGGCATAGAGGGCATCTTCTTCCAGTTTTAAGATACCGATATTATTGGAGGTTTCTACCAGTCCCTTAATCTCACCGCTCATCTTTTCAATTCCATAAGGAACATTCATCAGGAAAAAGATGATTTTTTCTCTGGATGTCATATCCACAGCTGCAATTGTGTCAATGCCCTTCATTTTTACAGATACCGTAATACCTGCGTCTGTTCCGCTGTATTCTTTTCTGAGATTTTCCTGGAATTTTCCGGAAAATGTTTTCACTTCCTCTTCACAGTCCGGATCGATCACCAGCATTGCACTTGCTTTTCTTGTAATCGCATTATCCTTCGTTCCGCCTTCCAGTTCCGAAATGGTAAATGCAGTAATTTTACTCAGCTCATACAGATAACGTCCCATCAGCTTATTGGCATTGGCACGGATCTTGTCGATTTCCGCTCCGGAATGTCCACCTGTGAGTCCGTCAATGACCACTTCCGTCACCATTCCCTCTGCTTCTGTAATACTTACCGGAATTCTGCTGTTGCCGCGGAGTCCTCCCGCACAGCTGATCCAAAGATAACCTTCTTCTTCAGAATCCATGTTAATCAGGTATCTGCCTTTCAACACTGAAGTATCCAGAGCTTTCGCTCCCAAAAGTCCAGTTTCCTCATCGGTTGTGATCACACACTCAAGAGCCGGATGCCGAAGCGAATCATCGTCCAGAACTGCCAGCATATAAGCGACGGCAATTCCGTCATCCCCGCCAAGTGTTGTACCGTCAGCCGTAATATCGTCCCCCTCGATCATCAACTTCAGGCCGTCTTTTTCAAAATCATGTGTTGAATCTTCTGTCTTTTCTGCAACCATATCACAATGTCCCTGCAGAATCGTAACCGGAGCATCTTCGTACCCTTCCGATGCTTCTTTATAAATGACCACATTGTTGCTGTCATCCTGATAATATTTCAGATTCCGTTCCTTCGCAAACTTCACCAGATAATCACTGATTTCTTTTGTATTTCCTGATCCATGCGGAATCCCACAGATTTCTTCAAAATAGTAAAAAACCTTTTCAGGTTTTAATGCACTTAATACACCCATAGTAAAAACCTCCCATTCGTATTTGATGTCCTTTTATTGTGACATATTTAACATAAAAAATCAAGGTATGGTAATATAATAGAAGGAAAGAATGGTTTTCCACGGCAGGAGGCTTTATGAAACGATTTTTCTTTTTTTCAACCGTAATCGCAATGCTTTTGTTTCTCCTCTGTTACCCGAAAGAAGCCTTTCAGGCCTCTGCTGACGGTCTTCGACTCTGGTTTTTTACCGTTCTTCCCACACTTTTACCATTCCTGATTCTGTCAGACGCCCTGATACATGCCGGAAAAATCCCTGCTGTCTTCCATCGTTTTTCCCGTTTTTTCTCCTGGTCACTGGGACTTTCTCTCTACGGAACCTATGCTTTTACATTAGGGCTTTTCTGCGGATACCCTATGGGTGCCCGCCTGACAGCTGATCTGCTGAAAGAAAAGAAAATTGATCGCAGGGAGGCTGATTATCTTCTGACATTTGCTAATAATGCAAGTCCTATGTTCATTTCATCTTACATACTCTTACAAACACTCAACATGCAGCAAATGGCTGTTGCCACCTTTACCATCCTGTATCTGTCCACGTTTCTGACATCACTCTTTTTCCGCTGTATGTTTCACAGGTTTCCCGGGAAATCAACAGCAACATCTGACGACCCGATCCAGGAACCTGCACAGCCACTCCCGGAACGGCTGATTGACTACTCGATCATGAACGGTTTCGAAACCATCACCCGACTGGGCGGCTACATTATCCTGTTTTCCATTGCTGCTGCCATGGTACACACCTTTTTTCACTCTCTTCCTGTGATCTCATGGCTTCTGCCCGGCATCATGGAAATCACCACCGGCATCCATCTGATCGGTCTCAGTGCAATGCCTGTCATGCAAAAATACGTGATTATTCTTACACTCACCACATTCGGCGGTATATCTTCCGTAGCACAGACAAAGGGAATGCTTAACGGCACTCCCTTATCAATCAAAACCTATATTCTGGGAAAAACTGTTCAGACGGCATTCACACTGTCCATCTGTATCTTATTCTTCCATTTCCAGACCATCCAGTGACAAATCATCGCTGGAGTCTGCCATATCTGCTGACAGAACTGCTGTGTCATCCTGAGGAGCCAGTTCACTTCTGTTTTTGGTAACAATATCATAGCATCCCTGGATCGATGCAATGTACTCTCTGTATCTCTCACCAGATTCGTTGATGGCAGTTGCAAGAATATGTTCCATATTTGCCAACATATCATCTGTATAGGAAATAGCTCCCATGCGGATATTGTTCGCATCAATGGTTGCTTCATCCAGAATCTGCTGTGCCTGTCTGTTGGCATTGGCAATCGTCTCGTTGGCCTGTGCATATGCCTGCTGCATCACTTCATGCTGGCTTACCATTTCTTTTGTCTTAGCCTGTGCTTCTGCAATCAGGCTGTCAGCTTTCGCCTGTGCATCTGCCAGAATGGCATCTTTGTTACTGATGATTTTCTGATATCTTTTAATTTCGTCCGGTGTCTTAAGACGCAGTTCTCTAAGAAGCTCTTCCAGCTCTTCTTTATTCACAACGATCTTGGTGGTAGACAGCGGCTGATACTTACAGCTTTCTACAAATTCCTCAATTTCTTCAATAATCTGCTCAATTCTGCTGCTCATGATTACACACTCCTTAAAATAGCATTACTGGCTGCCCAGCTTTTTGTATACTTCTCTTCTTACAAATTCAGGTACAAACTTGGAGATATCCCCGCCGAATGTAGCCACTTCTTTCACAGTCGTGGAACTGAGATATGCAAATTCCAGACTTGTCGTCAGGAACATGGTATCAATATCCGGTGCAAGCACCCTGTTCGTCTGAGCCATCTGAAGTTCATATTCAAAATCGGTGATAGCCCGAAGGCCACGAATAATAACCTTTGCTCCACATTTTCTGGCAAATTCTACAGATAACCCGCTGAAAGCAACAATTTCTACATTATTCAGATGTGCTGTTGCCTCTTTCAGTATATTAACACGTTCTTCTACAGAAAACAACGGACTTTTTGCAGAATTGTGCAAAACGCCTACAATAACTTTGTCAAAAAGATTTGATCCCCTCTCTATTACATCCAGGTGACCATTGGTAACCGGGTCAAAAGAACCCGGATAAACTGCTGTTGTCATGTTTCTCCTCCCTTTTTCAAAAACAGATGCTGGTTTGTTTTATATCGCTTTTCTTTCACAATCTCATAGCCCAGCTCTTCCACGGATTCCCATGTGGTTTCCAGCGACGCCTCGATGACAATCAGTGTATCCTGGTTTACAAGTGTTGTATCTGCAAGCGCTTCCAGAACATCCAGCTCCATCTTTTTATTATAAGGAGGATCCATAAAAATACAATGAAACGGTTTTCCTCCATCCAGCCGACGTACAGCCGACACAGCATCAGTCATCATAACAACGGCCTGCTGCTCCAGACGGGTAAAACGCAGATTCTCCCGGATGCAGTCCACCGCCTTTTTCTGTTGCTCAACAAAAACGCAGGAATCTGCACCTCTGCTTAGCGCTTCAATGCCAATCCCTCCGCTTCCCGCAAACAGATCCAGGAATCTGCAGTCAGCCAGATATGGCTGCAGCATATTAAACAGCGTTTCCTTGATTCTGTCGGTTGTTGGTCTTGTGTCCATACCTTCAATGGTTTTCAGACGTAAACTCCTTGCTTTTCCTGCTATTACTCTCATAAATTATCTAAACTGTTCTCTCCAATCCAAGTCACCACGGTCCAGTCCCAAGATCAAAGATTCCGCCGTAGCAATATTTGTCGCCACCGGTATATTATACTGGTCACAGCAGCTGGAAATCTGATATACATTTGGTTCCTTTGGATTCACCATGTTTGGATTATGAAAAAGAATCACCATATCCATGGCATTTCTTTCAATCATGGCCATAAACTGCTTGTCGCCTCCGACAGATCCTGCCAAAAACTTGTGTACATGCAGATTCGTCACTTCTTCAATTCTGCGTCCGGTAGTGCCAGTGGCATAAATTTCATGTTTTGCTAAAATCCCCTTATACGCTATACAGAAGTCCTCAATCAGACTTTTTTTGCTGTTGTGCGCTATAATCCCAATATTCATGCTTATACCGCCTTCTCCTGACATTTTGTTTTATTATATCAAATATACAGATAAACTGCAATTGTTTTTGTATATTTTTACTTATTTGTTCTGGAAAATGGTTACAGTTCAGTCTTCAATTATTCTGTTTTAAACCTCTCAGGGTAGGCTAAAATCCACATAAACAAGTTCTGTGGCCTACTTCCCATTAAAGGTAATAGGCTGTAGAGGCACCAAATAGGTCTTTCATCCTACTTTTCTGCAAAAATAATAGGCTCCCAAATTACAAAACAAGCCTTGTAGCCTATTTTGTAGAAATTATAGTAGGATGGAAAACCGAAAAGTCAAATGTTGTAGCCTATTTTCCATATAATATAGTAGGCTATAATACATGTACATAGGTTTTGCGGCCTATTCTATGGCTGAAATGATAGGCCGCAAATCAGCAAAACAGACTTTGCAACCTACTTCCCAGAGAATATTGTAGGCCAAAAACCGCTGAAATACATTTTATAGCCTATCAGGAACGGTACGACATGGGATAGTGGCTGTCTGAACTGTAATGGTAAATGTTCGATTCTTCCTCAACTTGGGAATGCCTCCAACCTTTGATTTAGTAAAATTATTGTGCGGGGTCTACACAGAAAAAAAGTCTTCCCATACCCTGTTCATTTAAATTTTCGGGGTTCTGGGAAGAAGTTCAAAAAAGAACGGGTGCATAACCATTCCTTAGATTATGCACCCGTTTGTTGTGGCGATACATCACTGTCGTGAGTCCTGCCACATGAAGCAGATAATTACAGAATTACATCTGGCTCATACCGCCCTGAGAACCCATGCCGCCCTGTCCGGCACTCATCTGTCTTTCCTGTGCTTCGATCATTTTCTTTACCATATATCCTCCAACAGAACCATTCTGTTTTGAGGTCAGGTTACCGTTGTATCCATCTGTAAGCGGAACACCCAGTTCATTGGCAATCTCAAACTTGAAACGATCCAGAGCACCTTTTGCTTCAGGTACAGCAGCAGTGTTGTTAGAAGATCTAGACATATGATTTCCTCCTTGTCTCCTGTTGTGTTGTAACTTTTGTTACAGTGATAGTATGTGGAGAAAATGCTATATTACACTAGAAGTTTCTTCTTGAAATGGAATAAAAAGTAATATTCATAAAATACAAGTCATTTGTCGTTATCTCTTCATCTTGGAAGTAAATATTAGTCATAAAGTCACACTCCCTTCAAACGTCAATGTGCTTAACGCTGCTTCTGAGCAAAATACAATTTGATGAGTAGGATATTTGAATTTAACCAATTCCCAAAAAGCAGCTTTACTAATCTTCCCTGTAACATAAAAAAGTATTCCCAGACCCTGTCCATTTAAGTTTTCGGGATCTGGGAGGATGTTTTCCCTTTCTTAGTTGTAAAATGCCCTGAAATGCTCTAAAAAAGCAAGTTTATAAGAAAAAAAGGGAACTTAGATATTATAAAACATATTTGTTTAAGTTTTGACTCTTTTCTGCCATTATTTTGAGAATACCGCATCATTTCTTGAAAGAAGGTATACACAATACTGGTTCATGCTGATTCCTTCTCTCTGCGAATGTTCTGCCAGTGATCTGTGCAGGCTTCGTGGAATTCTCAATTTAAACTGACCGGAATAATCTTCCAGACTGTCCGGCTCATGAATCTCCACACCTTCTTCCCATGCTGCTTCAAGCCATGTTTTTTTCGCATCCAGCGCATTTTCTACCGCACTCTCCACTGTCTCTCCACTGGTAATGCAGCCAGACAAATCCGGATAAGAAACCACAAATCCGCCTTCATCCTAGAATTGCATATACGTGTTATCAGTCAAAGATTCTCGTAATATCCTGATATCGGTTGACCACACGATAAATCTCTACATACTCGTTGCCTACCTTATAGATAATCACATAATCTTCCCATATCGCATATATATAGTCTGTCCGAAAGCTGACTCGCTTGGAAAGATCTGATCCCATTCCCGGAAACATCTGAAGATTCTCAAATTTACCGTAAATTTCCTTTATGGTCTTTGTCGCATATTCCTCGTTATCTTCAGCAATGTAATCCCGAATATTCTTCAGATCCTTTACAACAATCGGGTTAATCCGCAATTTTAACATCTTATTCCCCCACAAGTGCCTTCAGTTCATCCAAATCCAGCCAGCCTTCACCGTCTTTCACTGCTTCTTCGGCTTCCTGCAGCTTCATCAAAAGCTTCTTTTCCGCACGATCACGCTCATAGTCTTCAAAATCCATAACCACAAAACGTCCTCTTCCATTCTTGGTAAGATATACAGGTTCGCCCTTGCGACAACTCTTCAAAACTTCGTTATAATTTCTCAAATCAGATACTGGTAAAATACTTGCCATATTCTTTCAGCTCCTTCCTTGATTTTATATTATTTCTGCTACTTCTATTATACACAAAAAGCTGTAAAATTCAACGTAGATTTTTACAGCTTTTTATCTGTCTTTCTATTAAAACTCAACAATCACCTGCCGAATGTAGTCAACATTTCCCGCCGACATGCTAAACTCATCCAGTCCCATCTTCAACAGCACTTTAGCCGCTTCCACGTTTCCTGCCATCTCTCCGCACATTCCCACTTTGATCTGGTGGTTATGTCCGGCACGGATAATCTGTTCGATTGCTCTGAGTACTGCCGGATGCATGAAGTCATACCGGTCAGATACTTTTTTATTTCCTCTGTCCACTGCCAGAAGATACTGGGTCAAGTCGTTGGTTCCTATACTGAAGAAGTCCACTTCTTTCGCAAATTCTTCGGCAAGTATTACGCTGGCCGGTGTTTCTATCATCATACCGATCTGGATATTCTCATCAAAATCCTGGCCGGCACTTCGCAGTTCTTCTTTGCATTCTTCTGTTACTGCTTTTGCCTCTCTCAGCTCTTCCAGTGAGATGATCATCGGAAACATGATACGTACTTTTCCAAAAGCACTGGCACGGAGAATGGCACGAAGCTGTTCTTTAAACATGTCTTTCATTTCCAAAGAAATCCGGATTGCCCGCCATCCAAGGAATGGATTTTCCTCATGCTCAAATGTAAAGTAAGGAAGTTCTTTATCACCACCGATATCCAACGTGCGGATCGTCAATTCCTGGGGACAAAGTGTGGCAGCTTCTTTATAAACATCAAACTGTTCTTCCTCTGTGGGAAAATGTGTGTTTTCCATATAGAGGAACTCACTGCGGAACAGTCCGACACCGTCAATATTCATTTCCAGTGCCTGTCGGATGTCTTCCAGCTTCCCCACATTGGCGCAAAGACTGATGCGTTTTCCTGCCCGGGTAATCGCCGGCCGGTTTCTCATTTTCATCAGAGTTTCTCTGACTTTTTCATACTGAGCCTTCTGTTCTTCATAATAAGCTCTGGTCTCTTCATCGGGATCTATGACAATACTTCCCTTTTCTGCATCCATACAGACATAGCTGCCTTCCGTCAACTCCGCAAGTATTCCTTTCACACCTACAAGAATCGGTATATTCATGCTTCTTGCCATGATCGACACATGGCTTGTCACTCCGCCTTCTTCTGTGATGATGCCTTTTACCATATCCGTATTCATTTTTACGGTATCGGATGGATACAGATCTCTGGCTGCTACGATGGATTCCTGTGTCATATGCCCCAGATCCGGAAGCTCTGTCCCTTTCAGAGCAGCCATCAGACGTTTGCCCACATCTTTCACATCTGCTGCACGTTCTTTCATATAAGCATCATCCATGCTGGAAAAAATGGCTGCAATTTCCTCTATGGTTTCCTGCAGTGCCATCTGTGCATTTTTCTTTTCCGCTCTGATTTTTCCAAGAACACCTTCCTGAAGCATGAAATCACCGGCAATTTCCTGATGTGCTGCGAATATTTCATTTTTCTCTGCCAGTTCCTGAAGATTGCTGATTACCTGGCTTCTGGCCTCTTCAAATCTGGTTTCTTCCAGGGGAATCTGTTCCTCACAGATTCCCTGACAATCCGGCGTCAGATCCGGTTCCTGATAGCAGTACACAGGCGCAATGGCAATGCCTCTTGATTCAGTTTTTTTCACCTGTATATTTTTCATACTCATTCTCCTAATCCGCTCTCAATCAGCTGAACCAGTTTTTTCAGGTCTTCCCGCTCTGATTCACCGTCACAGCACAATTCGATTTCTGTTCCGCATTTGATTGCTGCCGCCATAATATTCAAAATACTTTTTGCCACGATTGTTTTCGTTCCGGTTTTAATAAGCACATTGGATTTGCATTTTCCTGCTGCCTGTGCAAGGATACTTGCCGGTCTTGCATGAAGTCCTGACTGATTATTAATGATTATTTTCTGTGATACCATACTTACGCCCTCCCTATGCTTCTACATGAAAATGTTCAAACAGGATTTTTTCTGCTTCTGCGCTCCACAGACCTCTGTTCTTTTTGCAGACTTCATCTAGTTTCTTAAATAACGGATCCGTTTTGCCCAGCTCTTCAAAGTCTTCAATGGCTGTCAGCGGCATATCAAACTGTGTATAGGTTAATTTCTTTCCTCCCGGGATTTTCGGAAGGTTCAAAGTAGCTTCAGCGATGGAATCAATTCCTCCCACATGGGTTACCATAACAGCCGGTTCAATCTTTCCTGCTGCCGCCAGAGTATTGGCCTCGATCAGGTCATCGTTATTGCCGCCGGTGGTTCCCATAATATGAGCACTGGTATAATGTACATTGTACATGTTTACTTCTGCCTTGAACTGATTATCGGTAGGACCCGCAAAGAAATTCATACATCCGTCAAATGCCAGCAGTTTATCCGCAAGTTCCACTACATGTTTATTAGGAATATAGACAAATACATCATCATATCCATGGCCATCAGTGATGTCCATCAGTTCCTTCACCGGATCTGCCATTTTTGCTGTATTCACATACAGAAGTTCCACACCATTTTCTGCCGCTTTGCTTTCCGGAATGACTTCTTTGGCACGCTGGATTTTTTCGTCACTGATATCTGTCACAACGATGCGCTTTGGTTTATTTTTATACTGGATACCATAGCTGACTGCACCAAGACCCATGGGACCGCAGCCGCCGAGGATTATGATATTTCCGTCTTCTTTCGTTCCAACGGCAAGATCATGATTTCTCTTGTTGGTATGATAATTTCCATGATATCCTCCGATAATACAGCTCATGGGTTCTCCCAGGGATGCCTCGAAGAAACTGTCTCCTTCATATGGCATCAGACATCCCAGTTCCATTACTTCATGAGGAATGATGCAGTAGGTGCAGGCTCCGCCAAAATATTCATAAGAGTATCCCGGGGATGCCAGGCTTCCTTTATAGTTCAAAGCCGGCTGCTGTGCAAATTTCTGGCCCGGTTTGAACTGGTCTTTCCATTTTTCTCCCACTTCCACGATCACACCGGCAAACTCATGGCCAATGATAACAGGGTTGGTATCAATATTTTTCGGTGCTCTTTTATGATTCTTTCCCTGTTCTGCCAGTTTGTAGGTGGACATGCAGATGCTGTCACTCATTACTTTTACCAGAATCTCATCGTCTTTGATTGCCGGTAATTCAAATTCTTCCAGACGTAAATCTCTTGTTCCATATAATCTGACTGCTTTTGTTTTCATATCTCTATTTCCCCATTTCTTCCATAATAACCTGTTCTTTTAATGTATCAACCAGCTCTTTTGCCGGCGGTTTCGTTCCGATCGTAGTAACTGCCCCTGCAGATACTGCCATACACAGACGAATAATTTCTTTCTCCGGCAGTTTTTCATCCCAGGCATAAGCAAGTGCTGCCACCATTGCATCTCCGGCTCCTACCGTAGAATGCGCTTTCACCGGTACTGCCGGACACTTCACTTTTACATCTCCCATGACAAAGATTGCTCCGCTCTGTCCCATGGATACCGCAATCGTACGAATCCCTTTATCCGCAAAATCTTCAGCTATGGCAAAAAGTTCTTCCTCCGATGCCCGATAATCCATTTTCGCATATTCTTCCAGTTCTACACGGTTGGGTTTGATCATATCAGGACCGGCCTGCAAGGCGTTTCTGAATAACTCACCATCTGCATCCAGAAGTACTTTTGCTCCTTTTTTATGTACACGAGAAATAATTTCTGCATAGATTCCTTTGTCTACGCCTGCCAGAATACTGCCTGACAGTACAAATAATGTCTGTTCTCCCGCATAGCCTTCCAACTTTTCCATCAGCTGTTCCAGGGCTTCCTGAGGTATCTGCGGTCCCGGTTCATTCAGTTCTGTCAGTTCTCCGCTTTCTTCGAAAACCTTGGTGTTTGTCCGCGTCTCACCCTGTACCCACAGGAAATCACACTGGATTCCTTTTTCAGTAAGAACATTTTCGATGGTTCTCCCGTTATTTCCTCCGAGAAAACCGGTTGCTATCGAATGTCCTCCCAGTTCATGAATGGTTTTCGATACGTTGATGCCTTTTCCGCCCGCATCATATTCTACTTTCTTAATCCTGTTAAGACCACCATGCTGCAGTCTTCCGATTTCTACTGTCTTATCAATTGCCGGATTCATTGTTACTGTAACAATCATGTTTTTTCTCCCTTCATCTGCTTCCGGTTCAAACGAAGATTTTATTTGCCGGACAGTATCTGATATACTGTATCTGCATCTCCGTTCACCAGTGTATCTGCGGCCCCGGGCTCCAACATTTTGTCTGCTATTACAGAAAGGATCTGAAGATGTTCTTCTCCTACTCCTGCAATTCCCACTACGATTCGTGCAGTCTCATCGCCCCACGGAGTTCCTTCCGGAAATACCATCACTGCGATTCCTGAAGCCTTGATTGCCTTTTTTGCACTTTCCACACCATGGGGGAGAGCCAGATCATTTCCCATATAGGTAGAGAATGATTTTTCTCTCTCAAGCATGGCATCCACATATGGCTGGTCTACATAGCCGCTGTCTACCAGCATCTGCCCTACCTGACGGATCACATTTTCCTGAGTATCGGCTTTACATCCGACTTTGACATTTTCCCGGTACAGCAGTTCTTTCTTTTCAGTTGTTTTCTTTTTATTCTTGAAAAACATAGGTAACCTCCTTCACAGCCTGCTCTGTGTTCGTTGTTCTTTATGTCTTTATTATAGGGAGACACCTAGATGTTTTCAACGGAAAGACCCCCGGATTTGGCGTCATCCGATAGTGACAAATTCGGATTTGTTTTCTGCGGGGGTCCTGATGATTTATGTAGTTTTTGACAGGTATTTATTGAAAAATTTCTTCAGATGCAGCGACAGTGCACCTCTGATTTCTTCTTTATTTCCTTTTAATACGGTATCCATAAACGCCATATCTTCAATCAGAATCGTACTGATATACCCAAGTATCTCACTGTTGATTTTGATACGGTCATCCACCGGAAGGAGCATGATAAATACTACACTAATATTTTTAAAATACGGATCACGAAAACTCTGCAGATCCTTTGTCATACAAATCGTGAAACTGGGGCGCATCACACCTCTGGTTCTGGTATGCAGCAGTGCAAAACCAAATTCTGCAAAAATCTGTGAACCTATCATTTCTCTCTTCTGAAGATCGTCCCGGATAATCTCTCCCAGATCCCGGTATGGCGACATTTTCTCTCCGATGGCTATCAAAAGTTCATCAAAAGTAATATAATGATCCACCTTGAAAAATTCCATGTACTTAATCACCGCATTGATCTGTGCCGCCACCAGATTGATTTCTTCTAATTGCTGTGAAAACCCTGTCACTTCTTTGTCTTTCCGAGGCATCCTTTCATAGCGATATACCATTTTCCGCACCTGTTCCATATCCTCTTCACTTAGAAGGGGATTGACATACAGAACCGGAGCATCTACATTTTCCAGGGCTATGCTGGACACAAAAAAATCCGTTTTTGCGATAATGTAAGGGGTGATATCTTTCTTTCCATACGTTGTGATCACCACCCGGTCATGAAATGCTTTTTCCAGCTTGGAAGACATCAGGCGGGAAATTCCGATACCGCTGGAACACACGATTCCCATTGATACATTCCGTACTTCTTCATTTCTTCCTTCCAGACGCACCACCGCTGCTCCAAAATGAACGGTCAGAAAACCAATTTCCTCCTCCGGCACCGGTTTCCCGATCCATTCCTCAAGCACCTTTGCTACACGGATACACCTTTCATAAATGTCCGGGTATCCCTTCTTTATATCCTCCAGCACAGGATTAGCAATCTGCATATCATAAAGAATCCGGATAAAGGTCGGCTGCAGATGTGCCAGAAGTCCCTGAATAAATTCATCATCCTGCTTCAGAAGAAAACTGTTCTCCGCATCAAACACATCAATCATTTCATTGATCAGCTGCTGTAGTTCACGATTCTCACGTTCTACTGATTTTTGTCCCTCCCACGCAATTCTCTCGTGCTTTGCCCCTTTAATATGCAGGCAGATATAGGAAATTTCCAACGGAGGGATGTCAATATCAAATTCCTTTTCCAGTTCACTGACAATCTTCTGTGCAAGTTCATAATCCTCTCCCTGCAGTACTTCTTCTGTCCATCGGGTATCCGATTCAATAATCTCATTCTTAACGATACGATTCACGGCAATCGCAATATGAATCACAAGACCAATGTAGGAATTCTCTGTCAGTGACATCACCCGGGGATTTTCCATCTCCATCAGACAATTAACAACCCGTTTCAAAATATCATTATTCAGAATCTGGCCAATCTTACTCTGGGAAAGTTCATCACAGCTTTCCCGCACATTGTCATCACTTTCATATGCCTCACGAAGTACCCGGGTATCAATATTTTCATCGATAAAGGTACGAATGGCCTTCCGGTAACTTGCCTCGCTGCCTTCAATCTCCACGCCGCTTCCCGGCTTACGCACAACAAACAGTCCCTGTCGGTTCAGCCATTCCTCCACAGCTTCCAGATCTGCACTGATGGTAGCCTCACTGACTTTAAATTTACTGCTGTAGTAGAACAGTTTTTTCAGCCCTTTATTTTTCAGGATTTCCAGTACCAGACGTTTTCTCCTATCCTCCCGGTTGCTGACATCATAAGTATCTCCGGTTGTAATATCCTGCAGCAGACGCAGCTTCTCCTCTTCATCACCTTCCAGCCACACGCCCACACCCGTTCTGGAATGGAAACGAATCTGATAATTTTTCAGACTGCTGTCTATATATTCCAATTCTCTCTGTATGGTTCGCTTGCTGACACCTACCTGATCGGCAAGATTTTTTATGGATATTGTCTGCTCCTGCTGCAGCATGACTTTTAATATCTGCTTTGTTCTCGGTGTAAAGCTCATATGATCACCCATTCCTGACTTTGATAATTTCCACAATCCGGTCAAATGCCGACTGATCCAGAAGGCTGTCCACTTCAAGGATCTCTGAACTATCCAGAGATTCCGGAAGCAGTTTACGGAAATTTTTCTGACAGACCACAAGATCCAGATGCTCCGGAATCTGATCGCTGGCGTATGACTCCACCTGTATATCCGTAATCTGATGCTGCATCAGTTTTCTTCGAAGGAGTGCGGCACCCATAGCACTGGAACCCACACCGGCATCACACACGAATCCGATGGCACGGACAGGCGGCTGTTTTTTCTCTTCTTTTTTATCAATCATTTCACACAATTTCTGTTCCTCTTTTCCGGTTTTACGCCAGTGCAGAACCAGCCAGCTGACTCCAAAAGAAACTACCGCAGATATCAGAATACCTGCTCCAACTTTTACAAAATCTTGTCTGCCTGCAAGAAGCAGAATCGATATACAGCTTCCCGGAGATACCGGAGTCCGCAATCCCGCCCCCGTAAACTCAAACCAGAAAGCACCTGCCGCACTGGAAGCCATTAACGGGAGCAAGAGCCGTATATCTGACAGTACAATAGGAAAATACACTTCGTGTATACCTCCAACAAACTCTGCAATCATGGCACCTGCATACGTTTCTTTTTCTTTTCGTTTCACCAGATACAGGGCAGCCAGCATACCAAATCCCGGTCCCGGATTGGTCTCCAGCAGGAATAATACAGAACTGTTCTGACTCTGTATCTGCTGTATGCCCAAAGGAGCCAGAATTCCATGATTCAGTACATTATTCAGGAATAGAATTTTGACAGGTTCCACGAAAATACTGAACAGTCCGGTCAGGCGATGATTCAGAAGTGTTCCCACAGCACCTCCTATTTCCTCTGCTGTCCAGATCAGAACAGGACACAGCACATAATACCCTCCCATGGCAAGAATACCTCCTACGATACCCACCATCAGATTTTTTGTCAGCATCTGTACGCTTGAACCTGCATACCTGCGGATTATTTTTTCGATATAAACCCATAAAAAGCCGCCGGCAGGAGCCGCGA
Organism: Oliverpabstia sp.; assembly: GCA_051879295.1. GTDB lineage: Bacteria > Bacillota > Clostridia > Lachnospirales > Lachnospiraceae > Oliverpabstia. Next base: position 11,451 of record JBJELT010000176.1, on the reverse strand, counting down.
TCATTCCGGCAAGAATCCCCACCGTCATATCTGCGTACACCATACCGGCAGCCATCAGGACAGACAGGACACCGCCTGTCTGTCCGCTGATTTTTGCACCTCCCGCATAACTGATGCAAATTGGAATTACCATACGGTAGACCAACTGGGCAATCGCATAAATATTGACATCAGGGAACCATCCCTGCTCCTGGAAAATAACAAACAGGAAACCGACGAAAATAAACAATCCCATATTTCCCATAATAATACTGCTGTAGAATTTGCCTATTTTATGTATCACATTCCTCATATATCTGTCCACCTGAAATATCTATATCCTGTTTCTGTCGGAGCAGAGTAATACAAATACTAATTCAGAAGCAGGAATTTCTATCTACTTTCTAGTTATCATAACATCTTACTTTTCACTCTGCAATAACAGCTTCGCTTTTATTTTTTTAATGCCTCCACCAGTTCGTCATACTGTGGTGCTGCAAGGAAATTGGTAATCAGTATCAGTTTCGCCTTAGGACAGCTGTGAGCAGCACGCTCACCCAGTTCCTGATGTGTCACTACCACCTGAACATCTCCCGGTATGGAGGATACCGGTGTATGTATTACCTCGATTCCTGTAATACCTGCTGCTGCCAGTTTCTTTTTCAGCACAGTAGCTCCCATGGCACTGGAACCCATACCTGCATCACATGCGAAGGCAATTTTACTAACTTTTCCCATAACAGTCTCAGTGGTTTCTTTCGTGTCAATTCCTTTTGCCTGACGTTTCATGCTGTCTTTTTTCGCCTGTGCTTCTTCCAGGGATGCATCCTTACTCATAAACTTCAGGATCGGAATTGCGATCACCAGTGACACAGCGGCGGAAATCAGAACACCAAGAATCAGTCCCACATAGCTGTGGCGCTCTGCCATCATAAGGATTGCCAGAATACTTCCAGGAGAGGATGGTGCGGTAAGACCCACATTCATCATGGTAAACACAAAAACTCCGGAAGCACCGCCGGCGATCACAGCCAACAGAAGCAGAGGATTCATCAGAATGTATGGGAAATATATTTCATGAATACCACCGAAAAAGTGAATGATAACTGCTCCCGGTGCAGAACTTTTTGCAGTTCCTTTTCCAAAAAAACAATAAGCAAGCAAGATACCAAGTCCCGGACCCGGGTTAGCCTCTAACAGGAAAAACACCGATTTTCCGACTTCCTCTACTTGTTTGATTCCCATAGGAGATAGAATTCCATGGTTGATCGCATTATTCAAAAACAAAACTTTCGCGGGCTCAATAAACAAACTGGTCAACGGCAGAAGACCGTGATTAACAAAAAATCCTACCCCGGCTTCCATCCAGCCATTGAGGATGTTTACCAGTGGTGTTACACCCAGCATGGCAACAGCTGCCAGCGCGGCTCCGATAATACCGATAGAAAAATTATTTACCAGCATCTCAAATCCGGCTTTTACCTTATTCTGAATCAGACGGTCAAACTGTTTGATCACCCATGCAGCTGCCGGTCCCACGATCATGGCACCGATAAACATAGGAACATCAGATCCCACGATCACACCCATGGTAGCAATCGCTCCAATCACTCCGCCTCTCTGTCCTGCTACCACCTGTCCTCCTGTATAGGCAATCAAAAGGGGCAGCAGCATGGATGACATAGGACCGATCAACTGTGCAAGCGTTTCATTGGGACACCATCCGGTTGCCAAAAACATAGCCGTAATCAGACCCCATGCAATAAATGCGCCGATATTAGGCATTACCATTCCGCTCAAAAACCTTCCAAAAACCTGTACTTTTTCTTTCATTGACATCACACCTCATTTTTTCTTTATTCAAAGGTATGACTGGCCAGTCAATCTCTTCTGATACACATATTATAGTAAGAAGACCTTCTGTTTTTCAACAAATAAAAGAAGAGATTTGGCACTATGATTTAATGCCAAATCTCTTTATCCACCGATGCTGTCTCTTACAGTTCCATGCTTCCGGATACGTCACCGTTTACTACATAATAAGCAGTATTCTCTTCCGGTTTTACATAAACCTTTACATCAGTCATATCTTTTACTTTGTTACCAAGTTCTTTGGTCCAGATATCTTTTACTCTTTCTGTAAGATCTTTTACAGAAATTTCTTTTCCACCGAACTGTACGTATACTTCCTGAGTTTTAACCGGTGCTTTAGCTGATGCTTTTTTTGCCGGCGCCTTCACTTCTGCTGCAACTTCAGTCTTAGCTTCTACAGGTTTCTTTGTTGTCTTGGTAACACCTTTTCTTGCTGCCATTACACATCCTCCTCAATTCCATGACCACTATTTCTCCGGTCACGGCTCAATCTGCTGTCTGAAACAGCGTGGTTGTTTTTACTCGAGTAGTTTACTACGGTTTTCAAATTATTTCAAGTTTATTCCACACTTTTCATGGATTCTACCATATCCAGCTTCCTTAATTTGAAATGCATGAACAAATTAACCAACATTGAAAACAGAATTGTCAGACAAATGCTGTATAAATAGCTTATCTTTTTGATTTCTCTGCCAAACATCATCAGATCGACTTCTGCCGTCAGAATGACAAAACGGTGGAGTGCCAGTCCAAATCCAATACCTGTCAGTGCTCCCAGAATCGTCAGTATGACATTTTCCCGGAATACATAAGCAGACACCTCGCCATCAAAAAATCCCAGTACTTTTAATGTGGCAAGTTCTCTTCTGCGCTCACTTATATTGATATTATTCAGATTATACAGAACCACAAAAGCAAGCAGACCTGCCGCTATGACAATCACATAAATGATGGCATCCATGCTTCGGATCAGATCGGCAATCCGTCCCTCCATGGTGCTGAGCAGGGTAATATTCATCACGCCATCCAGTTTCATATATTCCCTCTGGAATCCTTCTTCAAAGGCTTCCTCATTGGTCCGGTTAATGGTAAATATTTCCGTATACTCCGGATCTTTCTGATAAAGCTTCCGGTATACCTGTTCCGACATATAAACGTAATGGAAATAATAATTTTCCACCACATGAGACACTACGGTTTCTATTTTCTTTGTTTCACCGTCTTTCAGGCAAATGGTATCTCCTTCCGAAACATTCAGTACTTTTGCAAGTTTTTCCGACAGTACCACACCCTGATCATCCAACTGATACTCTTCCTGCGTAATTCGGTCTTTCAGCCGGACAAATTGCCGGAACTCTTCTTTATCCTGCACGACAACCAGATAAACGCTTCGCTCTTCTTCACCAACTTCCACATCTATCGATGTTTCTTTTCCTTCCATATAGCTCAGAACATCGTCATCCTGATCAAGATAGTGAAACAGAGCTTCCCTTTCCTCCGGTGTGATATCACTGTTCAAATTCAGCGCCGAAGAATAAATACGTATTTCACCAAACTGCTTTTCTCCAATGGCCATAATGGAATCTTTCAGACCAAATCCAACCATCAACAGTCCCATACATCCGCCGATACCCAACACCGTCATAAAAAATCGCTTTTTGTAACGAAACAGATTTCTCAGCGTTGCTTTATAGGAGAAGCTCAGCTGTTTCCAAATAAACGGCAGATGTTCCAGAAGAATTCGTTTTCCTTTCTTGGGAGCCTCCGGCCGCATCAGTTCAGCCGGTACCGCCCGCAGTTCATTCCAGCAGGACATTCCCGCGGCAAATACAGTAATACCCGTTGCCAGAAGGGCAGAGGACACGGAATACCCCAGGTACATAGGAGCCTGAACCACCGGCAGGTTATTATACAAAATCTTATATGCCTGTATGATAACCACGGGAAGGGTTTTCTGCCCGGCAAAGATTCCGATCAGACTTCCCACACAGCTGGCAAAAAATGCATAGCAAAGATATTTTGCGGCAATGGAAGCTTTTCCATATCCCAGAGCCTTCAGCATGCCGATCTGCGTGCGGTTTTCTTCTACCATACGGGTCATCGTAGTCAGACAGATCAGTGCCGCTACCAGAAAAAAGATTGCAGGAAATACTTCTCCGATGGCACCGATACGCTCTGCATCCTGCCCGTATTCCACATAAGTCTGAAGGGAATTTCTCCCCAGAATATACCATACGGGTTTTTCCAGCTCATCCAGTTTTTCCTGTGCTTCTGCTATTTCATCTTCTCCCTCTGCTATTTCTTTTTCAGCCTTCTCCGATTCTTCGAGAAATTCCTCTTCTGCGTCCTGCAGCTCTTTCTCCTTCTCCTGTAAAGTTTCCTCCGCTTCTTTTAATGAGGCTTCTCCGCTTTTTATAGTTTCTCTGGCTTTAGCCAGCTCTTGCTCTCCTTCTTTCAGCTGCTTTTGCTTTGACTGTAACGTTTTCTCCGCCTTAGCAAGCTGCGCTTTTCCCGAGACAATCTGCTGTTCACCGGCTGCCAGCTGGGCTTTTCCATCTTCAAGCTGCGTTCTACCGGCGCTCAGAACTGCCCGGGACTGTTCCAACTGTTCTTTCGCCTGCAGAAGTTCCGCCTCCTGTTTAGCCAGTTCCTGTTTTCCGGCCTCGATCTGCAAAAGTCCCTGCTCATATTCCTCTATTCCCTGCTTAACCTGGGCAATAGAGGTTTCCAGCTGCGTTTTTGATTCCTGTAGTTCGTCCAGAATCGGCTTCTGATATTCATCTTCCGGGTCAAGCAATTCCAGCTGCTGATTGACCAGTTCCAGAGAGTGTTCAAGCTGCGGAAGCATATTTCTTGCCTGCTCAACCTCCTCAGCTTTCTCCTGCAGCAGCGCCTCCGACTGTTCCAGCTGTTCCTTCGCCAAAGCCAGCTGCTCTTCTCCTTCTGCAATCCGGGCATCTCCCTCAGCCAGCTGTTTTTCTCCTGCCAGAAGTTCTTGTTCTTTTTGTGCCAGCTGCTGGCGAACATCCGACAATCTGGCTTCACTCTGTTTCAGAGTTTGTCTCTGGCTGTCGAGCTGCGACCAGCCATCGGCCAGCTGAGACCTCCCGCTCTCAAGCTTTTTCTGCTGCTTTGCCAGCTCATCTTTCCCATCCTGCAGTTCCTGCTTCTTCTCCTGAATCTCTTCTTTGCCGTCCTGCAGCTGCTTTTTTCCATCCTCCAGTTCTTCTCTGGCATCCTTCAGTTTTTTGCGGGCATCCGCAATTTCCTGTTTTGCAGCATCGATATCTTCCTGCCCGTCAGCCTTGATTTTCGCATAGCGAATCTCACATTGCCGATCTTCGATTTCCTGAATCCGGTCTTTCACCTCATCAACCAGATCTTCATAATCGTCATCGTAACAGATGTATGTTTCCGCATCATCCACAATAAGATAAATCTCCGTATATACATCCAGGGTAAATGCCTCCGGCAAAAGGATACCAAATCCACTGACTGAACCATTTCCTATGGTACTGGTCCCCCTGTCCAGACTGAGATAGAAAGGACTGGTTCCTGTACCTACAATGGTATATTCGTTATACAGCAGCGTATCTTCCAGAGACTCATCATCTTCTCCCGAATCGAGAAGAATCGTATCCCCGATTTGCAAATTCGCGGACTCCATAAATCTCTGATCCATGAAAATTTCATCCGGTTTCTCAGGGATTCTTCCCTCGTCAACAGAAATTTGATTCATATCTTTTGTATATGACATCAGATGCAGAACCGGCTGAGAATTCGGCATCTGACAAAGGACATCTGCACTGTGAGCGGGAGCCACTGCCTTAATTCCCTGAATTTGCTGCAAAGCATCAACATCTTCATCCGTCAGCCCCAGTGTACTGAGAACCCTGATATCCATCAGATTCACATCATCGTAATATGTATCTGCGGACAGCTTCATATCCGGACAGGCAGCACGAACCCCCGAGAAAAACGCCACTCCCAGGATAACGATTGCCATGATAGAAAGGAATCTGTTGCGGCTGGCACGGACTTCTCTGAAAAAATCTTTCACAAGTATATGTTTTCTTTTCATATCATCACCATTCAATCGTCTCAACCGGTACGGGATGTTCATTTACTGTCATTGCCTTCACCCGACCATTCTTAATCTGTATCACCCGGTCTGCCATAGGTGTTATTGCAGTATTGTGGGTAATAACCACAACAGTCATTCCCTTTTCTCTGCAGGTATCCTGCAGCAGTTTTAAAATAGCTTTTCCTGTCAGATAATCCAAAGCACCAGTCGGCTCATCACAGAGAAGCAGGCGGGGATTCTTGGCAAGAGCTCTGGCTATAGCAACTCTCTGCTGCTCACCGCCTGACAGCTGTGCAGGGAAATTCTGCATTCTGTCTTCCAGCCCCACTTCCTTCAGCACAGTGGCTGCATCCAGAGGATTTTTGCAGATCTGAGCCGCCAGTTCCACATTTTCCAGTGCTGTCAGGTTCTGCACCAGATTATAGAACTGAAAGACAAAACCGATATCATTTCTTCGATAAGTTGTCAGTTTTCTGTTTCTGTAACCGGAAATATCCTCCCCGTCTACGATCACTTTTCCTCCGTCACAGGTGTCCATCCCGCCCAGAATATTCAACACCGTTGTTTTTCCTGCCCCACTGGGACCTACGATCACGGCAAACTCGCCTTTTTCAATCTCAAAGGAAATTCCGTCAGCCGCTCGGATTTCCACTTCTCCCATATGATATATCTTTGTTACATCCTGCATAGTTACAATCGCACTCATTCTTATCAACCGCCTTTACAATCCAATGTCATCCAACTGTCTGCTGCAATACTGCTCCAGCCGTTCTTTCAATCCTCTGTGCTGAGGAAGTGCCAGTTCAAAATCCAGTTCCAGTATCTGGCCTGCCGTCTCGCTGGCCATCTTCATAATGTCTGCATCCCTGAAAATATCTGCAATTCCCAGTTCCAGCACCCCGCTCTGGCGCACTCCGAACAAATCCCCGGGCCCCCGCAATTTCAGGTCTTCCGCTGCAATATAAAATCCATCATTGGATTTATTCAGAATCTGCAGCCTCCGGGAATGCTCCGCCTGATCCTTTCCGTGAATAAATATACAGTAAGACTGGCTGTCCCCCCGGCCAACACGCCCCCGCAGCTGATGAAGCTGGGCAAGACCGAAACGTTCCGCATTCTCAACCATCATGACGGTAGCATTCGGCACGTTCACCCCTACTTCCACCACCGTGGTGGACACCAGTACCTGAATGCGATTTTCTGCGAACGCCTCCATAATTTCATTTTTTTCTTTCGGTTTCATCTGACCGTGAAGCATCTCCACACTAATATCCGGCGATAATTCCTTACGAAGCTTTTGGGTATAGTCTGTAACATTTTCCGCCTCAAGCCCCTCACTTTCTTCCACCATGGGACAGATCACATAAACCTGATGCCCCTCTCTAACCTGCTTTTCGATGAACCGGTAGGCTTTCGGACGATAATTGGTATCCACCACACAATTTTTGATCGGCAGCCTCCGGGCAGGCAGTTCATCTACGATGGAAATATCAAGATCCCCATATAGAATAATACCGAGGGTACGGGGAATCGGTGTTGCACTCATAACCAGTACATTGGGTTTAACCCCCTTCGATGAAAAGCTTTCCCTTTGCCGCACACCAAAGCGATGCTGTTCATCTGTAATCACCAGTGCCAGATTTTCGTACTGTACTTTTTCCTGTATCAGAGCATGGGTTCCCACGATCATACGTGTCTTTCCGGTTACTATCTGCTCATAGATGATTTTTTTCTCTTTTGCCGATGTGGAGCCGGTCAGCAGAACCGGTGCATACATATCCAGAAGCTGATTTTTTTCCAGAAGCTTTGTCAAAGATTCGAAATGCTGACGGGCCAGCACCTCCGTAGGTACCATAAGAGCACTCTGGTAATCATTCTCTGCCGCCATGATCATGGCAAGAAATGCAAGTATCGTCTTCCCGCATCCCACATCGCCCTGTACCAGACGGGCCATCAGTGTATTTCCTTTCAAATCCTCTTCAATCTCATACCATACTTTTTGCTGGGCATCTGTCAGGCGGTAGGGAAGATTTTCTATTACTTCCTCTGTTTTCCAGACAGCTTTCATCTGATAATGATTCTCCTCCGCCTGATTCCGGTCTTTCATCTGCTGCAGTGCAAGGATAAACAGCAAAAATTCATCATATGCAAGTCTTTTTCTCGCTTCCAGATAACATTCCTGATTTCTTGGAAAGTGTATCTGTTCAATTGCAAAATTATACTCCGCCAAATGGTCTTTCAGACGGATTTCCTCCGGCAGATAATCGTAAGACAAATCCAGGTGCTCCAATACCTCACGGACCATCTTAGTCAATGTACTGTTTGTCATACCTGCCGTCAGACTATAAATCGGCTGCATGCTGTTCAATTTTTCTTCATACGCCGCAGGAGTATACATTTCCGGATGATCCATCTGATAACGACCATTCCTGATGGCAATTTTCCCACGAAATACCATCACCATGCCCCGTCTCAGTGTACTCCGAAGGAATGGCATATTAAACCATGTGACTTTGCACTGACCGGTCTGATCTGCGATCACGGTAGAAACGACGGTGAGATTCCGCACCTTTTTTACATCCACATTACCTGAGACCGTTCCTACAACAGCCACTTTTTCCTGATCTTTCGTTTCCGCTAACGATACCGGTTTTCTGAAAATATCATAATCACGGGGATAATCATGCAGAAGATCACCAATCTGGTAAATCCTCATTTTGTGAAACAGAGCTTCGGTTTTCTCACCCACTCCCTTCAGTGAGCGGATAGATTCTGATTCTTTCATTATACTCTCCCTATCTAAGGACAAAAAGGTGCTGAAAAGCTTTAAAGCTTCACAGCACCCCTCCTACTGTTCACTTCGTGACCAGTAACACACTTCGCATGGTAAATCAACAGTAATACTTTTATTCTACAGAAACAATGCAGTAGTAGATCGGCTGTCCGCCGTAATTTACTTCCACATCACAGTAATCATACATTTCCTCTAACTGCGCACCGAGTTCCTCTGCTTCCTCTTCAGAAAAGTCCTCGCCATAATAGATACTGATCAGCTCTGTATCCTCGTCAACCATGGCTGCAGCAGTTTCTTTCGCTACTTCAGCCACATAATGACCCACTGCCAGCATACCATGATCACCGATGCCCATGATATCTCCCTGATGGATCTCTTTATCATCAATATGGGTATCGCGAACCGCATACGTAATCTGACCGGTCTTTACTCGTTTAATTTCCTCGCACATAGCTGCTTCATTATCTTCTACAGATTTTTCCGGTACAAAATTAATAATAGCGGTGATTCCCTGTGGAACTGTGCTTGTCGGAACCACAATAATGTTTTTATCTTTTGTCAATGTCTGGGCCTGTTTTGCAGCCAGAATTATGTTTTTATTATTCGGGAATATAAAGATATTGTCTGCATTGACCTTTTCGATAGCATTCAACATATCTTCTGTACTTGGATTCATGGTCTGACCGCCCTCGATCAGATAATCAACCCCAAGATCGCGGAAAATATCTCCAAAACCTTCACCGATGGACACTGAAATAAATCCTACTTCCTTCTTTGGCTCTTTTTTTGCATCCTCTTCGGCCTGCTGTGCAGCTACTTTCTCTGCATCTTTGATCAGTTTTTCCTGATGTTCTTCACGCATGTTGTCAATCTTGATTCTGGACAGAGAACCATAGGTCAGAGCTCGCTGAATCGCAAGACCCGGATCATTGGTATGTACATGAATCTTAACAACCTCATCGTCTGCCACACACACAATAGAATCACCCAGAGAACTCAGATACTTCTTGAAATCTGCTTCATCATCATCTGAAAACTCTTTATCCAGTACGATGATAAACTCTGTACAATAACCAAACTTGATATCAGCTTCAGCCTGCGGAGATATCTTCACAACCTTCGCACTTTCTCCTGCATCAAAGGAAAGATCAATTTCCTTGCCCATGAAAGCATCAAACGCACCCTCAAGAACAACTATAAGCCCCTGTCCGCCGGAATCCACAACACCTGCTTCTTTCAGAACCGGCAGCATATCAGGAGTCTTTTCAAGAACCCGTTTTCCTTCTTCCAGAATATCTTCAAAAAACGGCTGCAGTTCCTGCACTTCCTCTGCCAGTTCCAGTGCCTTGTCAGCCACACCTCTGGCCACCGTCAGAATCGTACCTTCTTTCGGCTTCATAACCGCTTTATACGCTGTCTCCACACCCTTATCAATCGCTCTCGCGATCGTAACTGCATCCAGTGTCTTGTGTTCTCTGATTCCTTTAGTAAAACCTCTCAAAAGCTGAGAAAGGATAACACCTGAATTTCCTCTGGCACCGCGAAGAGAACCGGAAGAAATGGATTTGGCAAGAGTTTCCATCGTAAGCTCTGTAATTCCATTTACTTCCTTTACCGCAGACATGATAGTAAGCGTCATATTCGTTCCTGTATCACCGTCAGGCACCGGAAACACATTCAGCTCATTGATCCATTCTTTTTTTACTTCCAGATTCTTTGCTCCTGCCAGAAACATTTTGGCAAGAAGTTTGGCATCTATTGTATTCATAGCTTTCTAAAGCTCCTCCTTCATTAATCTATCACACGGACACCTTCTACCATAATATTGATATTCTCTACTTCAATACCGGTAAAAGCTTCTACCTTATACTTTACATTAGCAATCAAATTATCAGAAACCGCACGGATACTTACTCCATATGCAACAATCACATGAAAATCCAGAGAAATCTTGTTATCATTCAATTCTACATTAATTCCGTGTTTCAGGCTGTCCTTTTTCAAAAGCTTAACCAGCCCATCTTTCATGTTGACAGCAGCCATACCTACAATACCAAAACATTCAACTGCAACACTTCCTGCATACATGGCGATCACATCTGTATTGATGGTAACTTCTCCCAATCCTGTATTCATACGCCCTTTCATAGGTCTACCTCCAATCTTCCATGATACCTGCGCATAATTTTTGAAGCCGGCATCATATACTGTATGTATTATAACCTGTTTTTGAAGAAAAAGGAATAATAATTTGAAAATTTTATAATTTTACTTGCAAAAAGATTATTCATCTGTTAAAATAGCTAGTGTTGCAAATCGAAATTTATTTGTTAAGGAGGTGCTGTCATGGCAAAGTGCGCGATCTGTGAAAAAGGTGCTCATTTCGGTAACAATGTGAGCCATTCCCATAGAAGATCCAATAAAATGTGGAAATCTAACGTTAAATCTGTAAAGGTTAAAGTTAACGGCGGAGCAAAGAAAATGTACGTTTGTACTTCTTGCCTGAGATCCGGTAAAGTTGAAAGAGCATAATTTATGCATCCCTTAACGTTGGTTTTAGAACAAAATGACGGCTGAGTCTGACTCAGCCGTTTTTTCATGTTATTTCGAACGCTCTGGATAGTGCTTTTTGTAATTCCTATGGAAACGGACGGAGAATCTCTGGTATTTTTCAGAAGCATTGGGGAAAGTGAGTCCGAAGATCCGACGCTTACGGAGACTT
>JBJELT010000175.1:0-24211 GCA_051879295.1 Oliverpabstia sp. | reverse complement strand
TTCACCAGGCCCCAAATTGACGAAGTACCCCAAATTGAGAAAGAACCATGAACATAGGTAGGCCTAAAACTAGAATAATAACAATTAAAGCCTTCCAAATATGAAGAATCATAGGCTGAGAATCCCGGAAACAACTCACAAGGCCTACTAAAATCAGAAAAAAGTAGGATACAGATCCTTAAAAAACACTATATAGCCTATAAAAATCAAAAAAACATAGGCTGGAAATCAAAATATCAACAATGAGAGTCTATAAAAACGGAAAAATGGTAGGATGAGAAGCCGAAATCTGATCAATAAAGCCTACCAAAAGACAAAAAAGGTAGGACGAAAGCCACTGAAAGAATCCGCTGAGCCTGCCTGGAAAAATGAACGCCCGGATCCGGAAACATACCAGTTCCGAACCCGGGCGTTCATTTTTCCATTCCATTATAGACTCATTCCGTTTACAGCACTTCCTGCAGTACAGACAATCCATACTCAGCCAAACTGTGGTCTTCTTCTCCGGTTCCGCCGGATACTCCAAGGCCACCGATGATATTTCCATTGACTGTCAGCGGCATACCGCCTCCGAAGATTACGATTTTACCGCCGTCCAGGGATTCCAGACCATAAAATGTCTGTCCCGGCTGAGCCAGTTTTGACAATTCCATGGTGGACATTTTTACAGCTACAGATGTGTAGGCTTTTCGGACTGCCACATCAAAGCTTACCAGAAATGCTCCATCCATGACATGCACTGCAATGGGGTTTCCATCAGGACCACATACGGCAATGACCGCTTTCTTTCCTCTGCGGGCTGCCTCTTCCTCAATTTTCTGGATGAGTTTCTTGGAAGCCTCCAGAGTAATCTTACCCTGTCCCATACGCATCATCACCTGCTGAATCAGGGCTTCCTGTGTAAGATTTTCTGCCATTGCATTTCCTCCCTTATCCTGTACACTGGTTGTCGTCGAACTTCCTGCTACCACAGAACCAGCTGCCGGACTACCTTCATCAGAAGCTTCTTTCCGGCTTACACTGCCGCCATCCGCCATGGCATCATAATACCGTGCCAGCACATACAGATAGTCTGCCAGACGGTTCATATAACGCCTTGCACCGGAATCAGCACCAAACTTAATACTTACCTGGGACAGGCATCGTTCTGCCCTGCGCGCAACAGTTCTCGTTACATCCAGCTGTGCAGATATGGGATTCTCTCCCGGCAGGATAAAATGGGCCGGCCGTTCATACAGAGCTTCCAGACGATCGATTTCATGCTCCAGCTTTGCTGTGTCCTCTTCCTTCAGCTTATATTTCATGTTATAGGAATCCGCAATGCCTGCCATGATCGTCATCAGCGTCTGCTGAATCTCTTCCAGAAAATGGATGATCTGCTGATCTTGAATTTTTGTCTTTGTCAGTCCGATGTGACTGGTCAGTTCATCGATTGTCCCCATCACATCCACCCTATCATCGGACTTTGCTATATTTTTTGTGTGAACCAGGCTGGTCATACCTGCGTCACCGGTTTTTGTATATATTTTCATACCTGTTCATCTCCGAACATTGTTTTGAATGGCATTTTTTTGATAGCTCTTGCACTGTTGGCGCCAAGGTTCCGGCACTGCCAGAAATGGGGTGCATGCAGTTCAAATACATTGTGTCCCATCGGCAGCTGACGCATCTGCATCGCCGCTCTCCTTCCGACCATACCGATTCCGGAACCAAGCATGGATGCATTTGCGGCTGCATAAGCCAGTTCATCCAGCTGCCCTTCTGTCGGTATCACCTGATACAGTACACCTTCTTCTTCGATTCCTGCGCATACTTCACGCAGATAATCCAGATCCGGCTGGCTGACATAAATTAAAATCGATGGTTTATTTACTACCATTTGCTTCCCTCCCGTCACCTGCCGGCCGCAATTCCCAGATAAGACAGCAACAATCCGGTTGCCACTGCATTTCTCGGCCCTTCTTCTCCCCGGATATTTCCGCGTCCACAGACAATGCCATACTCTGCCAATGCCTCCATCAGCATCTCCGGAATTTCAAAGTCTTCCGCAGAGCCTCCCACCAGAACCACATTGGGGATATTTTTCAGATTGTGATCCGGTGCTACACGGCGCAATGCTCTGATTGCGTTCTTTACAAATACTTTTTTCTTTGCTTCTTTTCTCACCTGAAGAATCTTCTCCATCGGGATATCTTCTTCGACTTTGAGAAGTTCTCCCGGTGCCAGAAGCACCACATGCCCATAATACCGGGGATCAATGGAATCCTGGAAAAATTCCATGGCTCCATTTTCCAACCGCATATGGAACAGGCTTTCCACCTTCGCCAGTGGATATTTCTTAATCTGTTCTGCTGTCACACGGCTTCGAAGTCCCAGCTCTGTCTGAATCAGCATGGACACCAGTTCCCCGGCCCCTGCCTGATGTGTTGTCTCCACTGTTCCATCCGGATGTAAAACTGCCGCATCCGTAGAACCGCCTCCCATATCAAGAATCGCCAGAGGCAATTGAGTTCCCGGTGTGGTAAGTGCTCCAAGAGATGCCATCACCGCCTCCACACCTGCCACTGTTGCCTTTACTTTAAGCTCCTGTTCCAGCTTCTGAGCAATCTGCCGCATGGGAAGATGACGGGTTTTCACCATAGCGGCAATACCTACTGCTTTTTCCATACAGGTCTCTCCCGCCAGAGAACCTGCTATTTTGACCGGAGCCATCGTATCCACCGCCAGAATATCTGTGATTCGGATACTGTTTTCATTTTCTCCGGATACTTTTGCCATATCTTTTTTGATACCCGAAAGCATATTTCCCACATTTGTATCGGATTCCCCCCGGATATCCCGGATGTCTCCTGCTTCCTGCAGAGCTTCCATAATACTTTCCGCTCCTGCATCCACGGCAACCGTCCGGTCAACACTTCCTTCCATTTGAATACTTCCTGCCGGAAGAATCTGTTCATAGATATTTCCATGAGGTGTCCGAATAACCACAGCACTTCTTTTACCGATCAGACTTTTGGCAATTGGCGTAATCATTCTGGTCTCTTCCGGAGACAACCTAAGAAGTGTGGCAATTCCATAGGGATTTGACAACATCCTGACGGTTGTTCCCGGCAGGGCAACTTCAATTGCCGCCGTCTTGCCCTCCGGCACCTTGTCAATGTGGCGAACCTCATCCACAATGGGCACCTTTCTGTCAAGACGATTTTCCACCAACACAGCCTCATCTGCCTGGAGTATAACGCCGCAAACATGTTTCACGGGCATATACCGATTCAGCTCTGCCGCTACTTCTTCATAAGAATGTCTGGCAGAAGCCGCCACCAGATAAGATTTTTCATTGTCTGCACGGGAAAGATGTTCCAGGAAAATCAATTCTCCTGCTGCCTGTCCTGCCCCCGCCGGAGTCGACGGGTTATGACCGATCATAGAAGATTCTGTGATCACAGTCTCGGTGATCGTCTCCATGGCAGTATCACCGATTACCGGTGCCGCCTCATTCAGCCGGATTTCATCCAGAGCAGACAACGGAAGACCTGCTTTTTCCATCGCTTCCAGCAGAGCCGCCTTCACACCCATCACATTGGGAACAGTTCCCTTTGTTCCGGTTGTCATCCGAGAAGCGGAGGAAAGGAACTGAAAAGTTCCATTTTCCTCCATGCCTCCGATACATACTTCAGTTGTAGAATTTCCGATATCAACTCCTGCAACCAGCTTCAACTTTTTTACCTCATTTCAGCAAAATTCCCCGCTTCTCATAAATAGCTGCTGCTTCCAGCACCAGTTTTGCGCAATGGGGAGCGTGATAAACCTCCAGAAGCTCCTGGGCCATGTGAGCCAGCTCCAGTTTTGTGGAGCGGTTCGGCCGAAGCTTATTGTACATATTCAGGATAACATCATCAGGCACATTTACCAGTTCTGCTGCTCTCTGAAAATTTGCTTCCATCGCCGGGTTATCAGCTTCTTTTGCAACCTGGCCCTGACGATGCAGCATTTCCTGAGAGATCTTGATATCATCCGCCTGCACATTACCTTTTTTTACTTCTTCCAGTGTAATCTGAGAGAGTTTTTTACCTGTCTTGGAAGTAATGGAATCCGCTTCATTTTTTCCTAATGGATAATTGCTCATTTCCTTTCCTCCCATTCAATCATTTTTTTCTCCGGATCCAGCTGTTCTGTCTCAATAATATGCATCAATGCCGCCTTGATCTGGAACTTTGCGCGTACCATCGGATCATTGAAAGATTCAATAGGAGTTACTTTTTCCCCTTTGACATATTTCGCCGCATTTCGTCCGATTTTCCGGTACATATCCAGAGTGATCAGCGGAGCCTGCGGAAACAGTTCCAGATTGGTCAGCGGATAAAGGTCTTTCTGGTGAATAACGGTTGTTCCCTTGGACTGTATACCGATACCGATGCCGGAACCGGATAATTTTGCCGATTCCAGTGCCATAAAGGCAACATCTGAAGTATCCAGTACTTTCACCACGCGGGAAACCATACCCTCTTCCTCAATTCCTGCACGGACATTTTTCAGTACCTGATCCAGCGGAATTCCGGAAATTGTTTTGGTGATTTCCGTCTGAAATGCAGCTCCTACGCCGATTACAACTTCTTTGGGGTTGGTTCCTTTCTGAGCCTGCACATATCCTTCATAGGAATGTTTGGGGCGCATTCTTGTTTTTCCCTGCAGACTTTCTGTTGAAGACGGCTGACTGCAGCCTGATTTTTTCTCCGTATTTTGTCCGGACTGCCGGTTCTGAAGCTGCTTCAGTACCTCTTTGGTAATCGCCTGGACTAATTGTTCATTCACTTGCATCCTGGCAGCCCTCCTTAAAATTCATTCACATTGATCCTGTGAGGAATCGCCTTGATCTCCTCCCAGCGTTTTCCATCTACCCGATATCCGGTACCCGGTCCCATATAGTCATTCGGTGTATTTACCCCTGACATAACCTGGAAGTTTTCATCCAGGATTGCCGCTGTATGCATATAATCACCGATTACTCTCTGCTTCAGCATGTTCAAAATGCTTTCTGCCAGTTCTTCAAAACCGCTTTCCGCAAGAGCTTTCACCACATCGACACCGGTTACTTTCCGTTTCATCAGATCATCAGCAGCCATCAGATCGGATGCCACATCACGATCCAGTGTATCCTTGCTGCCATGAGCATAAGTCACCGCTTCCACCTGTTCATCCGTAACTTCAGTAAGTCCCAGATAACGAAATACTGCCTGTACAGCTTTTCCTGCTTCACGGCGAACACGGATTACTTCCTCCTCAGTTACAGGGCGAAGACCGCCGTCCACCTGCATATCTCTCTGCAGAACATTGTAATCATCAAAATCCTCCGCATCAAAGTTGGAGCCGGCAAACATATTGTCATAGTTTGGTTCTCCTGCATAGCCGGAGAAAATGAAATCAGTACCCGGCATAAACTGCAGCATGGTTCTTGCTGTACGACGCATATCAGAATGAGAGAAGCTCTGGTCATTGGATGATGCACATTCCAGTCCCAGAAGCGCTGCCACCAGGTTTTCGCCGATGATTTCCCGCACTCCGGCAGGTACACCGGCAGCTACACCGACACAGCTAACGGAACCGTTCTGAATGCCCTGACTTCCCGCACCTTTCGTTACAAACAGACAGCGGCACTCCAGATACAGCATGGATTTTTTCTCACTGCTTCCCATCAGTACTTCTGAACCGGAACCGGAGGTAAATCTTACTTTCAGACCTCTGGACGCATATGCAGAGTTCAAAAATGCTTTGGAATACGGAGTGTCATCACCGTCGATAAATACTTTCTCAGTTCCATATACGGAAAGTGTCTCCGCATAGGTTGTCAGACCGCGGATACCAAGTTCCAGCTCAATGGCCTCTTCTACCGCACACTGAGTCAAAACACCTCTTCGTCCAACCTGTGAACCGATCAGAAGTGCAATCGCATTAAACGGGGCATATCTTGCCACACCCGTGGTGGTTTCTTCTTCACTGAATCCCCGGAGTGCTCCTTCCGCAGCGTCTGCGGCGATCTGCACCGGATCATCCTTCAGATTGGTGATATGCGCCTGATTTCCCGGCACCTTGCGGGCACGCATTTTCTGCATACCCATCATCATTTCTACCACGTTCAGCTCATTGATCACTTCCGCCATCTTAGCTGGTGTGATTCCTGAGACGATTTCCAGAATTTCTTTTCTGGAAACATGGATATCCACAATTTTTCTGGCAATTTCCAGAGAAGGAATCTTCATGGACTCCTCTGCTCTGTCAATACGAATGGAATAATCTGCAATAAACTGATCCAGGAAATCAAAGTCTTCCCGTTTCTTTCCATCCAGTTCTGTAATTATTCCGTTTTCTATTTTGATGGATGGCTTGGGATCATAGGGGCTTTTCATCGCCACAAATCCCATCTCCGGCCATTCATCAATGAAACCATCTTTATTGACCGGACGATTGTCCAGTACTTCAATTCTTTTTGATTTCATAGTCACTAACCTCTTCGGGTCATATCAGAATGACCATAATTTGGTATAAATTTTAATAATATCTTCCTTCGTTGGAACTCTTGGATTCGTTGGCGTACATGCATCTGCGAGAGCTGCATCCGCCATCTTATCCACTGCCGCAAAATATGCATCCGGAGTGATCGTTCCAATTTCCTGAATGGTCAGTGGAATATTCATCTCTTTCTGCATAAACTGAATCCAGTTCACCAGCGAACGGACACTCATCACTTCATTGTAGTTACTGAGACCCAGAATATGGGCAATATTCGCGTACCGTTTCACCGATGGCAGATATTCCTTCTGGCTTCTGGAATGCTTATTGATGTTTGCATTAAATTCTACAATATGCGGCAACAGCATCGCATTGGCCCTTCCGTGAGGAATATGGAACAATGCACCCAGCTGATGAGCCATACTGTGGGTAATACCCAGAGATGCCGAATTAAATGCAAGACCTGCCAGACAGGAAGCCACATGCATTTTCTGTCTCGCATGCATGTCACTGCCATCCAGGTAAGCCCGTAAAAGAAACACACCACAGATTTCAATTGCTTTTTCTGATAATGCAGAAGAAAATTCATTGTGTGCGGTACTTACATAAGCTTCCAGTGCATGGGTAAATACATCCATACCGGTATCAGCAGTGATTGCGGGGGGAACACTTTTTACCAGCTCTGCATCCAGAATTGCTTCCTCTGCAGTCAGTCGCTCGGATACCAGAGGATATTTCACCTTGGCAGCCGTATCATTGACAACTGCAAATGAGGTTACCTCTGAACCTGTTCCGCTGGTAGTTGGGATAGCAATCAATCCCACTTCCCCATAAGGATCTATTTTCAGGGCAAATTCCCTGATGGCTTTTGAGGAGTCAATGGCTGATCCTCCGCCAACTGCCACAATCGCCTCGGGTTTGTACTCCAGGAATTTCTTCACACCATTTGATATTTTATCTAGCGGTGCATCCGGTACAACATCATAAAACAACTCATAAGTAATCCCACCCTCGCTGAGAGGTTTTGTGATCAGATTAATCATTTTACTCTGTACCACAAAAGGATCTGTAATTATGAGAACTTTACGATAAGGTATTTCTTTCAGACGGGATAATGCCCCATTTCCAAAATAAATCTGCGTTTTTATTCCAAAACTGTCCATAACTTCCGCCTTTCTATTCCGGATAATAGCATTTGATATTCCGGGATTCCAAAAAATCAATCCACTCCTGCGACGGTTTCATATCCGTCACCACTGCTGACAGATTCTGTGTATTGGTTACCCTGGCAAATGCTGTATTGTCAAATTTGCTGTGATCGACCGCCAGAATACTTTCTTTGGCGGATTCCATCATCACCTGTTTTGCATGGGCAAACAGTTCATTGGAATCCATAATCCCCCTGGTACGATCCAGCGCCTTGCAGGATACAAAAGCTTTATCCGCATAATAGGAACGCATACCATCTTCTGCTTTCGTGCCCAGAAGTGCCAGATAACCCTCCTTCATCATTCCACCAGTGGAAATAATGTTCCAGCCGGACACATCAGCCAATTCTATCATGATTTCGATGGAATTCGTGATTACTGTCAGACGTTCTTTATCTTTGATCGCTTTTGCAATAAATACCGCTGTCGTACTGGCATCCAGCATAATGCAGTCTCCGTCATGAATCAGATCTGCCACCAGCGTACCTATTTTCTGTTTTCCCAATACATTACGATTTTTTCGAACATTAAAGGGCATATCAATGCTGTTATTTTCATTGATAACCGCTCCCCCATAGCTTTTTATGGCATAACCCTCGTGTTCCAGTTTATCAAGATCTCTCCGGATGGTTTCTTCTGACACGTTGTATAACTGACTTAATTCACTGACAACCACACGTTTTTCTTCCTGCAGTTTCTCAAGAATCAGATTTCTTCTCTCCAATGCTAGCATACAACTTGTCCTCCTTCTTAGAAATCAGTCGGGTGGGAGTTCTCTCCCTAAAAACGAACGTGGACGGAGAAAGCTGCCTTCCTCCGTCCCCTTTACTTACAAAATAGATTCGATTACTTTTGCATCCGGATGTGCAATAACAGAAGAATCCAGATACATACCTCTTTCTCCTGCAACAGCTTTTGCTTTCTCTATGGATGCTGTGACTGCGGAAACTTCTCCGGTAATGAGCATATAAGATTTACCACACATACCTTTCGCTACACGCAGTTCAATCAAGTCTACAATTGCTGTCTTTGCTGCCGCATCTGCAGCCACAATAATGGAAGCTGCATCGTATGTTTCCAATATTCCCAGTGCACTGACTTTTTCAATCTGTGCTGCCCCATAAAGAGCCGGGAAAATAGATTCATGCGGATTACCCAGTACAAAATTATCGATCAGCTGATCTTCATACTGAGTAGAAGCAGCATCTACTGCCGCTTTTACGGCACTCAAATCTCCAGAAATAATAGCAATATATTTTCCAGGACATACTGTCTGCGCCTCAATAAGCTCTACTTCTGAAGTTTTTACCATGGCATCTGCTGCCGTGATACCAGTTGCCGTGGTTTTAAATTCAATCATACCGATTGCTTTACTCATACAGTACACGTCCTTTCTACTTTGCCTCAATTACTACTGCACGATCTGTTACATCCAGAACCACACCGGTAATGGATGCGTGGATACCCACACTCAGACCCTGAGCAGGCTTTGCGATCATCTGCCCGACTGTTACCCTGTCTCCTATGCTGACAATCGCCTGTGCAGGTGCTCCGATATGCTGACTGAGATTGATGGTAACTTTTTTCACATCTGCCACCTTATCATTCAGCGGAGCATCTTTATCATATCTGGTCAGTCCCAGTCTGGCCATCAGTCTTTCTTCCGGAACCTTGCGATATTCTCTGGAAGCTTTCACCGGAGCCGGCTGTACACCATGCGGAGGACGAATACCTGCTTTTCTCAGGCCGCCCTTCATATCTGCCAGAAGAGAACGGGGTGCAAGACTCTGCGGACAGGAAAACATCTCACAGACTCCGCAGGAACTGCAGAATGCTGCATTCAGATAAGGATTCATGTCGCGGAAATCTTTATTCGCTGACGCTCTCATAAACAATGCCGGATCGATCGGATGTCCCAGATTATTTCTCGGACACAGATCGGTACAGGTACGGCACTGACAGCAGATCGACGCTGCACGTTTCATGTCAATCGATGATTTTCTGATTTTTTTCTGAACAATCGTGTGATCGCGCGGAAGAACCAGTACTGCATTTGTCGTCTTTGTCACGGGCTGGCTGCCGTTTCCGATATTTCCCATCATCGGACCGCCCACAAAGTATACTGCATCTTTTGTTGTTGTATCGCCCGCCATGGCAACTACCTCAGAAAGAGGTGTTCCGATGGGGACACGAACCGTTATCGGATGTTCTACTTCTGCCACTACAGAAACCAGCTTATCCGTTACCGGCTGATTATGATTAACTGCACGATAAATATTGTAAACAGTCTCTACGTTGAATACTGCAACACCCTCTTCGATAGGAAGACCTCCCGGTCTTACCACACGCCCGGTTGCTTCATAAATCAATACGATTTCATCACCCATCGGATATACTTCATCCAGAAGGGCCAGACGCATCTCGGGGAATTCACCCAGATACTGATTCAAAGCATTTACCGTATCCTTGTAGGACTTTTTCACACCAATAATGGCTTCCTTTGCTCCAACTGTCTCAGCAATCATGTGAAATGTCTGCATAATCTCTTTCGCATATACCTTCAACAGCTGTCTATGTAATTTTAACAAAGGCTCACATTCTGCACAGTTCATCAAAATGGTGTTCGCACGTTCATCTACCTTTACATAAGTAGGGAAACCGGCACCACCGGCACCAACTACACCATTTTCCTGTATGATTTTTTGTAACTCTTTGATATCCATGCGATTACTCCAATCCTGCACCATCATCAATGATACCTACTATCGCTGCATCAACTGGCGCTGTTTCTAAACCACAGCCAATTCTGGCTGCACTTCCCTGAGCAACTAACACATACTCTCCAATACCTGCACCGATATTGTCGATGGCAACAATCTGACTGCTCTCAGCCTGCATCCGGTGCACCGGTTCTACAATCATGAATTTGTTGCCTATTAACTTATCATTTTTTCTTGTAGAAACAATGCTTCCTACAACCTTACCTACAATCATAGTTAACCTCCATGTAATTGCTTCCGTTAAGTTTTATCTGACAATTCTTACTGTGTTGCCAGTAGCAATCTGGGAAGCATTCGCCTCGTCTGTATCGATATGCATTTCCAGTGTAAAGCTGTCATCTACACGGATTTTTACGTTATTAAATATGGTTCCGCGTTCATTGTCTGCTTTCACGGACACATAATCACCGTCATGTACCCCTGCTGCTTTTGCATCAGCCGGAGACATATGGATATGTCTTGCTGCAACGATACATCCTTCTTTCAGGTAAAGAGCTCCTTTGGGACCTACCAGTGCGATCGGAGCAGATCCTGCAATATCCCCAGACTCACGAACCGGTGCTTTTACACCAAGTTTGAGGGCATCTGTTGCTGAAATCTCTACCTGTGATTTTTTTCTGCATGGCCCCAGGATACGAACATTTTCAATCGCTCTCAACTTCAGTCCTACAATAGTAACCAGTTCATTAGATGCAAACTGACCACCCATCAGTTCTTTTTTCTTAGTAAGCTGATATCCCGGTCCATATAAGATTTCCAGATCTTCCTGGGTAAGATGAATATGTCTGGCAGAAACACCAATAGGAACCATGTATCCTGCTTCCTGTCTCTGTTCCTGTTTTTTCAGACTTTCCATAACCATTCTGGTAATCAATTCAATATTCTGTGTATCCAAGTACAA
This sequence comes from Oliverpabstia sp., assembly GCA_051879295.1. GTDB lineage: Bacteria > Bacillota > Clostridia > Lachnospirales > Lachnospiraceae > Oliverpabstia. The sequence goes on along the minus strand of JBJELT010000175.1, from coordinate 12,815 downwards.
CACCTACCTTCCTGCGGAAGAACTGTTACTGTTCACTTCGTCAGTAACAAAGAACATCTGCGGCCGGCTGATAAAACTCAGCCGACCCCGTTCTTACGTTCTTATTTTACCTGAGGCAGAATTGCTTCTACGTCGGTGTGTGGTCTTGGGATTACATGAGTAGCTACCAGTTCACCCAGTCTGGATGCGCTGCTTGCTCCACTTTCTACTGCGGATTTAACTGCTCCTACATCACCGCGAACCATAACGGTTACCAGTCCGGATCCGATTTTTTCTGTTCCGATCAATGTTACGTTAGCTGCTTTACACATAGCGTCTGCTGCTTCAACTGCTGCTACCAGACCTCTGGTTTCAACCATTCCCAATGCTTCCTGTGTCATTCTTTTTTCCTCCTTATGGACTATATGATTAGTTGTACCTGTAATTTCTTCAGTAATCTTTGCAGATTCCGTGTTCGTTTCTGCCGCGGCTGTCTTTACCTCAGCAGTTTTCCTCGTTCCGGTAGTTTTTCGGGCTGCTGCCTTTTTAGGTGCCGGAACTTTGGATGTTGTCTTTTTGATCTCTGCCATCGTAAGTCCCCCTATTTTTTCCAGCGACTAGCACTCAATTCTACCATTCGTACTGTTTCTTCATGGGGACGAGCAATGACTGCATGCAGCACAGGCTTTTTGATTGCGCCGGCAACCGCTGCATCGACTGCTGCCGTCACCGCTGCCACATCACCTTCGATTACCATGGTAACAAGCCGTCCGCCCAGTTTTCTTTCCCATGTAGCCAGGCTTACATCTGCTGCTTTCAACATGATATCCAGTGCATCAATTGCAGCAACCACACCCGTGATTTCTACAAAGCCATACGAATTTCCCATGGATTATCTCCTTTATTATACGGTCGGAAGAATCTTTTCTACATCTTCATGTGGTCTCGGAATAACATGTGTAGCTACCAGCTCACCCAGTCTGGATGCAGCTGCACTTCCGCTCTCTACTGCTGCTTTTACAGCTCCTACATCGCCGCGAACCATAACAGTAACAAGTCCGGAACCAATTTTTTCTGTTCCAACCAGTGTTACTTCTGCTGCTTTTGTCATAGCATCTGCTGCCTCGATTGCAGCTGTCAGTCCTCTGGTTTCTACCATTCCTAATGCTTCTTTAGCCATCTTATATATCCTCCTAGATTGAAAAAATAAAATTTCTAATTAATCACAGCTTCACAAAAAATTCCTAATTCTTATCAAGAGCACTGATTTTCAGCATTTTCTGTGTTCCATCCTCCGGGTTTGGGATTACATGTTTGGTAACCACACCGCCCATAGTCATCGCTGCTGCTTCTCCTGCTTCAACTGCTGCTGTCACATCTGCCACACTGCCGCGGTACTTGACGGTTACCAGCAGCGGAACCGGCAGGCTGTCTGCATTGGCAGGTTTGTTTTTGTCAAATACTTCCATCCGCACATTGGCTGCCTTACATCCTGCATCTCCTGCAACGAATGCGGTAGTCAGACCAAATACTTCAAGAATACCTACAGCTTCTGCCATATGTTTTCTCCTTTAGCTACAGAGTCTTATCTGTTCTTTGCATCGTTAACGATGGCGATCTTCAGTCCCTTCATAGCCAGGTTTGTCTGAAGTGCTTCGTTGATGTCTTCCAGAGCAAATTTGTGAGTGATCAGTTTTTCCAGAGGAAGTCCGATTCCTTTTGCTCTCTTCAGGAAGTCAAAAGTAGTGGCATAGTCTCTCAGAGTATAAACCCAGGAACCAACCATTGTCAGCTCTTTGGAGCAGATATCAAAGTGCGGATTGATCGTTGCATCTCCGCCGTTGATGAAGAATCCCAGTTCACAGAGTCCGCCGCCGTTGCGGATGAACTTGTAAATGTTGGCATGAGCCACCGGAGAACCGGTACACTGGAATCCGAAATCAGCCGGATGTCCGTCAAAGCTTGCTTCCACAGCTGCTGTCAGAGCTTCGATTCCTTTATGTTCCATAAAGTTAACAGCCTTGCTTGCACCCATCTCTTTAGCGAAGGAAAGACGCATTTCATTGCCGTCAACTGCAGTAATATTTTCAATACCCATCGTTCTCAGAATTGCGATACAGATCAGACCAATCGGTCCACATCCCTGTACAACAACACGGCTGTTAAAACGAAGAATACCGGTGGTCTTTGCTCTCTCTACTGCATGGATCAGAACTGCACAAGGCTCGATCAGGATACGTGAATCCAGATCCAGATCACTTACATTAAATACAGTAGAACCACCGCGAACCAGAATGTAATCGGAGAACCATCCATTCAGATGTACATCATCATCCGGAAGCAGACCGTATACATCGGCGCCGCCTACGTTCTGTTTGTTCAGATCGAACATAGTGATATCCGGGTTATCTTTGAAGATCATACAGGTAACAACTTTATCACCAATTTTCAGATCTTTACCTGCAGAATCTTTTTTCACATTTTTACCCATTTTTACGATTTCACCGGTTCCTTCATGTCCCAGAGCTACCGGAATCAGTCCAAACGGGTCTCTTTTGAATTCGTGTGCATCTGTACCGCAGACACCACAGCCTTCTACTTTAACAAGGATATCGTCATCGCCTACTTCCGGCATCGGGAACTCTTTAACATCAAAGTGTTCCAGACCTGTCAGCATGGCAACATGTGCGGTTTTCGGAATGCTTCCTGCGGCTGATGAACAGCACTTCGGTGCAGCCGGTGCTGTCGGAGCAGCGCCCTGTCCTGTCATTCCGGCAAGAACCTGTTTCACGATCTCTTCAATATTGATATTATTTGTGTCCATTCTATTTCCTCCCGATTAACGAATGCATAAGCTGTCGGACATTACGCATCTTCTTCTCTTGGTAAATGTGCTTGCGCTTGTCAGACCTTCACCGGTACGGCTTGCGATGGTGAATGTACAGTAACCTTCACCGCCGAATCCCAGTGCCGCATATGACGGTGCATTTTTTACCAGGATTGCTGTATCAATTGCTTTTGCATAAGTGGTAATATTATCAATGTTCTTGGAATGGATATGAGCAGAATGACGATTGCCATGCTCCAGCCATACAGCCTGTTCTACGGCATCATTGAAATCTTTTGCTCTAACCACACCCAAAATCGGCATCATCAGCTCTTCAGCGATGAGAGGATGTTCCTTTGGTCCTTCAAAGGTAATGCAGCGGATATTACTCGGAACTTCCACACCAATCATGGAAAGAAGTGTCTTTGCATCACGTCCTACACATTTACGATTCAGGCGTCCACCTTTCAGAACAACTGCTGTCAGCGCATCCTGTTCCTCTTTCGATGCCAGATAGCATCCCTGTTCCGTTACCATATAGTGCATCAGTTCATCTACAACAGAAGAAACTGCCACGATTTCTTTTTCTGCGATACAAGGCAGGTTATTGTCAAAGGTGCAACCATTTACAATATCCTGTGCTGCCTTGCGGATATCCGCTGTCTCATCCACCAGGGCCGGAGGATTACCTGCGCCGGCTCCGATTCCTCTCTTACCGGAAGAGAGAACTGCGGTAACAACGCCAGGTCCGCCTGTAGCAGCAATCAGCGGGATATCTTTATGTTTCATCATAATGTTGCTGGTCTCAAGTGTAGGATTCTCAACTGTACATGCAATATTATCCGGTCCGCCTGCTTCCAGAGATGCCTCATTCAGCAGATTTACTGCAAAAATAGATGTCTTGATTGCAGCCGGATGAGGATTGAATACTACTGTATTGCCTCCTGCCAGCATTCCCATGGTATTACACAGCACAGTTTCACTTGGGTTTGTACACGGAGTAATCGCTCCGATGACACCAAATGGTCCCATCTCAATCAGAGTAAGGCCTCTGTCACCGGACCATGCTGTTGTTGTAATATCTTCCGTTCCCGGGGTCTTCTCAGCCACCAGGCGGTGTTTCAGGATTTTATCTCCTACATTTCCCATTCCGGTTTCTTCCACACCCATACGTGCAAAAGTCTCTGCATTCTGACAGATTTTTTTACGGATGGTGGAAATGATTTTCTCTCTCTGATCCATGGACATCTTACGGACAATTTTCTGGGACTGTTTTGCAGCCTCGATGGCTTCATTCATATCCTTGAAAACACCATGTTTTCCGGTCGGTGCTTCCTGAATCTGCATCTTAGCCAGCACTTCCTGCACGATATCCTGTACCATACTTTCATTTATAGGCACGAGAATTACCTCCCTTTTCTCTTACAGTCACTCAGACTGTTCCTTATTTCATCCCAAGCTGTTCCATAACTTTCTTTGTGATTTCAGCTACTACATCTGCATTAGATGCCGGTTCATCACAAATATTTGAGCCTCTGCAGTTATGGCAGTTTAAGCCGCTTCTGTTCTGACAGATTTCCAGAGGATGTTTGCCCGGCAGACCCATTTTCTTTCTGATTTCATACAGTTTCTTGATCTGTGCCTGATCGAATTCCTTCGGTCCGCCCAGCATTCTGGACTTGTAAAGCAGCTCTGCGTAGAACTCCAGAGATTCCATCTTCAGATAAGCAGACAGCAGGTCACCAGACCAGGTCAGAGCGCCATGATTTTCAAGAAGAACTGCATCAAAGTATGGCAGATATTTTTCCAGATTATCCGGAATTTCTGTAGTAGAAGGTGTACCATACTCAGCAATCGGAACACATCCCAGAGCGATAACTGCTTCCGGCATGATTGGCTGATTCAGCGGAATACCTGCGATTGCAAAACTTGTTGCAAAAGTAGGATGAGCATGAACTACAGCGCCAACATCCGGTCTCTTCTCATATACACGCATATGCATCTTGATCTCGGATGACGGACGGAATCCTGCATTTGCCTGGATTACTTCACCTTTTCTGTTAACTTTACAGATGTACTCAGGTGTCATAAATCCTTTGGAAACACCAGTCGGTGTGCACAGAAATTCATCATCATTCAGTTTAACGGAGAAGTTACCGTCATTTGCTGCAACCATGTTACGGTTGTAAACTCTGCGTCCGATGTCACACATAAGTTTCTTGATTTCAAATTCGTTCATCATTGTTTTCTTCCTCCCTGAAACAAATTGATTCGACAGGCATATGATTCCTGCCATTGTTGGTTTATGTTGACATTATACCCCAATTCCACGATTACGTCAACACATTTTTGTGGTTTCTTGTTGTTTTATTGTGGTTTTAAATGTTGTTTCTTGTTGTTTTACAATCTCCTCCCATCCGCCTTCCCATTTTCAACACAAGGCACACTGCTACTTTTTCATCTTGCCTGCACTGAAAACAGAACTGCAAATTTCACTCACATTACATTTGCGTTTATTATACGCTCTTTTTTGTATAAAGTCAACGAAACCAAAGTCAGTTTCAACAATTTTATATGGCAATTTTATAATTTCCTTCTTTGGTTTTATGTGGTTTTTAGTTTTTATCTTGACAATATGACCAATTTTTATCATACTATTCGTAAGAACTTTCAGAGAGGTACACTATGCAATTTGATATTCATACACACACGATCGCGTCCGGTCACGGTACCAGCTGTACCATAGCGGATATGGCCAAGGCGGGCCGGACAGCAGGGCTTTCTCTTGTGGGAATCACAGATCATGGTCCTGCCACGATGGGAGCCGGAACTCCCTCTTATTTCAGAAGTCTGGCTATGGCACCACATGAACGCTGCGGTATCCGTCTTCTTTACGGCGTGGAATTAAATATACTGGACAATAAGGGATTGATAGATCTGGACGATGAGATTTTATCGCATCTGGATTACGGAATCGCCAGCATGCACACAAAGAATAAAAAGCCGGGAACCCGGGAAGAGAATACAGAAGCTTATATTGCTGCCATGAAACATCCAAAGGTCAGACTGATCGGTCACTGTGATGATTCACGTTATCCAGTGGATTATCAGGCACTTGTTCTGGCTGCCCGGGAACACCGGGTACTTTTGGAAGTGAACGAAGCTTCCCTGACCCCCGGAAGTTATCGGGGAGATACAAGAGAAAACAATCTGGAAATGCTGGAATGGTGCCGTACTTTCCAGCATCCTATTGTCCTTTCCAGTGACAGTCACGGTCCGGAAAAAGTAGGACAATTCCCATATGGACTGGCACTTCTGGATGAAATAAACTTTCCGCAGCAGCTGATACTCAATTATCGGTTGAGAGATTTACTGCAATTTTTATCTTGAACTTAATAATTGTTGCAACTCACCACTTATAGAGGTGGAAGTCTTATCTCCTTTCAAGATAAAAACCCGGAAAGTATGTTCTTACTCTCATACTTTCCGGGTTATTTTTACCGAATTCCCGTTCCTGTTATTCTTTTTTTCCACTGATAACTGCCTTGTACCAATGTATAATTCTTTTCCTGTGGTGCGTCCGGCACATGAATGATAAAATTAGATTCGATATAAGGATTTTTTACACCGTCCTTGCTTTTTGGCAGCACCAGGTCATCAAAAGAAATACGATCTGCAACTACAGCTGCTTTCCGCACAGGCTGCAGCTCTTTCAGAATCTGCTGATTTTTATCAAATCCCCAGACTTGCCACGGATCTGCTTTCTTCATAATCGCATGTTCCAGTGCATACTCATCGTCATCATTCACGGTATAATCAATTTCTTCCGGTTCTTCTTCTACAATCACATTTCCCTCATCATCAAGACCATCTTCGCCATAAAGTGTTTCTTTCAGTCTGCGTACAGTACTCTCTGAATCCGGAACCAAATTGCCATTATAACTGTGGAACTTTCCATCATAAGGGATTCTGTCCTGTTCAATATTATAGGCAAGAAGAGTCGGTAATTTTGCCAGAAGTCCCCAGAACTCACTTTCCGGCACATTATGCGTCACCATAGGCAGAAGTTTTGTCGCCAGCTTATCCAGTTCGTCCAGATCCATTGCCTTGATATTCTCCAGAAGCTTCATCAGGACTTCTCTCTGCCTCTCTGTTCGCTGATAATCAGCGTTACCGACTTTACGAATACGGGCATAGGCTACCGTCTGCATACCATTGCAGAGATAAGTTCCCTCTCCGGGAATTAGATATTTCTTGGACTTAAGGTTCAGAATTCTGCACTGCTGTTTGATACTTTTATTGGCATTCTCCGCCTCTTTTTCCGTAAAAGTAATCTCAATAGGACCAATGGCATCCACAATATCTATCATATTTCCAAAATCAACTGTAGCATATCGATCAATATCAATCTTATAGTTTTCCTCGATGGTTTCCAACAGAAGAGGCCCCCCTCCGTTAGGAAATGCCGCATTCAGTTTTCGATATCCTACATTCGGTATATGCACATGTAAATCCCGCATAAAAGAAATCATAGAAATCTTATGCAGACGATAATTGATTGATATCAGAATCATGGAGTCAGAATTCCCCACAAAATCGTCTTTTGTTGTATCCAGACCTACCAGCATAATATTGTAGACATTGCCATCCGTAGTAATCGGTTCTGACGATGCATACTTTGCCATGTTCCGCTGAGCTTCTAACAGTTCCGGATCGATTTCTTCCTCTTCTTCCGGTTCAGTCTCTTCTTCAGCCGCTGCTTTTTCCTGTTCTGCTTTCTGCTTCTCGATCTGTTCCACAGCCTCTTCATCTGACAGGAAATTTGTTTTCGCGTAGTAGCGGTGTCCCAAAAAATAAATCGCTCCTGCAGCGGCAGCCAGGATCAGCAGTATGATCAATACCACAATTCCGGCTTTTTTCTTTTTTGACATGAAACAGACCTCCATTCTCTTTTGTCCATTTTAAGAGAAATGATAACACCGGATGCGATTTTTGTCAATTACCAGACCTGCATCCTCTCATGCATTTACAGGCGTTTCAGCCACTGTACCGCCATCTGTATCCAGTTGGCATTTTGCTGAGGAAACTCTCTCCATGTATCTGCCACAGTATCATCACAGAGGGAAAGTCCATGACCACCTTCTTCATAAACATGCAGTTCAAAAGGAATATGGTTTTTCCTCAGTGCCATCGCAAATTCCAGTGAGTTTTCCACAGGTACATCCATATCCTCCTGGGTGTGCCAGAGAAATGTCGGGACCGTCTTTTCTGTCACTCGTTTTTCCATTGACAGGCTTTCCGCCATCTCTTCCGTATAATCCTCTCCCAGCAATAATCTTCTGGATTCCTCATGTGTAAATTCACCCATCGTGATGACAGGATAGGAAAGGATCATTCCGTTGGGTTTCCACAGACTGCTGTCTTCTCCCAGTACATTCTTAATCACCGGATCATCCCAGAGATTTCCCAGACAGGCACACAGATGCCCTCCTGCTGAAAAACCGGCGATAACGATTTTTTCCGGATTAATATAATAGTCTTTTGCATGATTCCTCACATGCGATACTGCCTCTGCCAGTTCCAGCAGGGCACTGGGGTAACAGGACGGTGCCACACTGTACCGCAGCACAAATGCCTGTATTCCGGCCGCCAGATACCGCATGGCAACAATCTCTGCCTCCCTGTCTGAGGTGAAACGATAAGCTCCTCCCGGACAGACAATCACCGCAGGACGGCAGTGCGAATTGACCAATTCCTCTGACTCTTCCATTACATAAGTATACAGCCTGGGCTGGCTGCCATCCTGAACTGCGCCCGCTTTCTGATAGTCCACTTTCAAATCTATAATCTGATGAATCATTTAATATTCTCCTTCCACAAGAAACACTATAAGCCGACAGACCAAATCGTCTGTCGGCTATCAGCTTTTAAGCAAACTTATTTCTGCCCATAATAAGCATTGGCACCATGCTTACGATAATAATGCTTATCCTGCAGTTCCTGTGGTGCAGGCTGAACCTGCGGATTGATCATCTCACACCTTGCCGCCATTTTTGCAACTTCTTCCAGAACAACAGCATTATGTACAGCCTCATGTCCATCTTTTCCCCAGGTAAACGGACCATGGTTTTTACAAAGCACTGCCGGAACTGCCTCATAATCCTTATCTTTAAAATAATCCACGATCAGAAGGCCTGTATTTTTTTCATAAGCAGTATCAATCTCTTCCTTTGTCAGGCATCTCAGACAGGGGACCTCTCCATAAATATAATCCGCATGGGTGGTTCCGTAGCAGGGAATTCCTCTTCCCGCCTGTGCCCAACTGGTTGCCCAGGATGAATGAGTGTGTACAATGCCGCCGATGTTCGGAAATGCACGGTACAGTTCCAGATGAGTTGGCGTATCGGAAGAAGGATTGTATTTGCCTTCTATTTTATTGCCTTCCAGGTCCATAATAACCATATCTTCCGGGGTCAGTTTATCATAATCCACGCCACTTGGCTTGATGGCAAAATAGCCGGTTTCTTTATCGATCTGACTTACATTTCCCCAGGTAAATGTTACAAGTCCATGTTTTGGCAGAAGCATATTGGCTTCATACACCTGTCTCTTTAATTCTTCTAACATATTCATTATTCCTCCAATTGACCACTTTTTCAGGATAAATGTTCTACGGCTGCACGCTCAATAGCAAGGCCATTCTTATAGCGTTCCATAAAAGCTTCAAATCCGGCTGTGCCTTCCTGCTCCGGAGCAATCTGTATACTTTCTTTTCCTGCAAACACTTTATTCTCCAGATATGCAGACAGACTCTCGCCTTCTTCTTTATTCTTCATGTAAGCCGCCAGGATACCGATTCCCCAGGCCCCACCTTCACCAGCCGTCTCCATAACAGCGACCGGGGCATTCATGGCGTCTGCCATAAACTTCTGTCCCACGCCTCTGGTTTTGAAAAGACCGCCGTGACCAAGCAATTTATCAACTACAACACCTTCATTTTTCAGAAGAATATCCATACCCAGCTTCAGCGCACCCATACAGGTGTAAAGATGAGTTCTCATAAAGTTGGCAAGACTCAGTTTGCTGTCCGGTGTCCGTACAAACAACGGACGTCCCTCTTCAAAATGCGTAATATGTTCACCGGAATAATAGCAGTATGACAGCAGTCCACCGCAGTCTGAATCACCTTCCAGCGCTTTCCGGTAAAGGGTTCCATACAGTTCATTAGCATCTACTTTTACACCAAAACTCTCCAGAGTCTCTTTGAACAATCCCGCCCAGGCGTTCAGATCAGAAGTACAATTCTGGGAATGTACCATAGCTACCGGACTTCCGTCAGGTGTCGTTACCGGATCAATCTCCTCATACACTTTTGATAATGGTTTTTCCAGTACGATCATAGCGAAAATAGAAGTTCCTGCAGACACATTTCCGGTTCGTTTTGCCACACTGTTGGTCGCAGCCATTCCTGTTCCTGCATCACCTTCCGGCGGGCAGACAGAAATTCCCGGTTTCAGTGTTCCGGATGGGTCCAGAAGCTTTGCTCCTTTTTCCGTCAGAACACCTGCATTCTGTCCGGCAGTCCGAACCTGCGGGAAAATCTGACGCAATTTCCACGGGTAATTTTTATCTGCTACCAGCGCATCAAACTTCTGCACCATCTCTTCATGATAATCCAGTGTATCTGAATCAATAGGGAACATACCGGATGCATCACCGATTCCCAACACTTTTTCTCCTGTCAACTGCCAGTGAATATATCCGGCCAGAGTAGTAACATAATCAAGCTTTGACACATGTTCTTCACCGTTCAAAATAGCCTGGTACAGATGAGCAATCGTCCATCTCTGGGGAATCTGCTGTCCAAAAAGAGGTGTCAGCACTTTTGTCGCCGGTTCTGTGATATTATTACGCCAGGTTCTGAACGGCACAAGCAGCTTATCCTGTTTATCAAATGCCATATAACCATGCATCATGGCACTGAATCCAATGGCACCGATTGTTTCCAGTTCTACACCATACTGTTTCTTCACATCTTCTTTCAAGTCACGATAACTGTCCTGAAGACCATTCCAGATATCCTCCAGACTATAGGTCCAGATACCATTCTCCAGACGATTTTCCCATTCATGACTTCCTGATGCAATCGTCTCATGCTCATCATTAATCAGCACTGCCTTGATTCTGGTAGAACCAAACTCGATACCAAGACTGGTAGCTCCACCCTGAATCGCAGCAATTATCTTATCTTTACACATAATAAAAACCCCACTTTCTGTCAACGCACATACACAACAATATTGCGTTGACCTATATTTAAAAAATTATAACACAAACAAAACATATCCAACAATGAATATATATATAATTTCTTGAGGAGGAACGGCCTGCTTCTGAATATTTCCAGAGATTCGCCGTCCCCTTTCCAAACAAACTTCTATCTATAGTACACAGAGTTCCATCTCAGTTCGTTTTTGAACTGTCTGATTGTTGTATCGGCGTCGATATATACAGCCTCGATACCCATGGCGTTTGCCCAGTCTCCCATCTGTTCTGCAGTGATGTCATAAGAAAATGCGGTATGATGAGCGCCTCCTGCCAGTATCCATGCCTCAGCTCCGGTAGCCAGATCCGGCTTCGGTGTCCAGAATGCTGTGGCAACAGGGAGTTTCGGCATTGGTTTTTCTACTTTCTTACAATCAACTTCATTGATGATCAGACGGAATCGATTCCCCAGATCGACCAGGGATGTGGCAATGGCCGGTCCTGTCTTGGAAGTAAATACCAGTCTTGCCGGATCTTCTCTGTCACCCATGGACAGCGGATTTACCTTAATGGCAATCGGTCCTTCGGAAATTGTCGGGCAGACTTCCAGCATATGAGCCTGCAGGATTCCTTCTTTTCCCGGTACCAGGTTATAGGTATAATCTTCCATAAAGGAAGTTCCTTTGGCGTCTTTCATGCCTGCTGTCATAATTTTCATCAGACGAACCATGGCGGCTGTTTTCCAGTCTCCCTCACCGCCGAAGCCGTATCCTTTTTCCATCAGTCTCTGGATGGCCAGTCCCGGAAGCTGCTGAAGGGAACCAAGATCACCAAAATGCGTTACGATTGCCTGGTAGTTTTTCTCTTCCAGGAAACGTTCAAATCCAATTTCGATCTGTGCCTGCACTGCCACATGGCGTCTGAATTCATCAGCATCTCTGCCTTCCAGCAGGATTTCGTATTTGCTGTAATACTCTTCCACCAGGGCATCCACATCCCCTTTGCCTACTGCCTGTACTGCCTCTGCGATTTCATTAACCGGGTATGCATCGATTTCCCATCCAAACTTAATCTGTGCCTCAACCTTATCGCCCTCTGTAACCGCTACATTTCTCATATTGTCAGCGATTCTCATTACACGGATATGGCTGCTCTCCATGATTCCCACAGCAGTGCGCATCCAGGAGCCAATCTTTTCCTGAACCTTTTCATCTGCCCAGTGACCAACGATTACTTTTCTCTCAATACCCATGCGGCTTACAATGTGACCATATTCTCTGTCACCGTGGGCAGACTGATTTTCATTCATAAAATCCATGTCAATGGTGTCATATGGAATTTCCTGATTAAACTGTGTGTGCAGATGAAGCAATGGTTTTCTGTATTCCTGCAGTCCCAGAATCCAGGATTTTGCCGGAGAAAATGTGTGCATCCAGGTGATGACACCTGCACACTCTTCATCCGCATTTGCCTCATTAAATGTTTTTCTGATGACTTCATTGGTAATCATCGTGGGTTTCCACACAACTTCGTATGGCAGAAGACCGGATTTGTTCAGCTCTTCTACGATAATCCGGGAATGTTCTGCTACCTTGCGCAGACACTCGTCACCATACAGATCCTGTGAACCTGTAGCAAACCAGAATTTGTAATTTTTACCTGTTTTCATTTTCTAAATCCTCCTGATTATATGGTACTGTAAAGTTTTACAGCCCTATTTTTCTTAAAACCTTATATTTTCAAG
>JBJELT010000174.1:0-25249 GCA_051879295.1 Oliverpabstia sp. | reverse complement strand
GTCTAATTAGTAACTACGGAATTTTCCTAGTACTTCGACGGAAGACGGGAATACCATGAAATTATGAATGGCATTCGGGATAGTAAAGATGATGATGAATAAAAAGCTTGACATTCCTTCAAATAATGCTTAGAATAGACGTTGATAGTGAAAGGCTGAGAAAGTGTTAGTAGATATCTATTTTCTTACAGAGAGAAGGGGTCGACGGCTGTAAGCCCTTTTAAGTTCAGATGGATATTGAGATTCACACTGGAGCTGCATTCCTGAATTCAGTAGGGGGTGACGTTGAAGCGCGTTAAACTGATGAGAGAGTCCGGATATCGTATCCGGGAATTTGGGTGGTATCGCGAGTATTGACCTCGTCCCTTAACGGGACGGGGTTTTTGTGTTGGAATCAGAGTACCCGATTCGACAAAAATACACTGTCGATACAAACCGAACGCAAATTATCATAAAGGAGAAATATCATGAGCAACAGCATAAAAGAAAAACTGCAGGCGATTCTGGACGAAGCTTCTGAAAGAATAGAACAGTCCGATGCCCTGGACAAATTGAATGATGTAAGAGTGAATTTCCTGGGAAAGAAAGGTCAGCTGACATCTGTGCTGAAAAGTATGAAGGATGTTGCACCGGAAGACAGACCGAAAGTAGGACAGATGGTCAATGATGTCCGTGCAAAAATCGAGGAAATGATGGATGAAACGAAATCGCGTCTGGAGAAAGAGCTTCGGGAAGCAAAAATGGCTTCTGAAGTCATTGACGTGACACTTCCTGCAAAAAAAGCTAATGTAGGTCATCGTCATCCGAATACCATTGCCCTTGAAGAAGTAGAGAGAATTTTTATCGGTATGGGATATGAAGTTGTAGAAGGACCCGAGGTAGAATATGCAGATTATAACTTTACCAAACTGAATATTCCGGAAAATCATCCGGCCAGAGATGAACAGGATACCTTCTTTATCGATGACAGTATTCTTCTACGTTCCCAGACATCACCGGTTCAGGCAAGAACCATGGAGAAAGGCAAACTGCCGATTCGTATGATTGCACCGGGACGTGTTTTCCGTTCTGACGAAGTAGATGCCACACATTCTCCGTCCTTCCATCAGATTGAGGGGCTTGTGATTGATAAACACATCACATTTGCTGACCTGAAAGGAACACTGGAAGAATTTGCAAAAGAATTGTTTGGGCCGGAGACAAAGACGAAATTCCGTCCTCATCATTTCCCATTTACAGAACCAAGTGCGGAAGTAGATGTTTCCTGTTTCAAGTGCGGCGGAAGCGGCTGCCGTTTCTGTAAAGGTTCCGGATGGATTGAAATTCTGGGCTGTGGCATGGTACATCCACATGTACTGGAGATGTGCGGAATCGATCCAAACGAATACACAGGTTTTGCATTTGGTGTAGGTCTGGAGCGTATTGCACTTTTAAAATATGAAATCGACGATATGCGTCTTCTGTACGAAAATGATTATCGTTTCTTAAAACAGTTCTAGGAGGAAGAAGATAATGAATACATCTTTATCATGGATTAAAATGTTTGTTCCTGACCTGGATGTTACTGCACAGGAATATACCGATGCGATGACGCTGTCCGGAACAAAAGTAGAGGGATATGAGAAGCTGGATGCTGATCTGGAAAACATTGTGATCGGACAGATTGAAAAGATTGAAAGGCATCCGGATGCTGACAAACTGATCATCTGTCAGGTAAATGTGGGAAATGAGGTTACTCAGATTGTCACAGGTGCTCCCAATGTTAAAGAGGGGGATAAGGTACCGGTTGTTTTGCCGGGGGGACGTGTAGCCGGAGGCCATGATGGCAAAAAGACACCGGGCGGTATCAAAATCAAGGCAGGAAAACTGCGTGGCGTAGAATCTTTTGGAATGATGTGCTCTATCGAAGAATTAGGTTCTTCAAGAGAAATGTATCCGGAAGCACCGGAACTTGGAATTTACATCTTCCCGGAGGACGCCGTTGTTGGTGAAAATGCCATTCATGCACTGGGACTGGACGATGTAATTTTTGAATACGAGATTACTTCCAATCGTGTAGATTGCTACAGTGTTCTGGGAATAGCAAGAGAAGCCGCGGCAACTTTTAATAAAAAGTTTGTACCGCCTGTAGTGAAGGCAACAGGTAATAACGAGAAAGCAGAAGATTATATCAAAGTAAGAGTAGAAGATACAGATCTTTGCCCGCGATACTGTGCAAGAGTTGTAAAAAATGTTAAAATCGGTCCTTCTCCGAAATGGATGCAGAGATGTCTGGCAGCCAACGGCATTCGTCCAATTAACAATCTGGTAGATATTACCAACTATGTGATGGAAGAATTTGGACAGCCAATGCATGCCTACGATCTGGATACCATTGCAAACCATGAAATCGTTGTTCGCCGTGCCGGTAAAGATGAAAAATTCGTTACACTGGATGGTCAGGAACGTCAGATGGATGAAAATGTGCTGATGATCTGCGACGGCGAAAAGGCAGTAGGTATTGCCGGTATCATGGGCGGTGAAAATTCCATGATTACGGATCAGGTAAATACAGTACTGTTTGAAGCTGCCTGCTTTGATGGTACCAATATCCGTCTTTCTTCCAAAAGAATTGGTCTGCGTACCGATGCATCCGGTAAGTTTGAAAAAGGTCTGGATCCCAATAATGCACAGGCAGCTATTGACCGTGCCTGCCAGCTGATGGAAGAACTGGGAGCAGGTGAAGTGGTTGGAGGCATGGTTGATGTCTATACTACTTCCAAAGAACCTGTCAGAGTTCCTTTTGAACCGGAAAAAATAAACAACCTTCTGGGAACAGATATTGCCAGCGAACAGATGCTGGAATACCTGAGCCGTGTTGAACTGGAATATGATGCTGAGACAAATGAAATCGTAGCACCTACCTTCCGCCATGATATTTTCCGCACAGCGGATATTGCAGAAGAAGTAGCTAGATTCTATGGGTATGATAATATTCCTACCACACTGCCAAGCGGTGAGGCTACTACCGGAAAACTGCCGTTCAAGCTTCGTATTGAGGAAGTGGCAAGAGATGTGGCAGAGTACTGCGGTTTCTCACAGGGATATTGTTACTCTTTTGAAAGCCCGAAAGTGTTTGATAAATTGCAGATTCCTGCCGATGATCCACAGAGAAATGCGATTGTTATCTCTAATCCGCTGGGAGAAGATTTCAGCATTATGAGAACTATTTCTCTGAATGGGATGCTGACTTCTCTTGCAACTAATTATAATAGAAGAAACAAAAACGTTCGTCTCTATGAGTTGGGTAATATTTACATTCCGAAGACCCTTCCATTGACGGAACTGCCGGAAGAACGGATGATGTTTACCCTTGGTATGTACGGAGATGGAGATTTCTTTGACATGAAAGGTGTTATTGAAGAATTCTTTGATCAGGTAGGCATGCATAAAAAAGTGGAATATGATCCAAAAGCAGGTAAATCATTCCTTCATCCCGGCCGTCAGGCACTGATCAGCTATGAAGGAGATACCATTGGTTATCTTGGTGAGGTACATCCTGCCGTAGCAGATACGTATGGAATCGGAACACGAGCATATGTGGCTGTACTGGATATTCTGAATGTGGTAAAACATGCAACTTTCGACCGTAAATACGAAGGAATTGCAAAATATCCTGCAGTTAACAGAGACATTTCCATGGTTGTTCCTAAAAACATCCTGGTAGGAGAAATTGAGCATATGATCTCTCAGCGCGGCGGAAAGATTCTGGAACATTATGAACTGTTTGATATCTATGAAGGAAGTCAGATTCAGGAAGGCTTCAAATCAGTTGCCTACTCCATTACCTTCCGTTCCAAAGATAAAACACTGGAAGAATCCGAAGTAAGCGCTGCAATGAAAAAGATTCTGAACGGTCTGGAGAGTATGGGAATTGAATTGAGAAAATAATACGGAGTGACATCATGAAATTATACATCATACGTCATGGAGAAACCGTCTGGAATACAGAGGGGAGATTGCAGGGAAAAGCGGATATTGAATTGAATGAAAATGGAATCCGCCTTGCCAAAGTGACTGCCGAAGCTATGCAGGATATTCCCTTTGACCTTGCAATCACCAGCCCTTTGAAACGGGCACGTCAGACGGCAGAACTTATCGTAGGAGACAGAAATATTCCTATTTTGGAAGATAGCCGGATTGAGGAAATTACCTTTGGAGTCTGGGAAGGGCTTTGCTGTAAGAAAGATAATTTCCAGATTCCATCCACAGATTTTCAGGATTTCTTTGCAGATCCGTTTCATTATCAGCCTCCGCAAAACGGAGAAACAATTGAACAACTGGTAGAACGTACAGGTGCGTTCTACCAAGAACTGATACATAATAGCGATTACCAGAATAAAACCATATTGATTGCTTCTCATGGATGTTCCAGCCGTGCATTGTTGTATCATGTGGAGCATCCGGGAAATGATTTCTGGAGAGGACATGTTCCTGCTAACTGTGCGGTATCCATTGTGGATGTTCAAGACGGGAAAAGCAAACTGGAAGAACTGGATAAAATATATTACAATCCTGAAGATGTCATTGACTTTTATGATTGAAAGGAATTGTACCAGATAAGAGAAACTGCGGCAGTGTTATAGCCGCAGTTTCTCTTATCTTATGCAGTTTTTTATGCCTGCTGAAGTTTATTCAAGTCACTGTAAAACTCCGGATAGGAAATATTGACACATTCTCCCCTGAGAATATCAGTTTCACCGTCAGCTGCAAGTCCGGCAACTGCGAAGGACATGGCAATACGGTGGTCTAATCTGCTGTCAATAGCAGCCCCATGCAGCGGTTTTCCTCCATGAATAACCATACCGTCGTCTGTACCTTCAATGTCACAACCCATGGATTTCAGTTCTGTTACCATAATATCCAGTCGATTGGATTCTTTCACTTTCAGTTCCTCTGCATTTCTTATGATGGTAGTTCCTTCCGCAAACGCTGCTATGACAGCTATGACAGGAATCTCATCAATCAGTGTCGGAATCAGTTCACCTTCAATCACAGTACCGTGTAAAGAACTGTGTCTTACCAGAAGATCGGCAGTAGGCTCTCCTGCGGCTTCCTTTATGTTCAGAAGCTGAATATCGGCACCCATTGCTCTGCAGACTCTGAGAATTCCGTCACGGGTAGGATTGATCCCCACGTTGTGAATCAGGATCTCAGAACCTGGAACTAACAGCCCGGCTGCGATAAAATAGGCTGCAGACGAGATGTCTCCAGGAACAGATATCTCCAGTCCATGAAGGTTCGGGTCTGCGTGAATCGATGCCGTGGAACCTTCACTGGTTATCTGTGCACCAAAATGAGTAAGCATCAGTTCTGTATGGTTTCTGGACAGATATGGTTCAGTGACAGAAGTAATACCGTCACCATAAAGTCCTGCCAGGAGTACACATGATTTTACCTGAGCAGATGCCACGGGCGAATCGTAATGAATCGAGTGAAGCGGATGTCCCTGAATCGCAAGGGGAGCACAGTTGTTATTCTTTATACTTTGGATAGACGCTCCCATCATGGTCAACGGTTTGATGATACGCCCCATGGGACGACCTTGGATTGATGTGTCACCGGTCAGTGTACAGGAAAAATCCTGTCCTGCCAGGATTCCCGAAATCAGACGTGTGGTTGTTCCGCTATTTCCGGTATCCAGCGTATTGGCCGGTGCGGATAGTCCGTGCAGTCCTTTTCCGTGAATTAATATCTCTTCAGGACTGTTGTCAATTTGAATTCCCATGCTGCGAAAACAGGAAATCGTAGAAAGACAGTCAGCCCCCTGGAGAAAATTCGTAACCCTTGTCGTTCCTTTTGCCAGAGCACCGAACATAACAGCTCTGTGTGATATGGACTTGTCACCGGGGATGGTAATTTCTCCCCGAAGAGGTTTTAAAACTTTTTGTATCTTCATAAATAATCCTTCCTGATCGACTATATTACCGTATATGAATCCGGTAATTTCTTTCCTTAAGAACAGTTTCAGCCTTTTGATAAGCCTCTTCATCGTAGAATTCGATGCGGAGTACACCTTCCTCAAATTCCCGGTTGTGAATGATACCGATATTTTTTATATTGATACAATTCATAGCAAGAAGAGTGGCAATCGTTGCAATACCTCCGGCTTCATCATAAATGTCACAATAAAGAGCATATACCCGATCAAGTACACCCTTTTTGGAATCAGGCAGGGAATTGCGATATTCCCTTGACTGTGCAAACATCCGATAGATTTCATCGGCATCCCCATTATCTACCCAACACTTTGCCTGCACGATCAATCGGATATATTCGTCCAGTACTCTGGAAATCATCTCCCGGTTTTCCATACAAATCTGCTGCCACATAACAGGAGATGATGAGGCAATTCTAGTGATATCCTTGAAGCCTCCTGCAGCTATCATTTTCATATACTCTTCTGAAGTATCCAGCTTCTGAACCGCATTCACCAGTGAAGATGCAATGATGTGGGGAAGGTGACTGACAGCAGCCGTTATATAATCGTGTTCTTCATATGTAAGAACCAAAGGGATGGCACCGATTGAAGAAATCAGTTCCATAAAAGAGGTGAGCCTCATGATATCGATCTCACCGCCCGGAGTAAGAATATAGTAAGCATTTTCTAAAAGATAATCCGTAGAATTATCATACCCGGTCTTTTCAGAACCTGCCATCGGATGGCCGCCGATAAAATGATTGTCAAGTCCCATCTGTGTAACTGCTTTGTGAATCTCACCTTTCACACTGCCCACATCAGAAATAATACATGAAGGAGATATTCTTTCTTTCAGCCAGGTAAGATACGCCAGGTTATCGTGGACGGGAGCACAGAGAAAAATATAGTCACAGGCGGAAAATCCAGCGTCTTCCCTGGTGCATTTTACATCGACGATTCCCTCAGCCATTGCCTGATCCAGCGTAGCTTCTGTTCGGGTATATGCATAAATCTGATATTCTGGATGAAATCTTTTCATGGACTTTGCAATCGAACCTCCGATCAGTCCAAGCCCGATAAAACCTATGCGAAGTGTTTCTTCCATTATAAAAACCCTTTCTATTTTGTTGATTATGAAAGTAAGAGCAATATAAATATTGTAATCCAGAGCAGATGAAAAGTCAATGTTTTATCGCTTTAAAGTAGAAAATCGCGAAAAATAGGTGTGAATTGTTCTTATTTGTCAGAAATAAGAGAATATTCATTGTGAAAATGCAAAAGAATGACGAAATACTGCAGAAAATAATTGTCAATATTTTATAAATTACTTGATAAATTGTGTTTTTTTTAGTAGAATATAACCATACAAATTTTTGGGAGGTATTACATATGGACGTTTTTAGAACAGACCGAATTAGGAATGTAGTGCTGCTTGGACACGGTGGAGCAGGAAAGACTACGCTGACGGAGGCTATGGCTTATCTTTCAGGTATAACAAATCGACTGGGTAAGGTAGCAGATGGCAATACGATCAGTGATTACGATAAAGAGGAAATCAAACGCAAATTCTCAATCACTACATCTACAGTTCCGATTCAGTGGGATAAGTGCAAAGTGAATATTCTGGATACACCTGGATTCTTTGATTTTGTCGGTGAAGCAGAAGAAGCAGTTGCCGCAGCAGATGCAGCAGTTATCGTTATTTCCGGAAAATCAGGCGTGCAGGTCGGAACACAGAAAGCCTGGGATCTTTGTGAGAAATATAATCTTCCACGTATGATCTTTGTTACAGAGATGGATATTGACAATGTCAGCTATCGTCAGGTTGTAGAAGATCTTACCGAACTGTACGGAAAGAGAATTGCCCCTCTGCATATGCCGATTCGTGAAAATGAAAAGTTCGTAGGTTATATCAATATTGTTAAGAATAAAGGCCGCAGATATATTGAGAAAGACAAGAAAGAAGAATGTCCGATTCCGGACTATTCTGTTGAGTACCTGGAAAAATACAGGGAGATTCTTCTGGAAGCAGTTGCTGAGACAAGCGAAGAATTTATGGATCGTTACTTCGAAGGTGATGAATTCTCTGTAGCTGAAATTTCCGCAGCACTGGCGATGTGTGTTGGTGACGGAAGCATCGTTCCAGTATGTATGGGATCTCCGGTCAACCTGCAGGGTGTCAAGATCCTTCTGGATGACATCTGTGGTTACTTCCCAAGCCCGAATATGAGAGAACGTGCCGGTATCGTTAAGAATACCAGTGAGATTTTTGAGGCGAACTACGATTTCACAACAAGCAAATCAGCTGTTGTATTTAAGACAATCGTTGACCCGTTCCTTGGCAAATATTCGTTGTTAAAGGTATGCTCCGGCGTTATCAAATCCGGTGATACCATGTATAATGTTGATCAGGATACAGAAATAAAACTTGGAAAGCTTTACGTTCTGGAAGGTTCCAAGCCAATTGAAGTACCCGAACTTCATGCCGGTGATATCGGTGCAGTTGCAAAACTGAATGACCTTCGCACCGGTGACAGCCTTGCCACCAAAGCGGTTCCTGTTATGTACGGGAAACCGGAAATTTCTACTCCATACACCTGCAAACGTTACAAAGTACCAAACAAAGGTGATGTGGACAAAGTAGCTCAGGCACTGGCTAAAATGGCTCAGGAAGATCTCACCATGAGAGTAGTGAATGATTCTGCAAACCGTCAGTCTCTGATTTATGGTATTGGTGATCAGCACATTGATGTGATTGTAAGTAAGCTGCAGGATCAGTACAAAGTAAATGTTGAAATTTCCAAACCAAAGGTTGCATTCCGTGAAACAATTCGCAAGAAATCTGATATTGATAAGAAGTACAAAAAACAGTCCGGCGGTCATGGACAGTATGGTCATGTTAAGATGACATTCGAACCTTCCGGCAACCTGGATGAAGCATACGAATTTGAGCAGATTGTTGTCGGTGGTGCTGTTCCTAAGAACTATTTCCCGGCTGTTGAAAAAGGACTTCAGGAATCCGTTGTTTCCGGTCCGGTTGCTGCTTATCCGGTAGTTGGTGTAAAAGCGGTGCTCTACGATGGTTCCTATCATCCTGTAGATTCTTCTGAGATGGCTTTCAAAACAGCTACCAAGATGGCTTTCAAAGACGGTTTCCTTGCCGCTTCACCGGTTCTTCTTGAGCCAATCGTGAACATGAAAGTTACTGTTCCGGATAAGTTTACAGGTGACGTTATGGGTGACCTGAATAAACGCCGCGGACGCGTACTTGGAATGAATCCGGATCACAACGGCAACACTATTGTAGAAGCCGATGTGCCGGAACTTGAGATTTATGGTTACTCAACCGTGCTCCGGTCTATGACTGGAGGAGCTGGTAATTTTGAATACACATTTGCCAGATATGAACAGGCTCCGTCTGATGTACAGGAGAAAGAGATTGCGGCGAGAGCAAGCAAACTCCAGGATGGAGAGGAATAGTATTTACATAATGCAGGGGCTTGACGAAAGCAGGTCCCTGCATTACTGTATTATATGGTTTGGAAATAAAAATATATTGTTAAAAGGAGAACAGATGAAAAAGTTTAAGATTAAAGCTATACTGACGCTGCTGGTGCTATTGCTGGCAGGACTATATTATTATGTTACACTGCCTGCAATCAATATTCACGCCTCTGGTTTTTGGGGATTTCTGATTGTTATGGTATTGCTCGTACTTGCCCTTTACGCGTATAGGAGAAAGTTTTCATCCGTGTATGAATTCAAAGAGAGTAAAGTAATGAGATCAGGTATCACACTGATTCTTGCAATTGTGATCGTATACGTGATTGGAACGATTTTGTCCTCACCGATTGTAAACGCTCAAAAATACAGAAATCTTCTTACAATTGAAGAAAGAGACTTTACAGAGGATATTAAGCCAGTGGATTTCAGTCAGATTCCCCTGCTTGACCGTGACAGCGCGGCCCTGCTTGGAAACCGTAAGATGGGAAGTATGGTAGACATGGTTTCTCAGTTTGAGGTCAGTGAATTGTATTCACAGATTAACTATAAGGGAAAACCTGTCCGTGTAACTCCGCTGGTATATGCGAGTCCAGTGAAATGGCTCACAAACCAGTCTCAGGGTATCCCTGCGTACATTATGATCGATATGGCAACACAGGATACCAGTCTGGTGAAACTAGAACAGCCGATCAAATACTCACAGGCTGAATACTTAAACAGAAATATTTACCGTCACCTTCGGTTTAACTATCCTACCTATATCTTTGACCAGCTGAGTTTTGAAATTGATGATGATGGCACACCCTACTGGGTATGTCCGGTAAAAAAATATGAGATTGGTCTGTTTGGCGGTCAGACCATCGGACGCGTTGTTTTATGTAATGCACAGACAGGAGAATGCCAGGATTATGCTCTGGAAGATTGTCCGTCCTGGATCGACCGTGCCAATCCGGCGGATTTGCTGATTCGGCTGTACAATTATCATGGTACATTGATCAATGGCTACATCAATAGCATTTTCGGACAGAAAGGCTGTCTGAAATCAACAGATGGATATAACTATCTGGCAATGGAAGATGATGTGTGGGTATATACAGGCGTTACCTCTGTCAGTGGAGACCGCTCCAACGTGGGATTCGTTCTGATGAATCAGAGAACGAGAGAAACCAGGTATTATAAAGTAAATGGGGCAGAAGAGATGTCTGCCATGGCCTCCGCGGAAGGTCAGGTTCAGAACCTGGGTTATACAGCCACATTCCCGATTCTTCTGAATATATCCAATGAACCCACATATTTTATGGCTTTGAAAGATGGCGCCGGACTTGTGAAAAAATATGCTATGGTTAATATCCAGAAGTATCAGAATGTAGCGATCGGAGATACAGTATCTGACTGTGAAAAAGCCTATATCAAACTTCTGAATTCCAGTGGAATTGCAAAAGGCAACAGCAATGAGTCGCAAAGTGTCACAGGTACGATTGAGCGGATCGCTCAGAGTGTTATTGAAGGAAATTCCCATTTTTATCTGGTCCTCAATGGAAAGAATCTGATCTTTGATGTTCCAGTGCAGGATTATCTGGAAGTAGTTACACTGAAAGAAGGAGATAGGGTAACCATCAGCTATGTGGAAGGAGATCCGGTATGTACCGTACTGGGATTAGAAAAATAACACGCATATTTAGTTTCCTTACCTTAATTGTGACGTGTTTTCTCTTATCTGCCTGCACAGAAAATGAAACATCTGTCAGGCAGGAGAAAGTACAGTTGGTATTTTTTAATAGAAAAAGAGAAATCTATGAGATCATGGATCGGATTATTTCAGATTTTAACAGTTCTCAGGACAGAATCGAAGTGACTCATGTGATGAATTCGGATGTGGAATTTAATCTTCGTACCATGGCTGCCAAAGGTGAATTTCCGGATCTGGTGGGGTTGAGCGGGCTGCAGAGTACAGAACCGACGGAATATCTAATCGGAGGCTGTCTGCTCCCACTGGATGATATGGATTTTGTAAAACGTATTGAACCGGAATACTTGCCGTACCTGACATATAACGACCATATTTATCACATGCCTCTGGCTCTTTCTTTTGAAGGTATCTATATCAATAAAGCATTGTTTCGTGAAGAAAATCTGGAGATACCCGATTCTTATGAAAGTCTTCTGGAAACCTGCAGGGTCATACAGGAGAGAGGAAAAGTTCCGTTTATCTTTGCTGACCAGGAGGGATGGACGGTACACCAGAACTGGGAAAGTATTCAGTGTGCAGATGCAGCGTGTTATGGTGATGTTTTTGAGGAGGTTGCCCGGGGTGAGTCAACATTTGGTGATAATCCGGTCAGCCGAGAGGCAATGGATAAACTGCTGGAACTCCATAATTATACAGATGAGACTAACAGCAACCTCAGCTATGATGCAGCAATGAATCGTTTTGCCAAAGGAAAAGCTTTTATGTTTATGCAGGGAAGCTGGGCGTATCAATATATCATGGCACAAAATCCTCATATGGAACTGGAACTCATTCCGTTTCCTGCTGAGGAAGGGAAGGAACAGTATGTCACTTTCTGGTTTGACAGTTGTATTGGGATAGCAAAAGATTGTGAACATCCCAAAGAAGCCATGCAGTTTCTGGAATATCTGGCTTCACCGGCAGTATTAAATCAGTATCTGGAAAAGGAATGTACCTTGGGAGGTTTCACAGATGTAAATCAGCAAATCTCCTATGCTCCGATGGTACAACAGTTAAAAGAGCAGGGATTTTTCAAAATAGACGCCACCTGGCTTCCTACGCCATGCCGTATCATCCGTGATATTGATATCGCAGATCTGATGCCGGATGCCGACCCTGACACAGTGGAACAATACCTCGACAAATTTTCTAAAAGTCTTCGGCGGCATAAAGATATATTTCTCGATGTAAAGGAGAAAATAGGATGAAAAAATGGCTTTCAGATACACCACTGCAGAAAAAAATGCTATATAGCTATGGTATTCTATTTGCTGTTTCCCTGATTGCCTTTGTCATATTTTTTGTAAGATGTTTTCGTCAGGATATACAGTCAGAAATCAATCATATGAAACAGTCCAATGGACAGCTGGAACTGAATCTTAATGATATATTTGAAAATATGGAGAGTTTCTTTTTCTTTCATTATTCTGATGACAGGCTGCGGGCCTTGATTGCCAGTAATGATCAGGATATCAGTCCCCAAATGTATGCTTCCATGGAAGAATTGATGCATGAAAAACTTAATGTACTTGCCACAACAGAACCATATATACTTAGAGCTACTTTACTTACTTCCGATGGAAGGATCTATAAGAGTCTGGACGAGGATCAGACCGACTATCAGGACCGTATGAAAAAAATAGCCGATTATATGGAGTGGGAAAAAGATGATAAACCGTATGTCTGTGAACCAAGAAAGGAACGAATTAACCTTGTCAGCTATCGGGTGATATCTTTGATCGTCCCTATGTGGGATGTTTATGGCATGGATCCGATTGGCTATATGTTCCTTGATCTGGATTATGATAAATTGAAAAGTCAATGGAAGCAGACTGAAACTATCGGGCTTACGGGTGATTTTATGATCTTAAGCCGTAATCAGGTGCTCTATGATTCAAGTAGTGAAGACAAACTGAATAAAGAGACTGATCTTATCCGTCTGAGACAGACAGAGCAACAGGAAAACCTTGTCCGGATTCATGGAAAAAAATGTATTACCGTACTGCAAAAATATGGATATGGCGGATGGACGCTGGTACAATATATCCCTGTGAATTATTTTATCAGGAGAATCCTTGGCAATATGTGGGTACTGCTGCTCATATTTGGTGCTGTCATTCTTGTGACAGTCTTAGGAAGCTATGGATTTTCAAGACAGGTAAGCTATCCTGTGCGAATTCTCTCCGAAGAGATGAGCCGGGTCGCTGTTGATACGGATGAGGAGCAGGAAATACCGTTATTCAGGCACGATGAGGTCGAACAAAAAGATGAAGTGGGAAAAATGATCCAAAGTTACAATGCTATGGCTCGCCGTATCAATGATAATATTATCCGGACTTATCAGTACAAGCTGCAGCAGAAGCGTACCGAACTAAAAATGCTGCAATTTCAGATTAATCCTCATTTTCTGTATAATGCACTGAATACAATCACGGCAATTGCGAAACTGGAAAATGTGGACTATATCCCGGAGATATCAACGAACCTGTCGGATATGTTTCGCTATAATATTAAAGGGGATGATATCGTAACATGGAAAGAAGAACTGGATCATACGATGCGCTATATGCATATTCAGATGATTCGATTCCCGGAACGTTTTGTGGTAGAGAATCATGTGGATGAACAAGTGCTGCAGTGTAAGACACTGAAGTTTCTTCTGCAGCCTATTGTAGAGAATTGCTACAAGTACGGTTTTGGTAAAAGAAAATCGAAAGATCGAATTCTGCTTTCCGGATATTTGGATGAAAATCAGGATATTATTATGACGGTAGAGGATAATGGTACAGGGATTGAAAAAGAGAAACTGAAACAATTGAATGATTCTCTGCGATATGGTAATGAGTTGGACGATTCGGGCGGTATCGGACTTCATAATGTCAACAACCGCCTGAAGGAATATTTTGGCGATGCCTATGGATTGACAATTGAAAGTGAAGCAGGAAGCTATACCAGAGTCATAGTAAAAGCGGGAAAAATAACAGATGACGAAGAGTCAGTGCGTTTACCAGGGGAGGGAAATGACGAATGATTCGAACCATAGTTGCTGAAGATGAATATTTTGCACGAAAAGTGTTGCTGAAGATGCTGAAGGAATTGAATCTTGATCTGGAAATCTGTGGAGAGGCTGAAACCGGAACAGAAGTTCTCGCCCTTATGCAGGACAATCCGGTGGATATTGTGATTACAGATATCCGAATGCCGGATATGGATGGTCTGGAACTGGCAAAAGAAATATATGAGAAGTTTCCAGATACCAGCGTGATTATCGAGAGCGGTTACGCAGATTTCAGTTATGCGACTACTGCTATTAAATATGGTGTAAAGTATTATCTGACGAAACCAATTAAGTCCGAGGAACTGATGGATTCCATATGCCGTGTGGAGGAAGAAAAGCGAAAAGTAACACAACGAATCGAAAAAAAACTTGCGGCGAAAAATGCACAGTATATGGATTTTATGTATCTGCTGGAAAAACATGAGATCGGTGAACAGATTCTACAGGAATTTTTCGAAAAAGTAATAGAAAGTTCCTGGCATCTGGCAGTTGCTCAATGCAAAGAAAGAGAATTGACAGACGACGACGTACAGAAGATTCTGCAGATCCTGGAAGGGCAGGAAAAAGATTTTTCCATTCATGCGGCTTATTTTTATCCCAAGTCAGAATTTGTTCTGCTCATCAGCGGAGAGGAGCATGGAAAAGATCCTATCTCTCAAATTTTACAAAAAAAGGTAATTCTGTGCCAGAATAAAACAACACATAATCTGGATATCGGAGTCAGCCACCTTAGATATAAGTCTTCGAATCCTTCAAAAGAAATCGCAGCTGCCTACCGGGAAGGGGTCTATGCAGTGAATCAGCGGCTGCTCAGGCCGGAACGTCAGGTTTTCAGGTATGAAGCGGAGGTGACAATTCATCAATTGTTTTCAGAACTCGATGAACGTCAGCTGGAGCATTACCTGAGTGATGGTAAGATTGAGGAATCCAGACAGATGATTGATACATTTTTAAATCGTTGTAAGGAAGAAAATGTCAGTGTGTATTCTTTCTATACTTCACTGGTGCAGATGATCAACCTGATCAACCGTGTTTATAACCAGAAACAGAGGATTGCAGAATCAAAATCATCTTTTTTATTTTCTTTTAAAACAGATTTATACAGTTATCGGTCTATTGAGGAAGTCAGAGATTATCTGTTTCAGCTTTTTCAGGATGTTTGCGGTGTGGAAGAGCAGAAAACCTCTATTATTGCAGATCTGCTGAATTACCTGGAGTGGAATTATCCGTATGATATTTCTGTGAATGATCTGGCTATGTATAAATATTTTGTAAATCCCAGTTATCTGAGCCGATTATTTAAAGCAGAGACCGGCCAGACCTTATCACGCTATCTGATAGAACTTCGCATAAAAAAGGCAGCACAAATGCTGAAGACCAGTGAATTGAAAATCAGTGACGTGGCAATCTGTGTGGGATATAATGATGTATCCTATTTTATCCAGACTTTTAAAAAGTATTATCACGTAACACCGGAACAGTACAAAAAGGAATCCTGAATCTCAGGGTTCTTTTTTAGGTAAAAAATTTCCTATACGATATATCAGATTATTTATACTGAAAAGTTTACAGTTTTTTTATAATGTTACTCAAGAAAGAGAGAAATGCTCTCAAAGAAGGAGGAACACATATGATGTTGAAAAAAGTAGTAGCATTAGGAACTGTCGCAGCTATGAGTATCGGTATGCTGGCAGGATGCAGCGGGGGAAGTTCAAGCAGCTCTGCAGAGGTTAAAAAGAACAGTGATGGAAAGGTACAGCTGGAACTTCTCAGCACAAAAGCAGAAAACAAAGATACTTTACAGAAACTGGTTGATGCATTTAACGGATCTCAGGATAAGATTGAAGTACAGTTAACACAGCCGGCAGATGCAGGAACTGTATTAAAAACAAGAATGACCAAGGATGACCTTCCGGAAATGGTTGCTATGGGTGGAGATGCTACTTACGTAGAACTTCAGTCTGCAGGCGTTCTTGCTGATATCTCTGATGCAGATTTCCTGGGCGATATCAATGAATCTTATATGAATATGCTGTATGCTCTGAATGCAAATCAGGAAGAAAAAGCATACGGTGTACCTTATGCAACGAATTCCTCAGGTATTATCTATAACAAGACCATTTTCGAAGAAAACAATCTGGAAGTTCCAACAACCTTTACAGAACTGCTGAATGTGTGTGAAACCCTGAAAGCAGCTGGAATCACACCATTCGAACTTACCTTTAAAGATGCATGGACCATCCTTCCGGCATGGAACTCTATGGCACCTGTTCTTCAGCCGGAAAACTTCTATGTAGACAAAAAAGAAGGAAAAACAACATTTGCTGATACTCATACAGAAGTACTGGAAAAATACCTGCAGCTGATTCCATATGCTCAGAATGACTACATGGGAACTTCTTATGATGATGGAAACAAAAAATTTGCAGCTGGTGAAGCAGCCATGATGATGAACGGAAGCTGGGCAATCACAGAAATCCGCAAAGCAAATCCAGATGTTCAGGTAGATCAGTTCAAATTCCCTGCAACAGATGACGCTTCCAAAAACATGGTAACTTCTGGTGTGGACGTACTTCTGGGTGTAACAACCAGCTGTGGTGATGTAGATGCTGCAAAAGAATTTATCGCATTCATGGTAAAACAGGAAAATGCACAGGCTTACGCTAATGAACAGTTTGCTTTCTCAGCAGTAAAAGGTGTAGAACAGAATGACCCGACAATCGCAGGCGTTAAAGCAGATATCGAAGCAGGTAATGTGGTAGACTTCCCGGATCACTACTATGTAAACGGTCTGGATCTGTCTGCTGATCTGTCTAACTTCTTCCTGGAGAAAAACAACGGAAAAGACGATGCAGCAAACATTGCTGATACACTGAAAAAGATTGATACGGATTATGATACTCTGAACATCAACTGATAGCCTTGAAGGAGGACTGATCATGAAACAAAAGCATGGAAAAAAACCGGCTGTAAACCCAGCATTTTATGTTATGGTAATTCCATTTGCTATTCTGTTCTTTATGTTCCATACCGTTCCTTTCCTGCAGGGAATCTTCTACAGCTTCACTGACTGGAAAGGTTATGGAGTCTGGCATACGGTTGGATTAAGAAATTATATTCAGTTTTTCAAAGATCCGGCTATGGGACAGACTTATGGATTTACAATTAAATTTGCCATCTTTGCAACTATTTTCACCAATGTGCTGAGTCTTGCTCTGGCATGTGGTCTGAATACAAAAATCAGATTCAAGAATACGATCAAAGCGATTTATTTCCTGCCTTATATGCTGGGAACTCTGATTATCGGTTTTGTATTCAACTTTATCTTTGGTAATGTCATTCCTCAGATGGGACAGGCATTGGGTATTGAGGCACTGAGTACTAACATCCTGGGAACAGAAAAAGCCTGGCTTGGTATTTTGTTTGTTACTGTATGGCAGTCCATGGCATTTAATACCATGATTTATCTCTCCGGACTTCAGACGGTAGATCAGGATGTGTATGAAGCAGCAGATCTGGATGGGGCACAGGGAATGACCCGTTTCATGAAAATAACATTCCCTCTGATCGCGCCGTTCTTTACCATCAATATGGTATTGAGTGTGAAAAACTTCCTGATGGCTTTCGATCAGATTATGGCAATGACAGGCGGCGGTCCTGGTACCTCCACCACATCCATTTCCGTATTGATTTACAAACGAGGATTTGACGGCGGACAGTTTGCATACCAGTCAGCCAACGCAGTTATCCTGTTCCTGATCATCGCCGGAATTTCCATATTCCAGCTGAAAGTACTTGAGAAGAGGGAGGCAAAGGTGAACTAATGAAAGAAAAAGTTAAAGAAAAATATAACTGGCCTATGACCATACTTCTGGTTCTTCTGGCAGCCCTGTTCATTCTCGGACCCTTGTATATTGCGGTCATGATCGCAATTCGTGATCCATCGGATATGGCAAATGTGATCGCATGGCCCAAAGTATTTCGTTTTCAGAATTTTGCGGATGCCTGGAGAATGACAAACTATCCACAGAAATTTAAGAATACGTTTTTCATTACCATAGTCAACCTGGTATTTACCATTATCACCAATTCCATGGTTGCTTATGCCATTACCCGGAATCGTGATAAAAACAAATTCTTTAACATGATGTATTACTACTTTGTAAGTGCCATGTTCATTCCGTTCAATGTTATCATGCTTCCATTGGTAAAACAGGCAGCAGCATTCAACATGGATAACATCTATGGTATTACATTCCTGTACATCATCTTCGGATTGCCGATGAATACCTTTTTGTATACTGGTTTTGTTAAGTCCCTCCCTGTAGCAATTGACGAGGCAGCATACATAGATGGAGCAACTCCATTCCAGACGTTCTTCAGGATTATTTTCCCACTGATGAAGTCTATGAGTGCTACCGTAGCTATTCTGTCCTTTATGTGGACCTGGAATGACTTCTCTATGCCTCTGGTATTGCTGAGTGATGAAAAATATCAGACCCTGCAGCTTGCGCAGTATGTATTTAAGGGACAGTTCAATACGGAATACAATCTGGCCTTTGCCTCCTACCTGTTGGTACTGATACCGATTCTGATCGTTTATGTATTCTGTCAGAAATGGATTATTGCAGGAGTAACCAGTGGTTCCGTAAAAGCCTAAAATAGTGTATAATGATGTCGGGGTAAAAGAGATTTTATCCCGGCATTATTCATATAAGACAGGGGCTAAAACATAAAAAATACATGTCCTTAGCAACCTTCAATAAGAATAGAAAGGAAGAAACAGTATGAAACACACCTGGTGGAAAGAATCAGTCATTTATCAGATTTACCCAAGAAGTTTTATGGACAGCAACGGAGATGGTATCGGCGATCTGAAAGGTATCACCAGTCGTCTGGATTATCTGAAAGAGCTCGGCATCGATGTAATCTGGCTGTCTCCAGTCTATCAGTCACCGAACGATGACAACGGATACGATATCAGTGATTATCAGGCAATCATGGAAGAATTCGGAACCATGGAAGATTTCGATGAGATGCTTGCGGAGGCACACAAACGCGGAATCCGTATCGTCATGGATCTGGTAGTCAATCATACCTCCGATGAACATCGCTGGTTTGTGGAAAGCCGCAAAAAAGAAGATAACCCTTATCATGATTATTATATCTGGAGAGAGGGCAAAGAAGGAAATCAGCCGCCGAACAACTGGGGCGGATCCTTTGGCGGATCTGCATGGCAGTATGATGAAGAGAGAGGCATGTACTATCTGCACCTGTTTTCTAAAAAACAGCCGGATCTGAACTGGGACAACCCTGCGGTTCGCAAAGAAGTTTTCGATATGATGACCTGGTGGTGTGAAAAGGGAATCGACGGCTTCCGCATGGATGTTATCAGCATGATCTCAAAAACGAAAGAAATGCCTGACGGCGAAGTACATGATCTCTACGGAGATCCGGGTCCATACTGTGTAAATGGTCCTAATATCCATACCTATCTGCGGGAAATGAATGAAAAAGTGCTTTCCAAATATGATCTGATCACTGTAGGAGAAACACCTGGAGTGACACCTGAACTGGCAAAACTATATGCAGGAGAAGATACTCATGAATTAAATATGGTATTCCAGTTTGACCATGTGGGAGGCAACGGAAAATACGGCAAATGGACAGATGAAAAAGTATCACTTACCTTCCTGAAATGTATTTTGTCCAAATGGCAGACGGAACTGTATGGAACTGCATGGAATAGCCTTTACTGGGATAACCATGATCAGCCGAGAGCAGTATCCCGTTTCGGTAATGACAGCCCGGAATATCGCGAAGCATCCGCAAAAATGCTGGCTACCTGTCTTCATATGATGCAGGGAACCCCGTATATCTATCAGGGAGAAGAACTGGGCATGACCAACTATCCATTCCAGAGCCCTGCTGATTTCCGTGATATTGAAAGTATCAACGCATACAAAGAATGGTGTGAGAGTGGAATCGTATCCCATGAATTATTCTGGCCATGCATTACCAACATCAGTCGTGATAATGCAAGAACACCGGTACAGTGGGATGATTCCGAAAATGCCGGATTTACTACCGGTACTCCATGGATTCAGGTAAATCCCAATTACAAGGAAGTCAATGCCAAAGCAGAAGTGGCCGACCCAAATTCAGTATTCCACTATTACCAGAAACTGATTGCTCTCCGTAAAAAATATCCGGTCGTTGTATACGGAAAATATGAACTGCTTCTTCCGGAAGACGAAGAACTTTTCGTATACACCAGAACCTGCGAAGACGAGAAACTTCTGGTAGTCTGCAGCTTCACTGAGCAGGAAAGAATCATCGAGCTCCCAGAAGAATTCATTGGGGCAGAATGCATCATTTCCAATATGGACAATAGCTATGAACAGAAAGAAGTTACATTGAAACCATACGAGACATTTGTGCTGTATAGAAAATAAATACGTATTAGAAAAGCCGGATTTCTCCAGAAAAGGTTCTTTCTCAACTTGGGGTATTTTGTCAATCTGTAATCTGGCGAAATGTCTGTGTGGGGTCTATACAGATTTTTTATAGTACAAGTTCCATTTTTCCTTAATAAACTTGCTTTTTTAGAGAATTTCAGGGCATTTTTCAACTGAGAAAGGGTCTATATAAGAAAAATATCTTCCCAGACCCCGAAAGCTAAACTGGATAGGGTCTGGGAACACTTTTTTCTTGCATAGACCCTGTTTTCCTTTATTGAATATTGCTATTCAGGTGTTTGTTGAGAAAAAGGAAACCTTTACAAACATTATTTTCTATAGGCCCTGCCAAAGCATATCACCGGACTAAAAGTTGGCAACATACCCAAAGTTAAGAAAGAACCCCAGAAAATATAGTAGGCCCAAAAACCGCTGAAATACATTTTATATCCTACCAAGAATAGTTAGACATGGGATAATGATATAATTTTTATGAAATCAATCGTTCTGGGGAGGATGTGTATGAACCGAGAAGAAAAGTTTGAGAGGCTGGATTTGTTTTGAGTGGTGATAATAGTGAGTTCAGAGAGCATAATTTTTAATTCAAATTTTTGAATCCCTGAACTCATTATCTTTCAGAAATTCATGTCTCCTGCCAATTCTGAGTTCATGTCTGAATACCAGCCTGTATGTTATGTCATTTTACAGCATCCATTCTTTTCCTTTCCTGCAGTATCCATTGTTCAAATTCCTGAACGGATTGTGCTCTTGATGCTTTCTTCAGATATAACTTCAATACTTCCATATCCTTCTCTTCCTGTATATATGAACGCACTTCATCTGAAACAGTCCCAAGTTCTTCCAATAATTCCAGAATAGAATCAATTTTGCCTTTTTGGATACCACTTTGCAAAATTGTTTTCGCCTCATATTCCAAAACTTTTCCGCCCATTATCGATGTCACTTCCTTCCTGACATTCTCATACTTTGCGGCGATCTTCTCGACAACCTTCCCGCCCGGTGTCTTTATCTTACTGTCATCGCATCCGGTGTTCGGCTGTTATACCGCAGATACAATACTGCAGAGTGGGGAAACTCCACGGTAAGAGTTCCCTGTACAACCTCTCCGGCATCCAATGCAATCTGCATATCATACTCAAACATACGGACGATCATCTTATTGTCCGTAGTGCTCTGACATTCCAAATGGTATTTCTTTTTTCTTATTCCGATTACCTAAAAACAGGAATCCGTTATTTTCTCTTTTGTACTGGTATCCTGTCCCTGGATAAAGTGTTCATTAGGATAAAAGAGTACTTCTTCATCTCCCCGGTAATCTTCACCAAACACTTCATTGATCACAGGAATGATCAGACTGCTGCAGTCATTCAGCAGCGTCCGGAATACATCATCGTATGGTGTATTAGAGCTCGTGAGCTTTCCATTACTCATGTAATTCCTCCCTATGCAACTTCGGACAATAGCAGAGGAAGACAGGACAAACGAATTTCTGTTGTAAATGATTGTATCAGAAAATGAACGTGTTGTATAGAGCATTCTTTGAGGTGTCCATCTTTTTCAGCAGTGTAAAAGAAAAAATAATTTATGCTGAAAAAGAGTTGTGATATAATCAATGTATCAGTGTTTTTGGAGGTTATGAGAATGAACCGAGAAGAAAAGTTTGAAAAAATGCTTCAAGCAGTTTTGCTGGAATATGACGATGTGACCAGTAAATTGGAAAAATTGAAGAGTGAGAATAAAACAAAAACAGTAACATATAAGCAGTTAATGGCATCAAAACTTACTCTTCAAAATATTATTTCCAGATATGAAATATATGGCTTGATTGAGTAAGTATTATCTTTGAACGGCAATTACAAAGCTTGCACTGTTGGGGAATCTATCGTTATCAGAGGGGGGAATTTATGAAACTGGAGAAGAGAATACTTATTACGGGAACAAGCGGTTTTGTTGGGAATAAACTATTGAAAACATTAAAGGGCGCTACTGCGGCACCTTCAATCCGAAATGCAACAAAAGAAGATATTAAGAGAGTGATTGAGGAAAGTGACGAAGATGTGATCATTCACACGGCTGCAATATCAGATGTAGGTATATGCGAGTCTGATCCGGATGCTTCCTACTACGCTAATGTACAAATTCCATTGTATATAGCCGAGGCTGCAAAAAATAAGAAACTGATATGTTTTAGCTCGGATCAGGTATATACTGGCTGCAACGAAAAGGGTCCTTATTCAGAAAATGATGCGAACCCTGGAAATACTTATGCAAAACATAAATTAGAGATGGAACAAAGAGTTTTGAACATACTTCCATCAGCAGTAATGCTAAGAGCTGAGTGGATGTATGATATGGATTCACATAAAGGAAATTATTTATTGAACCTTTTACATGCAGAGAAAACGGTTTCGTTTAGCTCTTCTCAGTATAGAGGGGTTACATATTTGAAAGAAGTCGCGGAAAATATGGAAAGGGTGATTGCATTGCCGGGTGGAGTATACAATTTTGGAAGTGAAACAACAGAATCTATGTATGAAATTACGAAAAAGTTTACTCAAATTTTAGGCAAAGACATTTGCGTACTGGATGCGCCGCCCAGACACAACTTGTGGATGAATTGTACAAAAGCAAAACAGTATGGAATCGAATTCAGTGATGTCTTGTCAGGTTTAGTCCGGTGTGTGAAAGACTATGGATTATAATAGGATAAATAAAGGTAAGAGATAAACAGGGTGAGGTAATATGGATAAAATAAAAAAAGACACAGCGCACTACCATCTTCCCGGCTTGTTTGAGTTTTATGAACTGTATCGTGCGTTTTTGCCATTATTCCGTGAACACAGGGAATACTTTTATGATTGGTGTGACATAGGTTCTATCTATGGTGCTCCGGCAGATTGCATCTGGGGCGGAGGCCGTGTTGGATTCGGTGATCATGATCCGCGAGATGTTCTGGCGTTAATGAAGGAGTACGGGATTTCAGCCCGGTTGACATTCAGCAACTCTCTGCTCAGGAAGGAACACCTTTTGGATAAAAAATGCAATGCTCTTTGCATCTTGTTTGAAGAAAGTCAAGAAGTCCGAAATGGTGTCATTGTCCATTCGGATCTGCTGTTAGACTATTTGAAAATGAATTATCCAAGATTTTATTTTGTTTCCTCTACTACCAAAGTTCTGACGGTTTTTCAGCAGCTTTTGAGTGAAGTAGAGCGGGATGATTTTCATTATGTCGTACCGGATTTTCGCCTTAACAAGATTTTTGACAAATGGGAGACACTATCTGAAGCACAAAGAAACAAAGTAGAATTTCTATGCAATGAATGCTGTTGGTTTGGCTGTAAGGACAGAAAGCAATGTTACGAAGTTGTCAGCCGTAAAAATCTGGGAGAAGACTGTCCTGATCATCCATGTGCTGCTCCCGATGCAGAACATGGCTACCGTTTTACTAAAGCAATGACAAATCCAGGCTTTATCAGCATCAATGATATTCAGAATATCTACTTGCCAATGGGATTTTCCAATTTCAAAATAGAAGGCCGGAGTCTTGGAAGTGCTTTGATTCTGGAATTTCTGCTCTATTATATGACAAAGCCGGAGTATCAGCTGCATGTCAGAGAGGAAATATATCTGGATAACATGCTGGATTTGTTTTGAGGGGTGAATGTGGATTATACCAGCATGCGGAGGTATGTGTGTAAGAAATATTCCTGAATTGGAAGGTATTGAAACTTTCTTCAGATATTTGTATAATGGAGGAAGAAAATGCGCAAGATAATACGCAAGATTATGAAGGAACTATTCTGTTGGATGAAGTCAATAAAAGGCGATGTTCATCCGTTGATTTTGAGCAGCGTATTCCACTATGAGTTTGTATTTATCCATCCCTTTTCAGATGGTAATGGCAGAATGGCAAGACTGTGGCATACTGTCATTCTGGCAAAATGGAAACCGATATTTGAATATATTCCAGTCGAAAGCCAGATTGAGAAGTTCCAGGATGAATACTACGAAGCTATTGCCAAGTGTCATGTTGCTGGAGAATCTACAATTTTCATCGAGTTTATGCTGTCTCAGATTGATAAGATACTGGATGAAATATCTGTTCAAATCAATGAAGAAAACGAGTATCTTTCCGAAACTGTCAGAAGGTTGCTTGAGGTTATGGAGTATGATGTTCCTTATACAAGCAGCACCTTGATGGGAAAGTTGGGATTAAAAGCAAGAGAAGGGTTCCGACGAAATTATCTTCACCCTGCTATTGAATTGAATCTCATCAAGATGACGATTCCAGACAAGCCAAACAGCAGAAATCAGAAATATATTAGGAATTAAAATCAAAGTGTTAAGTTTATCAAAATAAACGCAGAATACCCCTTCCTCTGCAGGTAGGGGATGGATGCGAAAAAACTTGACAAAAGAACGTATGTTCTGGTAAAATGGATACATGTAGTAAACAACTTAAGTTTTCAATCTTCGAAGAAAGGAGGAAGCACAGCATGTATCTGACTATAAAACAGCAG
>JBJELT010000173.1:0-25345 GCA_051879295.1 Oliverpabstia sp. | reverse complement strand
TCTTAAGAAACTTAAGACAGCACCATAAAAAGGGACAGGTTCCGAGTCATGGGACCTGTCCCTTTTGGATTCTATAAGATTCCCTGACAGGTAATCCATTGATTACTTTGGAAACGGTGCCTGATGCAACTCCGGCTTCCAGTGCCACATCTTTTATAGTAGGGACATAGTTTTTATTTCTCATAATTGCATCTCTTTTCCTGTTCTGTAGTTGACCCAAATAGGCATCAGTGCTATGTTAACTGACTTTGAGTTTTATTTGTGAAGAATGATATTCTCTAAAATTTAATTTGGATTTATAAACGATAAATCCTTCAGTAAACATTGACATTACATCTTATCAATCATATACTTACCATAAATTTTAGTGCTTAATATAACAAAAGAAAGGAATATGGATTAATGATTAATGAAAAGAATTATCGTGTTACTGCTAGATTCCGCTGGCTTGGAAGCCCACCAAAGGCGGATGCTGAGTTATACCTTACGGTCTGTGGTATCGAGCGATGTGAGCCAGACAAATTCTATGGCCCGACGGTCAGGGATGATTATCATGTGCATTTCATTTTACAGGGAAAAGGCACTCTTGAAATCAACGGAAAGAACTACCATCTCCATCGCGGTCAAATTTTTGTTATTCCACCAGATATTGAGACGTATTACTATGCTGACCCTTCTGACCCCTGGCATTATACCTGGGTTTCTTTTGCAGGTACGCAAGCGACTTATCTTTTGGAAAAAGCTGGTATTACCGCAGAATGTCCCGTGAGAGATACTTACATTGAGCCTGAAGTATTTCTTGCTCTCACGGAACAAATACTCGATCATCATGAAATAACGATTTCCAACGAGTTAATCCGTACTGCCCTGATGTATCAGATTGTAGCCAAACTCATTGAGACGCAGACACAGCAGCTTTCCAGCACAAACCCACAGCCATCATATGATTATTCGCCGGATGTATATGTAGAATGTGCTGTTGAATATATTCACTATAATTATGCCCATATCAGTGTTAGCGATATAGCCTCTTACATCGGTATTACCCGTTCCTACCTGGCTCATATATTCAAACAAAAGCTTCAAATTTCTCCTCAGCAGTATCTGGTAAACTATCGTCTGGAGCAGGCTGGCAGGCTTCTTCGAACAACCAACCTCCCTGTACAGGAGATTTCAGAAAAAGTGGGTTACTCTAACCCCCTGACGTTTTCCAAAATATTTAAAGCCACTTATAAACTCAGCCCCAAAAATTATCGACTTCATATCATGAATGAAGCACATCAGAACATTCCTAAAGAAAACGAATAATTAAACTCATAATCAAAAAGGTCCCTCAGAATTTTCTTCGGGACCTTTTCTTTCAATTATAATTTACCACCGGATGTAGCAATGCCCTCAATGAACTGTTTCTGAAAAATAACATAAATAACAATCATTGGAAGACATGCAATCAGCGATGCCGCCATAAGCTGTGGGAAATTCGTCTGGTATTGTCCCTGCATTTTCGCAAGAGCAGCAGAAAGTGTCAACATATTTTTATCTGTATTGACAATCATCGGCCACATCAGATCTTTAAATGCAAATACCGCCGTGAAGATACCCAGAGAAACCATACTTGATCTGGTAAGCGGCATCATTATGTACAGGAACGTCTGCCCTATATTACATCCATCCAGTCGAGCCGCTTCTTCCAAATCCCTGGGGAGGCTCATATATCCCTGTCTCAGCAAAAATGTTCCAAATGCGGTAACTAAACCAGGAAAGATCAAAGCAAAAATTGTATTTGTGGCTTTCATTCCTGAAATCATAAGATACTGAGGAATAATGAAAATCTGTGCCGGAACCATCATCTGAAACATAACCAGCGCAAACATTACATTTTTTCCTTTAAAATTCAGCCGTGCAAAAGCATACCCGGCCATAGTTGCTGTTAAACATGCCATGATCACACGGCCTGCAATTAAGAGGAGAGTATTTTTGTATAACAATAGGAAATTCATGTTATTCCACACTTCTTTAAATGCATCCGTTCTCCATACCGTCGGCAAAATCACAAACGGGTTTACACTGGTGGATTCTGTCACAGACTTAAATGCGGTAAGAACCATCCATAAAAACGGAATAATCATTGTTATGCTTAACAGAATCAAAATCATATGAATTAAGACTGAGACTGCTTTTTTTCTACTTTCCATTCTTATCATGTCCTCCTTAACCGTAATATACCCATTTTTTCTGCGCAAACATCTGGAATACTGTGATAATCATAATAATTACCAGCAGAAGGACCACGATCGTGGAACCATACCCCAGATTGCCCTGGGTAAATGAATATTTGTAAAACAGATATACTAACGATTGTGTTTTTGGCAATGCAGGATTATTTTTATCCATTACCATAAAGATAAGGTCAAAGATCTGCAGTGCACTGATAACACGGGTTATTATAACGAAGAAAATCGTAGGAGACAGAAGCGGCAATGTTACGGAAAAGAATTGCCTTACCCCTGTAGCACCATCTATAGATGCTGCCTCATAATAATCTTTCGGTATCTCCTGAAGGCCAGAAATAAACAGTACCATGTTGTATCCTACAATCGACCAGATACCAATAATAGCCACCGAATAGATTGCAATATTGGGATTTGATATCCATTTCACGTTCAAATGAAATACATTATTAATCAGCCCAAAGTCCGAATTGTACAGCCATCTCCACACCATGGCAACCGCTGCAGGAGCCGCAACCATAGGCATAAAGAAAATCGTCCGATACAAGGATTTGCCTGCGATCTTTTTGTTCAGAAAAACTGCAAGAACCAGAGAGATTATGATGGAAAATGGCACTTCAACGATTGCATATTTAAAAGTGTTAATCAAAGCCTGCCATACATCTGCATCTGCGAACAATTTTTCATAGTTCTGGACACCAACAAAGATATTGCCAATTCCAAAATCTCCTGTTTTGAAAAAACTCTGATATATTGTCTGAAAGATCGGAATAATATTCAACACAATCAAACCAATCATCGTCGGAAGAATAAAAAGCCATCCCCAGATAAATTCACTGCGTTCCCGACTGGTGACTTTCGCCTTTCCTTTCATATCTTGTCCTCCTAATCTACTGCTGTTCTGCTTCAATCTGTTCATTCATGTAGGCAGCAATATCCTTACATGCATCCTCCATTGCAATTTCGCCAGTAAACACTTTTACCATTGTCTCCTGCGAATAATCTTCCCAATTCTTGGTACTCTTTGTATATGGACGAATAATCATATCATCTGTCATATCCAGATATGCCTGAAGATTAAACTGTGGTGCACATCCAACCCAATCTTCAGATGTACCCATGTATGCAGACATTGTTACACCAAGTTCTGCCTGTTTCACCTGAGCCTCTTTACTGCCCAGATACTCCAGGAGTTTCCATGCATCATCTGTATTGGCTGTACCAGCAGATGCCACCCAGCCAAGTCCATTACAGATGGATTTTCTTGTTCCATCCTCAGCCATGGGCAGTACAGCTACATCACAGTTTTCTTTTGTATACTCATTTTCATTATGAGCAGCAACCATCCAGGATCCCTGCATAATCATGGCAACTTTTCCAGATTGAAGAAGTACGTCTGCCGTATTTTCTGCCATTGTCTCCTGTGGAGGCATAGAAACAGATACTACATTATCATAGAACCAAGTCATCGCTTCGATTGTTTTCGGATCATCCCAGCCTGAAGCAGTTTTGTCTTCATTTACAATGCAACCACCATTATCATAGATCAGATTATAATAACCATCCTGGTTATTTGCCGCCGGGGAAGCAAATCCATACTGACTTCCGTCCTCTTTCGTAAGCTGCTTTGCAACTTCTGCAAATTTCTCCCATGTCCAGGTCTCATCCGGATATGCGATTCCTGCATCATCAAACATTTTCTTGTTATACCAGAGGGCGATCGTATCATAATCTTTCGGAATTGCATAAGTTTTTTCATCTAATTGATACAA
This sequence comes from Oliverpabstia sp., assembly GCA_051879295.1. Lineage (GTDB taxonomy): Bacteria > Bacillota > Clostridia > Lachnospirales > Lachnospiraceae > Oliverpabstia. The sequence continues at coordinate 21,342 of JBJELT010000173.1, read as the reverse complement.
TTCCACAATATCCTCATAATAATTAGCAAGATCAATCACATCACTCTCTGCGATTTTGTCTGTCAGATCCATTAACAGATTATTTGCCATGAATTTCTGGCTATAATTAGAATGCATCCAGAATACATCCGGCAGATCCCCACCTTTTGCACCTGCTTCCAGCAGCGTCCAGTAAGAATCCCATGGAATAACCTGAATCTCTGCTTTAATTCCGGTTTCTTCCGTAAAATCCGCAAGAATCTCAGAAAGTCCTGACGACTGATTATCATCCCAGATTGCTACCTGCAATCCCTCAGCAGAACTTTTCTTGGTCTCTTCGCTGCTGTTATTTCCGCATGCTGCCATTGACAAACACATCGTTCCCGCCAAAACGGCTGCTACAACTTTTTTGAACATCTTAAATGTCCTCCTTTTCTTCACCAATTCTATGGTGCTCTTTTTTTGTATCCAAATTATACTATCAACTTTTACATTTCGAACATAATTTCATGTGCTTTGCATATGGCATAATCTGCTTTTCCATCCACTTTACCAATTACATCGCATCTTACAGTGTTTAAAATAAAAAATTGCACAAAACACTGCCCAATCCGGACATAATCTGATGTGCTTCGTATATGGCATAATCTGCTTTCCTGTCCTGGTCCCATTTACAGTGCAAATTGCAGCATGATAGAATATTAAAAAAATAAGGGAGGAATATCATCATGAATTTCTTAAGTAATGATAGTATGCTCGGAAAAATACTTGGAAGTTTTTTCCATATTGTCTGTATCAATCTGCTGTTTCTATTGGGGTGTATTCCTATTATTACCATCGGTGCATCCCTGAGCGGAATGTATTATGCCTGTATGAAGATGATCCGCGGCACTGACACCAGCGGATGGAAGGATTTCCTGAAAGGTTTCAGGGATAATCTCAAGCAGGGTACCATATCCTGGCTTCTTTTTCTGCTTATTGGTTTTATTTTACTGACGAACTATAATATGTTCAAAAACCCTCAGAGTCTTAGCGACAATATATTATTCCTTATCACTATGGTTTCACTGGCTGCCGTAGCGATTATTGCGATGTATTTGTTTCCGGTCATAGCAGCCTTCAGAAACAATCTGAAGAGCCTGATAAAATACAGCGCATTTTTTGCCGGTAAAAATATACTTATCCTTATACGTATTGCATTTATGAATATTTTCCCTCTGATATTCACTTATGCAAACCTGGATCTGATTCCTCTCTTTGCTTTTATTTGGTTTTTCGTTGGATTTGCTGCGGTGGCATACCATAATTCTACCCTGTTTCTCCGACTGTTTACGCCGTTTCTACTCCAGACCAGCCCAGATGAAATAGAAGAATGACCGAAACAAAAGGTCATTCTTCCAGAAAAAAGTGCTGTCACACAGCTTTACCTGTATGACAGCACTTTTCTTATGCTCATAAACTTTCTATTGGTTATGTACAAACAGAGTACATCCCATTTCTTTAAAATATACAATTTTCTTCCGGATGTCTTCTTCAGATACTTCGAATGCATCCGCAAGACATATTGCGCAATAATACACTGTGGTTGAGCGATTAATCAATTTTTTGGTTATCGCCATCTCATCTAACGTTATTATTTTATTACACTTACTGCAATGACATCCCTGTGCTTTACTTTCTGTATTCATCGCATTTTACCAGTTTACATCTGTACAACCGGCAATCATGACCCGGCACTGACACAAGATGATAATCCTTTTTTACACCCAGTTCTTCTCCAGTAAAAATATCCTTCATCTCAAATCCATATCCGGATGAATATGGGAGCCCGGCATCCGCAAAAATACAGTTTATCTCACGTTCTTCTTCAAACAAATTAAAGTAAGCAATCACAAATTCATTAGCAGTCAGATGTTTGATAAATGTATATAATTTGTCATGCACTCTTCTTAAAGGTTCTACGGCATTTTCCTTATCCTCTTCTTCTACCATCACGCTTCTCTTACTAACCAAAAACGGCGGACGGCACTCAGGATCCTGATCAATCGCAATCAGATCTTTATTCTGCAATAGTTCTTTCATCTGCGGATTGATGTCACGGATATCTGCCCCAATAATCAGAGGAACCCCTGCAAGACACCAAAGTGAAAACTGTAACCTATATTCCCCGTCTGTACAGCATTTTCCGATTGCCACATTTCCACGATTATACATTCCCACCGTCAGCATGTCCAAATCATTATAACAGTATGGACCTGACTGGCTAAGATGTTCTAACTGTGACTGAAAAATACTGATAAAAGATTTAAAATTATCGAAAATATCGCCCGTAGACCGATACATATGTGCACCAATGGATCGCATCCAGTTCCACGATTCCTGAACACCCCAATTACATGCCGCAAAAAGAATTTCTCTTCCACTGGCTTTCAGTGCCATACTCATAATATGATATCGGTTGATACAGTCAGCATTTTTAGGGAAATTACAAAAATCGTATTTTAAATAATCGACTCCCCATTCTGCAAACTGTTTCGCATCCTGAAACTCATGATCATAGCTGGACGGATATCCGGCACACGTAAGAATTCCGGCGCAAGAATAAATCCCAAACTTAAGTCCCCTGCTGTGTACATAATCTGCAACAGCTTTCATTCCATTGGGAAATTTCTCAGGGTCCGGAACAAGATATCCATTCTCATCCCTTTCCTTTAGTGCCCAGCAATCATCAATAACCACATACTCATATCCTGCTTCCTGATACCCCTGTTCTACCATAACATCCGCAATCTGGCAAATCAGTTCTCCTGAAATATCGTTTCCAAACGTATTCCACGAATTCCACCCCATTGGCGGTCTTTCTGCTATCATATTTTAGTATCCTCCTACTATTTTTTTAAATTGTAAAACGATTCAAAATATTTGTATATGGTTTTATGGATACTAAACTTGGCATAATGTGCAGTGTTACACCCTTTTTTAAATTTCTTTCCAGATGATTTCGTTTGCTTCCAGTTCCAGCTCGAAGCTGCTTCCATCACCTTTGTAAATCGTTGTTTTCTGCGGTTCGTAAGTGTTGTTTACGATGCAGTATTTACCATTTTTCACATAGGCATGTACTTCTACATTGTAATTGGTACTGAACCACTTGTGCAAATTCTCTTCATCATGAGAAGCCCACATGATCGCACGGTAAAGTACACGGCTGTTTTCAAAGCTGTACGGAAGTCCGCTGATATAAACGCCACGTCCGTCACCAAATTCATTGACTGCCATCTGTACTTCTTTTTCTACCTGTCTGATAATGGTAGTTTCCGGCATCGCATAGATGTTTTTCTTGCCTTCGCCGAAGTCTACATCACCTTTGCAATCTTCAATGATGAAATGCTCATGTTCTTCCCAGTTGTATTTGTCTTTATTCAGATCAAATCCATTTTCACGTTCTACACCGAGCACATTGCGAAGCTGGATGAATTTGCCCTGCCACTGATGTGCTGTCGGCTCACCAATTCCGATAAATCCGCCGCCGTTGTATACAAATTCATTAATGGCAGATACAATGGTTTCATCCGTCCAGTTTTCGCCGCCGGTATAAGCAGTATCTGCATCACCCACATTCAGGATTACATCAATCTCTTTCAGCATTTCCGGATTCTTACGGATGTCATCAAATGTAATAAATCTTACATCAAACGGAGCTCCGCTCAGTGCTTCCATAATGCCGGCATAGGAGTAGTTCTGTTTATGATAAATTGCATGGTGAACCATGTGATTGCCCCAGGCACGCATTTTACCCCAGCAGTTCAAAACAGCAACGGTTTTCACGCAGTATGGAGTAGTTCCTTTGATATTTTCATACAGAGTACGGAATTCCTGACATACACTTTCCACATAGTCAATAAATTCCGGGAACTGTACGGCCAGCTTCAGGTATCCGCCGTATCCGATCCGGTCAATAGGCTTTCTCAAAATTGCACGGCGGGCAGTTACCCAGTTTACTTTCGCTTCTTTCACCGGATCTCCGCCCTCATAGAATGTGTCCGGGAAGAAATAAGGCAGGAAACGGCCTTCTGTGTATTTTACGCCGGGAATATCACTGATCAGACGCAGGGTAGCTCCATTTCCCACAGAACCTACTACCGCATCCAGTCCCACGGATTTGAACTCATCCATAAACGGTTCCATTCCGATCCAGTGGTCTCCCAGGAACATCATAGCTTCTTTTCCGTATTCATGAACAATGTCCACAAATTCTTTTGCCAGTTTGGTTACTTCTCTTCTCTGGAATGCCGTGAAATCCATAAATTCTTTGGAAGGAATCCGGTACATATTATTCATGTAACCCTGGTCAATGATGAATTCCGGACGGAATCTGTATCCCACTTCCTGCTCAAACTGTTCCAGAATATACGGGCTTACGGAAGCGGAATATCCATACCAGTCTACATACTTTTCTCTTGCCAGTTCATCAAAAATCAGTGTGAACTGATGGAAAAATGTTGTAAAACGAACCACATTCACATAAGGATGATCTTCCAGGAACTTTCTCAGACGTTTCTTGGAAAACTCCTTGGTTTTCGGCTGCCGCACATCAAATGTAATCTGTTTCTCTACACCCTGCCAGTCATTGGTCACCGCATTGTACATATGTACCGGATCCCACATAATATACGCCAGAAAACTTACGGTATAATCATGAAAAGCCTTTGCCGGTTTGATGGTCACATCTCCGGTTTCCTCGCTGTATGTCCACTCCGTAACAGGAACCACATTTCCTGTAGTACGATCAATGACTTCCCACCATCTCTTAATATCATCATGGGAATTCACCTTCAGCATATCCGGATAAAGGTGATCCATCAGATGAATCGACAATTCCCCGCACGTAGCAGTATGAAAAGATGTCATGATATACATCTGCTGAATCTCATCAGGATTGGCCTTTGCCCACGCATTATCTTTTCTTGTTGTGTAATAGGTGGCATAAACTTTCGCATCCACCTTCTTCAACTCTTCCGGATAATCTGTACCATCACAGTCACGGATGGCATCTGCCCCCCAACGTTTTACCAGTTCCAGTGTCTCCGGCACAACATCCACATCTGTCGGAATTGTCACTCTTCCTCTTGTACATACTTCGCTCATACACTTCTCCCTTTCTGCATGTTCATGCACTTTGCCCACCGCCTACAAAGGCGGGAGACATCACCCATTTGATAAACATTATATTTGCGGATTTCTCCGCACCTCGTGTTTCTGCTATTATTATATAAACATCCGGGAGAAAAATCTATCTGTCTTTTGCCTAGAATATTATATATCTTGCGGTATAATTCTTGAAAATACTACCCTATTGCTATATACTGTTTTTATATAACTGTTGAGTACCTTCACAGTTAAATCGCACCCGATTTCGCTATTACATACAGGAGAAATTTTATGGCCAATCTGACATATTCCTTTACCGATCTTTCCACGGATCATTCAGACAAACAGCAGCTTCGGTATGTCTCTTCTTCCTCTTTCGGAAAAGATTGGAACAGTATTCTCCATTCCCATGAATGTACGGAGCTTTTTTATGTAACTGATGGGGAAGGATGGTTTTGTACAGAGGAAAAAGCATATCCCATTTCTAAAAACCAAATGATACTGGTCAACCCAAAAGTACGCCACACAGAACGATCTTCCGAAACACATAACATGCATTATATTGTCCTGGGAATCGATTATCTGCGGCTTCATTTCGACCAGGCCCAGGATATTGGCTCCTTCCAGATTTTTTCTCTGAATACCCGCTATGATGAAATACTATCTCTTTTGCATATTATTCTGGAAGAACTTCAAAAGCATCGACCATTTTATCAGGAAATCTGTCAGCATTATCTGTCAATTCTGCTGCTGCAGGTGCAGCGGTTTACCGGACAGAATTTTACGGTATCTGCCCCCAGCCAGATACCGTATGAATGCGAAAAAGCCAAACTATATATGGATAAACATTTTTGCGAACCTGTAACACTGGATTCTCTGGCAGCAATCACACACTGGGATAAGTTCTATTTTTCCCATCAGTTCTCTGCCGCCTACGGAATTGCCCCTATTAGTTACCTGCTCCAAAAAAGGGTGGAACACAGTAAACAGCTGCTGGAAACTACCGATTACTCCATCACTCAGATTGCCGAAGCAGCCGGATTCTCCTCACAAAATTACTTTTCCCAAATTTTCAGGAAAAGTACAGGCTTGTCCCCGAGAGAATACCGAAAGCAATCTTCCGGGCATGTTCAAAAATAAGGAGTAACCAGGCGACGGGTCCATAGTCACTCTTCACGGTAGGCTAATATCCATGATAAATGACAATAAGCCTATCCAAATGAACGGTTCTTTCTGAACTTTGGGTAGGCCAAAAATTAAAATAACAACAATCAGAGCCTACCAAATAAGGAGTAACGTAGGCTGAGAATCCCGGAAACAACTCACAGGGCCTGCTAAAATCAGAAAAAAGTAGGCTACAAAATTCAGAAACAAACTACATATCCTATAAAAATCAAAAAAATATAGGCTAGAAATAATAATATTGACCATTACAGCCTATCGAAAAAGAAAAAAGGTAGGAGGAAAAACTGAAAATTAATCAATAGAGCCTACCAAAAGGCAAAAAGGCAGGATGAAAGCCACAGTAACAATCATTTGAGCCTACCAGGGGTAATTCGGTGCGGGATAGTGGATACCTGAACTGTAACGATTATTATCGTTCTACAATTTTCAGATTCCACGGTTCAATCGTAATCATCGTGTTCTCTGTCACAGTCTCTCCGCTGAAAAGTTCCACACCATCTTTCCCTTTATATGTCACTTTCTGAGATTCCGGTGAGTAGTTCAGATAATAAACTACCTCTTTCCCCAGATCATTTGTACCTTTTTTGATGATAACCGGGAATGCAACTTCCTGTTCTGTTCCCCAAAGTCCTGCTTCTTTAATCACATCTGTGAGAATTTCTCTCAGCATTTTATCACTAGTCCAGCATCCCAGATAGGTGGCAGTACCTTTTCCATACTGATTTCTGGTGACTGCCGCATACCGTTTCCAGTTATAATGGTCATAAGATGCCAGTACCTGAGCCGTATCTGTATTTACCAGTTCCATAAAGTTTATCACTTCATTTTCCTGACTGGAATATACATCCGAAGTCAGTTTCACATTATGCGGGAATGTAAAATGACTGTAGGAAATGCCAAGGCATTTGTCGATGCCGTGTGGCTGGCAGTCCGGGTATACTTTCAGATTTTCATTGGCAAATGCTGTCTTAAATGTGGTAAACAGATGGCCTCCCTCAGCAACATAATGGTCAATTCTCTGCAGCAGATCTTCAGATGCCGCATATAATGCCGGTACAACTAACAGATCATAATCACCAAGATTCTCAGATTCCGGCCACAGGAAATCGCATTCTACATTCAGTTTGTAAAGCTGATCGTAGACATAACGCACCACATCATTATATTTGAGTTTTCCAAACTTTCCGGAACCATCGATGGTAAACCAGTCCAGTGCTGTCAGGGCTTCATTACTTACCAGCATAGCCACCTTGTTATGTTTTTTCAGATTTACCAGATGACTGCCCAGCTGAGCAAATTCATTTCCAATCACTTTTGCCGCCCGGTAAGTATCATTTTCCTTGAAATCATGACTCAGCAATCCCTTCCAGTAAGTTTCGAAGGAATTGTGAATGGAATGCCAGTGCCAGTATTCTACCATATTGGCTCCGGAGGCCAGATGGCTGTATGCCTGCAGACGAAGCTGACCATCATAAGGAACCCAGCACGGGAAGCCCTGAGCCTCTGTCTCAAGCACAAAATAATTGTTATTTTTCAAAGAACGAGTGCTGTCACCTCCAAAGGAAATCTCCGCACCGGTCAGTTCATCCTGCGTCGGATGATAAATATCCACACCGGCCACTGTCAGGGCATTTGCCGCATGATAGTGGTTTACTTTCGGCTGCACACCAAAGGAATATCCTCTCCAGTCAAAATCAAAGTTATGGGTAATGAACTGATCTTCTCTTGCATACTCTCGTACGATTCTGGCCTGCCATTCCAGGTATTCATCTACCAGAGTCCTCTGGAACTTTTCAAACTCTGCACCCAGACTGCCATTGATGGTTCCCCTGACATCCGGAAAATCCTCCCAGGCATTGATACGGTTGCTCCAGTAATCCAGACCAAACTCTGCGTTCATTGCATCCAGATCATCACGGAATTTTTCCCTCAGATACTTCACAAACTGTTCCTGCACATTTTTTCCGGCAGTATCATAATATTTTGTCTCATTATCCAGCTGGAAACCGATAACACATTTTCTGTGTGCAGACACTTCCATCAGTTTTCTGATCACGCGCTCGCCATAATAACGATATACCGGATGGGTAATATCCATAATCTGTCTGGCTCCGTAAATACCTCTTCCATTGATCGTTGTCGCCAGTACATCCGGATGTGATTTGACCATCCAGGTGGGAATCGCATACGTGGGCGTACCGATAATGACGGAAATTCCCGCATTTTCCATAGCATCCAGCACACGGGTCACATGACTGAAATCAAACACGCCTTCCTGTGGCTCGCAGGTACTCCACGTAGACTCCGCAATTCGAACCAGATTAATTCCGGCAGCCTTCATCATTTCCACATCCTGATCCAGACGATCATAAGGCATATATTCATCATAATAGGCAACACCATATAATAATTTATTCATTTCTTTCCTCCCTATACGCTTCTGATAACCTTACTGTAACATGAATCAGCGGAAAATAATATCGTATTTCTCTGTATTCTATCAATGATCTCTGTTGTTTTCCAGAACCAGCGTTCCGTATGGTTCCAGCTGCAGCCATCCCTGCAGCTCTGTCCCGTCATACAGATTCTTCATTCTGCGGCAGACATGGATCTGTACAGGTTCTTTCTTATAATTCAGCACAAAGAAATACTGTTTTCCTTCTTTTTCTCTCACAGCCAGTTCACAGCCTTCCGGAAGTTCCAATAATTCCTTATATGGTGTCTTCACTCCCAGTTTCCTCAGGAATGTCTCTGCAGCCTGTTCTGTAAATACAGAACCGTAATAGTAAACCCTTCCTTCGCCATAGCTATTGGATACCAATGCGGGGGTTCCGGCAAAATAACAATTTTCATATGTCCCGAGTATTCGTGTGGTTTTTTCTCTTCCACTTTGTGACACAAGCTGGTCGGTAAACACTTCTGCTTTCAGCAGATCATCTTCCCATCGAATCAGTACCGGTTCATCGCCCGGACAGGTACGTGTATATTCCGGAATATCAACAGCAGTCAGGTTCTGCAGCAGGCCGGGCAATCTGTCCATCACACACTGACCAGTCATATCTTTATATCCACTTCTGCAGCCCAGTACCAGTGTACCTCCCTGCGCCACATATTCTTCCAGCATCCGCACACGACTCTGTGAAAGAATGGTCGGATGAGGATAAAATACCACGGCATAATCAGACAGGGCGGCACTTGTTTTTTCATCATCCATATACACATAATCCATCGGTGTATGACTCTTTTGTGCTGCAATAAATAAAGACTGCTGGCTGACTTTTTCCACATCCTGATGCCATACATCCAGCTGTGCATCCCAGATATTATCATAATCTTTCAGAACAGCCACCTGAGCCTGATATCGGGAACCGGCTATCTGCTGAATGGACTGGAACTTCTTGTAGATACCCTTCACTTCCTGAAGCCGGCGGTTGTCTCTTCCGGAATAATCCAGAATTCCATGCCAGTAAATCTCCGTACCCATAGTACAGGTTCTCCAGCGGAAATAGCTGACAAAATCCGCCCCATGAGCCACACTCTGCATCGTCCAAAGAGTCATCTGACCCGGCTTTGGTGTGGGCGCCGCCATCCGTGTGTTCCATCCGTTGGCACCGGACTGCTGCTCCATAATTCCGAAAACAGGAGATACAGAACGAACCTCCATCAGATTTCTGCTCCACATCCTGTCCTGCATGGTTTGAGAAAATTTCTCGTAATCTTCTTTTGTATAGGCAAAGTTCGGATAGGAATCGTATGTCATAAAGTCCAGACTTTCCTCCCGCATTTTGTGATTGTCCAGATTACCAAACAGACCATTTGTAGTAATAAAATCTCCCGGCTTTATGTATTTCCGCACAATGTCACTCTGTAACTTTACATATCCTCTGGCACTGGCTGAAATGAATCTGGTATAATCCAGCACTTCATGGGGGTTGGTGCTGTCACTGTAGGTAGTTCTCGGCACATGAATCTCTTCCCAGTCCGTATACGTCTGATTCCAGAAGTTCGTTCCCCAGGCTCTGTTCAGTTCTTCCAGTGTTCCGTATTTTTCCCGGAGAAATACACGAAATGCCACAGAATCGCTTTCCGAGTAGAATACATTTTTTTCACAGTTGATCTCATTATCAATCTGCCATCCGATCACTGACGGATGAGATGCATAATGAGATGCTGACTTTTCCACAATAATCCGTGTCTTTTCCCTGTATATGGGAGAGTTATAATTATAATGTCTTCTGGCCCCATGACGATATAAAACACCATCGATATTAGCATTCAGAACCTCCGGGTATTTTTCTGTCAGCCATGCCGGAGGAGTCGCCGTCGGGGTACAGAAAATCACCTGCATGCCCACTTTCTCTGCCAGTTCCAGAAACTGATCAAAAAATGCATACGTAAACTCCCCTTCTTTCGGCTCAATCTTGCTCCACGCAAATTCCGCAATACGAATTACCTTTATTCCACAGGCAAGCATCCGCCGCAGATCCTCTTCCCACAGATGCTCCGGCCAGTGTTCCGGATAATAACAGGTTCCCAGGACCATCTGATTTCCATTCAAAATCTTTCTCATTACAACAAACCTCCCTTTTCAGGTGTGCCTTGCAATCCACCTGAATCTTTTGCTACCGTTATTGTACCGCTTGTATTACCGGACAGTCAATTTGTATTTGACACCTTATAATTTACTTTTTGCCTATCTCATGGTAGTATAATAACATCCGAATTACTTGCCGGTCAGAACCCACTGACAGCTATATTTCTAATTCGATATAACATACAGAAAGAGGATAACTATGCAAAAAGTACAATTGAAAAATTCCATCATTCTTTTTCTCACAGCTACTATCTGGGGTGTCGCTTTTGTTGCCCAGAGTGTAGGAATGGATTATGTGGAACCATTTACCTTTAACATGGTAAGAAATTTTCTTGGCGGACTTGTCCTGATCCCCTGTATCTGGATCCTGGATAAGATTAACCCCAGGGAGAAAAAAATCCTGAATAAGCAGGATCAATCACAGGAGCGGAAACTTCTGCTGAAGGGCGGCATCTGCTGCGGTGTACTGCTGGCCTTCGCCACCAGTTTCCAACAGATAGGAATCAAGTACACCACCGTGGGAAGAGCCGGATTTATCACTGCCTGCTATATTATCATTGTTCCTATCCTGGGACTTGTATTTTTCAAAAAGAAGTGCCGTTCAACCATCTGGCTTGCTGTCGTACTAGCTCTGATTGGGCTGTATCTGCTCTGCATCACCGATGGATTTGCAATCGGAAAGGGAGACTTTTATGTGTTTATCTGCTCCCTGTTATTTTCCCTTCATATCCTGGTCATCGACCATTTTTCGCCCCTGGTAGACGGAGTAAAAATGTCATGTATCCAGTTTTTTGTAACCGCCGTCATCTGTGCGGTGCCGGCCTTCCTTTTCGAATCACCGCAGATTCATAATATTTTACTGGCCTGGGCACCGATCCTGTATGCCGGCGTGCTCTCCTGCGGAGTGGCATATACCCTGCAGATCATCGGACAGAAAAACATGAACCCGACAGTTGCCTCCCTGATTCTCAGCATGGAATCCTGCATCTCTGTACTGGCAGGATGGATCATCCTCCATCAGGCACTCACCATACGGGAACTGGCTGGATGTGTACTGATGTTCATCGCCATCATACTGGCACAGCTGCCGCAGAAAGCAAAATAATCTATAGTCGTATTCTCTCGTGTGCGATATATTTATCTTCCATCTCTTTTTTATTGAACGGTGTCAGCCGGAATTCTACAGTGAATGGTTCGTTTTTTGCACGGTATTTTTCCAGCTGCCACTGTCCACAGGAATATGTTCCCAGTGCGTTCTGTTTGTAATCCACATGGAATACAATATAATCTCTTTAAGTCTATAAGCTCGTCCCTGATCACCCTTATTCTTCAATATATTGTTTCAAATACTCTGCATTGGCCTTCAGATCCGGCATCAGTACTTCCATTCCTTTTCGCAGTGTCTCGCAGGTATAGGTTCCTTCTTCCGGCAGCCGATGGCTTTCGATGGTTGTCATTTTATTGACTGCCACCAGATAAATGTAATTGAGAATATCTGAGTTATCCATGTCAGTCGTAACGTTCGGAAGTATCTTATCTGACAGTGCAATCAGCTGCGGAATACTCATATCTTTGACGTTATCGAATGCTGCCATGATGACTTTTCTCTGGCGGTCTGTACGCTCCCAGTCAGAATGTCCGACATAACGGGTTCGTGCATAGGCAAGTGCCTGTTCCGGCGTAAGATTATTTCCTCCGGCCACCAGACTCCAGTTATTATTTTTATTCAGATAGTTTGCCTCTGCCTCATTCAGCTCAATGTAAATATTACCGACTTCTGCCAATGAATTGATAAATCCGTCAAAATCAACTTCTACATTGCCATCAATATGGACACCAAGACAGTTCTCCATAACCTTATCCAGCAATTCCATTCCGCCGAACTGGTAGGCTGCATTGATTCTGTTATCACTGTAACCAGGTATTGGTACATACATATCACGCATGACGGAGGTAAGGATAATCTTGTTGGTTTTTGTATTCAGCGTACAGATAATCATGGAATCTGAACGCTGACGTCCCTGTCCCGGACGACGGTCCTGACCGATCAGAAGAATATTATAAATCTCATCCGACTGCAGTATCTTGATATCTGCATTGTTCCAGACAACATCAGCAGCATCCATCGTATCCGTCAGACCTTCTTCTGTCTCAAATGTTTCCATGGACGGATCAACAACTACCTCCGGTTTGCTGTCCACACGGCCGATTTTATTAAGCTTCGCATTCAGAAAAGCAAATCCGCCGCCAATAACAGCAGAAATAATAATTACAATAGCCAGGATAATTATCCAGACTTTTACTGCCTTTTTCTTCTTCATAATCTCCTCCCGTCTTTATCTATGAAGCACTGTAAAATGTTTTCAGAATCGCAGGAAGTACATCTTCAGAATCCCTTACCTGAGCCGCCATTATCCGGCTGCTGTCACACTCAACTGCGGTAACATACAGATAACACAATTCTTTCATATCCATATTCCAGCGGACCACGTCCTGCATGTCTCCTATGGTTTTCCAGATACTTGTTACATCATTGTCAGCTTCGTTCACTGTCTGCTGCACAAAATCTATCAGCAAATCCATACATCCCTTATCAGAAGCTGTTTTACTCAAAATCTGATCCATCTTTTCCGCTGCGTTCTGCATATCTATCACCATATAGGCGTGAACAGGCAGTCCGTACAGGAACTGGGAAACTGCGTCCTGCATATCAGTATAATACATTGCAGAGCTAAAATCCATGTTTAAAAGATCTCTGGGTATCGGCATTGCCGATATCTTTCCGGTGCTGCTGTTAAAATTCATCAGAACCATCGAGTATGCACCATCTGCATTCTTACCGATAAAAAGTACATGAGAAGCATCCTGCTGTATCCTGTAGGTCTGTCCCTCATAAGTAATCTTCCTGCCCTGATGTTCCGATACGGCCTGTACATTCTCAGGTAAACGGAGTTCTCCACTTCCTAAATCTGTCATCTGCTGCTTTCCGCTGACATACATTCCGATGACGATTGCTGTCAATATAACCAGTACCATCAGAATCCCCATAATTACCGTAAAAAATACTTTCAGGCCAAATGGCATATTTCTACGCTTCTTTTTCTTTTTTTTATTTTTTTTCTTAATAACCTCCGGTGAATCAGACTTCAACTCCGGAACTTCTTCCAGATCCAGCGTTTCTTCCTCCAGTTCCGGAATCTCTTCCAGATCCAGCGTTTCTTCCTCCACCTCCGGAATCTCTTCCTCCAGGCCATCCGCGGACTCCTGCAGTTCCAGCACAATCTCCTCTTCTGAATCTTCATCCTCCGGCTCATTCCCAAGTTCCTGCAGTAATTCCTGAAGTTCCAGTTCCATAATATCAGTCTTATCAGACATCTTTTCTCCTCGCTATCTTATACTGTTCTTTTTATTTCCTCTTTTTGTCACTTCCATAATATCGGGAATACCCATAACGGTATCTGCTGTACCTTCCATATCCGCTGTATCCTGTCTGTACCGTACCATACTTTCCTTCATTGAGTACACAGCCGAGAACATCCACTCCGGTATCCGCTAATTCTTCAATACCTTCCAGAACATACCGCACCTTGGCATAATCATATTTGACCACATACAATGCCATCGGGACATGACGCGCAAGAACAAGTGCATCCACCAAAACTGCAGAAGGAGATGTATCTAACACTACAATATCCGCCATTTCCTCCAATTTGTCAAGCAAATTCTTCATCTCCGGACTCCCCAGTATTTCCACATTTTGTGCAGGTCTGTGGAATCCGCACAATACTTTCAGATCTATGCCGCCTTCTTCCACAGTATATAATGCGTCCTCCAATTCTTCCTTTCCATTCAGAACATTTACAATTCCCGGATATACTCCCGGTATATTCATATGATCCTGCACTGAAGGATTTCTCAGATCACAGTCCACAAGTATTACCTTTTTCCCTTTTTGTGCAAAAGATATGGCCAGATTGACGGCAACTGTCGATTTACCTTCACCGGGAATAGAACTGGTAATCATCAGTGTCTTTTTATGTTCATTTTCCATCCGACGTTCCACTCTGGTACGCACTGCACGAAGTGCCTCAAGATATTCCTGAGACAGACGGCTGTCCAGAATATTTACCGATTTCTGTACTTTCTTCTTCCTTCTCTTTTTCACCCGGAAGACAGGAATTACTCCAAGACAGGGAATATTAAAAAGGGTTTTAAAATCTCCGGGGTGCCTTATGGTACGGCGGGCTGCCACATAAATCAGGAGTACAACCATTCCAGCTGCAAATCCTGCCGCTGCCCCTTTCTTCATGGATCCCCAGGTAACACTTGTGTTTCCGCTGTCAGAAGGTACACCGCTTTCATCCAGAAGATTCATCTCTGTCTGCCCCACTACGAACTGTGCCACTTCCGGATAATTCTTAAGAACGGACTGAAGTACATCATAGGCTGTCTGTCCATCGGATGCCGTCACACGGATAGTCACCAGATTGGTTCCCTCTACAGCCTGCACAGAAATCTGTCCCGGCACATAGTCCATCCCCAGATCCTGTGCCACCAGGTCTGACAAAACCCCACTGGTCAGAATATACGGAAATACTTTTCCCATCTGCTGTGCCGTAACAACATCGGTATAATTCCCCCCACTCATCAGACCATCTGATTTGGCTGTTGTTATTGTCAGAGTAGCCTCAGCCTCATAGCGGGGCACATATGTGGTAGATACCCGAAAATAGGACGCAGCAGCCCCCAGGACAGTCAATAAAATAACCAGCCACCATAACCGTTTTAGTCCATGCATCAACTGTTCCAGAAACACATTCAGATCAATTTTTTCTATTTCAGCAGATTCCCTGGTATTCTGTAATCTTTCTTCACTCATCACCTATCACTCCGTTTTGCCATATTTTCCATACTTGCCATATCCATATCTGTACTTTCCATACCCATATCCTCCTTTTCCCGGCAGCAGATCCTGCATGGTTCTTGCCTGATTCAAAATACATCCGGCCATCCGGGAGTTACAGTTGGAAAGTGCATCAATAGCATCATTGATATCCTGAGCCTGCACCATGCTGTATCTTACTACCAGAACACTCATGTCTGCCTGATCTGCCAGAGCTTCCGCATCAGCCATCAAAGACATGGGCGGAGAATCCAGTATGATATAATCAAAAGCTTTTCGAAATACTTTCAAAACATTACGCATCTCTTCTGATGAAATAATTTCCGTAGAATTGGCATAGGATTTTCCGGTAAAAAGTGTATATATCCCTCTCTCCTTGTCGTACTGGAACACCTCTTTCAATGTACATTCATGATTCAGAAGATTAGGCAGGGTCTTCTCTTTATCCACCTTTTTATCAAATATCAGATGCTGAGACGGGCGGCGCAGATCGCAGTCGATCAGAAGAACTTTTGCCGGATTTTTCGCCAATGTCAGTGCCAGATTCGCTGCCACAGTTGATTTTCCTTCATTTTCAGCAATACTGGTGACCACAATGACCTTTCCGTCAGTCTCGGCAGCCATATACGTCAGCTTGGCAGCAATCTTTTTATAACTCTCTGTAAACCAGAAGCTGGCAGTGGGATTGGTGACGAGAATACTTGTCTTTTTGTGACGGATCCGGGAAAACAATGTTTTGTATTTTTTTTCAAAATATATGGTTCCCAGCGGTTTGGCATCCAGTTTATCTGCCAGATCTCTGTCAGATTTAATGGTATCATTCAAAAAAGACAATATAGCAAACATTGCCGTGCACAGAATCATTCCCCACAGAAAACCTTTCTTTTCCATCTGCCTTGTACCCAGACTGGTATCCGGTGACTGTGGAATCGGCGGTTCCTGAAGCACCTCCATCATAGCATTTCCCAGAACTGCCGATGAAACGGTTGTATAATTTTCCATAATAGAGCGTATGATTCTGTATGCCATCTCCGGGGTGTCTGCCGTAACTGTCAGAACCAGAAGATTTGTCTCAGATATGACTTCCGCACTGGCCTGTGCACTGAAGGTCGAAAGTCCCAGATCTTCACAGACCTTCTTTTTTACAATGCTGCTGTTCAATACATTGGAAAACGTTGTTGCCAACGTCTGTGCCGATGAAAGATTGTTATACACATTATTATCACTCCCCCGGGAAGAAACAACAAATGTAGCACTAGTCGTGTACGTGGTATAATACTGTTCATTGGCCACAATATGACCGATCATGGCTGCCGCTATCGCTCCAAGCAGTATCACCCACCAGTTACGCAGCACATCTCTGAATATACTGTAATAATTAATTTTTTCTATGTTTATGGAAGACTGTTCCCTGTTATTTTCCTGCATGTCATCCTCCTCTTATTTTCCATTTTCGCAGCCCTTCCGGTCTTACTGCGCCTGCACTGCCACATACATCGTGACACTTCCGAGTATTTCCGTTTCTTCCTCTTCATCAGAAGAAGTCAGTGTATATATCACCGGATAAACACCCGGCGTACTGTAATCCACCTGCGGATCTACCGATACATCTTCCCGAAAATATCTATAATCTTCCTCTGTCTGTGTATCTTCAAATAAAATTTCCGAGCCGCCGTCATATACACCGGTCAGGTATTCCGTATAATCTACCTGAGTATTCACCGGTGTATACACCAGATATTCCGAAAGTGTCGGATAGGGAAGCCGCCAGTTCTCTTCATCAAGAAACTCCAGTTTGACCGGAAGCTGTACCGTATCTCCAAAGGAGTTAGTCACCTGAAAAGTTACCCCGGCTCTTCCCTCCTCATCTATATTCACATAAGAACCCTCATCGTACTTCAGCTTGATCAGACCGCTGATATCACCATCCAGGCAATCTTCTGCTTTCACTTTACTGAGAAGCTGCAGATTTCCCTCATCTTCCTCATACCGCAGAGGGGAATTAATAGAAAATCGAGGTGAGGTGTAGTCTGTATACTCCAGAACCCTTGTATATGTACCCACATTGCCTTTTTTATCAAAGGCAGCATAGTTCACGCGAACTTTTCCTTTTTCAAAAAACTTGGAATGTGATACAACTACCAGAGAATCTGTCACATCACCGTCTCTGTCATCCTGTGCATGCAGTCCCTGTAACATCTGCGCTTCGTCTGCCGTGATACTTACCTGTATTGTTTCCGTATCAGAGGTAATCACCGGTGCCCCTGTATCCTTAACCGCCAGATCTTTCATCGTGTACGCAGCAAAACCTGCTGCCGTCACACAGAAAAATACTATAATCAAAATCCGCAAATTCTTCATACTCTCACTCCTCTAAAACTCCTTTTCTTCTCCGAAAGAAACCTGCCCCGGCTGTACCTTTTCACCGGTCAGAATCCTCCGGGGATTTTCCAGAAGGACCATACGCGCATACTCTGTTCCATACATTTCTTTCAGATACTCTTTGATTTCCGCCATATGAGGCGTCCTCCGCAAAGCCGAATGGGCGTCACTGGCCACACAGGAAACCAGGTTCTTCCGGATCAGAATATCTGCCGTGCGCTTTGCACTCCGACCAAACCTTCCCAGGATGCTTCCCTTATTCAGCTGGATCACATATCCCTGCGCAGCCCAATGTTCTGCAATCTCCGGATCATCCTGCACAGAATCATATCTCTCCGGATGAGCGATCACCGGCTGATACTGCAGTTTTCTGCACTCTTGCAGGATATAATCACAGAATTCCGGATCCTCATCGAAAGAAAATTCCGTCAGAAAATACCGGGTTCCATTTAGTGTAAATACCTTTTCATTCTTCAGCAGCCAGGGAAGATCCGGTGTAGCAAACACTTCCATTCCGCTGAGTACCGTTGTAGAAATATTCAAACGTTCTGCCACCCTTTTCAATGCCAGAAACTGTTCTGTCAGTTCTTCACTGAGATAATTATCAAACATCCCCGGAATATTACAGTGGGGGGTGGCAGCAAGATACCGGACCCCGCTGCTTTCCGCCATCCGAAGCATCTCTACCGACTCTTCCATATCCCGGGAACCATCATCCACTCCCGGAAGAATATGTGCATGTATATCTATCATTCAAACCAATCCCTTTTTGTATTAAAAGTCCATTGCCATTCTGCTGGATTCTTCCTCACTCAGCTCTGTCACTTTCGTCTCCATAACTCTATATACCCGCTGGCACAGATTCAGAACACTGGGACGATGAGTAGTGACGATACAGGTCTTGTTTGGTCTCTGCTGTACAATATTCCGCAAAACCTTCCGCTCCGTCGTCACATCCAGTGCCGAGGTAGCCTCATCCAGAAGCAGCACCGGAGCATCCCGGAGAACAGCCCTTGCAATCGCAATCCTCTGTGCCTGTCCTTCCGAAAATCCACGTCCCTTTTCTCCGATATTACTGTTGATGGTATCCGGCATCTTTTCCACAAAATCCCAGGCACACGCAATCTGCAGTGCTTCTTTAATTTCCTCATCCGTGGCGTCTTCCTTTACCATCCTCATATTCTCAGCAATGGTACCGGAAAGAATCGTATTTCCCTGCGGCACATAGGCAAACAAATGCCGGGTCTCCGCATTCATAACGACTTCCCGACCGTCGGAACCGATCAGCACCGTCTGTCCCTCCTCCGGATGAATCAGTCCAAGAATCAGACGGATCATCGTAGTCTTTCCCTCACCGGAAGGTCCCACCAGAGCCACGATTTCACCGGGCCGTGCCTGAAACGAAGAATCTGTAATGACACGGGTTCCTTCTATATAGGAAAAATTCACATCCCGCATCCGTACCTCAAACCCATCTGCAGCCACCTGATCCAGTTCATTACTCTCCGGAATATGTACCTCTTTGGGCAGCTCCACCAGTTCACGGATCCGATGAGCCGATATGGAGCTGTTCAAAAAAGAAGGAATGATGGAAACCACATTACTGAATGCACCCGCCAGATTATTTCTCTGCTGTAAAAACAATGTCATAGTTCCATAGGTGATATCATGAGTCCACAAGCGGAACAGACAGTACCCGAATGCGGCAAACTGCACCAGCGACCCCATCACGGACATGAGAATATTCGTCTTGATGGAGAACAGATTGTATTCCAGACTGACATCCCTGAATTTTTCCTGCCACCAGCGCAGCTTCTTACTGTAGTGATCCGCGATTCCGAAGGATTTGATCGTATCAAAGTTATAGAATGCCTCCACCTCAAACGTCATCAGCTTACTGCTCATCTCCCGAGTCTTTTTCCCGTACTCCCGCTGTTTTTTTATCATGACCCGTGACATCAACAGCATAAACGGCGCACTGGCAAAAGCCAGGACCGCCATCATCCAGTCATAATGAAGAATCACCAGAAATGTAGCAACAAAATTATATATTGCGATAATAATCGTGGGAAGCCAGCTGATGGCATTACCGCTGACAGTCCCGATATCCCCGTTAAAGCGGTTCAGCACATCACCATTGGAATATTTGTTTATTTCCATCCAGTCCGCATCCACGATCTTGTCAAAAATATCCGCCTGAATATCATTGTTGATATAAATACTCAGCCTCGCAGATATTCTGCTGATAATGCTGCTGAAAATCAGGCTGAACAGGGTACTTCCCACCATAATTATGATCAGCAGCGGCAGTTTCTCTATTTTATATCCGGTGATGATATCAATCAGATATTTGCCGGCCACAGAGCTGACCAGCCCCATAGACGTACTGAAAATACCAAGTATCGTGTAAAAAATAATGGCACCTTTATAACGCCTGCTGTAACTGAAAATCCATTTCCAGTCGTCAATGATCTCGGAAAATGTACCGTCCTTCCAGCGGGAAATAAGAATATCCAGGGACTCGAAGCCGGCTTTATTACCCTCTGATTTTTTCTTTTCTTCATCCATCAATTAATTTATCCTCCAGACATTTAACAGCCGATTCATCCATTGTACAAGTCAACCGATATACCGGAATCTCTGTTACGATTTTTTCTAATATTGCAATTACTTTTTAAAAAGGGAACCGGAAAAATCCAGTTCCCTCATAAGATCAACTTACACCTATAAAACTATTATTCTCATGGTTTCTCAAAATTTTTTTACATTTATAGGCAATTATATATCCCTTTTAAATTCACTAAATTATAACATGTCATTACATTCAAGTCAATCAGTATATATTACAAATTCAGGGTTGTTTCATGAAGCTTCCCAAACGGCATCATTTATTATGAACCTGCTGTCAACCCGTCCGGAATCCAGCCGGGTCTTCGACAGTTACGCTTTCATAAAACTTCATACAAAATCGCTGGAATCCGCTTAAACAGCGGTTTTTTTAGTGTAAAATCCTGTCAACTTTTTTAAAAATATTTGTTGTATATGTTGTATGGTGTTGTATTTTATGATACCTGACTTTGGGAGTTAAAACTTAAAATAGAGTAGGAGGCGGTGATTAGCCGCCGTCCTCTCACACCACCGTGCGTACCGT
>JBJELT010000172.1:0-25927 GCA_051879295.1 Oliverpabstia sp. | reverse complement strand
TCTGAAAAATACCAGAGATTCTCCTGTTCAATTCCAAACGAAACAAAATGCGCCCAGAAGTATGTAGGTTGAACTTTAATCACAATAGTTTTTTGTTTTTTTGGAATAGAATAGGAAACTTCTTACCATTTTTTCAGAAGCATTGGGAAAAGTGAGTCCGAAGATCCGACGCTTACGGAGACTTTGGCGCGAAGGCTTTCCTGAGCGTCAATTTAGTCGTAGTTAGCGGCTAGCTGAGGAGGAACGGCCTGCTTCTGAAAAAATGGTAAGAAGTTTCCGTCCCTTTCCATATAAATCAAAACTTTCCCACTAACTTTTCGTACAGTGCCTTCGTTTCTTCCTCTGTTTTCTGGTTTACCACCACAATCCCTTTCTCTGTTTCCAGTACCACAAAAGCTTTACATCCAGTATAGGAGTATAATATGTAATTACCAAATTCTGTGTTTTGGAAGTTTCCTTCTCTGAGCCGAAAGCTTCCCACTCCATTTGTTCGGCTGCCCACGGTCATCGTTTCTCGATACTCTACATGGATAATATCTTCCAGAAGAATTTCCTTGTCTATCCAATAGGAGCCCTGAATTTCCATTTTCTGTTCATTGATTTGTATATGAACATCACCGGTCAGCAGAAAAACTGCCACAGCCGCACAAATAACAACAATTACTATCATTCCTGCTTTTGCTTTTCGTTTTTCTTCTGACGTTTTTTTGCTCATCATCAATTTCCCCAAAACTTTCCCATTTTCATCCTTTTTAACACAAACCGTATTGCAAAGTATTAGGCAAAGAATAATATCTGCAAAAATAATACTAGTCGTCAGAAAAATGATTCCATCCGTCATATTTTTTTCATAATATGCCATAATCCCCAGACAGACAGCTGCGATTCCCATACAGCCGCCCATTACACGGCACAATTTTTTCTCATCATAACAGGATTTCTTTTCTTTCGATGCGGTATTATATCCCGCAATCAGAAAGCTTCCCTTACCTGCAAGAAATATCACTGCCAGTATCGCAAATACAATCATCATTCCCCACAACATCTTTTGCCTCCCGACCTTCCGGTCTTTTTTCTTCACTCATCAGTTTTTCTTTTTCCTGTCTCGTCAGATGCTTAATCTGCCACTCCCGGCGCATGGCTTCTTGTTTCGTCTGAAAAGTCTCGTAATAGGCAAGGGTCACCGGACAGCGGGTGCGGGTATATTTTGCACCTTTTCCTGTGTTGTGTGCCTCCACTCTTTTTTCCAGATCATTGGTCCATCCGGTATAATAAGTTCCATCGCTGCATCTTACTATATATGTATAATTCAAGGGTATCCTTCTCTCTGTCTTTGATACCCCGATTGTATCATGAAAGCTGACCTTCAGCAACTTTTCCTCCCTGAATATATGTAAAGGTCTGCGAACTAACGCAGACCTGCTATATGAAGCAATCGATACCTCCGGTACTTCACCCATAAAACCAAATTTCAAACCATCTGTAAAATACATTTTCGATTGCGGGTTTTCTCCGAATCTGTTTCTTTTTTATCTTATGCTCCTGTTGTTTATTCGGTTACTGTCTCAATATAAATCATGGGGTCAATCGCCTGTCCGTCTTTTTCCATGGCAAAATACAGATTGGCGCCTTCTTTGACATAATACTTTGTCGGGTCATTTACATATCCAAGGATAGTTCCTGCTGCAATCGTCTGACCTTCACTGACCGTCAGATCTTTCAGCTGCCCATACACTGCCTGATAACCATTTCCAAGATCCATGGTAAGAGTGGTTCCGGTCTCTTCATTGTTGAAAACTGCGGTCACTTTACCGTTGGCGGCCGCCTGCACCGGTTCTCCAACTGATGACTGCAGTACCAGTGCATCATTATATTTGTACTGATCCAGTGTAGTAAAATACGTGGTGGCATCCATACTGTAGTCGATCAGAACTTCTCCGCTGACCGGCCAGAGCATAACACTGTCCTCACTAAAGTTCAGTGTCGGAACTACTTCCGCTGATGTATCTGTCGTTTCCGAAGTATCTTCTGCCTCTGTCGAAGCAGATTCATCCGGGGTTTCTGTTACTCCCGGTGTACCGGATGAATTGGCATTTTCATTTTCTGCCGGGGTTTCAGATGTTCCATCCCCTGTATTTTGGGATGATGTATCCTCAGGACTCTCTGCTGCCGCAGAATTATCACCGGAAAGATTCTGGGTGTTCTTTGCCTCTGCCTGATCTGTAGTTACATCTGCCGTATTTTCAGCAGTTTCTTCCATCTGCTGCTCCTGAGCGATTTCCTCTTTTGATTTTTCCGTACTGCTTTCTTCACGATACATGGTAACTCCCGCCGCCACTACCGCCAGCATCAGTGCACCGGAAAGTGCCATTCTTAGTGTGTTGTCTTTTTTCATCATACCTTTCACCTCTGACTATCTCTACTCATTTTGTGCAAGGAGTTCCATTCACGTTCCTTTCACATTCATAGGATTGCCAGATTTGAGAAATCTATACTTCTTAATGTCACATCAGGAAAATATGTAAGTAAAATCTGCTGGTAGTTTTTTCCTTTTTTTGCCAGCTCGTTGGCGCCATACTGAGAAAGTCCCAGTCCATGCCCCAGACCTTTACAGAGGAAACGGATTTCCCCGTCCATATGCTGGATAACAAAATTACTGGAAGACAATCCCAGATTTACCCGGAATTCTTCACCGGATACTTCCTGGTTTCCAACACGGACAGTCAGAATATATCCCTGAGTATCCCTTTGTTCCGGTTCCAGCTGGAATTCCAAAGACTCATCCGACAGACCGGAGGAAGGGTAATATTTTTTCAGCCTCTCTCTCAGTTCCTCTTCTGTAAAATAATGTCCATGCAAGTATTCTTCTGCCCCTGTATCCTGATGGCTTTCCACACTTTTCAAAAATTTTGCGGACAGATCCGGCAGTACCTCTTCACCGGATCGTGTCGTTCCCGCACTGACCCGATGAAATACTCCCTGGCAGATCTGACCCCTATAAGAAATAATCTGCCCCCGGGTGGAAGCGGCTGCCTTCTGCATCCTGCTATAGGCCTGCTGATACGCTTCGCTGCTCCATTGCTGACGATGCAGGTTCACTGCTTCCTGAATCCCGGTTTCCGCCGCCTGCCCCTTTCCCAGATACAGATACAGGCTGCTCCTGATCAGAACAGCCTGTGCTTTCAGCATTTCCTTCTCATAATCCCAGGGAGTTTCCCTGCACATCAATATGGGAATATATGCTTCCATATCCTCTTGTTTGTTTAATTTTACTGCATCTTTTCCAGATAAAAAAACAGTCAGGAGCAGCGGTATCAGCCCGATTGCCAGACAGACTGCCACTGCCCTTTGCTTCAGATCATTCATAAAATGCCGTCCATCTGCTCTTCACATACAGCTTATGGAATCTCATAACATTTTATGTATTTCCAGATAATTTTTTTATATCCTGACATACTTCTCCACAGCCAGCCAGCGATTTTTTTATAAAATTCATAACACTCCTGTCTGGTTTCTTCAGAAATATTTTCCTGACTGTAAGCAGCTTCCTGCACAGTCCGGATGAAATGGACAAATTCCCCTTCCTCTGCACATGCCAGCTTCGCTTCCATCTGTCCGGCAAATTTCAGATCACCCGCTGCTGTCTCACACAATCCTGCATCACACAGCATCTGATACAAGGCATAGGAGATTTCACAAATACCACTGTTACAGTTTTTCTGAAAAAACATCCGGCGTCTCTTCTGTAAGACTCTTCTTCGGTTTGCCCGGATTCCCAGCCACAGACCAGCTATTACTGCCGCCGTTACTACCGTGATCAGCAAAATCACCGGCATCTTCCGGCTTCCTGCAGCTTTTCCCCCGTTCTCTGTCTGAGTCTGGTCAGTATTTTGTCCCGGTTCTCCTGTCTGTTCGGTTTCGGAAGGCTCTGGAGACACTGTCACTGATACAGTATCCGGTTCGCCTGTTTCCGGTACCGGAATCTCTGACGACTGGACCGGCTGCTGTACAGATTCTTCCACTCCGCCCTGGTTAATTCCTGTAGAATATCCAGGAGTTACTTCCAATGGAATCCAGCCTTTTCCGGCCCGGTATACTTCCACCCAGGCATGGGCTTTTGTGTCAGGTATTTCTGCCACATAACCATTTTCTTTTTCCACAAACGCATCCGGTGATGCCACATATCCGGTCACATATCTTGCCGGCACGCCCATCAGCCGCAGCATCAGAGTTGCCGTTGTGGCAAAATGAATACAGTATCCTTTTTTCTGTTCAAAAAAGAAATACTCAGTAAAATCTTCGTCAGCCGGTACCGGCTCCAGATCCATACTGTACTCCCGTCCATTTTTCACGTCTTCTGCCACGAAATCAATGACTTCCTGTACAGTGGTATAATCCTTCTGATTACAGTATTCTTTCAGACGCTGTAATCCCTTGGAAGGGACTTTCAGATACTGATCTGCAACATATTCTCTGTATCGGGCTTCCACTTCCGATTCTTCGGAAAGTGCCGCTCCCGGACCCAGCCATCTGCGCCAATTTGTATAACCCGTATACACATTTTCTTTTTCCGCACTGGAATAATAACTGTCACCATAGAGATTTTTACTGTTCGGTGTTTCAAATCCGTAAGGCACATATCCGTATTCGCCTCCCGGATTGATCCGTTCCACCAGTACACTGCCAGCTTCTTCCTCTGCTTTTCCCGCAAGATAGCGATACAGAATATTCTGCACCTGATATGCCGCATCGCCATTTCCGAACACATCATAAAATGCCTGGTCATCTGACCGATGCCAGTAATCCCCTTCATAAGTATCCGCAACAAATCCTCTCAGATAAACGCTGTACTCCGGTTTTTCCGGCAGGGTGACGATCAGATCGGTCTGCTGGTCCTGCTCTACCGGATAATTATTCAGACTTCCGTCTGCGGCAGGATTGTGATTTCCCCACAACCCATTCTGACTTTGCATAACTGCTGCAGCCCGATCCGTTATCTGCTGTACTTTCTGATACAGATCTATATTCCAGTTTTCTGCATGCTGATAGAGAAGCGGTCCCAGAACCAGTCCACAGACAATCGTCAGAGACAGTACCATACCCGCTGCCCAACAGCCGGTTTTACATAAAATCCTGTTATTTCTGATTCCTTTGTAATAGCGCATGGCAGTCAGTATCAGGATACTGCCTGCTGTGAGATAAAGTCCCCATCCCTGAAAGGTATTTCCGCACAGAAGTTCCAGGATAAATATAAGAACCATAATTAAGATCAGCATGGCAGTCCGGCCTTTCTGAACCACCAGATGACCCAGAGCAAGAATCATCAGTGCAAATAGCAGAATCAGAAAGTATTCTCCCTGCTCTCCCTCCACCGGAACCTGCCGTCTGGCAAAAGTTATTCCGTAATAATGGTCAAGGCTGGCACGCACGCCATTTTCCAGTACAAGATAGCCACTGAGAACAGTTTTCCACCTCAGCAAACCTCCTGCAAACCACGGAATATTCCATCCGTACCAGAAAATTTTCCCTGTTTTTTTGCCACATTTTCCAATTCCAAGGAACAGACAGTCCACCACGATAAATGCTGCCACAATTCCCAGATGCAGTTCCAGACCAAAGCTTTCCACAGCCATCTGTAAAGCACCAATCATGCAGGCAGCAAGACAGATACAACGAAAAAACAGAAGTTTGTAAATCTCTTTGATTCCCCTTTTACTCATACCCACACTCCTTCTGTGAGGACATCTCTGGCACATCCGGATAACTCCATTTCCAATTGGCCATTTTTCCAGAGTTCTTTTTTCAGATTAAACAAAAGCTGAGTATGCCAGGTTTCTCCCCTGTATTTTTCCCGGTACAGTTCCTCCATGATAATTTCTTCTTCATAGGGGCCGGCAGAAAATATCCTCTCAGTCAGAAGATAAATGTCTTCCAGTTCTGTTATTGCGATTCTTTCCAGATCTTTCTGCTTCTTGTTAAACCAGACAGCATAATGTTCACATCCTGCCTGCAGAAGACCCTGAGAAAGCGCCAGACCTGCTTCCAGATATTCATCCAGATATCCTGTTGTTTCTCTGCTGCCAATCTGCATATCCCAGAACACCACCACAGGATTACCCACGGGAAGACTGTACTCTTTCACCATCAGTTCATCCGTCCGTGCACTCAGTTTCCAGTGAATACTCTGCATCCTGTCTCCACCGTGATATTCCCGTATCTGAAATACCTCTGATGGATCATCTCCCGCTCTGGTTTTATCATATTCTTCACTTTCTTCCAGAAAATTTCTGGTACTTTCCTGGAGAAATACCGCAGCCTCGTAATATTCCGGCAGTACTGCCAGGGTTTCTTTCTCACTGACTTTCTTTTTCCTTGAAAAAATCCGGAAAATATCATAAATCCTTACTTCCTGGATTTCCAGAATCAAAAGACCGCAGTGCTCTGATGATATCTCTTTTGTTATTCTTGTTTTTCTTCCATCTGCCATTCCCCACAACACTACCTGTTCCGTCTGATTATAGAAATGGTTTCTGACAGTAAATTCTGCCCGTATCCGCGGAAGCGGTATCCTGTGTTTCATCTCAATTTCAATTCCCGCCTGTACCGGCTGATTTTTTTCTGCCACTCCGATGGGAAGACAGGGACGAATCTGTATCTTTCTCACCGCAATTTGCAAAAGGAGAAAGGAAATAACAGGGAGAAAGAATTCCAGTGCCGCCAATCCCAGGAGTGCTCTGCTGTAATACAGAATCCCGAGGTATACAGTAACCAGCCACAGGAACAAATAGATCAATTTACCCTTCATATGATTTATTTCCTCACTACTGATGGTTTCTGTGTTCCGTCCAGAATATCTTTCAATACACTTTCCGCCGTCACATGATTGACTCTCGCTCTGGCATTCATACGGACACGGTGAGTCACCACATCCAGAAATACATCCTCAACATCCTCCGGGAGTACATACTTCCTTCCCCTCAGATACGCAAGTGCCTGTACCATTCTTGCCAGAGCAATGGTTCCTCTGGGGCTGACACCCAACTCAATTAATGAATGATTTCTGGTTGCATTTACCAATTTTCCCATATAGCGGTAAACCGCATCATGGATAAATGTATTTCCCGCCAGTTCCCTGATTTTAAGAAGTTCTTCCCCATCCATTACCGGATTGACCAGTTCCAGCGGATCCATATTAATTTTACCTTTTACAATCTGCAGTTCATATTCCATATCCGGGTATCCCATACTCATACAGATCATAAAACGATCCAGCTGAGACTCCGGAAGCATGGATGTTCCGGCACTTCCCACCGGATTCTGCGTAGCAATCACTACAAATGGTTTTGGTAATTCTCTTGTCACATGATCTACGGTAACCTTTCCTTCTTCCATGACTTCCAGAAGTGCAGCCTGTGTTTTGGGAGAAGTCCGGTTGATTTCATCTGCAAGAAGCAGATTACACATCACTGCTCCCGGCTGATAGACAAACTGGTTGGTATCTTTCTGATACAGAGAAAAACCTGTCACATCTGCCGGCAGCACATCCGGCGTAAACTGAATCCTGTTCTGGTTCAGGTTCAGTGCACGGGAAAATGCCAGTGCAAGTGTGGTTTTTCCCACACCGGGAATATCTTCAATCAATATATGACCGCCTGCAAGGATTGCCGTCATTACTTTTACGATGCAGTCATCTTTTCCTATGACTGCTTTTTTTATTTCTGCTATTGCCCGGATTACCGGGTTTTCTGTCTGTTTCATGTATACTCTCCTCTTCCGGATACCCCCTTCTTTGGTATCCTGTGTGACACAACTATTATCTTGCATTCATTGTATCAAACCAGAACCGGGGTGTAAATGTCTTTGCCCACAAATAATTACAGTTCACTCCGTGACTAGTATCATCCACGTTAATTATCGCACTGTTTCGCTGAGAATGTTTTTTCGAGAGTGCAGTCGTAAAAACGCAGGCGTAGCGGGCTACGCTGAGGCTTTTACGACTGTGCTATCGGGAAAACAGGCCAGCGAAACATGCGGTTAATTAACGTGGATGATACTAGCAACACGCTTCGCGATGCACAGAAAAAGCAGGGAAGTTGATATTCCCTGCTTTTTCCATATTTCTATTTCTATTATTTCACCTGAATATAAGGTTTCATTCCTTCAAACTGTGCACCGTAAGCTGCGCAGTCTTCATATCCCAGTGTCTGATAAATCACTCTGATCATTCGTTTTACACAGGATTTCAGATCTTCTCTGGAAAGGCTTCCGTCTGCCAGTGCCGCTCTGATATTTTCGCTGTCTCCGGCATATCCAGGCATGATCAGATCATTTCCGGCCTCCACGCATTTCCAGGAAAGGCTTCCTCCCTGTGGCATGGTGGTTGTCCAGTCTGTCATAATAATTCCCTGGAAATCCCACTCATTTCTTGCTGCCTCTGTACAGGTATCTTTACAGTTTGCCGCATGAACACCGTTAATCAGGTTATAAGATGTCATAATTGCCATCGGCTGAGAAGTCTTTACAGCAATCTCAAATCCTCTCAGATAGATTTCACGCAGTGCTCTCTCAGAAAGTACACTGTTGGAACCCATACGGTTATCTTCCTGGTTGTTGCATGCAAAATGTTTGATAGTAGTTCCCACGCCCTCTACAGACTGTACACCGCGGGTGATTGCTGCTGCCATTACGCCACTTACCAGCGGATCCTCGGAATAATACTCAAAGTTTCTTCCGCAAAGAGGATTTCTGTGAATGTTCATACCCGGTGCCAGCCACCATGCAACACCAAACTCCTGCATTTCCACTGCTACTGCTTTGCCGGCTTCTTCCAGAAGTTCAGGATCCCATGTCTGTGCCAGAAGTGTTCCTACCGGAATAGCAGTACAGTACTGATAATAAGTATCTGCACCTTCATACTCTTTGTCTTCACTGAAGAATCCGCCTTCCAGTGCTGCCAGAAGTCCCATTCCATATACTTCCTGGGTTTGAGGATTTACATTGTATTTTTTAATCAGACGAAGTCCTGCCGGTCCGTCTGCCATGGAAATACCAGGTACATCCCATTTTTCTTCCAGTGCTCCACTGGTCTCTCCGGCTGCTCCCGGAACCATAATTCCGGCTGCTCCCAGTGCATTTTCCTGACCTTTACTTACCTCACCGATTACCATGGCGATCAATTCTTCATCAGAAAGCTTGTCTACCAGTTCTTCTGCTTTCTTATCAAATGCATTGGCAGGAATCTTTTCTGTTTTTACTTCCTGCGGTGCAAAAGCTACAGGCTGCAGTCCTTTTTCCTGTGCTTCTTTCTGCCATGCAGCCTCCCATGCCAGTGCAGCTTCTTCCGGACGGACAATCTCATTCAATTCTTCCTGCAGCGGGCAGATAGACTGTACTTTTTCGACAACTGCAGTTTCTTCTGCCTGCAGCACACCAACCAGTTCCAGATTTCTGGAGGAATTACCCACCCAGATACCGTACTGACCTTTTTCAACAACCCAGGCTGCCTGTTTCTCATCAAAGGAAGCCATCATTTTAGACGGAACAGTAATTGTCATAGTCTGGCTTTCACCCGGCTGCAGCAATTTTGTCTTGGCAAAACCACACAGTCTTCTATATTCTTTTGCCATACCGCTCTGCGGGCAGGATACATATACCTGTGCAACTTCTTTTCCGGCATGTACAGAACCTGTATTTTTCACTGATACATTCAAACTTACAGAATCTTTATCTGCACAAAGTCCATCCGCTGTAACAGCAAAATCTGTGTATGAAAGTCCGTAACCGAACGGATATTCCACATCTTTCTGGAAGCTGTCAAAATAGCGGTATCCTACATAGATACCTTCTTCGTATTTTTCAGTCTGAATATTACCGTTGTTGTGACTGAATGTCTCTGCATTCGGGAAATCACTGTAATTCTTTGCCCAGGTATCTGTCAATTTTCCGCTTGGGTTCACTGCTCCTGTCAGTACATCAGCCAGTGCGTTTCCGCCTTCCATTCCCGGCTGTACCAGATTCAGGATTGCTTTTACGTTAGACACGGCCAGAATTTCTTTCATATCAACCGGTCCACCCACATTCAGGATAACGATAACATCTTCACAGTTCTCAGAAATAATTCTCAGATCTTCTTTTTCATGCTCTGTCAGATAATAATCTCCTGCTTTGTCAAAACGATCCGCTGCCTCACCGGCGATACGGCTCACAACATAGATACCTGTCTTTGCATCCTGGAAATCCTCTGCCATGATCGGACGTCCTGACGGCATCTCATAAGCATGTGATGCATAAATCTGGAAAAACTGCATGGGATCTTTTCCTTCTGCCTCTGCATAAATAGCGTTTTTCCAGTCTATTCTGGACTGTCTGTAAATCTCTTTGAAATCTTCCACCCAACTGCTGCTGGTCACTTCGAATCCTGCATTTACAAGTCCCTGATAAATACTTACCACTTCACGTTCATTGACATCTCCGGAACCTGTACCGCCTTTGATTGTCTGTCCTGCACCACTTCCGAACAGAGCTACTTTACTTCCCTTTTCCAGAGGAAGCACACCATCATTTTTCAACAATACAATACCCTCTGCTGCTGCTTTACGGGCAACTGCACGATTCTTCAATTCTCTCTCAGAAACTGCAGGATTTTTTGTTCCACTGAAAGTTCTGATTCTTCTCTTCATCTTCACTACTCCTTTATACAAAAATGATCATGATATCTGTATTATATCATGACCATTTTATCTGTATCAGTACTTATATTATCTCATTTTTCGGTCAAAATTGACTTTTTTATCCCAATGCCACATCCAATATCATCATCAGTACAAACCCCACCGCAAATCCTATAGTTCCCACATTACTGTGTTCTCCTTCACTGGATTCCGGTATCAATTCTTCCACCACCACATAAATCATGGCTCCTGCTGCCAGGGCCAGAAGATATGGCAAAATCGGCTCGATAAAACGAAACAGCAGAATCGTAATCCCTGCCGCGATCGGCTCCACAATCCCTGACATACCACCATATAAGAAAGCCTCCCCTTTTCCTGTTCCTTCACTTCGAAGCGGCAGTGATATAATAGCTCCTTCCGGAAAATTCTGGATTGCAATTCCGATTGACAAAGCCATTGCTGATGCCAGAGTAATCTCTGTATTCTGTGCCATCATTCCGGCAAATACAACTCCCACTGCCATTCCCTCAGGTATATTATGTAGTGTTACTGCAAGGACAAGCATGGTTGTTTTTTTTAACGAAGTTTTCGGTCCCTCTGCCTCCTCACTTCCCAGATGAAGATGAGGGGTAACCCGGTCCATTACAAGCAGGAATGTAATACCCAGTAAAAATCCCACTGCAACCGGAAGAAATGCCAGTTTGCCCATGTGTTCTGACTGGTTCATCGCAGGAATCAGCAGGGACCATACAGAAGCCGCCACCATAACTCCGGAAGCAAATCCCAGAAGTGCTTTCTGCACCACCGGTTTCAATTGACCTTTCAGAAAAAATACACATCCCGCACCGGCTGCTGTTCCGATAAAAGGAATCATCAGCCCTAATAAAATCTCCATAATTACCTCCCTGTCTCAGACTTCCCGTCAGGTTATCATGCGAATACTTTCTTCATTTCCCATCACCATCAGTGTTTCATCTGGTGAAAATATATGATCCGGATGAGGAAGCGGATAAATTCTCCCATCTTTTTTCGTTGCCAGAATGCTTACTTTATATTTATTCCGGATAGAAAGCTCCACAATACTTTTCCCATACCAGCTGCGCGGAACCGCAATTTCATAAATAGCATATTCGGAGTCAAGGACAATATAGTCAAAAATATTATCAGCACCGAACTTCACTGCCAGACGTTCCGCCAGTTCTCTTTCTCCATAGACCACATAATCTGCTCCATTTCTCAACAGCAGTTTCTTGTGAATATCTCTGCTGGCCCGTGCAATTACATACGGTGCACCCATATCCTTCAGCAGGACTGTGATTTCCAGAGATACCTGAAACCGGTCCCCGATTGCAATCACGCACAAATCAAAATTGTCCACACCCAGACTCTGAATAAACCTTTCGTCCGTAGCATCACCAATTTGAATATTCTGGACAATCTCAATGGCAGAGTCTGCTCTTTCCTCACTGATTTCTACTGCCAGAACATCATTGCCTTCTTCAATAAATTTCTTAGCCATGTGACGTCCAAATCGCCCCAGACCAATAATCAACACATTTTTCATATAAATTCCTCTCTATCCAATCTGAACCTTTTCCAGCGGAAGCTTGGAAGCACTCATTTTCCGCGGTGACGAAAATCCCATCATAATCGTAACAGAACCAACTCTTCCGATATACATCAGCAGTGCCAGCATCAATTTAGAAAACATACCTACCTGTGGAGTCAGATTCAAAGTAAGTCCTACCGTTCCCAACGCTGACGCTGTCTCAAACAAAGCAGTCAGAATCGGAACACTTTCCAGTTTGGAAAGTATAATAGCAGTTCCGCTGCTCAGCAGCAGATAAGTCATCAGAACGCAGGCTGCGGATCGCATAATATCCTCATCCATCCGTCTGCCAAATGCCTCCTCTGATTTTTTCCGTCTGTATACAGAATAGATACTAATCGTAATTACAGCAAAAGTTGTTGTTTTCATACCTCCTGCGGTTGATCCCGGGGAACCTCCGATCAGCATCAGTCCGATCATAAGAAATCGGCTTCCCTCTGTCATCTGTGTAAGATCCACCGTATTAAACCCGGCCGTTCGGGTTGTAACCGATTGAAAAAAGGCATTCAGCAACTGTACCGGTATGGATTTTCCCTCTGTTGCCGGTGTACCCATTTCCAACAGAAAGATAACCACAAATCCCAGTAAAACAAGAAATGTTGATATCGTCAGTACAAGTTTCGTATGAAGCTTCATTTTCTTAAAATGAAACCTTGTCTCTATCATGTCTTTCCACACAAAAAATCCCAGACCGCCGATAATAATCAACATCATGATCACCAGATTCAGATACCAGTTACTTCCCATCGTTGTCAGGGAAGAAAACTTTTCCTCTCCTCCCATTAGATCAAATCCGGCATTGCAGAATGCGGAAACCGAATGGAATAGTGAAAAATACAGACCTTTCCCCGGTCCATACAGGGGAACAAATACAAACGACAACAACAACGTTCCAATCCCCTCAATCAGAAAAGTTCCCAGTGTGAGGAATCGGGTAATCTTCACCATTCCTCCCACCTGTGGTGCTGAGATGGAATTCTGCATCAGCATCCGGGAACTGAGCCCAATCTTATGTCCAGTCAGAGCCATAAAACTTACGGCAATACTCATAAACCCAATACCGCCAATCTGAATCATACAAAGAATTACGACCTGACCAAAAGTACTCCAGTACGTATACGTGTCAAAACGAATCAAACCAGTCACACAAGTTGCTGAAGTTGCAGTAAATAAAGCATCTGTAAAATCAGTCCAATTTCCTGTCCTTGAAGACACCGGAAGGGTCAAAAGAAACGCTCCTACAAAAATAATCAGTCCAAAAACGACAGGAATAATACGCATAGCAGAAACTTTTCGCAATCGTTTCAATACCTGTTCAGGGTACTTTTTCCATATAGGTGTATCTGCACTCATAATATCTTTCTTTTACCTCGAAGCACACAAAATTTTCACAACTGTTATCATGATTGTAATTAGTTCCTGCCTGTTTGTCAAATTAAATATTTTGGCACATAGGGTCTTCTCATTTTCGGTCAATCATGTATACTTTTATATATACTTTTTTGACAGTTCTATGGAACACGTCATATATTGCACGCTATGATGGGAGGGATATATTTTGCATGTAATTGAAACAAGTGTTTTAACCAAGTACTACGGGAAAGCCCGTGGAATTATTGATTTGAATCTTTCAGTAGAAGAAGGGGATTTCTTTGGTTTTATCGGGCCTAACGGTGCCGGGAAAAGTACTACTATTCGAACTTTAGTAGGGCTGACACAAAAAACATCCGGAAGTGCCCGTATTTTCGGAAAAGATATTGAACAGGACAAAGAAAAGATTCTGGCCGATATCGGCTATATGCCATCGGAAGCTATGTTTTATCCGGGAATGAAGGTCCGGGACATTATTAAGCTTTCCGCTGACCTTCATAAGAAAGACTGCCGGAAACAGGCAGCACAGCTCTGTGAACAACTGCAGCTGGATACTTCCAGAAAAATTGATGAATTGTCTCTGGGAAATCGGAAAAAAGTATCCATCGTGTGTGCTATGCAGCATAACCCACGCCTGTACATCCTGGATGAACCTACCAGCGGTCTGGATCCACTGATGCAGAAAGAATTTTTTACTCTGTTAAAGAAACGTCATAAAACCGGTGCGACTATATTTCTTTCTTCTCACATACTTTCTGAGATTCAAAGAAACTGTAACCGGGCAGCTATCATCCGTGAAGGACAGATCATTGCCTGTGACCGTGTGGAAAATCTGACGCAGACCAACACCAAACATATCACGGTACATGGGATTACTTCTCTTCCGGGCATACCGAATATCCGCAATCTGCAGACAATCTCAGACGGTTTCAGCTTCCTTTATCAGGGAGAAATCTCCGCTTTACTTCAGATTCTTTCCCGGACTAATCTGACCGATGTTAATATTGCGGATCCTGATCTGGAAGAAATTTTCCTGCACTATTATGAGAAAGGGGGAAATCTGTCATGACTCTTTGTAAGCACGAATTAAAATTAAGCCGAATCTCTCTGCTTGTCTGGACAGCATCCATTGCATTTTTGATGGTGATCTGCATTTTTCTGTTTCCGGAAATGAAAGGTGAAATGGACAGTGTCAGTGATATATTTGCTTCCATGGGAAGTTTTTCACAGGCTTTCGGAATGGACCGTCTGAACTTTGGAGAATTCATGGGATTCTATGGTGTAGAATGTGGAAACATTCTCGGTCTGGGAGGTGCCTTTTTTGCTGCCTTCACCGGCATCCTGGCTCTGGCAAAAGAAGAAAAAGAACACACGGCAGAATTCCTGCTGACACATCCCATCAGCAGAACTTCTGTTTTTGTCACAAAATATCTTTCCCTGTTGACACAGATTGTTCTTTTAAATCTGATCGTCCTTATACTTTCTGTTCTCTCCGCACAGATGGTGGGAGAAGAGATACCATGGAAAGAATTTATGCTGTTCCATCTTGCTTACTTTATTATGCAGATTGAGGCAGGATCGATCTGTTTTTCCATCTCCGCCTTTCTTCACCGCAGCGGCCTGGGAATCGGCATTGGACTTGCATCCATGCTGTACTTTCTGAATATTATTGCTAATATTACCGAAGATGCCAAATGGCTCAAATATTTCACACCCTTCGGCTATACAGAAGGTGCCGATATCATCTCGGAATGTGCTCTGGACTGGAAAATGATTGCAGTCGGAATTGCCTGTGCTGTAATTTTTCTTATCATTGCATTTCTAAAATATAACAAAAAAGATATCAGTTGAGAATGGATACCCGGAGAGGATTCTCTCCGGGTTATATTAATTGATACTCCTTTAACAGCCTTGTCTGGTATTTCTTATTTTCTGTAGCCTTCTTCAGGTCTTCAACTCTTCCATCTTCTATTAACAATTTTGTTAATTTCATTGCAATTTCTAATCCGGCTCTTTTTCCAACTTTTTTTCCTTCATCTTCTCCAAGCTTCCTACTTTCTTCTCTCATATCATCCAACGCCTGACACATATCATATCTCTCCTCTCCATTCATAATTGTTTTCTTCAAATCCTTTAATTTTCTCTCTCCTGCCAGTACCCAAATCATGTCATAGGTGTCTTCTGGCATGAAGCAGAATTCTTCTTTATTGTTCTGTATAAATGTTTCCAGTTCTTTCTTATTTTCCATCCTTTTCAAAAACCCCAACACAAGCCTTAAATCCGTCCTGAATACTTCTATATCTTCAATATCACGTATTTCCAACAGATTCATCTCATAGTTTGGTATTTTCTTTTGCAGCTGTTCTGGAATATCTTCCAGCTTTATCTTTTAACCTCTTTTTCATATCCCGTGAGATTTGATAGTATTGTTTTTCGTACTGCCTCAGTTCATATCCCCATTGCCGGAACGGCATAAAATAATGAACTTTCATCTGATGTTCCACACCAACCAGAATCTCTGCTTTTGGAAGTTTTACTTTCCATATCTGGTCACCATATCGTTTTTCACCTTTTTTTCTTTCGTCCAATGCATTCAGATTCCCGTCAAGTTCTGTCAAATACTCAGGTTTTATAATATCTTTTCCCTGAAAAAAACAATAGTTCAATAATTCTGCACTTCTCTCTTTATCAGAAAAATAACGGGATATTACAATATCCGCTTCCTGCATCTTCTCCTTTCCGAATATAGAGTCTTATGTAAATTGCAAAAATCCTATGATTGATTTACTAAATTATACTACTTTTAAATCGCTTTCGCAATCTGTTATTTTGCTTTTTCATATATCTGATCTATATTCTTTTATTATTTTTTGTGGAATTTCCGGCAGACCTGCCGATGATAAGAAATATCCTGAAAACATGCCATATTTTTCGCCTTTCAGGTAAATTTATTATGACACGCTCTCAGGAAATTTTCAATAGAGATTTATATTTTCTTTATTCATTTTTCGATTCACGAGATAGTATATGCCAACAATACTGCCCATTCCAACAGTTGTTACAATTATGACTAATCCCCATCCAAATCCAACACTCTGCAAGTTATGATAGAACTGTTCCAATGCCTGACCATAGGTAAGATTTCTTCCAATCAATTCCCCATATCCTTCTTTTTTCTGCAGGACATTAATTAGAAAGTAACCAAAATATCCCAGCCATCCGGTCAGAATAGCCATACCTCCAGATAACAGAGCACGACATGTCATCTGTCTGTGCATCTGTTTGCGTGACATTCCGATTGCCCGCAGGATGATATATTGCTTTTTCCGTTGTCTCACTTCTAACAAAAGGATATCACTGAGAAGAAGCAGACATACCAACAATATACATAGGGAACAGGAAACCAGCAGTAAAAGAGTCTGTATCTGTACCTGGATTTGAGCATCATTTTCTTCCCTGGAATTCATAAAGGATAGTCCTTTTTCTGCGGCATAATCAGCCAGTACATAATCCGTTGACAGATACCCGGCATTCATGGATGTAAAAATCAATGCGTGAGAATATGCTTCCCCTATTCCCGTCACATAAGAATTACTGATATTTTTATTTGATTCCAGATTATTCATAATCTTCCAAAATGCAGTATCTGAACATAAAATACTATAAGCTGCTCCTTCATAAATCATACAGTTTCCCAATTCAGGAAAATCTGAAGCAGCAACAATAGCTCCAACCTTACATACCGTAGTTCCGACAGAAACCGGAGCGGCACGATCCGATGCAGTTCCTGATTTCCCATAAAACTCAAGAGAAATACTGTCCCCTGCGTGAAGCCCGGCGGTATTATATGCCTTCTGCCCCATAAAATATTTTCCGTCCTTTACCTCCGGAAACAGTAAAACAACCTGCTCTCCATCTTCAAATTTTTTCAGGGAAATACCCATCTGCTCCAAATTGAGATACTTCTCATAGCTTTTTGATGGAATTCCATAAAGAGTTATACCGATTCCTTTTGGAAAAGGAACCATAGTTTCTGTTAGATTGTCCTCTCCATTGATGAGTTTGTTCTGAAGTGATGTCTGAGTACCCCAGAGATTTTTCTTTGCATCTACAGACATTCTGCATTCTTCCATTCCAGAAAACTGTAATTCAGCATCTGCTCTCACATAAGGTGCTACCCAACTGACTCCCGGAATCTGTTCTGTGGTCTTAATCGTATCTGCACGTATCCATGCATTCGCTGCATCCACCTGACTGATCAGTGAAGAATCCATCATATAGGAATAATTACCCCGGCGAATCCTGATTCCCTGAACGGGATTCAGAGACTGTACCGCACCAAAAACCAGGACAATACAGAATATCGCAGAAAACATTGTAACCAGTCCCCGAGACAAAAGACGGTATCTTTTCACAAAAGTATATTTCATCTGTACCCGTCCTACCAACGGCTGATGAAGCGCAATCAACAAAATCAGCATCCGTGATACCATAATTCCGCCCATCCACAAAATAAGAACTACCGCTATTTCGTTGTAGGGAATAACAATTTGAAAAGACGCAACACTGATTCTCGTCAACTGCCTTAAAATACCGACTGTTCCCAGAACTCCCAGTCCGCTTCCCAAAATAACGGATCCGCCTGAGATAAACAAAATTTCACATATCATCATTTTCACCAATTGTCTTTTTGTGATACCTATGCTTCGAAACAAAGCAATTCCCCGTATTTCTTTCTGCATCTGCATCAGATAGATACAGACAACCGCCAGAATCGTGGTAAGAAAAATCAATGTCAGATATACGATAGGATAACGCCCTTCATCTGATGAACGATAATGATAAAGATTCTGTTCAATTTTACATACTTGCTGACGTGGTCGGGTCTGCCGCAGATAACTCTCCAATTTTTCAATAATCGGTTCTACTTCCCCTGTTGTCGAAAAGAAATATTGAATCTCAGGAGTAATACTTCCTTCCCCAAGAAAATTCTCCGCTTTGCGAAGCAAACTTTCCGCATCTGACTCAAACAGAATAACTCCCACCAATGTCTTCGAACGGGCTGACCAGATATCTGTATACTCCTTCAAAACCCCTGAAAGAACAAATGTCTTTTGGATATGAACCGCATTTCCTTCATAACCGATTATATCTGACTCAGATACCAGAGAGTTTTTCTGTTCCTCACTCAATGGCCAGTCCACCGGAATCATAA
Source organism: Oliverpabstia sp. (assembly GCA_051879295.1). Lineage (GTDB taxonomy): Bacteria > Bacillota > Clostridia > Lachnospirales > Lachnospiraceae > Oliverpabstia. The sequence goes on along the minus strand of JBJELT010000172.1, from coordinate 7,062 downwards.
TATCCAGAACAATCTCCTGCCCTGTCTCATAACTGTAACCTAAGCCGCTGAGGATATCCGCTTCCATCACGATTTCTCCCGGACAAGAAGGTAATTTACCTGACTGCATCTGCAGCCGTCCCACTTTCCAGAGTTGTTCGTCAATTACACCAACTCCCGCACCTGTTCTGAGATGTCCATACTTCCGTGCTGTACCGACAGCTTCAACCTCCGGATCTGATTTCAGAAAATCGGCATCCTTCTCCTGACCATCCAGAAAAGCAGCATCCCACTCACCATAAACAGAATAACGATACTCCTCATTGGTTTTATCCATACTTTTCATTATAGACAAAGAAACCAGTGAAAATGCAAAGGAAATACTGAGAACCATAAAGAGAAGAATCGTATCCCTTTTCTGTTTTTTCATTTTTTCGAGACTTAAAGAAAACAATTCTTTCATTACCGATACCTCTATTCTCGCCATTTGTCAACGCTCTCAATGGTATTCACCTCTTAACGATTCTATGTTTAACCGGATAGTAATAAAGAACTATTGTGCTTATTGTTCCAACTATCACTGTCACTGCCAATTGTTTTTCACTCAGCCCAAAAAAGCGTTGATATTCCATCCACTCTGCTAACACTATTCCTATATTTTTATGTATTTCATATTCATCCATCAGATATTTTTGACGTTCAATACATTGTACCAGAATATAAACTCCATAAATCATCCAACCGACCATGACAGATAACAATCCCATTACTACAGCTTCACCCATTAGTTTTCTTTTAATCTGTCTGAAAGACATCCCCAACACCCGTAGAATATCACAACTTCTATTTTTATCTTTTGCTGCCAAAGACAAAATATCCCATAGAATCAGACCAAGAATAAGTATCACACAGATTCCGCTTAATCCAACAAACAACAGTATCTGAATATTCTCATTTATACGAGCTAACACAAGTTCCCTTTTATTTTCCAATCGCAGTCCTTTTTCCATACATTTATTTGTAATAACATAGTCTGTCGACAAATACTGTGCATTACTGGTCGTATATATATCAGCATTAGTAAAATCAAATGATGTCCCTGTCAGATAGTTTTTGATTACGTATCCTGGCTTCATTTTTGTCAGCATTTTTTTGAAAAGACTTTCTGAACAACAGATTTCATAAGGTGATATACTGCCTAACACACCATTCCCCTCAACAGTTTGCGAAACAACCGGATAGATTCCTCCTACCTGAAACATAAAATGTCCTACCTTTTCCGGTTCTTCATCCCAAATATCCACGCCCTCGAAAAATCCATAAAAATCAAGATTTATCATATCCCCTTCTCGAATACCCGTCTGTTCAAATGATATCTGTTCAACGGTATCTTCTTTATATACATTTACATTTCCTTTACTGTCTGTAGGGAACGCAACAATAACCTGATTTCCTGAGCAAAAGTCTTTCTGATTAATTTTCTTTCCAGGCTTTTCAAAATAAGAAACAAACTCTTCATCTGGAATAATTGTAATAGACACCCCGATTCCTTGGGGAAATGCAATGGTATGTTCTTCACCAACACCTGTTACATATCCACCTAACGTGTGCATTGGACAATTCTTTAGTTCTGTTACCAAAGAACTGTAATCCATCCCGTCAAAAGATAACGCTGCCGAAGTTCTTCCATAAAGTTTTACTCGGGAAATTCCAGGAATACTAAGAATCTCCTCTTTTTCTTCTGTTAAACCTCCATCTCTATAACTAATCCCCTGTATCATGTAAGATTTTTTATTTTCTGCATTTATTTTTCCATTCCAGGCGGATTTTCCATGAACGACACTAAATAGTAAAACTGCATTCATGAATCCTCCCAGAATAATCAGAAGTACCATTTTTCCTCTCTTTATGTATAGCCACTTCTTATTAATCTGAATTGTTCCAGTCAACGGTTGTCGAAGAGCAACCCTGAAAACCAACAAACGAACACAAAAAATTCCTGCTGTCCACAATAAAACTGCTTCTGTAAAATAAGACCAACAAATTGATAAACGTATATTTTCAACACTCACCTTGGCATATAGCAGAAGAACCATCCCTGTTCCCAATATTCCTGCTGCACTGCCCACAATCACAGCCGGAACAATCAGTAAACAAGTTTCATAGAACAATATCATTACCAGCTGACGTTTTGTTATTCCTATACAACGAAACAACGTAATGTGACGGATATTGTCTTTTATCTGTACCAAATACACGCAAACGACTGCCAGCCATGTGGTACATAAAACCATTGCCATGTAAAATATGTGAATCTGATTTTTCTCAGAACTGCTCTTTATATTTCTACATAATGGATTTCCCAGAGAATTTCTGAGGTATGATTCAATAACTCTGACCTTCGCATTTCCTAAATTAATTGTGTCAAAAAAATATTGTGAAGAAGGCAATATACCATACTCTTTTTCCATCTTTTTCCCATCATTTTCAGTGATAACCGCTGCATTCAGCGATTCTTCCCCCGTAACCCATATGTCTGTATATCTTTTTAATACTCCAGTAAGGATATACTGCTCTGTAGATAACAACTCATTATCTGCATCTATTGAAAATATAATTGGCAAAGAAATCTTCTGTCCAATTTGAAAATCATACCCCAGTTCACTCAGCAAATCTGCTTCTACAGCAACTTCTCCCGGGTTCTGTGGAAGTTTTCCTTCTAAAAGCTGAATCCGACCAAGTTTCTTGAAACTATCATCAATTGTACCAATCCCTTTTTTTCCAGCTACAAGACCATACCGCTGAGAACATCCAACTGTGTCAATCCCCATTTCCTGTTTTAAAAAACGAAGATCTGCAGTTTTTCCATCTAAAATTGCCGCATCCCAGACTCCATAGGTATTATTCATAAATTCCTGATTCGATTTATACATACTATTTGTAATAGAAAGTACAAGGATTATAAATGTAAAAGAAAGCGTAAGTACCGTAAACAATAACAAATACTCCCTTTTTTTCTTTCTCATTCCCTGATAAGTAAGATCAAGTAAATGTTTGTTCATTGAATATTCTCCTGATACGACAATAGCAAGACATCATATCACTGATGTCCTGCTACCGAAATATATAGTTCTTCTTTCTGTCACTAATGATTACATACTATTTTCTGTTCTGTTGTTATAACTGAATGAGAAAATCTACAATTACTACAAGTGTACGTTGTTATAATATTTCTTTTTTTCAGCATATCTGTATAACCACTCTTTTTCTCACAATCTATTAGAAAGCTACTCCACGGCTCATATGCAGTTGTTGTCCTCACAGACATAGTTCCGCAATTAATACAGTCCTGAGCCATTGGACGAACAGTTTCACTGTTGTCAGAAACATTTGCCTTTACAATCGCACTAGAAATTGTACTTAACATCATACAACTCACTATTAATAATACTTTTCTTTTCATAGTTACCTCTCTATTAACTGTTAATTCATCTATGTAATCATCCCTGGACAGACGTTTTACCTGCTGTTTTATAGTCAGATACATGCTGTGTTTCCTCCTTTCTTCGAAGATTGAAAACTTAAGTTGTTTACTACATGTATCTATTTTATCAGAACATATGTTCTTTTGTCAAGTTTTTTGCATTCATCCCCTACCTGCAGAGGAAAGGATATTCTGCGTTTATTTTGATAAAAATGAACCAAAAAATAGCACGCAAACACAAAATACACTTCCAAATGCATCCAAGCTACACTTGTAGGATTATCTCCACTACCACTTACAGCACTAACCATATCCAAAAAATCTCTTACTCCTTGGTATCCCCAACTCCTGGGTATATAACAACACACAATAAGGACAAGCAATGTAATAACTAATATTAAAAAAGTACAAAAAACAATTTTCTTCTGTCTGCTTTAGATGACCATGAACCCGTCCTGTGGTCGCCTGGTTCAGAGAATTTACATTTTCCGATCACATCCCGTTTCACCTATTCAATCTTGGAGTCCCTGTAATATGTTTCCACATCTTCCAGAGACTTCTCTATTTTTTTCTGTTCCGTTTCTCCAATAGATTTCTTTACAATCTCTTCAACATATGTCAGGTAATACTCATTCACATCCTTGCAGTCTTTATTTCCTACTTTTGTCTTGCCATCTCGGAAATCATTTTGAAGTTTTTGATATAGTTTTTTAATGGTTTTCTCGATTCGGATCAATTCTCGATTCTTTTCCAGAGACTCTTGAAGAGTTGTACCTGCTTCTTCATAGATTGTCTCATACTCTGAACGAACAGCATCATCTGCAAATTCTTCCTGATACTGCTTCAGAATCTGATCCAGTTCTTCATCAGAAATATCAATCCCACATTGCAGAGCATACTGATAGATCTGATATTTTTCCATCAGGGATGACTTTGTCGATGCAATCGCTTCTTCCTCTGCCATGCCATGGAATTGCATATCTATCTGCACACCAAGTGTAAAGACATACTGAGTATCCAGCGTGTCATACTTGTTCTCCAGATCCAGACACAGTCGCAAAACCTCCGGTTCCGGAGCAAACTCTGTCTCCAGTGTACCTTCTATCTTTGTTATATATTCCTGAATAAACTCTGCATTCCTGTAAAATGTTCCTGCTTCAGTTTCCATATACCATTCTTCCTCATTCTGAAAAAAATAAAAGGTATCCTGAGAATCATCCTCATAACGCAGAACTATTGTCAGATAATCTTCCGATCGCTGTATATTTTCTGCATCTTTCGAATCCATCGGTTCCGCAGACTCGATATCCTCTACCAGATCCACAAGTTTCCCACCGGGATAATCATCCACCGAAATCTTTGTTAGATTTAACTGCAATTCAGAAATCGTATCCGGTGCTGGAAGCTGAACATTTTCCACCGAAACATCTTCGATTTTTCCACAGCCAGTACATAGCAGAAACGTTGCCTCTATGATATACAAACAGTACTTAAACTTCATAATCATCTCTCCTCCCTTTCAATGGTACTTTATGACTATGAAAAAATTTTATAGTCATAGAGTACCAAATCCACTTTTTTCTCTTTATATTAAACATATGGAAAAGAGTCTTTGATTTATTTCGATACAGTAAAACTATCTGTTATTCTTCCATAGTTGATAGTTACTAGCCTATCATAAACCTGCCCTTTTACATCTGCACTAAATGAAAAAGTAATCTCTCCGTAGGGCATGACCCTGTTAGAAAGCTTGGCTGACACTCGGTGTATGAACAGGTGGGACGAAGTTGCGTTCAAATGAAATCGATAAAAATATATAATTCCACTATATATCAGATTAATCACTAATTGAGTAAATATAAAGACTATCTACACTCTTTATAAAAGATTCATCTGCCGAATAAAATTTTAACGAACCCGTAACATCACTAAAGATTATTATATTTTCAAATTTCTTATCAAAATAAACTGTTCCCATTTCCATCATATTTTTTTCTTCATTATACTTATAAATATTAGCAATATACATACCATTAATAGAATTAGTTTTTCCAAAAAATCGGTATTCTTCTGAATTTGCATTATTACCCTCAAAAGATACTGTACCACATGTTATTTTATAGTTTATAAAATAGCAATAATTTCTGATAGAAATAGACACATTAGAGTCTTGTGTATATTGGTTTTTAATAAGCATTCCCGAAAAATAATACCTTTTTTTACAGAAAAGTAATATGATTGATATAAGCAGTATAAAAACAATTATTATATATTTTTTATTTTTTAAAATTTTCTTGCTATAATGTTTCAATCAGATATTCCCCTTCCTACTGATATACACCATTCTAATTATCCAATCAGCAATACAGATAGTTTATGTTCATTACATTTCTGCTTCTTTAAAAATTTTCCACATGGGTAATTTTAGTTGTACCTCCATATTCATAAGAAACATCTCCTACGCAATTATATTGAATTGTGTAATTTAATAAACCGTAAACCGCCTTATCCTTTCTCCATGTTGTGTTATTATAATTACTAGAATAAGTAGTTGTACTTTTCGAGTTAGTAGGAACACTTACATACTTATTTTGCGATGCACTATAATATAAACCACTTATATAACTTAATGCCTTAGCATATTCAACACAACATCCATATGACCACGAATCATATGTACTATTCCACACCTGTGTATAAACCCTTGTCCAGTTTGTACCAGCATTTAATGTTAATGTAGAAGATTGTGCTGTTCCAAACTGTGAAACACTTAATCCACAAATTGAGGCAACCGTTCCTAATGTTTTACTAAATGAGGAAATATAAGCACTAATAGCTGTATCTAAACAATTTTTTATTAATGTTTTTGATGATGATTTTAATAAATCTGTGCTTGAAGCCTTTCCCATTTTAGAATCATCTGCCGCTGTAATTGTCATATATCTTAATGAATATGTCTTTCCATTATAAGTATGTGAAAAGGATGAACCTGCTGTAGAACGCATTTGCGCATTATTATCTCCGTGAATAACTACAATATATGAACAATTGGAATCCAAACCTATTTCATCGAAATCAGTTGCAAGAGTATTTTCAACACTTTCGTAGGTTTGTGAATTAACATCATACGCTTCATACCCAGCAGCATTTAGAGAAGCAACCGTTTTTTCTTGAATTTCTTTAATTGTTTTTTTATTTTTAAGTCTTGCCGATGTAGTCATTGAATTACAATACAAAGAATTAATTTCATCATGGTATTCATTTAAAATTGACTCCATACTTGTGTTTTTCTCCGTAATTTGCGTATCATTTGAAGCAAATACTGAAGAACTTCTAAAGGTAAACAACATACATACCGATAGTATTATACAAATATTCTTTTTTAAATTTATCATAAAACTCTCCTTTCTACAACCAAAATGATAGCACTTCAAAACTTATATCTGTTACCTCATATTTTCCACTCCACATTGGATTCACCTCCTCTGGTCTAAAATAATTAAAATCATTTGCAATCTTTACAAGACATAGTACCATCCCAACCTTACAATCTGATTACAATTTCAATTACAATTTTGTAATAATCAATTTTCTTCCCA
>JBJELT010000171.1:0-5134 GCA_051879295.1 Oliverpabstia sp. | reverse complement strand
ACTGAAAGTAAATGGTGATGCAATTTTTCCCATGATTTCCACCTGGTTGTTTTCAGTTGCCCATTGATGATGTAAATTATTATTTTCTTGTGTCATTCTAATATTCCTCCTCAATATTGGTGTTGCTATGTGTAATATATGTTTATCGGAATATCAATATGCTAATTTCTTTTCGACGCTTTTCTTCGTTCCTCTCGCAATCAGAGCATGGCATCCAGATCACTCCTTATGCCCTGCTCTCTTATCAATATTATTTTAACTTTTTTTGTATTTTCCTCTTGACCATTGGTGTCCAATATGTTATTATATAATCAAGAAAGGGAAACGGAGGAAAACAAAATGAAGAAATATAATCTTAGTACAATCATGAAAAGAGCATGGGAATTAGCTAAGAAGGCAGGAATGACAATTTCCTCCGGTCTCAAAAAAGCATGGAAGGAAGCAAAAGGAATGAATTTGACAGGTTCAAAGAAACAGATCTCATGGGCAGAAGATATCATCAAAGGTGCTTACGATTGTATCGACAAAAACATCGAAAAGGCAAATAATAAAATCAGCATGCTCAATGAAAGATATGAAACTCTTCCTGAGAATGTAGGAAAAGAATACATTAAAGAAGATATTAAGCTTTGGAACGATGTTATAACAGCATGTGGGAAAACAAAAGAAAGACTCGACAAAATCGTTAATAATCATAATGAAGCGTCATACTTCATTGAAAAAAGAGAATCTTTCAAAGGAAGATTTATCGAAGTTAAAGTAATCAATATGTTCCTTGCTAAAATGGGAAGCCATATTTCATTATAATAATTCATATCCTTCCGGTGGAGGTTAACCGGAGAAAGGAAAAAACTATGAGTGAAAAAGATATCAGAAAAAATTGTGATGAATTGATAAAAATTCTGGTTGAAGAAGCCAGAAAAGCAGACGCAGCTATTGACGAATGGGATTTGGACAATCACGATCTGCACATAGACAATTACAATGAAAATGTCAGAAAATTGGTTGATAACTGTCATGAACTTGAAAGATTGGGATACTGCGAAGATGCCAAAACTGAATTGCAAATGTATTTAGACAAAAATCCTGAGACTTCTACAAAATAACGATAATGATGATTTCGAACATAAGGAGAATTAAAATGAAGCATTCTATCAAAATGAACAGAGCACTTGAAAATTACAAAGGTTTTAAGGGCGCGTCCACAATCAGCAATGTAACCGAAAGACTTCCTGAGGAACTCATTAATCAGCTTACTGCTCGTCAGATCGCACTTGTAATGCAGGCTATCAGCAAGGCGTACAATGACGGCAAAGCATCTGCTGGTGCTGAAATGATAGATAGAAACGCTGTATACATTAACAGTATCGGGAAAACTATCGAATGGAGCGAAGAAGGCGCTGAATACGAAAGAAAAGAAATAAAAGAGAATGGCTACACAGTCACAAGGAATGTTAAGATCAAAGATGGGGTTATGGTGCCAAGATTCCTATAAAAAGAAAATAGAGATAGTATTACACTACCTCTATTCCCGCAATATTGGTTAAATCTCACCAATATATAAACAAATATGTATTAATATCTTTCAACTCAACGTCCTCGCATTGGTGAGAACGACACACACCAGACCCATGCTCTGGTGATATATACATTATACACTATCAATAGAAAAAGTCAACATAAAATGGAGGATTGTTATGGTAGCAGAAAGAAATGTCATGATCAACAGAGCAGGCGGAAATGCGGGCAAGGATTCGAAAAATTACAGAATTAGCTTGCCTGCAGATATGGTTCGTGAACTCGGAGTTACCGAAGATGATAGATCTGTAATTCTGAAATGTGATAACGGTGTCATTACAATATCGAAAAAACAATAAAGTTACCCCCGGCGAATAACCGGGGGTTTCTCTTATCTTCTCTTCACATAATCCCCAAAGATATATCCCTCATACTTCTTCGCAATCAGGATCCGGTACCAGTTCCCCTCTTTTCCGTGGACATCAAACAGGTTTCCCTTGTTGAGTTTTGGCCAGCCCTTAATCAGTCCATAGCCTGTCCCTGGACCTTTCCGGACGTTCACGCTGTTCCCGGTGCATTCTCCTACCCACGGGAAATCCTCCAAAGAGTACACGGCATTACCATTCCAGTCGTATACGGTATATCCCGGTTTGCAGGCTTTCTTGGCATTCGACAACTTCTCGTAGGCTCCAATCTGACTGGCAGCGTTTGTCCAGGATTTCCGGATTCTGTATACTTTTTCGGTGGACGGCTTAGTCTCCGGTTCTGCCGGCGGAACTTCTGCTGCGGTAAGTTTGGCTTTGAATTCGTCCCACGTCCAAGAAGTCTTGTACTTGTTATTATGTACATATGGTGCCGGGCATGTCTTATTGACAATGTCGTAGTGCCGCAGGACGTTTCCTGCAGGAATTCCCAGGTCTTTCATGAGTTTCTTGACCAGCCACACGCAGGCTTCCTGAGTTTCCTCCGTGAAATACCACTTATCTCCTGCCTTACTGGAATCTCCATCACATTTGCAGCACATCTCGATACCGATGGTGTTGGAATTACATGCTGTTGGGTGTTTCTGTGTGTAGTAACCACCGGTACCTACCTGCCAAAGAATTGCATCATGGGAAGCTGCCTGGTAGATAGTTCCGTCCCAGTAGATGTAATAGTGGGCACCGTAGCCGCCATCTGATACCTTGTTGTTCTGGCCAACTACGCCGAGATAGTGAACTGCAATGTACTTCTTCTGATTACCCCATTTCGGTACGTTGGTGTTATCGATTACGTTGTGGATTGTTCTACTCATGTCATTCTCCTTTCCAATCAAAAAGAGGGCCGTTTCCAGCCCTCAAAGTTTTGTGTGCTCCTCTCTGCCATCTGCGTGCAAATAAAATTCCGCTGCATCTTCATCTTTACCCACCGGATGTATTGTGGCCAGCAACATATATGATTCTTTCTCGCTCATATCGGTTACTGATACTATGAATTCTCCGTTACAGCTTCCCATGTTCTTCACGAAATAGGCATAGATGTTTTTGCACTGCACCGACTCTTCGGATTTTTCTGTTTCCATTTCATGTTTTTCCATTTCATCACCTCATGATTATGTTTCCCGAAGTTTCCAGAAATATACCTATTCTTCCTTTTTCAGCTGCTTCCCAACCTGATTCACGTATGTACTCAGTCCAGCCACCAGAATCCCCTGCACGACCGCCGTAAACACCGCCATGGCGATTTCCTGCATGGATGTCAGTGGACATGTAGCCACTACCCAGATTCCGGACAGAATGATTCCGATGATTCCCAGTCCTACCGGGATGTACTTGTCTTTGATGGTATTGGACTGCTTCATAGCTACGCCCACAAAGTACAGTACGATTGCCAGCACCAGAAGTTCCGGTTTTACGTAGTTCATAATCTGTTCCATAGTTTAATCCTCCTGATCATGTGCCTGTTTATTGATATGCTTCTCAATCTTGATTATTGCCTCTGTAACCGGTCCGTTGCATCCCTGTTCTTTCAGACCTTTCAGACAGGCAAGAATGCCATATGTCAGCAGGCACTGTTCTGCTTTCATTTTCTCAATCTCTGCATCCTGCTTATTCTGCTTCAGATACCAACGATACACGGCAAATACGGCAGAAAAAATCACCACCAAGGCTGATATGACACTGGCCACGGTGATGATTGTGTTTACATCTACATACATGTTTATGTACCTCTATTCAATGATATGGGTGTCAAAACACCCGTTTTATAGTAACTCATTAACTAACGTTCCTTGAAAATTTCATATAAGACAACAAATATTTCATATTAGTAGTGTTTTCCATTAACATACATTCAGATTCTTTGTTACTTTTTTAGCTGTTTGCTGAAAGTAAGGCGCACTGATCCAGACTGTCCAGATATGCTGACAGTTTCTTAAAATTCAATGCCGCAAGTTTAATTCCGAACCGAAGCTTTGTGGCTAAAAGTCCTCTGACCGGCATGTGATCGATCTGATATTTTCTTCTAAGGATGGACGGAATGGTCTCAACCCCATTCCTGATACGGGCCAGGGCTTTAAACTGCTCTGTTTTCATTGCCCTCTGACTTTTTGCTCTGTCAGATGATCTCTTTGACAGGAAGAGCACGCTTGTCCTGTTGAACATCTTAGGCTGGCACTGATCCCGGTGAGGGCAGTTCTCACACTTATTGCGTGGAAATGAGATCCGGCATTGCCCTGTCTGCTTGATATAGCTACAGCTTTTCGGGGCATTTCCGGCAGGACAGCTGATAATCCTGGTCCCTTCTTCTGTGAATAAGAAATCTGCAGCGATATCTTTTGTTTCACGTCCGGTAAGGTCTGTGGTTACCAGCTCGATATTCTTTTCGGCTGCCGCATCTGCATTTTTCTGGCCACTGTATGCACCATCTGTTATCAACACTACTGGTTCAGAGGATTTTTCCATGGAATCTATCGCCTCTTTCAGGAACTGACTATCGCTATGTATGTTTTTTTCATACTGATAATCTGTTACGATCGAACCGTTGTCACCAACTGATTCGATAACATTTGCGGTATATCCACGATTTTGTTTCCCGGCTTTCTCGCGGTATGTTGCATCCGGATCCGATGGGTTCTGCAGTATCTGTGGCCCCATCTTTCCATCCTCTTTTGTTTTCAGCCGTCTGGTTCCGGTTTCATCAATGATCGTCTGTTCCTTCATGACACGGACAAGCAACTGATACTCCGGACTTTCATCGCAGGCTCCTTCACATACTGTGAGAAGTTTATCAGCATCTGCAAGTATCTGGCAGATCCTCTCTCCGGCTTCCTCACTACGGCTATGGTAAATGACCCTGTTATAGTCACCTGGGTCATAGTAATGTTCCATGCCGGCAAGTAACTCATCCATTCCTGTTCGGTGTAAAAAGGTTACAAGATCAGAAACACAAGTATAGAGGAGTTCCATCCGTCCCAGCTTTCTGATATTGGAAGCAACCATGAGGGAATCCATTCTCTTCATTCTTCCATTGAGGTTCATGAGGGATGCCATTTCCTGGGATAGTTCTTTTACCGTTTCACGAATCAGGTCAATACCAGTCTCTGTCTCATAAGTAAGGCATCTTCTGCGAAAACGGC
>JBJELT010000170.1:0-27004 GCA_051879295.1 Oliverpabstia sp. | reverse complement strand
TCTTTTGCTTCTGCGATCTGGCTGATAACCCGTGCAAAGTTTGCGATCGGGGACTGGATGCTTCCAAGCAATTTGCCAAGAAGTTCCTCTCTGGAAGGTACTTCTGCCAGAGCTTTGATACCATTCTGGTCATAGTATCCACCTTCAACAACACCTGCAACCAGTTCCAGTTTCGGAGCTGTTTTTGCAAATTTTGCAATGATTCTTGCAGGAGCAGTTGCATCTGTTTTAGAAATAGCCAGAGCGTTTGTTCCATCCAGATCTTTGCACATTGCTTCGCATGGAGTTCCCTGGAATGCAAAGTTCATCATAGTATTTTTGTAAACTTTGTAGATAATTCCAGCTTCTCTCAACTCCTTACGCAGCTGAGTATCCTGAGCTACTGTCAGTCCGCTGTAATTAACCAGTACAACACTTTCAGCATCTGCAATGTTCTGAGAAATCTCTTCTACGATTGGCTTCTTCAGTTCAACTTTTGCCATAATTGGTGCACCTCCTTATAGATTTTGTGTACCGCCAAATATGAAAAAACCTCTTTGCGTACGACAAAGAGGAACTCAATTCTTTATTAAGAATGTATTTCCTCGGCAGGTGTACTAGTCTTATGCCTTTCGGCACCTGCTGTCTTCGGCGTGATACTGGTGTATAATAGCACAAAATCTGATGCTTGTCAATTTATTTTTCACGATTTTCGTGAAAAACATTGCCATGGATTACTGTTCACTTCGTGACCTCAACACGCTTCGCAATGCACAAACGAAATGGTTTCGTGCTGAAAACACGAAAATCCCGGAGAATATATCCCCGGGATTTTTCTTTTATAGATTACACAAGTTTTAATGGGTTAATTTTAACGCCAGGTCCCATAGTAGGAGCGATTGTTACGCTTCTCAGGAACTGTCCCTTCACTGCTGAAGGTTTGGCTTTATTGATTGCACCCATAAGCGTCTGGAAGTTGTCCGCTAACTGTTCTTCTGTGAAAGAAGCTTTTCCGATTGGCACGTGAATGATGTTTGTTTTATCAAGACGATATTCAATCTTACCAGCTTTGATATCTTTAACAGCTTTGGTAACATCCATGGTTACTGTACCTGCTTTCGGGTTTGGCATAAGTCCTTTCGGTCCAAGTACACGACCCAGACGACCTACAACTCCCATCATATCCGGTGTAGCAACAACTACATCGAAATCAAACCATCCTTCGTTCTGGATCTTCGGAATCAGTTCCTCAGCTCCTACGAATTCTGCTCCGGCAGCTTCAGCCTCATCAGCCTTTGCTCCTTTTGCAAATACAAGTACACGAACCTGTTTACCAGTTCCGTGAGGCAGAACTACTGCACCACGAATCTGCTGATCTGCGTGACGTCCGTCACATCCTGTTCTGATATGAGCTTCGATTGTTTCGTCAAATTTTGCAACTGCAGTTTTCTTTACCAGAGCGATTGCTTCGTCCGGATCGTACAGTTTTGTACGATCAACTGCTTTTGCAGTTTCCATATATTTTTTACCGTGTTTCATTTCCTATAACCTCCTGTGGTAATTGCGGGGATTGCCCTCCCACGTCATTGATTGTGATTAGTCCTCAACTACGATACCCATACTTCTTGCAGTACCTGCAACCATGCTTATAGCTGCTTCGATGGATGCTGCATTCAGGTCTGGCATTTTCATTTCAGCAATTTCTCTTACTTTATCTTTGGAAATTGTAGCTACTTTGGTCTTGTTCGGAACGCCTGAACCAGATTTCAGATTGCAAGCTTTCTTCAGCAAAACTGCAGCCGGTGGAGTTTTGGTTATAAAGCTGAAACTTCTGTCTGCGTATACTGTGATAACTACAGGGATAATCAGATCTCCCTTGTCAGCAGTTCTAGCATTGAACTCTTTTGTAAACTGTACGATATTAACACCATGCTGACCAAGAGCCGGTCCAACTGGTGGTGCTGGTGTTGCTTTACCAGCAGGAATCTGTAATTTGATGTATCCTGTTACTTTCTTTGCCATTGTAATGACCTCCTATAATGTGGTAATTGCGGGGATTTCCCTCCCACGAATCTTCTGATGCATGTATGCATCAAAACAATTCTTACAACTTCTTTACTTCCGCGAAACTGATTTCTACAGGAGTTTCACGGCCAAACAACTCAACATTGATTGTCACAACCTGTTTCTGTCTGTTGATACTCTGGATAATACCTGTCGTATCCTTCCATGCACCTCCGGTAACAACTACGCTGTCGCCTTCTGCATAATCGATTTCGATTATTTCCGTCTGAATACCCAGCGGAATCATCTCTTCCTCGGTTAAAGGCACCGGCTTGGATCCCGGTCCGACAAATCCGGTCACACCTCGGGTATTACGAACAACATACCATGTATCATCATTCATAATCATATTGATCAGAACATAACCCGGAAAAAGCTTCTTAGACACCTGCTTTTTGGTTCCATTTTTCATTTCAACCACGTCCTGCATAGGTACCCGAACTTCCAGTATCTGATCCTCCAGATGCCGGTTCTCAATTGTCTTTTCAATGTTGGCTTTCACTTTGTTTTCATAGCCCGAATATGTGTGAGCTACATACCAGTTTGCTTCTGCCATTTCATCACCCTTGTCCTTATTTGATCAATAAATTAATGAACTCCAGAACGATACTGTCCAGAACGGAAATAACCACGCTCAGAACCGCTGTAATTGATACCACAGCTACGGTCTGTTTTGCAAGAGTTTTCTTGTCTGTCCATATAATCTTCTTAAATTCGGACTTAAGCCCTTTGGTCCAGCTCTTTTTCGGAGCCTTTTCTTTCTTTGCAGATTCTGCCATAGTTTCACCTCTCACCAACCAATCTTACTTGGTTTCTTTGTGCATTGTGTGTTTTTTACAGAATTTACAGTATTTTTTGGTTTCCATTCTTTCAGGATGATTCTTTTTTTCTTTTGTCATGTTGTAATTCCGCTGTTTACATTCTGTACATGCCAATGTGATTCTTACGCGCACGACTTCCACCTCCACTGTGTTGATTTGCGTTGTTGCAACGGACTTTTCCTTCTGCCAACGGGGTTCACGACGTCCCGTTTTTAGGCATAAAAAAAAGACCTACTTCCATGTCGCTTAATAACTATATCATGGTCAATCCCAAAAGTCAAGAAAAAGTGTCAAAAAATCAGGCAGCCTTACGACCACCTGATTTTTTAATACTTTTATAATTCCTCTTCCTCGCTCTTTTTTCCGCCCAGAGCGATCCACTTGAGATATCCATTAATAAATAAATCGATATTGCCATCCATCACGCTGTCCACATTGCCGCTTTCCGTTCCTGTTCTATGGTCTTTTACCATCGTATATGGCTGCATGACATAAGATCGAATCTGATTTCCCCAGCCGATTTCTGTCACTTCTCCACGGATACCCGAAAGCTTTTCCATGTTCTCCTGCTGCTTCAGAAGATACAATTTGGCTTTCAGCATCTGCATAGCCTTATCCTTGTTCTGGAACTGAGAACGTTCATTCTGACACTGAACCACAATTCCGGTGGGTAGATGGGTAATACGAATGGCTGAAGAAGTTTTGTTGATATGCTGACCACCGGCTCCGCTGGAACGATACGTATCAATCCGCAGTTCATCTTCCTTGATCTCCACATCCAGATCCTCATCGATATCCGGCATAACATCACAGGACACAAACGAAGTCTGACGTTTGCCTGCTGCATTGAAAGGCGAAATACGCACCAGACGATGAACACCCTTCTCCGACTTCAGATATCCATATGCATTTTCTCCATGCACTTCAAACGTAACGGATTTGATTCCGGCCTCATCACCATCCAGATAATCAAGAACTTCCAGGGAAAATCCTTTCTTCTCTGCCCAACGGCAATACATGCGGTATAACATTCCACACCAGTCACAGGATTCGGTTCCTCCCGCACCTGCATTCAATTTTACAATTGCATCATCTTTGTCATATTCTCCGGACAACAAAGTTTTCATCCTGATTGCTTCAAAATCAGCCTCAAACTGACCCAGTGTTTCCTGAATCTCTTCAATCACGGAAGGATCATTTTCTTCGTAACCCATTTCAATCAGAGTTTCCATATCTTCCATCTGAGTCTCAAGATTTTCGTAAATTTCCTTATCATCTTTCAGGCTTTTCAGTTCCTTCATCATCTGTTGGGAACGTTCCGGATCATCCCAAAAATCCGGTTCTTCCATTTTTCTTTCTAATTCTTCGATCCGCTTTTCTTTATTAGCGAGGTCAAAGTGAATCCCTCACTTCCACTAATGGTTTTGAATAGGAATTCAGAATGGATTTAAAATTATCTAATTCTACCAAAAGTTTCACCTGCTTTCCATATAATCTTGCCCTCTCATGGGCATTTCTATTATACGGGTTCTGACAGATTTTCTCAAGGAAAATATCTTCTGGTTTCTCCGGTTTTTCACTGACGGATATAAATACCCTGTGCTTCTATAAAATCTTCCAGTTCCTGCAGCCCATCCTGAGCCCAGGTTTCTGACAACTGTGCCGGTTTGGGGAAAAACATATCTTCCGCTATTTTTTTGCCCGTTTCCGTTCGAAAAATCTTCTTTACGCTCTTTTTGACAGTTTCTTTATCCAGACCGTCTTCATAGTAATTTACAAGGAAATCTGCTTCTACCAGAATCTGATAATCCATTCCTTCTATATTTGTATAAGTATGATGGTGTCCCACCAGATATGCGACCCTCTCTGTCACATCATATTCAAATCCCAGTTCCTGCAGCATCCGTTTTGCCTCTGACGGACCTTCCTGCTCCTGCAGATGGCCTGCACAACTCCCATGCTTTTCCATGGCCGGACGAATTCCTATATCATGTACCAGGGCTGCTGCCTCCAAAATAAATAACGTTCTTTCATCCAATCCCTCTTCCTCACCAATCAATTTTGCAAAACTATGCACTTTCACAAAATGTTGAATACGAGCAGGATCATCCTTATAAAACCCCACCATTTTCCTATATAATGCGTTAATTTTGTTCATACACCTGTCCTCCTTATTTTTCCCACATCCAGATAATCCACAGAAAATGAAAACGGGCAATAAGCACCTGTACAGACGCCATTGCCCGCTTGAATCTATTAATAATATACCATTTTCTTTAGCATGCTGTCAAAGATTTCTTCATCATTTGGTACCGTATATATCGGAATTTTCGTGCTTACAGCACGTTTTCCTTTTTAGCCTTTAATCCCATAAAAACTTTCTCGGCAGTAATCGGCATTGTTCTGAAACGAAGTCCGGTTCCATTATATACCGCATCTGCAATTGCCGGTGCAGGAGTATTAATAACAACCTCTCCAATTGACTTTGCACCGAAAGGTCCGGATGGTTCATAACTTTCCTCAAACTCCACACGAACGGTTCCCATGTCGATACGGGTTGGTACCTTATACTGCATGAAATTGCGGTTGATCATATTTCCTTTCTCTGTATAACGCATATCTTCATACAGCGTCATTCCTATGCCCTGAACAAGTCCGCCTTCCGTCTGCACTCTGGCAAGATTGGCATTAACCACTGTCCCACAGTCTACGCAGGCAACATAATCAATCGGTGTGATTTTTCCCGTCTCCAGATCAATTTCGATTTCGGCTGCTCCTGCCATAAATGGCGGCGGAGAAACAGGTGACGTATGGGAGGCCTGCGCAAACAGGACTTCTCCGGTACCTGCCTGGAGCCTGGTTACAAGATCAGCCAGGGTGATTCCCACCGTTTCATCCGCAATAGAGAACACCCTCTCCCCGTCAAATGTCAGGTTTTCTTTATCTATTCCAAGAATCTGCCCTGCTGCCTTCATAATTTTCTTCGTCATGATTTCACAGGTTTTCACCACAGCCATTCCCGTCACATACGTTGTACTGGAAGCATAGGAACCACTGTCATACGGAGACTGATCGGTATCTACACCATACACAACAATTTTATCCAGATCACATCCCATACAGTCAGCCGCCATCTGTGCCAGAATTGTGTCACATCCGGTTCCCATATCTGAACAGCCGATCAGCATGGTATAGAACCCATCATCATTCAGTCGAAGCTGTACACTTCCCACATCGCAGTTACTGATACCGGACCCCTGCATAGCCATTGCCATACCAACTGCCCGCACTTTATTGGATGCGATTTCATAACAGGGATATTTTTTGTCCCAGTCAATCATTTCCTTTACTTTTTCCACACACCGATCCAGAGCGCAGGATGTGGCTGTCTCCCCATAGTAATGAGTGAACTTGTTTCCTTCATGCACCATATTCTGCTCACGCAGCACGGAAGGATCCACATTCATTTTATGAGCCAGCTCATTTACCGCAGATTCCAGTGCAAAAATACCCTGTGTCGCCCCATATCCCCGATATGCTCCTGCTGACACCCGGTTTGTATACACCACATCATAAGCAAACCGATGAGCCTCAAACCCATAATACATGGAAAGAGATTTTGTTCCGGTAAGTCCTACCGTTGTCGGTCCATGTTCTCCATATGCACCGGTATTGGACAATGTATACAGATCAACCGCTCTGAACTTTCCATTTTTATCTGCACCAAGGCGGATATGTACCTCCATCTCATGACGGGGGGAACCATTGATAAAGCACTCTTCCCTTGTGAAAATCAGATGTGCCGGCTTTTTAGTAAGATAGGTAACAATGGCCGGATATACTTCACAGACGGCGGTCTGCTTAGCGCCAAATCCTCCACCAATTCGAGGTTTCACCACACGAACCTGCGATTTGGAAATATTCAGTGCATGGGATACAATTCTTCTCACATGGAAGGGAATCTGTGTGGCACTCTGTACCAGTATCCTTCCATATACATCCATCGAAGTAAATGCAGTAAACGGCTCCATCATTGCCTGACTCACTGCCTTAATATGATAATGCTCATCCACAATGTAATCACATTCTGCCAGAATACCTTCCACATCGCCTTCCCTGCTGTCACTGGAAGCACAAAGATTACGTTTCTGTTCCGTCCCCTGTCCCTCATGTGCCACATAATTATCTTCCGGATGTATCAAAATCGGATTATCCAGAGATTTTCTAAAATCCAGAATCGGTTCCAGGACTTCATAATCCACCTTAATTAATTTCATTGCCTTCAGGCAGCATGCCTCATCCTTTCCCGCTACAATAGCAACCGGGTCTCCCACAAAGCGGACATACTGGTCCAGGATCAGACGGTCGTAGGGACTTGGCTCCGGAAACGTCTGCCCAGCCAATGTAAAGCGGTTCTGCGGTACATCCTTATATGTTACAATAATCTCTATTCCCGGCACCAGCATTGCTTTTGAAATATCTATATTTATGATTTTGGCAAAAGCATGAGGGCTTCTTTTTAATTTAACGACAAGCGCATTTTCCGGAGCCAGATCATCTGTATAGACAGGTTTTCCGGAAAGGAGAGCTTTCGCATCTTTTTTTACAATCGGCTGACCGACATATCTGTGTTTCATTTTTTCCATGCTACTTCTCCTCCTTAATGTCAAAATATTTTACCAATGCTCTATACTGAGACTGATACCCGGTACACCGGCAAAGGTTACCTGCCAGATATTCTTTCATCTGTTCGATGGTCGGTTCAGGAATCTCCCGTTTCAGAGCAAGGACTGCCATGATAAAACCCGGGCTGCAGAAACCGCACTGATCAGCTCCCTCCATAGCAAGAAATCGAGAAAATTCTTCGGCTTCCTCCTGAACCCCCTCAAGTGTGGTAATTTTTTTCCCATTTGCTCTTACCGCAAGTGTGGAGCAGGAAAGCACCGGTTTATCATCCAGCCACAACGTACAGAGACCACAGTTTCCTGTATCACATCCTCTTTTTACACTCTTCATTCCCTGTTCCCGCACAAAATCCAAAAGCATCATATCCGGCTGAACATCCGCCTCCACTTTTTTTCCGTTTAATATTAATTGTATCTTCATATGCTTCACCCCAGTTTATTTGTTCAGTTCTATCACTGCTCTTTTGATCAAAACTTTCGCAATTTCCTTTCTGTACTCTGCGCTGCCTCTCATATTTGAACCAAATCGAACCTGTTTTACAACACTCTCCGCAAATACAGCCACCTCATCCTCGGAAGATGGATCTGCCAGCTCAACATTATCTACAATCTGGGCTTTATGTGGCGTAGCACCAAGCGCCACCGTATATTTTCCATCCATGCATGATGCCGCACAGGTGAGGACAGCAAAATCTGTCTCTGTCATCCGATGAGACTGATAAGAAACTTTTCTTCCGTCTTTTTTCACCACCATATTTACCAGGATATCATCATCCGGCTTCATGGCAATAAATTCTTTAACAGGTACAAGACCTCCATGATAAAGTTCCACATAAGAGTCCAGTGCTGCAAAAATTGTCAGCACATCAGAAAATCCAAATCTTGGAAATACACTTCCTCCTACGGTTGCCGTATTGCGGAACTGTACACCTACAATATGTCTCAAAGCATCTTTAAAACTTCCTCCAAATTCTTTCTGTAACGATTCATTCACTTCCAGATCACGGAGAGAACACATACATCCGATCCGATATTCCTCTTCATTTTCCTCAATCCGGTCAAGACCAAGATTACACAGGTCAATACCTGTCATCATATTCCGGGAACCCATCTTCATCCAGAGATTTCCTCCCAGAATGTTGTTCTTTTTACTTTTTTTCCGCAGTGCATAGGCCTCTTCCAAACTGCTGGCCTGCACATAATTTTTCATTGTAAACACGGTAATTCTCCTTTCTCTTTATGGTTTCCGTTTTCCATGACAAGATTTTTCAACACCTCAAAATCTTGCCGTGTATCAACATCAAACAGTTCCAGTTTATCCGATGCCTCTGTCAGCCGCAGTTTATCCGGATATCTTTTTACCAGACAGGAACCACCAGCTTTCTCAGGAAGGCAGGAAAGTTCCTGAAAATATTCTTTTCCAAATAATATGGGGGCCCCCTGTTTTCCGCCGAAAGAAAGTCGTACCATCCCTGACCTCTGTGCTAAAAATATAGCTGCCATCCTTTCCAGACTTTCCTTTTTCAGCAGCGGCTGATCGCAGGGGCAGAAGATGCATCCATCCATATCTTTCATCTCACGCACTCCAAGCCTGACGGTGTCATTTCGATTTGGAAGATCGTGAAAAACCACATCCACATGCTGCTGTTCACACAGCTCTTTCACCTGTACACTTCTCGTAACAACCAGACGTTTTGTAAATAAATCTCCGCCTGTAATATCCAGCACTCTTTGTATCAATGTTTTCCCCTGAAATTCTTCCAACAATTTATTTTTTCCAAATCTCCTGCTCATCCCTGAAGCCATAATAACACATCCAAGCTTCATATCTCCTATATACAGATTGGGCTGTACACATATTTCTTTCTTAGGATACTTTTTTCGCAGCGGTTCCACATAACCTTTCATCACAATATTTTCCATATGCTCTTTCGTAATCAGTGTATCTTTCTTCAGAGGATAATATCTGTCAGCCAGATACAGCCGATGAACAACTTCTTCGGCTCTTCTGTACAGTGCATGAAGTCCATAGACCACAACAATCTCATCCACATTGTCATAAATGACCGGTTCCGAAATATCCGGAAATTTCAACGGCATATGCTTTGAACCATCCGCTTCTACCAAAACCACATCTGCATGCTGACATACTTTCTCATACGTTTCATATGACAGAGGTTTTATTTTTTCTCCATCAGGAATTCCAGCCATAACATAATGTTTTTCTTCCAGCTCACGTATGATTTCCTCAGCATGATCGGTCAGCATAGTATTTTCTTCAATGTACATACGGGTAGATGTCGTCACAAACACTTTCCAGCCATGACTGATATATTCTTTTGCATTCTGCCGGATCAACGATGTTTTTCCTCCCGCTCCGACAAAAGCCTTAATCACAGAAGCCTCCCTGCTTTTTCCTTTCGAGATGCAAAATTGCTTCCAGTACGCCTCCAGCGATGCATCTTGCCTTATCGGAAATAGTAAAACAGTTTTTATATTCCTCAATCCTCGGATCAATATCTGCGACTTTAAATCCTCTGGTCACTGGATAACCATCCCGAAGCAATCCGCGAAGCAGCCCGTCAAGCGTTGCTTCCACGGGAGTTTGTCTCCCATCTTTTTCAACAACCGCTATGATATCTCCCTTCTTTACAGTATCTGTGATTTTTTTTACATTTCGGAAAATACCTTTCTCAGGACTGTGAATAACCCTCTCTTTGGAATACCCGGCAATCATTCCGGGAATTCCCGTATTCTTTATTGCTTTTCCCTGATAAATAACTCTCCCCAGCGAATGACCTCTCTGGGTTTCAATCACTGCATCTACATCCGTTCCCGCCTCAAAGCCGGGTCCCAAGGCAATCGTAATGGGCGCCATCTGCCTGTTTGTACCCAGATTTTTCTTCGCAAGAATGGCATCCACCACGGTAAATGGCCTCAGTTCAGAAATACACTGTCCCAGTGGGTCTATTAAAACGGGAAGTTTTTTCTGTTCAAGCAGTCTGACTGCCTCAGGAACGTCTTTTGCCAGTGTGCAGGTAACATTTTCCACCGTCTGACTTTTTTCATAAACCGCCTCCGAAAATGCCACATTTCTGCGGATTGCCGAAGGATTTTCTGTTTCAAGAATCAGAACATCAAATCCGCACTGATATAATTTGTATATTGTTCCTGTAGCAATGTCTCCGCCGCCTCTTACAATAATCAGATTATTCATCATCCTTATAGCCTGATAATCAGCCTGCCCTTTCTATAATTTCATCCTGGACATTTTCAAGTACACCTGATTCAAACATCCGCTTGCAAGTCCTGCATCTATCATACTATTTATCCCGCCTAAAGGAAAGCAGTTTTTGCAAAAAAAGATGCCCGGCAAGCCGAACACCTTTTTTCTTTCTTATTTTTCTTTTGGTAATAAAATATTTAACACAATTGCCACAACAGCTGCCGGTACGATTCCCGAACCGCCGAAAATCAGCTGAACGCTCTGCGGAAGCCCTGACAGAATCGCTGTATTGGCTCCGATTCCGTATCCAAGTCCAAGTGCAACAGACACAATAGATATATTTCTTGCCGTCATCGGATTCTTGGTAATTAACTGGATTCCGCTCACTACGATGGAAGAAAACATCATAACGGCAGCACCGCCAAGCACAGACTGCGGCATAATGGAAATCAAAGCTCCTACTTTTGGAAACAGTCCACAGATGATCAGAAACACTCCTCCAATTGCAAGAGCAAAACGATTAATAACTTTTGTCATCGTCACCAATCCCACGTTCTGTGAAAAAGATGTATTTGGCAGTACACCAAATATTGCAGCAAAAGAGGAGCCCAGACCATCACAGATAACTCCGCCAGACAATTCTTTATCTGTTGCCTCTCTTCCCATACCGCCTTCCATAACACCGGAAATATCACCTACTGTTTCAACAGCAGTGACAACAAACATGATCATAACCGGAATGATCGCACGTATATCAAATACAATATCCACCGGCATCAATTTCGGAACTGCAAACCAGGAGGCCTGTGCCACTTTGTCCCAGTTCAGCACCCAGGCTTTTGTGTATTCTACTCCATCTGCAGTGACACCAACCGGATCCAGAACGATACCCATAGTAAATGCTGCAATATACCCAACAATAATACCAAATAAAATAGATGCCGTGGAGGTAATTCCTTTTGTACAATGCTTCAGTACCAGAATAACCACCAACACCAATACACCCAGAAGTAAATTTTCCAGAGAACCATAATCCTTGGCATTGCTGCCGCCGCCAAAAGACCCCACACCCACACTGATCAGCGAAAGACCAATGGACAAAACAACCGTTCCCGTTACCACAGGTGGGAAAAACCTGCGGAGCGGTTTGATCATTAAACCAAGCACTGCTTCAAATAATCCACCCAGTACACTGGCACCCATAATTGCACCATATGACAGCACACCACCACCCAGGATACCAGCCACCGAATTACATACTCCGATAAATCCGGAACTGGTTCCCATAATAATCGGCACTTTACCACCGCAGGGACCAATCGCAAAAAGCTGAATAAGCGTGACAATACCCGCAATCAGCATAGCATTCTGCAGCAACGCAATCTGCAGAGCAGAACCGGTTGCAATTCCACAGGTACCGCTGATAATCAGAATCGGCGTCAGGTTCCCGACAAACATGGCCAGAACATGCTGAAGCCCCATGGGAATAGCCTGCTTCAGTGGAATGCGCCCTTCAAACTCATAAGGGCTGGAATACTCTTGTTTCTTTTCCATAAAATACTTCCTCTCTTTTTTACTAATCTATCTTCTGAACTTCCATATTTTCAGGAAGGATCAGATTCAATATAATAGATATAACAAACACCACAGCAACAACATTTTGTGAAAATACTGACTGAATCAATTCCGGAAAAATGTGCCACAAATCTATTTCACTGGCAGCGGTAAAACCGATACCCACAGAAAGAGATAATGCTGCAATCGTGATATTTCGTTGAGTAAATCCCGCCTTTGCGATCATATGAAATCCAGAAACCATAATTGTACCAAACATCATAATCGTACATCCGCCCAGCACAGATTCCGGAAGAGAGGCAAAGAAATTACCCACCGGCGGCAACAAACCCGCCAGAATCATACATCCTGCTCCTGTCGCAATCGTGAAACGATTAACAACTTTTGTCATATTGATAAGACCTACATTCTGTGAGAAAGATGTCACAGGAGGGCATCCAAACAATGCAGAGATCGCTGATGTAAATCCGTCGCATGCCAGCGAACCGGAAATCTCTTCTGGTGTAATCTCCCTGTCAAGACCGCCTGATACCATTGCTGTCGTATCCCCAATCGTCTCCGCTGCGGAAACAATAAAAATAATGGCAACAGAAAAGATGGCTCCTGCATGAAATTCCGGCACATAGGGTATAAGTTTGGGAAGAGAAACCAGACCTCCTGAGAAAACAACAGATAAGTCCACCTTTCCCATAAAAATCGCAACGATATAACCTACAATCAAACCAACCAGAACAGATAACTGTTTAAGATAACCTTTTGCAAGAATATTCCATCCCAGACAGACTGCCAGTGTAATAGTTCCAAGTAACAGATTCTCTGCCGAACCAAAATCCTCTGTGTATCCCCCACCAAAAGATCTTGCACCTACAGTAAACAATGAATATCCAATCGCTGTTACTACCGATGCTGCTACAATCGGAGCAATGATTTTCCTCCAGTATTTGGCAAACAGGCCAATTACACCTTCAAAAACACCTCCGCAGATTACTGCACCCACCACTGCCGGATAACTATAATTGACAGCCACAGTAGACAAAACCGTTACAAATGTAAAACTGACTCCCATAACAATCGGAAGACGTGAACCGATTTTCCATACAGGAAACAGCTGGATCAGAGTTGCAATTCCCGCCACAAACATGGCATTCTGCAAAAGAATCGCAATTTCTTCCTGTGTCAGCCCTCCTGCTGCCGCAATAATCGTAATCGGTGTCAGATTGGCAACAAACATAGCCAGAATGTGCTGAAGACCAAACGGAATTGCTTTTGCCACTGGGACACGCCCATCCAGCCTGTAGATATTATTCACACTACAGTTCTCACCTTTGTTCATAGATTTTATTTTCCTCCTCTTGGTATTTTACGCAGGGAAATTCCCTTTTTAATGTGGAACAATTATAAAATATGGAAGACGTTTTTTCAAGCAAAATCATCATATTTACACTGTTTTCGACTTCTTTCCTGATCCTTTAATAAGACAAAAAGGTATCTACTGAAATTCAAGTACAATATAGGATTCTTCCAAAGGTTTTACATAGCCAACAACAGCGGCTTGCGGAATCTGGGCTTTCAACTCATCCAGGCATGCGTCGGCATACTTTTCCGGTACAGCCATCAAAAGACCACCACTGGTCTGCGGATCATAGAAAATGTCCAGCTGCGCCCGTGTTATACCTTTTTTCACTCTGACGCCTGCGGATGCATACTCCCGATTTCTGTAGGCACCTGCCGGAATAAATCCCATTTCCGCCAGCTCATAGGCTTCCGGATGATAGGGAATCTTATCAGCCATCAGATGAATGGTAATACCGCTTCCCTGAGCCATTTCAAAACTGTGGCCCAGAAGAGAGAATCCCGTCACATCGGTACAACTGTTCACAGGATATTTCACCATGATATCCCTGGCTGTTTTATTCAGAGATGCCATCTGTCGGTAAATACGGCGGCAGACTTCATCGGGCACCAAATCCGCCTTGATACTTGTTGTAAGAATACCAATACCAAGAGGTTTTGTAAGGATCAGCACATCCCCGGGTCTGGCATTGCTGTTAGTCAGAACCTTATCCGGATGGACAAAGCCGGACACCGCCAGCCCGTAAATCGGTTCTGCCCCCTGGATCGTATGGCCTCCGGTAATGATTGCACCAGCTTCATAAACCTTATCATAACCACCTCTCAGTATCTCCTGCACCACCGATTTTTCCATCTTCTCTGCCAGACACATAATATTCATAGCCAGCTTTGGAGTGCCTCCCATAGCATAAACATCGCTGAGGGCATTGGCGGCTGCAATCTGCCCGTACAGATAGGGATCATCCACAATCGGAGGAAAAAAATCCGTTGTCTGGATCAGTGCGGTATCTTCATTGATCACATACACGCTGGCATCATCACTTTTATCATAGCCGACGATCAGCCTGTCATCTCTGTGAGTCTTAAAACCTTCCAGCATATGCACCAGTGTCCCGGCTCCAACTTTCGCACCGCACCCGGCACATTTTGCAAGTTTCGTCAATTTAACATCCGTTTTCATCTTCATACCTCGCTAACTGTCCTTCGCCCGGTAAAGAACCTGATAGCCATTTTCTTCCTTTTGAACTACCTGTTCGATTTCTTCAGGATAACGATCCCCCGGACACGGGGTATCACCCTCATACCGGACACAGGTACCACAGCTGCTGCTCAAATCTCTCGGCACAGGCATCATTCTTGCCTTCATCCCTGTACCTTCACAGATTTTCTTAAACTTCACAGCACCAAAATGAGAATAACATGTCGCTATATAAATCATTTTTCTCTCCACCTGTCACTGAGCCCCTGCATCCCATTATTTGCACATTACCAGTACAAATTCTTCATCTTTTTCTGTAACAGTTACTTTATAACCCTGATGTTCCGCATAGCGGGTTACATTTTCTTTTGAGGTCTGATTATCAACAATCATCTCATATCTTTTCTCTTTTGAAACCATTGCTTTACGGATCATAATCACTGGTTCCGGACAGGAAAGTCCTCTTGCATCTAATGTTTTCATACAAATTCTCCTTTATGCCTTTTCGCTTTTAAATGTATTGACAGATGCAATCACTGCAACAATGACAATACCGACGATGACTGCAATTTTACCATTTGCTGTCGGACCTTCACCGCTGGATGCCAGACCAAAATTGTGTGCAAAAGCTGCACCTGCCAACAGTCCCAGTACAGCAACCGCACTGTCACTGTTGCCTTCACCTGCCAGAATCAACTGACGCAGCGGACATCCACCCAGGAGAACACAGGCAAAACCAACCAGCAGCATGCCAAGTAAATTCCACAGACCATCGGTATGCGCTACCGGCTGACCGGCAAATCCTGCTGTAAAATATGTACCTTCTGTTGCTGCAGTCAGAATCAGGTTGCACATCAGTGCACTGACAAAAATGGCCACGAAGCCCAAAAGAAGCTTGGTTTCACGGAACAGAACTACGTCACGGATGCCGCCTACCATACAAAGACGGGTTCTCTGAGCAATAGCACCTACAATCAGACCTGCGATCAGACTGATAGCAATAGCAGCATGTTTTGCTCCAGGACCGGCTCCCGTTTCGGAAAACAGGATAAATGCCGGTGCTGCCACAAGAAGGACAAGCATAACAACCTGAATGATTGGAAGCACAGCGCCTTCCACTACCGGCTGTCTGTAGGAGCGTTTTAAGGTATAACCTTTATTAAGGAAAAATACACCGCATAAAATTCCCAGAACAAATCCGACCAGTCCCAGTAATGCATTGAAATCTCCGCCTGCCAGACGAAGAATCATACGGAATGGACATCCCAGGAACATTAAACATCCAATCATGGCAAAAAAGCCAAGGATAAAACGTGTCAGCGGAGAACTTCCGCCTTTGGCCGCAAACTCCTTTCTACAAACTGCCATAATAAAGCTGCCCAGTACCAGTCCGATAATCTCCGGACGAATATACTGTACAGCACCTGCCCGGTGAAGTCCCAGAGCTCCTGCCGTGTCTCTCAGGAAGCAGGCAATACAGAATCCCATATTGGCAGGATTTCCAAAAAACACCAGCAGTGAGGCGATCACACCAATGATGAGACCACCAATAATAATCATTGTTTTTTCTTTTTTCGTATCCATAAAATACCTCCTTTTTCAAAATTCAGTCTATCATCCACCACACATGATGTCCAATCGAACCTATTGATAGATTCAATAGATTTATTTGATTTTCCAATAAGTCTATGATATGATACAAGGGTCAAAAGGTCATTTGACCCCAAATCATATCAGGAGTTTTTTATGAAAACAAAAATTTATCTGGATAATGCCAGCACTACATATCCCAAACCACCCTGCGTACCGGACGCTGTATACCGATATATGACACAGATTGGTTCCAATATTAACAGAGGCTGCTACGAAGATGCTTATTCTGCGGAGGAAATGGTTTATGATACCCGCCGACAGCTCTGTGATCTGTTCGGCTTTTCAGACTGCAAAAACATGATATTTACAAAGAACATTACGGAAAGTCTGAATGTGATTATCAAAGGATTTTTTAAACCGGGCGATCATGTTCTGGTCTCATCTATGGAACACAATGCCGTTATGCGCCCCCTTGTTCAGATGAAACAGATCGGTGTTTCCTTTACGCGATTACCATGCGACAGAGAAGGCAGCCTGAACACAGACGAGAACGGAATAGATTCTTTTCTTGAGCAATACCTGCAGCCCAACACAAAGGCTATTCTCATAACCCATGCCAGCAATGTGTGCGGCACGATGCTCCCTGTAAAAGAGATTGGAAATTTCTGTTTCCAACACAAACTGCGATTGATTGTAGATACTGCGCAGACAGCGGGAACCTGTCCACTGCATATGGAGGAAATGCATATTGATGCTCTGGCCTTTACCGGTCACAAAGGCTTGCTGGGTCCACAGGGAATCGGGGGTTTTATTGTACGGGATGATATGGCAAAGGAAATGATACCGCTTCTTTCCGGAGGCACCGGCAGCCTGAGCCATGAGGAAACGATTCCTGATTTTATGCCGGACCGTTTCGAACCAGGCACTATGAATCTTCCCGGAATTGCCGGACTTCACGCAGGACTCACATGGATCGAAGAAACCGGAATGGAACAAATTCGAACTCATGAACTGAAACTTACTGAACAATTTATCCAGGGAATTCTTAATTTTGATCCTCAGGGGGAACGAGTTCGTATTATTGGAAAAAAAGAGATACAGAACCGTACCGGTGTGGTTTCTATCCAGACATCCCGGCAAGAACTCTCAGAAATTGCCTTTCAGTTGGATGACATGTATGGAATCATGACCCGTGTGGGTCTTCACTGTGCACCCTCCGCCCATAAAACACTGGGCACCTACCCAACAGGAAGTATCCGCTTTTCCTTTGGCTGGCACAACACAGAAGAAGACGTAATGCAGGCCATAGAAGCACTCGAAGCTTTGACAGGAGCTATTTAAAAGAAAGGGCAACCATGGACTTTAAACAGTTACAATCATTTATCACAGTGGTCAAATACGGAAGCTTTACCAAAGCTGCCCAGGTATTATATTCTTCTCAGCCTACCATCAGTTCTCATATCCGAAATCTGGAGGAAGAACTGTCAACCCGACTTCTGATCCGGACTACGAAATGCCTGACCATAACTCCAAAAGGCATGGAATTCTACGAATGGGCTACAAATACAATAAAAAGCCGCGACATTATGCTGCGCGGCTGGTATGGGGATACCAAACAAATAATCCGGATCGGAACCTCAACGATTCCTTCCGCATATATACTTCCGGAAATTCTTCCCGCCTTTGGAAAAATAAATCCAAACGTTTATTTCAGTATGAATCAGAGTGACAGCCAGAAAGTCATTGATGGTCTGCTGCAGGGAATCTTTGACATCGGCTTTACCGGTATGCCCAGTGATCATGAACTGCTGGAATGTATTCCTTTTTATGAAGACCGCATGGTCATCATCACTCCCGTCAATGAACACTTTCTGCGCTATCAGACAGAGAAAGCACCTGATCTTGCAGCGATCATGCATGAACCTGTGATCCTGCGCGA
Source organism: Oliverpabstia sp. (assembly GCA_051879295.1). Classification (GTDB taxonomy): domain Bacteria; phylum Bacillota; class Clostridia; order Lachnospirales; family Lachnospiraceae; genus Oliverpabstia. Next base: position 8,571 of record JBJELT010000170.1, on the reverse strand, counting down.
AAAAGGCAGCGGCAGCAAAAAGAGTGCCGATTCCTTTATCGAAAGCCTGGGCATGAGTGAACATGATCTGAATGTCATGGCAAGGATCAACGATCAGGAATCCATTAAAAATCTTGTTGCCGGAGGCTTGGGCATCTCAATCATCTCTGAAAAGGCCGCCCAGAACCTCCAGCGTGAAAATAAGATTCTTGTGTTTCAGCTGCCAGAACATACCTCGCACCGACAGTTTTACATTGTCTACCATAAGGACTACATATACAGAGACTATATGAAATCCTTTATTGAATACGTTAAACAATATTATCAATCGTGAATTCCTATGATATTATTTAACCTCAACCAATTCAATTCTAAAGTTCAGCTCTTTCCCTGCCATTTCATGGTTAGCATCAAAGGTGATGGTAGTTTCTTCTTTTGCTGTCACTTTTACAGGAAAGGGCTGTCCATACTGATTGGACAGATACACCTGCTGCCCCACTTCCAGACCTTCGGAACCGGGAAGCTGTGCGATTTCGATGGTGAAGATGGCATTCGGATCAGGCATACCATAAGCCTCTTCCGGCATCAGATGAACATCTACTACCTGACCAATTTCCATATCAGCCACGGCTGCATCAAAACCTTTGATCATCTGACCGGCACCACACACAAATTCCAGTGGCTCACCGCGATCATAAGAGGAATCAAACTGCGTTCCATCATTGAACGTACCTCTGTAATGAGTACGGCATGTTTTGCCCACATTTCGGCCTGTCAGTGTACTATGAGATCCACATCCACCGCCGCAGTTACCTCCACAGGAATGTCCTTCCCCATGATCACCACAGCTATGACCTTCCTCATGATGATGATCACAATTTGCTCCGGTCGATACCAGTTCACCCTTCAGATAAGCTTCAACAGCCTGATCCACATCGCCCTGAGCACCGGCACACAGCTCAACCCCTGCCTCTGCAAGTGCAGCCTGCGCACCACCGCCAATACCACCGCAAATCAGTACATCAACAGACTGATCAGCAAGCAGACCAGCCAAAGCACCATGTCCGGTTCCGTTGGAACCAATCACTTCACTGGAAACCACCTGATTGTCTTCAACCTCATACACCTTGAAAAACTCTGTTCTTCCAAAATGCTGGAAAATATTTCCATTGTCATACGTTACTGCTATCTTCATACTTAAAATCCTCCGTGTTTATATCTTTTAGCTCTTGTATCGTGGTATTTTACCATAAAACTCCAATTCCTTCAACATTGGTAAGATAGATGCTCTTTCATCAATTCACCAAAAAGCATCTCTGCTGGAAAAGGTATCCCGCTAAATGTCACTTTTTCCTGTGGAAATCCTTTGATGCCCGCCAGATATCCCAGTTTCTGGGCATAATCTCTGGCAGGAATCGCTTTCAGGCGAATTCCCAGTCTCTTACAGATTTCTGCGATTGCATTTTCTTTTTCCTTTTGTAATTGAAATGTAAGTATTGTCTGCGACATTTTATTTTCCTTTCGCTATTAATGTTTATGCATCAGATCTTGAATATGCATTTTTCATCTGACAACTCAGTTCATATAAGACTTTATCCAAAGTATCCAATGATGCTTTTTTCACCATCTCCGCAATTTTCTGATTTGCTTCTGTTTTCAGAGCCAGACGTCTTTGAGCATCCGTCTCCTGCTCCAGAAGTGCATCATATCGATTAATCAGCTCATGACCATTTGACATCACACGCTCCTGATATCTCTCAATATGAAAAAGGGAACTTCTGTACGAAGCATCTGCCATGGCTGCAATCATTCTGCTGTTCCAGTAAAAATTATCTGTAGAAACAGTTTCTGTAGTATTGGAAAGATACTCCGGTGTTTCCTCCACATCCGCATAAAATGGAACCAGCACATTAAAGGCATTGGAAGCATAAGCCACCCACTCAATCGTTCTGCTGTCTTTCTCATATTCCGGACGCATCTGAATCAGAGAAATAAAATCGTTCCGATTGATCCCGATGGACCGATAAGCTCCCTGCATAGATTTGTCCCCATAAGATCCATATGGGTCATACGGCGTTCCCTGGTAATGAGAAGAAAGAACATATTTCACATCTTCAACCGTGATTTTTTTCTCCGGAACCATGCACCAGGACAGATCAACCGAAGTGGGAGAATATTCCGCATTGGGACCATCCCATACTTTTGTGCGGGGATTCATACAGCGCAGCATGTACCATGCGCGTGGCGTATTATATACACGATCCGCATCATCATGACTTCCAAAGGCATCTCTGGGATTTAGTTTTCCATCCAATGAAAGGTCCAAATGATTTTTCTTTATAAATTCCCTCATATCCGGAGAACACATATATTCTTTCTGCTCATTCAATGCATCATCCAGGTCAAACTGATCCAGACCAAGCTGGTTCGGCATCACCACATAGGCCTCATCCGGAACACGCCTTGCGATCCAATGATGACCGCCAATGGTTTCCAGCCACCAGATTTCATCTATATCCTGAAAAGCAATTCCATTCATTTCATATGTACCATACTTCTCCAGAAGGCTTCCCAGTCTCTGCACGCCTTCCCTTGCACTTTTAATGTAAGGAAGAACAATGGACACAATGTCCTCTTCCCCGATTCCTCCCGGAATCTCCTCTTTTCCATCCTTTTCCGGCTGATAAACTACCAAAGGGTCTGCTCCCAGTACCCGGGGATTGGAGGTGAGCGTCTCTGTCGCAGTGATTCCGACCTGTGCCTCATTCACACCGCTTCCCGCCCAGATACCTTCTCCTTTTACCGCATTTGGCATAGATGTATACCTCATCGGATTATCCGGAAGTTCAATCTCCAGATGAGAAATCACAGACTTGTAATGTCTGGGCTGTTCCTCCGAATAAACCACCACAAATTTCTTCGGGGTAAACCGCCCGGAACAGGAATCATCATTTCGCGCAATCATTGTAGATCCGTCATAAGTTGCTTTTTTTCCAACAAGCATTGTTGTACATGCCATATTTTTTTATCTCCTTTATCTCAAATATCATCCTTATGCCACTTCAATCCTTGACTGAAGAGCCTTTAATAGATTTTGAAAACTTGGCGAAACATTCTCTTCTAATATTAATTGCATTCCAATTTTGTCTGCCCATTCACATTTTGCCCTTCCAGTTTCACTATAACTATTTTGGGATTTCTTTTGTAACCTTGCCAACCCACCTGGATAAACAACATTAGCCAAGACTTCCCAAGTATCACATATTCCATCCTGTTCATAAGACCTAATATATTTTCTTTTTGCTGATGGATACGCATTTAATATCGCATTTTCATCTCCAAGCAACCATGCTTCCATTTCCTTTACCGCAATACAAAATACATAATCTGTGAGCATAACAGCCTCTTTCGCAACCTGTTCCAACTCCTGTTGGAACACTTCAGGATTGCGTTTATCGTTATCCAGTACCACAATAATTGCTGCATTTTTCATAGAAGATAACGACCTATCAAATCCACGCAAATAGAGGTGCAAATTATTCAACAAATTGCCGCCCTTACGCTCCATCAAATTTCCAGTAGTTCGCAAATGTCCAATCCCATTAAATGATTTTGTATCATAACAAATCTCTTTATCCGGATACTTTTTTTGCAGTTTTTCCATTACATGTTCTATCAAAATTTCCGTGGATAAGTCTTCTATTAAAAATTGAAAATACATATACCCTCCCTATTATCCAAAGTACTTACTGTACCACATATCTCCGAGAGGAACACCCTCCTCAGAGAGTTCTTTTACAAATGCATACTCTGACGCACGCTTAATAGTTGAAAAACCGTCTTCCCCTTTTGTCAATACCCAAACGTTTTCCGGATTTAGTGCATTTACAAAAAATGGACTATGTGTCGTCACGAATAACTGTTTTGCGAATCCTGTTCCAACACTTTTCACCATCTCATCTGCAAGAACCTTTAAATACTGATGATATAAACCATTTTCTGGTTCTTCAATAAATACTAACTGCCTTGGATTGCTTTCATGTAATAAAAGATAATATGCAAACAATTTCAATGTACCATCTGACATTTTTGTCGAATAAAATGCTGTTTTGAATCCCTTCTCCCAAAATTTTAACATCATTTGCCCGTTATCAAATTTTACCGGTTCTATTTTTTCGATATCTGGAAGTTTTGTCTGTATTTCTCTCAAAACTTTTGTAAAATCCTTTTTGTTCTCTCGATACATATACTGAGCAACATTATTAATATTGCTACCTGTTCGATTCAAATATGGCTGTGGTGCCGCAGTCTGTAATGTTCTCGCTGCATCCGGCGAAAAATAACACAAATACCAGCTTTTCAAAAAATTCAAAAATCTTTCAATACGCTCATACTGCTTCATAGCTCCCAATGTCACAATGCCAAGTTTTCTGATATCCGCCAATTCGACATCTACTTTTTTTCCATTTACACTTCGACCAGTATCATCTGCTCCGCCTTCTTTTCCTTCATAGGCATATCCTTTTCCATTTTGCAAAAAAAGAAAAGATAATGGCCAACCTCTCTTTTCTACGCGTTGCCGCAAACGTTCTTCTTTTACATAAGGGCGTCCCATAGAATCTTCATCAATCTCTAATTCATAAGTAATCGGACGTGTATTACTGCTTTCACGATAATATAGTTCAAATTTTATAGGTTCTTCTATTCCCTGCGAACGTATTTGCCCAAAACCACCACGATTCTTTGTATCACAGGCAGCTTCTACTCCCAATTCCAGACAATCTGCAAGAAAACCAAATGCATCTGCCAAAGTACTCTTTCCATTCCCACTCGGTCCAATAATTACTGTCACATTTCCTAATGCTGTATCTTTTTGGTTTGAAAGGGTTTTTCCCATTACAATATTTCTCAATGGACCAAAATTTTTAATTTGAACTCCTTCTATCTTTCCCATCTAATACCTCCTGGTCAAGTATTTCTTCTTAATTTCATTTATTGCCATTATATTCTATTTGAATGCCAAAATCATCAACAAATGTAACCTTTTCATTGCTCCGAAATATTAGCATCTTCCATCAAAACTGTTTCCTGCATTCCTGCATCCTGATAGGAAATTCTCACCACTGCCTGAGGCCAGTTCAATTGAATCCTTGCAGTCTTATCTTTTTCCTGACCGGCTTTTCGTATCAGTTCCAAAAGTTCACCCATTACCTCACGGGTCAGAAAACCGCCTCGCCATTGAAACGTCAATGTCTTTCCTTTTTTCGCCGCCTGTAAGGAGCGTTTGTACACATCTTCCACTTTAGTAAAAGATAATTTTTTCTCTTTATAAAAGAAATGATCACCATCTGTGCACTTTGGTGCCGGAGCAATCAACGGTTCATGATCCCGGAAAATCTGCTTGTCGGAAAGGTTAAAGTAATCGTACCTGATCTCCGTCTGTCCGTCACCATTACTCAGCGTATTATCAAATGTAGCATCCAAATGATAATATGTTCCGCCTATTTTCACAATATTCCAAGTGTGCCGATACTTAATTCCCTTCTCCGGGTTGTTGCCACAAAGTGCGATAACACACCACATTCCAAGAGCATCCATTAAAACCTTCACCGCTTTGGCAATGCCTTCGCAGACTCCCACACCCTGGCCCAACGGTCCAATAATTTCATGAGAATATGGTTTTTTCAGTTTATCATAATAGACATTCTCACAAATAAAATCATGGACATATTTTTCCTTCTCCCACTCTGACAATTTCATCGCAGGTTGGACAAGCTTCTTCACTCTGGCTGTCATTGCCTTTTGATGTTCAATAATCTTATTCTTTTTGAACAAATACTCCGGTACAAAAATCAGATTCGGTGAATCGTTGTAATATTTATACCGAAATCCAGTTGCCCAGAAAATCTCCGGATAGTCCAACCGCATACGAAAGAAAATATTATACAGTTCTTCGCTTTCACATCTGGGAATTATAAATTCCTCTTCCAGACTCTGAACCCCTTTTAAGATTGCATAATACACTGCCTGCTGCTGTTTATTCAATTGATGATAGTAGTAAGATTCTCCCATATTATCCCATTTCTATTTTACAATTTTTCCAGTTCTTTCTTCAAATATTCTTAAAAAGCAATGAGACAAATTCCACCGAATCGTCCCATTGCTTTCTTTTAGATTCATGTTAACAAACCACTGTCAATTCTCCCGTCACAGTGTTAATGACATAACCGCCGATTCTTATGTCTGTTGGAATCAGCGGATGATTCCGAATAGTATCTACAGTATCTTTTACGGACTGTTCTACCGTATCAAAACCAGCCAGCCATTCTTCAAAATTGATACCGCAATACTTCATCAAATCAATTGATTCCTGAGAGATTCCCCTTTCTTTCATATGATGAATCATCATGTCACTGTCAATGTGCTGTACACCGCAATCCGTATGGCCAATGACCATAATTTCCTCCACGCCCAGCTCGATGATAGCAACCAGAAGACTCCGGATGACACTTCCAAAGGGGCTGGTTACTACTCCACCCGCATTTTTGATAATTTTTACATCACCATTTTTTAATCCCAGAGCCGCAGGCAATAATTCCACCAGACGAGTATCCATACAGGTAAGAATGGCAATCTTCTTATTAGGATATTTGCTGGCTGCATACTTTTCATACTGTTTCTCTTCTACAAACTTTTTGTTATACGCAAGTATTTCATCAATCATAAAAACGACCCCCTTTTTTATACAAAGAATATCATATTTTCCCACGAAAATCTATACAAGTTCTGATAATATCCCATTCAATTTCTCCTTGAAAAATCCTTCCCAGAGTGTTGTAATAATAGTCAGAGAATAATTTTTAAAATGAAAGAGGCATTAATATCAGCACATTTATGAAAAAAACACACAACTTTCCTTTTGAGGACGAATATGAAAAATTAGAACTGTTGATTTCTCAAGGACAGTTTGAACTGCTTTCTCCAGAATCGGATTTTCAAAACAAAATTCGACTTATTTATTTGATGAACGATGCAGTTGAAAGCTTTCTTGTTTTTCACGAAGCCAAATTAACAGGAGTATACCAGCCTGATTTTCAGGGGGAAATTGATGGAACTTTAGAAGAATATGAACATCAGTATGTACTTATTATTCATCAGGATAAACAGATCTGCACTTTATTCTTCCAAAATCTTACTTTGGAAACACATTTGTTTAATTACGGAAAAACCGGTCATTTCTGGGTAAAAGGATATGAATATTTGAGATTGTTAGAATATCGAATTGCCATTCTTCGAGACAAACAGGAGTATTTGGGAAAGGATTTTTGCACTGAGGAAGAGCAGAAATTATCCTGTCTGGCAGAATTTCCACCGCTGAATTTCTGCTGCTATCCTGCAGTACCAGACAAATATCTGGTGCCTGCTTATCCCTGGTGGTCTGTATCGGAAGAGGCCCTGCAGGAAATGATGACCCTTGCATTGGAAGCCGGAGACAGAAGGCTGATACTTTGGCTAACCCTATATTCAAAGTTTCCTCACAAAATCATCGCCAGACTGATTGCCCATCTCCTACATACAGTCAAACATGCGGATGTGGTAGATTTAATTGATCAAAAACTCTCTCAGACTACGAGTACTTATCCAAACCGCATATTTCAGCAGGCAGAAGAAAAACAGATTCAGCATTTGAAAGAAAAAGTGACCTTACGAAAAAGTGAACTGGAACAGTCAGGAAAACGGGTCGATCTGCTCAAAGAAGAACCGTTTCTATATGCAAAAGACTCTGTAGAATATAAACTTCATCTGATGATCTGGAAAGAAAAGGGAAAAAACCGTCAGGTAGACGTGGAAACCTTCTGCACGTAATGAGCAGAGGCGCTTTAACAGCTCTCCTCTGCTCATCATTACTTTTCATTCTTTTTTTTCAAAGTCTTCAGATATTCTTTCTGATTCTTCGTTATTCTATAACTTTCCCTAGCTTTTTGTATCGTTTTATTATGAACCCAGGTATCCAGCCTGTCCTGCTCGATATAACCAATCGTAGCATCCCACTGTTTCGCCAGAGCTGTAGCAAAAAACCAGGCAATCATCATATTCACATAATATTCTTCGGAATGCACATTTGCCGGCAGTTCCAAATACTCTGCCCGGAAATCGTCGTCCAGATAATGACACATCAGCATCTCCATTCCAAATCTGCAGGTATATACATGATCTGATGCAATCCATTCTTTAATTTTAGGCAGAAGTTCATCCTTATGCTTTTTGAATACCCTCGGAGACATAATGTCACACACAGCCCAGTTATCCACATAGGGCAGGAATTCTTCAACTGCTTTTACACATTCATCAAAATTTTTATACTCTGAAAGTAAAAGTCCATGAAGCATGTTCTCATCATAGTATTTATGTGGCAAATCCCTGACGAATTCTGCGGATTCTGCTTCTTTCATATATTGCTTTGCTAACTTTCTCGCTGCTGGAATTCGCACACCTATGATGGATTCTCTGGATACTCCAGGTGTCAGCTTACATTGAAAATCCCCATACTTTTCATCCTGCAAATCAAATAATTGCTTCGTAATCTGCATA
>JBJELT010000169.1:0-5379 GCA_051879295.1 Oliverpabstia sp. | reverse complement strand
ATCTGTATTACCTGTTCCGCGGCCGCGCATATCACCGGCTGATATTCGTAAAAAAAGACATAAGACAGCAGAAATGAATCTTGAATTTTATGACTGTATTAAAGATATTGTGACTCATCCTGTTGTACTTCAGATGAAGAATTACTATCAGCACTGCGATACGGATTGCTATGAGCATTGTCTGAATGTGGCATATAATAACTTTCGTATCTGCAAATATTTAGGTCTGGATGCCCGTTCTGCAGCCAGAGGAGGAATGCTCCATGATCTGTTTCTTTATGATTGGAGGCATCATAGAAGAAGAACAGGAGATCGTCTCCATGCGATTACTCATCCGATCGCCGCCTGGAGAAATGCAAGGAAGTATTTTAAGTTGAATAAGGTAGAACGGGAAGTGATTACCAAACATATGTGGCCGGTATCCATTATCCCTCCCCGCTATCCGGAAACCTATGTAATCTGTCTGACGGACAAATATTGTGGTTCCCGGGAAATTGCAGATCATTATTCGGAAATCTTCAGACATAAGTTCTGGGGAAAACCGATTGCCTGGCTGATGAAGCGGGCATTTGACGGTATTCCCCGTGCGGATGTGATTCAACAGATGATTCCGGAACTGGATTCAATAGAAAGTGCCGCAAAACCACGGTCGTTTGCCCAGCAGAGGCGCCGCTCTTCGTCAGGCTGGAAAGGCCATTCGTCCGGGAGAAGACATCGTTTTTCATAGCAGCAGGAAAATGCCAGGGCAATTCCGGAAACGATTGTCTCAGCCATCCGAATGACGGAAGAAAGCCGGGTTGTCTGCAGCATCAGATGTTCAAAAGCACCGGAGATATTGAGAATGCCGGTAACAAATATGTCACCCACTGGAGGAAGCTCTTTGTTGACTCCTGCCCCTGGAAGAATTGGTCCTGTTCCTACAGTGATAAAACCCACATGTTTTTTTGAACCAAGCGAGGCATCCACTGCGATATAAAGTGCAGAGGGATGTCTCATTTTTATCTGAGCCAGTGTTGATTCCAGATTCAGTGCGTGAACAGGATGTTCCAGCGTCCCGCAGATATAGATATTTTTCCAGTGATATTGGGATAAATGGTGGCCCACCAGAGGGCCCAGGCTGTCCCCCGTAATTCTGTCACTCCCGATACAGATAAAAACGATTTCGTCCCAGTTTTTTTCAGAGGAGCGGATACATTGGTTCAGAAGATGAGCAAGTTCACTGCTTGCAGACGTTTTCCTTTCGTTTATATAAAATATAGATTGGGGTTCCGCCATAAATAATATCCATCCTTTCCTTGAAAATGGTTATTTATAGTGTACCCGCCGGCAGACTGGAATATTCGGGGAGTCAAGGAAAAATTTGTCGTCAAAAAAATCGAAAACTCTGTCATGAACTGATAAATTCCGCACGGAAAGCGTGATAAGCTGATGTCCAAAAGGGGTGAAGGATTATGATAGAGATTATCTATAAGGAAGAACAGAAAAATGACGATGGAAAGGAAGCATTTTTCCGTATTCCCAATAACATCAGACAAATTGGTGAAATTAAAGGACAACAGAAAATCTATATCGAAGATTACGCCTATACTTTTTTGAAAAAAATATCCCGGGATTCACGCAATGAGGGAAAAGCGGCCATTCTTCTGGGGGAATATCACTGGTCCGGCGGCAATTCGTATCTGTTTATTAAAAGTGCCCTGGCGATTGAAAACATGGAAGTGTCTCCGGAACATATTGTATTCAATGATAAAATATGGGGACAGATTTATGAAGAAAACAACAGATATTTCCCACAGCAGGAAATTGTGGGGTGGTTTATCAGCCTGCCTGGATTTAATATGGAACTGAATGATGTAATCCGAAAAAATCATCTGAATCATTTTGCAGGCAGTGATAAAGTTCTGTTTGTGGTGGAACCCGGTGAATGGGAAGAAGCATTTTTTGTCTATGAAAATAATCAGTTGAATCGCCAGCCGGGCTTTTACATTTATTATGAGAAGAACGAACCCATGCAGGCATACATGATTGAGAAAAGCAATAACCAGTCAATTGAAGTGACGGAAAAAATACCCGACAGAGCAGTCAGCGATTTTCGGAAGAATGTTCAGAAAAATGTAGAAAATAAAAAATCTGAGGAAGAGGCAGGAAATACAGGTGAGAGGAAAAAAATATTGTCCGGTACATGGACGCTGGCTGCCTGTACGACAGCGGCAGCACTGGCAATTGGTATCACATTTTTTAATAGTTATGAGGGTATGAGCAGCGTGCTGGGACGGGTATTTTCTGATGTGAGCAGTGAGTCGGAGGAGACAGTCGAGACAAGTTCAGGGCAGGTAGAGAATGAATCGCAGATAGCAGTGACGGTTACTCCGGAAATTGCGAATCAGGGGTCTGCAGCTGCTGTACAAAATACTGAAAAACCGTTGATTGAAATACCTTCGAATCAAAAAAATACCGGGGAATCAGATACAGATTTATCTGAAGCTGCGGATTCTCCGGCAGGTGCTGAAGAAAGTACAGCCCAGGACAATACATTATCGGAAACATCGGGGAATGTTGCTGCCGGAGTTCCCTATCTGATCCAAAAAGGCGATACCCTTACGAGTATCAGTAAAAATCGTTATGGAACGATTGATAGAGTAAAAGACATATGTGAGTTAAATGGAATATCGCCGGAAGATATTATATATGCCGGACAGAAAATACTTCTGCCGGAATAAAAAAACAGGAATTGCCGCTGATTTCTTATTGTGATATGATGATATAAGGGTCATGTATTTATGAACTATTTCCGGTTACTGTGAGTAGTGACCATTTCTGAAAAAAGAGGTAAGTATGAATATTAAACAGAGGATAAAAGATATATGGGAGAAACGTGATAATCTGAAACGTTTCTTTGTCCTGGAAGAACGTGAGGGATTTTCCCCGGATTTTCTGGATGGGGTGCAAGAACGTCTTCTCCGCTGTAAGGACAGTAAGATTCTGCGTTTTCTGGCTGCCGCAGCCGGATGTGCTCTGCTGGTCTGGCTGGTAAAATATACCATAGAGAACTGGCAGTATCAGACTTATAAAGTTGTAACGGAAACTGTTCAGGAAGACACCGTTTCTGTGCAGTATACAGAGTTTGGAGATAATATACTCAAATACGGCGGTGATGAAGTTTCACTGCAGAATCGGCAGGGAGAGACAGTCTGGAACGAGCCGCAGACAATGGATAATCCGACAGTAGACATTTGTGATGAATATTGTGTGGTTTATGACAAAAAAGGAACAGTTCTGACTATTTTTAATCTGGAAGGAAAAGCGGGGAGCATTCAGACTTCACTGCCGATATTGAAAGCGAAAGTGGCCAGTCAGGGAGTGACGGCAGTAGTATTGGAAGACGGGGAGACAACGTGGATCAATGTCTACAATGTAAAGGGGGAAGAAATTGTAACTGCCAAAACCAGGGTTGACAGCCCAGGATATCCGGTGGATATTTCCATTTCCGGTGACGGGCTTCTGCTTGCTGTTTCTTATCTGAAAGTAGAAAATAATAAACCAGCCAGTTATGTCGCGTTTTACAATTTCGGCAATACCGGTCAGAACCAGATGGATAATATGGTCAGCGGATACACATATTCGGATGTTATCGTTCCGGATGTGGAATACCTCAATAATTCCTGTGCAGTGGCATTTCGGGATGATGGGTTTGTAATTTTTAAAGGAAAACAGATTCCGGAAGAAACGGTGACGGTTAAAACGGAAAATGAGATTCTTGCAGTATTTTGTAATGATGACGGCATCGGTCTGGTATTTCGGGATACAGAATCAGATTCGCCGTATCGGATGGAATTGTATGACAGTTCAGGAAAACTGAAATACACGACGGGTCTGGATATTTCCTTTGATCATATTGATATCAGTAAAGACCAGATTATACTATACAACAACAACGAATTTGCCGTATATACTTTGAAAGCGAAGTGCAGATATGAGGGAACTTTGAAAGAGGGTAATATCCAAAGTATTTTTAAAGTGGCAAAAAATCGCTATATGGCAGTTTTGGATGGCGGCGTTGAAACGATAAAACTGAAATAGAGAGGTGCTTCATGAGTTGGCTTTTTTGGATACTGCTGATCTTGCCGGCAGTATTTATGATACAGGGTTTTCGAAAAGGGTTAGTAAGAACGGTGGTTTCTATGGTGTCATTCCTTCTGGTAATGGCGGCGTCTTCCTGGCTGAATCCATATGTCGGAGATTTTATCAGAGAAAAGACGACCTGGCAGGCAGATATACAGCAGGGATGTCAGGAAATATTGTTTGCTGAAATTGAGAAACAGATAGATGTTTCCGGGGTATCACAGAATGATTTTATTGAAGAACTGCCGCTGCCCCAGGGAATGAAAAATAAACTGATCCACAATAATACAGCAGAAATGTACCGCCAGCTGGCAGTAGAAAACTTCACTGATTATGTGGCAGGGTATATTGCATATGGTATTATCAATGGAATCGCATTTATTGCGTCCTTTTTACTGGCAATTATCATTATCAAGGTTATTATGTACGCGGTGGATATTCTTACAGAACTTCCCGTTATCAGTCTGATGAATCGTTTAGGGGGATTGGCCTTGGGATTAGTGCAGGGGATACTCTGGATATGGATTATCTTTTTCTTTATTGCATTGCTATGTAATACAACCCCGGGAATCTATCTTATGAACCTAATTCAGTCAGATCCGGCACTGTCGGTGTTATATAATTACAATCTTCTGTATAATATTGTGATGTATTTTGTGATTTAAAAGACTACGGTTTTTTACTCTAATTTTTCTCTGTGCAGAAAAATTGTCCTCTAAGACCCACTTATTAAGTTTTTCTGGGTCTGGGGACAATTTTTTCTGATAATAAGCCATCCAAATGAACATGGGTAGACCAAAGATTAAAATAACAACAATCAGAGCCTGCTAAATAAGGAGAAACGTAGGCTGCAAAGTCTGTTTTGCTGTTTTGCGGCCTATCATTTTAGCCATAGAATAGGCCGCAAAACCTGTCTACTTGTATTATGGCCTATTATGTTATCTGGAAAACAGGCTACAATGTTTGATTTTTCGGTTTTCCATCCTACTATAATCTTTTCAAAATAGGCCACAAGGTTTGTTTTACAATTTGGGAGCTTATTATTTTTGCAGAAAAGTAGGCTGAAAAACCTATTTAGTGACTCTACAGCCTATTACCTATAATGGGAAGCAGGCCACAGAACTTGTTTATATGGATCTCGGCCTACCCTGAGAGGTTTAAAATAGAATAGTTGAAGGCTGAACGGTAACTAAGTGGAATTCAAAATAGCGACTGGCTGAACTGTAAAAAAATAATAAAAAAGTTGAAAAAAGGTGT
>JBJELT010000168.1:0-5386 GCA_051879295.1 Oliverpabstia sp. | reverse complement strand
AACTGTGCAAATACTTCCGGTCCGAATGCCAGTGACAATACGGCACCGCCCACTGCGGAAGTAGAGGAGAAACGACCACCAATATAATCATCCATAAAGAATGCAGCCAGATAGTCATCACTCTTTGCCAGAGGAGATGTCTCACTGGTAACAGCGATCATATGTTTAGAAGCATCCAATCCGGCATTCTTCAGAGCATCTTTTACAAAGGATTCATTGGTCAGAGTCTCAAGGGTTGTGCCAGATTTGGAAACAAGTACGAAGATAGAATGTGCCACATCAATAGAATTCAGCACTGCAGCCGCATCATCAGGGTCTACGTTGCTGATGAACTTTGCTTCCATCTTGAACAGATCATTTTTCTTTGCCCAGTTTTTAAGTGCCAGATACATAGCGCGAGGACCAAGATCACTTCCGCCGATACCGATCTGTACAACAGTTGTAAACTTCTCACCTGCTGCATTTGTGATTTCTCCTGCATGTACTTTATTGGCGAACTCAGCAATCTTCTGCTGCTGTTCTACATAAAATGCACGCTTGTCTACTCCGTCTGCCACAACAGCATCTCCCAGCTGTCCGCGGGTCAGCTGATGCAGTACAAGACGTTTCTCTCCTGTATTGATGACTTCTCCATTATAAAGTTCTTTGTACTTTTCTGTCAGCTGAGCTTCTTCTGCCAGTTTTGCAAGAGCTGCCAGCACCTGATCATCCACCTGTTTTGCTGCATAGTTATAAACAAGACCTGCTGCCATAGGAATACTGTAATTTTTTACACGCTCAGCACCATTCTCTCCGGACATCACTTCCGCAAGATTAACACGATCCGTTTTCACAAGATCCTGAAAAGAAGCCAGGGTATCCAAGTTGTTCCAGGTAACCATAATAGATTTCCTCCTTAATAATAATTTTTCCTGTGCAATCACATTAATCTATTTTATTATACTATTAATATTCTCTGAATTCAAGCCTGCGAAAACTCAAGTTCTATCTTTCCAGTTTCCAACCACAGCTCTCATGGCATACCACATAATCACAGGCAATACGGTAGGTAATCAGGAAATACAAAGCATATACCCCTGCAACCACAAAAGTAATCAGCCAGGCGGTTTCCATGGCTTTCTGTCCGCTCAGACCCACAAATCCCCAGATCTCATAGACCTTCCCGAAAATCACGCCCAGCGGTACGGTCATTATAAACGGCAGTGCAAAGGGCATCAGGAAGAATGCGCCAATTTGCCGGAACAGGGCTGATTTCTGCATCTTCTCATCGGCGCCCAATTGATACAGTACAGCAAACCGTCTGCGTTCATCATCCAACGTGGAAAGTGTTTTGATGGACAGTATCGCCAGTGCCATACATACAAACACAGTGGCCACATACAGTGTACCAATAATCAATGTGCCGGCATTGGCATTGTAATACAAACGGGCATATTCCCGGACTCTGAAATCACACTGTTCTTCCGGGCCATCTTCGGTCTCCTGTATATAAGTAAGATCATCCAGCATTGCCGTGGCATCAGGCCGCTTATTTTTCAGAGTAAAGGCAGCACAGGTAACCGATACCGGCATATCTGCAATCGCTTCGTCGGGAACTACAACGTACATCCACTCCCGGACAAATTCCGGATAGAACGTGCTGCTGCCTGCCCATGAATAGGTATTCCCATTCAATGTCAATATTTTCTCCGAAAAATCCACATCACAGATTCCCTGCACAATTGTTATCACCAAATACTGATTTTCCAATGCCACGGGCTCATAACCGCAGTTCGTTAGTAATGTATTAAACTGAGTGAGAGGCATAAACTTATCCGTCCATCCCATTTCTTCATATCCCAGAATATTGCTGCAGATTGTGGTTTCACCATGGGAATACAGCTGATAGTCAATCTGTGCAGTGATCTCACTGTACGTTTCAATGATTTGTTTCCCTTCGGTCATGGAAATACCATGAGCTTCCGATTCATCAAACATAGCTATCACATCATAGGGAACATCTTTATGAATGGAATAATCCGAATGGATTTTCTCCCCAAAAGCCACGTTCGACATGACAATGGCAAACACAAGAAGCGTGGCCAGTGCTCCGATCAGCAGTGCGTTCATCGTCATCTTCCCTGAAAGCCCCCGCAAAATCACGGTGTTGGTACCTTTGTTTTTAAGTCGCCTATTTCTCAGCAGCATCCCGGCAATGGTTCTGGACAAGGTCACATGGGAAATAAAAATCATCACCAGATCCACAACCATCCATAATAGCAGACTCAGACTCTCCTGATTTCGAAAAGTTGCCATCAAATTTTGAAAGGTAATCATAAGACTGACAATCAGGCCCGACACCGTCAATATTGACAGAACGCACCAGAGAACCGGATGCTTTTCACTTTTTTCGGTATTTTCTTCTTTTAGGAGTTCAGATACCGTAACCTTTTTCAGATAACGCATGGAATTTAACGTGGAAAGCGTAAACAGAGCAACGCTGATGACAATCGTCAGTGCGATCCCCTCCATGGAATATCCGGATATTGTAAAAGGAATCTCCATAATAGCGGCAAACAATGCCACGATAAGCTGGAAGATCACAAGCCCTACTCCTATACCGACCATCAGTGCCAGACCGGACAGAATCCACGTTTCACAGATAAACAGGGTCTGGATATTCCGGCGGGTCATTCCCAACGTAAGGTACATGCCAAATTCTTTTTTGCGCAGCTTCAGCATAAAACCGGTGGCATAGCTGAGCACCAGTGCCGTCACCAGAGAAGACAGGATCGTAACCATATTGAACATAGTCCTCATATCATTGGACATTTCTGTAAGCTGCCGTATCCTGTCGCTGTAACTCAGATTATTAACCGCAAACATGAGAGCAACACTCAGGGCTACCGTCACAAAATAAATAAGATAATTACTGATCTGACGCCGTACATTCCGAAGTGCAAGCTTAACGAACATCTGCCTCACCTCCCAGCACTGCCATGGTATTGAGGATTTCATGATACATAGCCTGACGGTCCCGGTTTCCGCGATACAGCTCATTCCAAATTTTCCCGTCTTTTAAGAATAAAACACGGGACGCATAGGAACCCACCACTGCATCGTGAGTCACCAGCAGAATCGTCGAACCAAGATTCTGATTCATCATCATAAATGTGTTCATCAAGCTCTTTGTATTGGCACTGTCCAGAGCACCGGTTGGCTCATCAGCCAGCACCAGCGCGGGGCGGGTGATCAGTGCCCTTGCACAGGCTGCCCTCTGACGCTGTCCGCCGGAAAGCTGTCTGGGAAATTTTGCAAGTTGATCCGTGATCTCCAGCGAAGCAGAAACTTCTCTGAGCAGCTCCTGTGTTTCCATAACCGGCCTTTTTTGCAGATTCAATGACAGAACAATGTTTTCACCAACCGTCAGAGTATCCAGCAGATTGTATTCCTGAAAAATAAATCCCAGACGGTCACGGCGAAAAGCCGCCAGATCCTGCTCCCGCATTTCGGCAATATTCTTTCCTTCCAGAAGGATGCTGCCGGAACTGGGACGATCGATAGTGGCAATCACATTCAGAAGCGTGCTTTTTCCGGAACCGGAAGCACCCATGATGGCAATAAACTCACCCTGCTCCATGGTAAAGCTTACACCGTTCAATGCCTTTGATACAGCATCACCACTGCCATAGTATTTGATTACATTTTTGATTTCCAATAGAGTATTCATAATTTCACCGACCTTTCGCCTACATTGTACCGCAAAAGATCCTAATTTGTTCTAACGCTGTCTGTCGACTATCTAACAATTTTGTAAGATTGAGGAAGGAAAGTGAAGAATAAAACGTGTAAAGCAATGTTCCTCGGAAGTAATCTCCAGACTGATGTTCAGCATCTTGCATAATTCACTGACAATATACAGACCCATGCCGGTGCTTTGCCCTCTGTTTCGCCCTGCAGTTCCGGTAAATCCACGCTCTGTCACCCGGTTCAATTCATGAGCAGGAATGCCTGGACCATTATCCATAAATGACAGACTGTCTTCCGCAAGTATAATAGTGATCTGACAGCCGGAGCAGTACTTGGCACAGTTGATGAGTAACTGCTTCAGAATAAATACCAACAGGCTGGAATCCGTATAGACAGAGCCATCCCCGTCCATGGCAACACTGATATCAGCGGCAATCAACAGCTCCATCTCTTCCCGAATCGCCCGATTACATACAGCACGCAGTTCCGTGTGACTAATCTGATTATCCTTCTCCGCTGTTCTCAGTTTCGCATAAGTCAGGATGGTCTCCGTCAGATTATCTGCCCTGCGAAGTTCGCGCCTCAATCTGGACGGATCCCCCCCGTTGGAAAGAATCAGAGAACAGGCGGTGAGCGGTGTCTTGATTTCATGAACCCAACTTTCTACGTAATCACAGTAGTCCTGCTTCTCCGCTCTGGCCTGTTCCACCACACCGATGGCTGAGCGGGAAATCTCCATCATCAGCAGATAATACTCACGTTCTACAGCATCCCTGGGGCGATCTAAAGTTTCAGCAATCAGATATTTCTCCGGCAGTTCCCTTAATCTGCTTTTTAGCCTGCTCAACCTCTGATTGGTACGCCGCCAGCCAATCACCAAACTTAAGACTGCAAACAACATTCCACTGAACAGCAGCACAAAAACCAGAGAGAAAGGAATTCCACACAGATAGGAAACCAGAATCAGATACAGTCCGCCAATCCCTGCCGCACACAGGGACAATGATTTTGCCGCAATATAATCTCCTAAGCTCATAAGCGATACCCCACACCCCGCACTGTCCTGACAAAATCTTTTGCACCGATCTGGCTCAGCTTTTCCCGGAGTCTTCCTATATTGACATACAGCGTATTTCCATCTATGTACATGCCGTTTGTCCACAAATCTTCAATCAGTTCCTCCCGGGTACACAGTTCCTTCTGCATCAGGCACCACAGAATGCGGGCTTCATTTTTGGTAAGCTCCACGGCATTGCTGTCAAAAACAGCTTTTATACCCGGCAAGTCGAGAGTCAGCCCCCGAACTGTCAGCGTATCGCCGGCAGTATTTTTCAGCATCCTGCCGATCCGTGCCAGCAGCACGGCGGAATTATAAGGTTTGCGGATAAAATCATCGCCTCCCACACCAAAGGCAAGCAGTTCATCCTCCGGGGTATCTCTCGCTGTCAGGAAAATCACCGGCGTATCCGATGTCTGCCGTAGCTTCCGGCAAAGGGTAAAGCCGCTTTCTCCCGGAAGATTTACATCCATCAAAATCAGATCACAGGGATCCTGCTCCACCGGCTGATAACCGTTTGCCGCAAGCAGCATTTTCAGTTCCTCATGAATGGCATCATCGTCTTCTATAATTTGTATTCGTTTCATAGGACACCTCATT
>JBJELT010000167.1:0-5408 GCA_051879295.1 Oliverpabstia sp. | reverse complement strand
AGGGCGGACGCCAAATTGTTCCTGTGTAATGCATGATAAACACCTCTTATTAAATGAATTATGCACAGGTAACGAGGCAAACCTGTGCATGACTGTCTCGTTGGCATCATTATAACAAAACACACTGAAAATAGAAGTACTGTACTTTTTTGAAGTACCTTCTATTTTGATGTGAAATAGAGTATAATCAAAATGAAGGGAGATGAGCTAAAGGAGAAAATCAGAATCTGCAGTTAGCCGATGCAAAACGATTTCAACCGTGCAGAAGCTGTTGGGTGGGAAATATAAGATTGAGCTTCTCTGGTATATAGGTAAGTGTGATGTTCGACGTTTTGGACAGCTTCTTATCCGTTCTCGATTGTATGAAAGCCTGGGGCGATGAGAATTTGCCTACATAATCAGATGGAAATTGTAAATTCATGATTATTGGATTTTTTGTAGGGGAGACTAAGCGTGAAAAAAGTAAAGTTGACAGATCCGCAAACAAGCATTATACTGACTATACACATACTATTGGTCAAAAAGAGGTGACGTATTTGCCCAAGTGTTATTCGGAACAGGAACGGGAGTATATTAAAAAGCGATTGAAGGAAGAAGCGGCTGCCTGCATGGGGCAGTTCGGGATCCGGCGCACCACTGTCGATGAACTTGTAAAACGGGTAAATATCCCCAAAGGAACTTTTTATCTGTTTTACAAATCAAAGGAGCTTCTTCTGTTTGATGTGATTCAGGAGCAGCATGAACTGGTCAATCAAAAACTGTATCAGGCCATATCTGAAGCTGCCGATCAGTCGTGCTCGGCAGAAAAAATTACGGATATAATTTTTGAGTTTTATAAAATGACAGAAGAAATGCCAATTTTCAGGCTGATGGATTCTGAAGAAATTGAATTGCTGGTGCGCAAATTGCCAAGGGAAGTAGTGGAAACGCACTTACAGGACGATACGGATACGATTCAAAAAATGTTTGCTCTGCTTCCTGTAAAAAAAGAAGCAGATGTGAAAGTGATTAGTGCTGCATTTCATGCTATCTATTATGCCACACTTCACAAAAAGGAAATTGGAGAAGCGGGATACGATCAGGCACTGCGTATGTTGATTCATGGCGTTGTAACTCAAATTATCTAAGTAGTCCGGTGAAAAGCCGGACTTATAATTGATGATTAATTGACTGTTTAAACAATATTAGTCAAATGAATCAAAAAGAGGATTATAAAATGATTAAAGTAGAACATCTCACATTCAGCTATACCCAAAAGCCATTTATTTACGACATGAGCTTTTCCGTTTCAGAAGGAGAAATCTTCGGATTTTTAGGACCGTCAGGTGCAGGAAAGAGTACGCTGCAGAAGATCCTTTTGGGAATGCTTCCAAACTATCAGGGATCCGCTGTTGTAAATGGAACAGAGTGTAAAAAACATCATCCGGATTTTTATGAATCCATCGGTGTAGATTTTGAATTTTCAACTATGTATGAGAAATTGTCTGCAAGAGAAAATCTTTGCTTTTTTTCCTCTCTCTATCATAAACAGGCTCGTTCTATCGATGAACTTTTGTTTATGGTAGGGCTGGAAAATGATGCGGATAAGCGGGTATCAGACTATTCCAAAGGAATGAAAAGCCGACTGAACTTTATAAAGGCATTGCTCCATGACCCAAGTTTATTGTTTCTGGATGAACCGACCAGCGGCCTTGATCCGACGAACAGCCGTCTGATGAAGGATATGATTCTGGCTGAAAAAAACAGAGGGAAGACCATCCTTTTGACAACCCATAATATGCAGGATGCGGCGGAACTTTGTGACAGGGTAGCATTTATTGTTGGAGGACGAATTTTTGCTCTGGACAGTCCGCACAATTTGATCATGTCGAGAGGTGCTTCGAATGTAATCTACACATGGAATGACAATGGGGAGCAGACTGCAAGCTGTCCTCTGGAGCAGATGTCGGAGGATAAACAGCTTCAGAGACTGATTGATGAAAGACGCCTCCAATCGATTCACAGCAGCGAACCTACACTGAATGATATTTTCATGGAGATCACAGGGAGGACACTGGTATGAGATTTAAGAATCTGCTGTTATGGGATATGAAATTCCAGAGAAGATATGGATTTTACCTGTTGTACGGCATTTTGACCGCTTTTTATGTTGTACTGTTATTTTCCATCCCTCAGTCATGGAAAGAAAATGCTGCCGCAATACTGATTTACTCTGATCCGGCCGCAATGGGACTCTTCTTCATGGGTGCAATTATTCTATTGGAGAAAAGTCAGAGAGTGACTTCATTTTTTGCTGTTTCACCGATTCGGGTTTTGGAGTATGTGTGTTCAAAAGTGCTTTCCTTAAGCCTCATTGCGCTTCTTGTGGCGGTGGTACTGGCATCAGTGGCAAATCGCAGGTCGTTACTTCTTGTGTTGTCTGGCACTTTTTTATCCAGTGTATTGTTTACCTTGTCAGGGATGATTATTGCAACGAAGATTACAAGCCTGAATCAGTTTATCCTTGCAACTGTACCGGTAGAAATCATTGCTTTTGTACCTGCCATTTTGCATTTGTTTGATATTACGCCAGAATATTTCAGAATCTATCCTGGGAATGTGTGCATGGATCTGATTGCCGGAAGAGCATTTTCAGGAACGGGATTGATTCTCACCATGGTTTTGATTGCCATTCTGTTTTGTGTTGCTTTCGGATGTGTATGTAAGATGTGGCAAACCGCGGGAGGTGTAAAGTTATGAGAGTAATTCGCTTGAGTTTTTTTCATATGTTGAAAGTTGTTAAGCATGACAGGATGTTGTTTGCAGCGTTGATGTCTCCGGTTCTTGCTGGAATAGCAATCCATTTTGGAGTCCCCTTTGCTGAAAATATGTTGATTCAAATGACAGGTTTGTCGGCTGTTTTAATGCCATACTATTGTCTGTTTGATATATTCTTTGCATCTCTCACTTCGGTAATGTTCGGTTTTATTTCTGCGATGGTTGCATTGGAAGAACATGACGATCATATAGAACGGTATTTATTTATAACAGGGCTGGGACGTAGTGGGTATTTTATATCTCGTATGATACTCCCGGCAATTCTGGCTTTGGTGATGACAGTAATTCTGCTTCCGATGTTTGAGCTTATCAAATGGTCTGTTATAGAAATCCTATTTCTGTCCCTGACAGGCAGTTTACAGGGAATTGTCATTGAACTTCTCATTATAACGTTATCTTCAAATAAGCTGGAGGGTATGGCGGTAACAAAACTTTCTTCCTTAATTATGTTTGGAGCTATCGTGCCGTTCTTTGTTCCGGCACCGATTGACCTGTGTGTATTCTTTCTGCCTTCTTTTTGGATGGGAAAGGCAGTGTTTGAAAGGAAAACAATTATAATGCTGTTGGCTGTTCTGGTGGCAGTTATATGGATTTCATATTTAAAAAGAAATTACGACAGGAAGATGTGAATTCCATGGAGGATTGTTTCTGTGTAAAACAGGCGATGCCCATTGCCTCACAAAGATACTCATGTTAAAATAACAAAAAGGTGCGAGATCAGATGGAAGCAATTGACTGTGATGTCGGAAAGGAGCACTATGGTGGCAAAAGTATTTAATGTGACAGGACCATGTATCCCTGCAAAACATTATATGGCAGATACGACAGAGTGTATCATGCAGATTCGAAAGATGGTGGATGCCGGGTCATACTTTACGATAAATCGTGCACGTCAGTATGGAAAAACTACCACATTGGCTGCATTGGACAAAGAACTGAAAGATGATTATCTTGTGATCTGGCTTGATTTTCAGGTGCTCGGGAGTGCATCTTATCAGGATGAAAATACTTTTTCTCTTGCTTTTTTGCAGATTTTTTCCAGAGAACTGAAACGCCATCATGCGGAAAAAATGCAGGGAATGGCAGAAGCCATGGAAAGAATGAGGGGGATTTTAAAAGAAAAAGACCGGAGTTTTGGGCTGATGGAATTGTTTGGGGAATTGCAGGACATTTGTAACTGCAGTGAAAAGCTGATGGTTTTAATGATTGATGAGGTGGACAGCGCATCGAATAATCAAGTATTCCTGGATTTTCTTGCACAGCTGCGCAATTATTATATGGAAAGAGAGACGAAGGGAACCATTACGTTCCAGTCGGTTATTCTAACAGGTGTGTATGATGTTAAAAATCTGAAAAGAAAAATGCGACTGGAGGAAGAACATAAGACAAACAGCCCCTGGAATATTGCAGTTGATTTTACTGTAGATATGAGCCTGTCCCTGGAAGGGATTGAAGAGATGCTGAAAGAATATGAAGCAGACCATCACACAGGGATGGATACTATAAAAATGGCGGAGCTTTTGCATGATTATACATCCGGGTATCCGTATCTGGTATCCAGGTTGTGTAAGTTGATGGATGAAAGAATCGGCGGTGTTGGGGGAAAAGCAAAGAAAGATGCATGGACAGAAGAAGGATTTCTGGAGGCGGTGCGCATGCTGCTGATAGACACCAATACGCTGTTTGAGTCACTAATCGGTAAATTGACAGATTATCCGGAACTGGAACAGATGTTAAGAGAACTGCTTTTTTGTGGAAAGCCTATCACATATAATCCAACCAATCAGGTAATCGGGCTTGCGGTGATGTTTGGATTTGTGAAAAATGCGGACGGGAAAGTCATACCAGCAAACCGTATTTTTGACACGCTGTTGTACAACCATTTTCTTTCCATGGATGAGTTAAAATCTTCTGCGATGTATAAGGCCTCTCTTTTGGACAAAAATATGTTTATTTGTGACGGGCATTTGAATATGAGGAAAGTTCTGGAAAAGTTTGTGATACATTTTCATGACCTGTATGGGAATCGAAAAGAAACGTTTCTGGAGGAAGAGGGACGGCGGTATTTTCTTCTATATCTGCGTCCGATCATCAATGGAACGGGAAATTATTATATAGAAGCGCAAACACGGAGTCTTGGCAGAACGGATATTATTGTTGACTACCGGGGGGAGCAATTCGTAGTTGAAACAAAAATCTGGAGAGGAAATGAGTATAACACTCGTGGAGAACGGCAGATAGCAGAATATTTGGAAGACTATGGGCTGCAGACAGGGTATATGCTCAGTTTTTGCTTCAACCAGAAAAAAGAAATCGGGGTGAAAGAATTAAAAATCGAAGGAAAAAGACTGATTGAGGCGGTTGTTTGATACCCCGTTGCTTGCAGCGGGGTCTTTGATTTCTGAAAAGAAAAAATGACAGGAAGATGTAAAATAAATGTCTGAAGAATTGACACATATGGATATAATAATCGTCTATATAAAGTCAAAATTTTACTGTAAAATATAGACTGCCAAATGATTGAACTGATAAAATCAAGGTAGTGTAAAGTAGCCTATGAAAAAATGGAGTTGAAAAAAGGCTCCATCGGA
>JBJELT010000166.1:0-5478 GCA_051879295.1 Oliverpabstia sp. | reverse complement strand
CCTGAAAAATTTTCGTACCATATCATCCCACACATGGTCCAGTGTTTTATCCATTGTGAATATTCGAAGTGATGAACCTGTGGTGCAGATCAGCTGTGCCCCATCGAACTGCAGATTCAGATAAAGGCCGTATACATCTTCAGGTTTCAGAGAAAGACCGGACTGTATCAGCAGCTTTTCTGTATTTTCCCGGGACAGCTGAAAAACGATTTTAAAATGCAGGGGAGTCCGTTTCCCTTTAATAAAAGAAAAACACTGTGATTTCACTTCTTCCCAGTAACAGCAGGTGCGTTCAGGACAATTGTCACTGTCATAAAACTCTTTGTGAAGAGCACCGTCTATGGTAAAAGTTACAGAGGTTGTGAACGAAGCCTCAGTCAGATAAAAACGATGGAAGACATCACCGATAAATAATTTTCCTGTAAAATCTTTTAAATCAAGAATATGAAGTGCAAGCATAGTGGCCTCCCCGGGATAATATTTACCACCATTATATGATAAAAAGGATTGCATGTCAAAAGTGAAAAGAAAATGAAAAGAATCAAGAAACCTCTTTTCATGCCATCTATTTTATGATATAGTTTAATATAGTATTGAATACTACATCTGAACATTTGAATATTAGAAAATATAACGAAAGAAATTTACATTATGGAAATGATGTATGTGTATGGAGGCAGATTTATGAGTTTTAGAGTAATTCTTGACAGTTGCGGTGAAATGACAGCTGCGATGAAAGCAGACGGAAGATTTGAATCGGCAGCATTGACGCTGACCGTTGGAGGAGAAGATATTATTGATGATGAAACTTTTGATCAGGCAGAGTTTCTGAAAAAAGTAGCTGCCTGCCCTGAATGTCCCAAGTCAGCATGTCCTTCTCCGGAACGCTATATGCAGGGATTCGAGAAAGAGGCGGATCATCTGTATGCGGTTACGCTATCTGCTGAATTGAGTGGTTCCTATAACAGTGCAGTATTGGGCAAGAATCTTGCTTTGGAGAATCGTCCGGATAAAAAAATTCATATTTTTAATTCCCGCAGTGCATCCGTAGGAGAAACTCTGATCGCTCAGAAAATCTGGGAATGTGAAGAAGCCGGGATGAATTTTGAAACCGTGGTGGATACAGTAGAACGTTACATTGACAATCAGAATACATTTTTTGTACTTGAGAATCTGGAAACTCTTCGAAAAAATGGTCGTCTCAGCAAAGTAAAAGCGCTGGTTGCATCTGCCCTGAAGATTAAGCCGGTGATGGGAGCAACACCGGAAGGTACCATCTGTCAGTTTGACCAGGCTCGTGGAATCAACAAAGCACTGGTTAAGATGGTAGATTACATCGCAGAAAAATCAGAAGGAAGCAAAGACAAGATACTGGGAATTTCGCACTGTAATTGTGCAGAACGTGCAGAGATGGTAAAGAATGCTATTCTGGAACGAATTGAAGTAAAAGATGTCATTGTTCAGGATACAGCGGGGGTAAGCTCCATGTATGCCAACGATGGAGGTGTTATTGTAGTATTATGATGAAGGTGACCGGGGGACAAGTAGGGGTGGTCACCCCTACTTGTCCCCCGGTCACTTTAGGCTGTAGAGGCATTAAATAGGTCTTTCAGCCTACTTTTCTGCAAAAATAATAGGCTCCCAAATTGTCAAACAAGCCTTGTGGCCTATTTTGTAGAAATTATAGTAGAATGGAAAACCGAAAAATCAAACGTTGTAGCCTATTTTCCAGATAACATAGTAGGCCATAATACAAGTAGACAGGTTTTGCGGCCTATTATATGGCAAAAATGATAGGACGCAGAACAGCAAAACAGACTTTGCAGCCTACTTCCCAGAGAATATTGTAGGCCTAAAACCGCTGAAATACATTTTATAGCCTACCAGGAACGGTTACGACATGGGATAGTGGCTGTCTGAACTGTCACCTCATTCCGAAACTTTATAGCAATAAAGTATTAAATAAATTGACAAATTATTGTTTGCAGTTTTATAATAACCAGTAGTATGGATTACTATTTTTATCAGAAAGGAAGTGTTATTGGTGGAAAGTAGCCCTGAACCTCGAAGTTGCATACTTGATAAAACGAAAATAGAATAGCAGCAGTATGTGGAGGGGCTGTGTTCTCTGTCTGCTGCTGCGGCTGGAGAAAGGAGATCAGTAACATGATAAAGATTTTCAGGACCATAGAGAATAGTGTACATCAGATCAATGAGGCGCAGGAAGGAAGCTGGATTGCTTTGATTGATCCTACAGCTACGGAACTGGTGGAGATTGCGGAAACTTATGGGATTGATGTGGATCATCTGCGGGCACCGCTGGATGAGGAAGAGCGTTCCCGTATTGAGGTGGAGGATAATTATACGCTGATTCTTGTGGATATTCCCATGATTGAAGAGAGAAACGATAAAGACTGGTACGGTACGATTCCCATGGGTATTGTTGTGACAGATACGATGATTTTTACCGTGTGTCTGGAAGATACACCGGTACTCAGTTCATTTATGGACGGACGCGTCCGCAACTTTTTTACGTATAAAAGGACCAGGTTTATTTTGCAGATCCTTTACCGGAATGCATCCATGTATCTGCATTATCTAAGAATCATCGATAAGAAGAGTGATGAAGTGGAGGAGAAGCTCCACAAAGCACAGAAGAATGAGGAATTGATTGCACTGTTGGAACTGGAGAAGTCACTGGTTTATTTTACCACTTCTTTGAAGTCCAATGAAGCAGTTCTGGAAAAGTTGTTAAAGATTGACAACATTAAAAAATATCCGGAAGATGAAGAACTTCTGGAAGATGTTATTATCGAGAATAAGCAGGCCATTGAGATGGCGAATATTTACAGCGGAGTCCTGAGCGGCACCATGGATACTTTTGCATCGGTTATTTCTAATAACCTGAATATTGTTATGAAGTTCCTTGCAACGGTGACCATAGTGATGTCCATACCCACGATGATTTTCAGTGCGTATGGTATGAACCTGAATGCAAAAGGGATGCCGTTTTCCAAGAATCCCATGGGTTTCCTGTATGTGATTCTGATTTCCCTGGTACTCAGTCTGATTGTGGCCATTATTTTCCGCAAAAAAGATCTTTTTTAAGAATACGGAGGTATTATGAATTTTCTGAATAAGATGGAACGCAAGTTTGGAAAGTACGCAATTTCCAATCTCAGTATGTATATTATCATCACATATGCGGCAGGATATCTGATAGAGCTGCTGGCACCGGCTGTGGTGAGTTATCTGACACTGGAGCCAGGGCTGATTCTCAGAGGACAGGTGTGGAGGCTGGTCAGCTGGATTCTGATTCCGCCGGACAGACTGGATTTCTGGACAATCATCATGCTGTATTTCTATTATTCCATTGGGAATACACTGGAACGCACTTGGGGTACGTTCCGTTATAATGTCTATATATTTGGAGGAGTGCTGTTCAGCATTCTGGGAGCATTTTTCCTGTATTTTGTCATGGGCAGCCGGGTTTATCTGGGCACAGCGTTCAGTACGTACTACATCAGTATGTCAATTTTCCTGGGCTTTGCAGCAACCTATCCCGACATGCAGGTACTGTTGATGATGATTATTCCTCTGAAAGTGAAGTATATGGGAATTGCCTATGCCGTGATGCTGGCAATACAGCTGATTCTGTCATCCTGGGCAACCCGTGTTGTGATTATCTGTTCTTTGATGAACTTTTTAATATTTTTCCTGTTTACCCGGAAGATGTATCGGTACAGTCCGAACGAGATCCGGAGGAAGCAGGCATATAAACGTGCCGTTCACCAGAGCCAGGTAAATCATATTACAAAGCATAAGTGTGCGATCTGCGGCAGAACCGAGCAGGACGGTGATCATCTGGAATTCCGTTTCTGTTCCAAATGCAACGGTAACTACGAGTACTGCCAGGATCATTTATTTACCCACACGCATATTAAATAAAGGGGGATAGAATGTATGAAACGTACGAAAATCATCTGCACCATGGGACCAAACACTGACAATGAAGAGATTATGAGAGGCCTGATGAAGTCCGGTATGGATATCGCACGATTCAATTTCTCGCATGGAGACCACGAGGAACAAAGGCAGAGAATGAATCTGTTAAAAAGAATCCGTAAGGAATTGAAACTCCCGATTGCTATTTTGCTTGATACCAAGGGACCGGAGATCCGTACAGGACTCCTGGAGAACGGTCAGAAGGTAATGTTGGAAGAGGGCAATATCTTTACACTTACCAGCAGAGAAGTGATTGGAAACAGTTCCATCTGCCATCAGACATATGAAGGCCTGGAGAGAGATGTTAAACCGGGCAATACGATTTTGATCGATGATGGTCTGATTCAGCTTACAGTAGAAGAAATTAAAGATAAAGATATCATCTGCCGAATTGTCAACGGCGGAGAACTGGGACAGAGAAAAGGAATCAATGTTCCGAATGTTAATGTAAAGCTTCCGGCGATTACCGAGCAGGATAAGAAAGATATCCTTTTCGGTATTGAACAGGGAATTGATTTTATTGCGGCATCTTTTGTTCGCAGCAGTGATGCCATCAAACAGATTAAAGAACTGCTCCGTGAGAATGGCGGGGACGGAATTGATGTTATTGCCAAGATTGAAAATGCAGAAGGCGTGAAAAATATTGATAAAATCATCAAGGCAGCTGACGGCATCATGGTAGCCAGAGGTGATCTGGGTGTGGAGATTCCTGCCCATGAAGTGCCTCATATTCAGAAAATGATCATTCAGAAATGTAATGAATCTTATAAACCTGTTATTACGGCAACACAGATGCTGGATTCCATGATCCGTAATCCGCGTCCTACCCGTGCAGAGGTGACAGACGTTGCCAATGCGATTTATGACGGTACAGACTGTATCATGCTGTCCGGTGAGACTGCCATGGGTAAATATCCGCTGGAAGCAGTCCGCATGATGGTTCAGATTGCGGAATCTACAGAACCGTACCTTGATTATAAACGCCATATGGATTATCGTGCACTGCGCGGCAACCGCAATGTATCCAGCTCTGTTGGTATAGCAGCTGTTCAGACTACAGAAAACCTGGGCGCTGACTGCATCATTACACCGACAATTTCCGGTCAGACAGCCCGCCTGATTTCCAATTTCCGCCCGAAAGTGCCGATCTATGCGGTAAGCCCTAATGAATGGGCAAGAAGAAAGATGCAGATATATTGGGGAGTAACTTCCCTCGCCGGATATCAGGAGGACAGCACAGAGAATATTATTTCTCATGCCATGTATGTGGCAAAAAGAGAAAAACTGGTCAAAAAAGGCGACCTGGTGGTATTTACGGCCGGAGATCCGGCAACCAATGTAATTACCGGAGAAGGTGCAATGACCAATATTATGCAGGTTATTCAGGCAAAATAATACTGAAGCAAAAGAGGAGATTATGAAAAAATGAACAAACTTCCATTTGTCACAAAAGAGAAAATTGAGGAAATCACT
>JBJELT010000165.1:0-28007 GCA_051879295.1 Oliverpabstia sp. | reverse complement strand
ATTCCTGTTTTTCCTAATGTGACTGTCCTCATTTTATTTCCTCCTTATGTCCCTTCTATTGCTGCATTCGCATCGTTAATGTATGAACAGTAACAATGTATTAATCAATACCCAGATTTTTCTTGAATTCTGTAATCAGAGCATCCTGATATTCTCCTGCATAAGTTCCGGCAGTAAAACGTTCCACTACCTCCGGGAACATTCTCCAGGATTTTCTCTCCTGATAAGCAATGACAGGATAGAACAATACACCTGCTGCCTCAGCAGCTTCCAGATCAGCAGGCGCATCTCCAATCATAATGACATGATCCGGCGCATATCCTTTTTCCAGCAGACCTTTCAGACACTCACTTTTCACTCCGGTCTCCTGAGACATCAGAAGATCGGTATATTTGTAAATATCAAATGCTTCCCACTCCTGACGGATTTCGGAACCGTTGGCTGCTGTCACGATAACCACATCTGCATTCTCCTCTGCGATCCGCAGAGCTTCCTCTGCCCCATCGAATGGCTGCTTTCTCTTATCAGAAATCATAACCATAGACTGATTGACCAGCACAGACCATTCCAGAGTCTTTTTCATACAGACATTACCCGTCTTCTCGTATGCCTTTTCCAGATTCTGAGGAGACAATTCTTCTGCATTCTTTACCCAGTCCAGATATCCGTCCAGCCCTTCCACGCGCATATAATTGTCCTGAATATCCTCCAGAACAGCTGCCAGACCGCTGAACCTGTTGGCACCTCTTTCGCGCCCCATCAGATTCACTTTTCTCCAGAGTCTGAGAATCTCATCCTTAAACTCACCCAGTCCCCACACATGAACCAGACATGGACCCAGGCACCTCATATGCTTCACATCCATGGTATCCAATACACAACCATCAGAATCAATGCAGATCAAAAAATCTTTTGTTTTCTCAAATGCTTGTAATTCTTCTTTCAATTTTCTTTCCCCGTGCTTTCTTTATGTAAATATTTTGTAAAATAATTATACTCTTCCTGTTGGAAAACATCAATAAATAAGCACGTTTTTTTCAGCATTTATTCATTTTGTTCGTCTTTGTCCAGATATTTTTTACATCTCCGAAAAGCCAAATTTCGCAGCAATCTCTTCATAGTTTGGTACAGGAACACCATATTTGTGCCCCATTCGTACCATTTCAAAAACTAAGCCATCCATTTCGGTTTTTCCAGCCTTTTTCAAGTCTTTCTGCATGGAAGCTGTACATTCTGGGGGCAGATCGTCCAAAATTTTCACATTTGTTTCCACCACATCCACCGGAAACGTAATTCCCATGGCATGAGCAAGACTTTCGATTTCTTTAATACACGCAATATACTTTTCCCTGATTTCTCCCGGCTCCTGCATCTTTCCACAGCTGACGTCATAAAAAGCACCTACAGCTGCCATCGGAGACACCATCGCATATTTTTGAAGAGTGTCACGCTGTATCTGATCTGTATATAGAGGAGTGATTCCGGCATCCTTCAGATCCTGCTCCACCTGATACAGCATCGGTTCATCTTTTTTTCCATCAACTCTTCCGTACACTACCCGGAAAATATCACTGCTGATCCGAATCACACCAGGTTGCTCAATCGCAGCCGAAATATAAATACATCCATTCAGAACCTGCATCCCCGGAAGATCCCTGGAAATCCTCTCTCCAGTCCCATAGATATTCAAAATCGGAATCACAATCGTATGACTGTCCGCCGCCTTTTGAAGGAGCGGATATGTCTCTTCCACTGAATACCCCTTCACACAAAGAAAAATAATATCTGCTTTCTCCGCATACTCATCTTCTGTCATGACCTTCAAATCAATTGCACGTTCCATATCACCCTTTCGAATACGAAGACCATGATTCCGAATCGCCTGAAGATTCTGATTTCTGGCAATCAACGTTACATTTTTTCCCGCAGATGCAAGAAAACCGGCGATAGAACCGCCGGTACCACCCGCACCAATAACCAAATATTTCAAATTAAACATCAACTAACTCCTTTCTGACAGCAGTATCCTGTCGTTATCCAGTTCTTTTCCGGTTCCTTCCCGGAATCGAACCAGCAGATCTTCTACCGTCAGATGTGACCTTTCTTCGCCTTCTACATCCAGCACGATCTGACCGTCTGCCATCAGGAATGTCCGATTCCCCAGTTCCAGTGCCTGATGCATGTTGTGGGTGATCATCATGCAGGTAATATGATCTCTTTCCACGATTTCTCTGGTAAGTTTCAGGACTTTATCAGCCGTTCCCGGATCCAGCGCCGCTGTATGTTCATCCAACAGGAGAATTTTAGGGGTAACCATGGTCGCCATCAAAAGTGTCAGTGCCTGACGCTGTCCGCCCGACAACAGTCCTACCGGCTGTTTCATTCTATCCTCCAGACCCATGTCAAGAAGACTCAGCTTTTCCCGGAACAGTTCCTTATCTTTCCGGGAAATACGACTGAACGGATTGCTTCCCTCTGTCGTACGTAAAAATGCCAGAGCCAGATTTTCTTCTATGGTCATTCCCGGCGCTGTACCGGCCATGGGATCCTGAAACAGTCTTCCAATATATCGGCTTCTTTTATGCTCCGGTACAAAGGTAATATCTTTCCCATCCAGTGCAATAGAACCGTCATCTACGTAAAATGCACCTGCAACCGCATTGAATAACGTAGATTTTCCGGCACCATTGGAACCGATAATGGTCACAAAATCACCTTTTTTCAGATGAAGGGAAAGACCTGAAAGTGCTGTCTTGGCATTGATGGTGCCGGGATTGAAAGTCTTTGCTATATTATCTATTCTCAGCATCCTATCTGCCCCCTTTTCTTTGCATTGCAGCATGTTTTCGTTTCTGGAACAGGAACCAGTCCTTAATAGTAGGAGCTGCAATAGCCACGCCTACTACAATAGCAGTAATCAGCTTCAGCCCCTGTACCGGAACGATTTTAGTATAAAGTACAATCGCATAGATAAAACGATAAATGACAGAACCGATCACTGCGGCAATGGCACCTTTGATAATTGTCTTTCGTCCCAGAACTGTCTCACCGATAATCAGGCAGGCAAGACCGATTACCACAATACCGGTTCCGCCATTAATATCCGCTGTATTCTGATACTGCCCCACCATAGCACCGGAAAGTGCAGTGAGCGCATTGGCAATACAAAGACCTACTGTGATGGTGAGTGTAGGATTGATAGAAGACGCTCTTACCATGCGGATATTATTTCCGGTGGCACGGATGGAAAGACCCAGTCTGGTTCCCAGGAATAACACCAGAAGAATTCCCATCAAAACAGTAATAGAACCGGCCAGAACAACTTCATACCATTTACCGCCGATTCCCGTAGTTTGAAAAATTGAAAATATTGTAGCTGTTTTAAGCAGGCTCACATTGGAACTCCAGCCCATCACCATCAAATTGATGGTGTAGAGACCAGTATTTGTCACAATACCTGCCAAAATCGGGGGAACTCCCAGCCTGGTCTGCAGGAATGCGGTTACAAAACCGGCACAGGCTCCTGCTGCCATAGCAGCAAAAATTCCCAGAAATGGATGCCCGGCAGCCGCCATCGTCACAGATACAGCTGCTCCGAGAACGAAGCAGCCATCTGTTGTAAGATCCGCTATATCAAGTACACGATAGCTTAAAAATAATGCCATGGCAACCAGTGCGTATAAAAATCCAAGTTCAAGTGCAGTCTGTAAAATATAAAGCACCAGCAGCCCCTCCTTTTACTCTTCTGTGGTTGTAACCTCAACCACTTCACCCATATCTGCAAATACAGAATAATCAGTACCAAGCATTTTGGCAGTTTCTGTATTAACAGTGATAAGACCGCCATCCATCAGATAATAATCTTCCAGATCAGCCATGCCTTCTGTCACAGCTGTATAAGTCAGATCAGCTGTTTTAGTTCCAAGATCTGTATAATTAACACCGCAGGTTGCAAATGCACCATTTCTTACGAAAGAATCTGCCCCGGTATAGTGCGGAATACCTGCTTCTGCAAGATCACTGTAAATAGCCAGCTCTGCAGCCATAATTACGTTGTCGGTAGGAGTAAATACTGCATCTACCTTTGCTGCTGCCAGTGCAGATGCAGCTGCGATTACTTCATCGTTAGTAGCTGCTGTCTGTTCTGTATAAGAAATTCCTTTTGCATCCAGATAAGCTTTTGCATCTGCAATTGACTTTGTAGAATTCGCTTCAGACAGAGAATACAGAAGTCCTACATTTTTCACATCCGGATTCTGGGCCAGCATCATATCCATAATAAAATTAGTATTCAGTGCATCACTGGTTCCGGTCACATAGTCGATCCCTGTCAGTTCTGCGGCTTCCGGATCGGAAATTGCTGCGTACACAACCGGAGTCTGAGTCTCTTCCGCACAGACTGTCATAACCTGTGCCGCCATGGTAGCAATAGGAACAATGGCATCTACACCATCCGCAATCGCCTGATCCCCAATCTGTTTCAAGGTTGTCTGCTCGCCCTGTCCGGAGTAAATTTCATATTCAATATCTACACCCTTTTCCTTTTCGATGGCATCAAACTGAGCTGCAATCGCATTAGCAATCTCATCCAGAGATGCATGATCCATCTGCTTTACAATCGCAATTTTGTAGGAATCTGCAGAACCTTCTGTATCTGCTGATTCTTCTGATGTATCAGTTGTGTCTGTGCTTTCAGAAGACTCTTCGTTCTGATTACTCTCTTTAGAAGATTCTGAACTTCCTCCACATGCTGCCATAGACATTACCATACTTACACCAAGAATTACTGCTAAAACTTTTTTCTTCATAACTTTTACTCCTTATTTGCCTTGATTGATATATTTTTCAAAAGCAAATAGCCGATAGATTTTTATTTTTTACTACAATGAAAACCGCCTCAAGCTGTTGCTTGAGACGGTAATAAAAATCTTTATTATCGCGGTACCACTCAAATTGACGAATCGTCCACTTTATACGTACTAACATACGTCCCTCATTGATAACGGGTTTGGTTCCCGGCAGTGCCTACTCTCATGATTTCGGGCTGCCCTCGAAAGTCCATTCAGCAATAAAATCCATATGACAATTCCACCATCTGCCACTCTCTGTGATTTCTTTTAAAGCCTACTCCTCTTTCTCATCGGTTTCGCTTTTGATAGGGATATTCTATGCCCTTTTCAGTGATTTGTCAACACTTTACCACGAAAAAGTATGCTTTTTTGTAATTCCTTTGGAAGGTGACGGAGAATCTCTGGTATTTTTAAGAAGCAGGCCGCTCCTCCTCAACTCTGCACTAAGCGCGACTAATTGACGCTCAGGAGAGCCTTCGCGCCAAAGTCTTGCTAAGTGCATATTTTCGGACTCGCTTTCCCCAATGCTTCTGAAAAATACCAGAGATTCTCCTATTCAATTCCAAACGAAACAAAATGCGCGCGGGAAGAATGTATGTGAAGCTTTCATTTCAATAATAACCATTTTCATAACTGAAATAACTTTATATGTACAACATACATTTTTCCACCTATTATATTTCACAAACTTGAAATCAGTTCGTTATAATTTTGTATGAGGAATCTGATTCTGTCTATTTTTTGTCCTACTGTCTTAGACCTATAAGCCATACCGGATAGGGTTATCAAATTCTTTCAAAACAAATTATACTAATTTGTCATCTTTCAGCCTGTGTAAATAATAATCAATTACCACACATACAGTATCATCAGTTAAAACTTTCTGTTCTTTGGGAATACCGTATATTTCATATTCCTCATCATATTTCCAGCATATGAAAAATCCCATATCACACTGTTTATATTTCTCAATATTGTGACCTTGTTTTAATCGCTGAAGAGCTCTTCTCTCATCTCTGCACTGACA
Organism: Oliverpabstia sp.; assembly: GCA_051879295.1. GTDB lineage: Bacteria > Bacillota > Clostridia > Lachnospirales > Lachnospiraceae > Oliverpabstia. The sequence continues at coordinate 22,130 of JBJELT010000165.1, read as the reverse complement.
ATACTTAATATATAATTCCGCTTTTGCAACATATCTCGATAAACTGCCTACAAACTGTCTATCATATGCCCAATCATCAAGATTATCTACTATTAATTCCACCCGATGGGATTCTGTTGCCAGATGCTCTAAAAGGACATCTTCTTCCCCTGGCAACAATTTTCTTGAAGAGAAAATAGATAATTGCAATTTTTTTATACTTTCTTTCTTTATTGTCTTATCATAGTATGACGCTTTCAACAAATCATATAAATCATTGGACGCTTCAAAATTCGGATGAGAATACGCTTCTCTCAATCTTTTCTTTCTAAAATGATTTCTTAAAACTTTCTTTTTATTAATTTGATCAATAATTTCATCTTTATAATTTGTCACTAATTCAACATGTTTTCTCTGAACGGCAGTAATATCAATATCTAAACCATTATTACTTACATAAACTAAAATAGGCATTTTCAGAAAAGTAACATATACATTTTCGATACCATCTATCGTCAATAATTCTTGCGTTTCTTGCTTGATGCCATCTGCAAGTTCCACTTGATTGTACTCCTGATTAAAAATATCTTGAATATATTCAAACCGGAATTTTATTTGTTTTAAATCTTCGGCCAAAATACATGCTTGCAACTTATTATCATCGTCCCATATTTTCTCTTTCATTTGATATTTTGAAACATCATATAGAATTAATCCTTGTAAAGAATCCATATATACATCTTTCATAATATCTTGACTTTTTTCTACCCGTTCCAAATCCATCAATACCCGTTCACCTTTTTTTAACAGCGAACAAATATCAGATGATACAGAAATTAAATCTCTCGTATGTAAATCCGCTAATGTAATATCTAGTAGCCGTCTACTTAATCCTAATATTTTAGCTATCTCATCGACTTGATAAACGCCCGCATAAATTATTTCCAACACTTTTTCTTCAACAAGGTTTAGTTTTATTACTTTTCTTTTAGTAATTCTTAATGAGTATTTATATACAGGAAGATAAACATCATCTTTAAATAAAAACTCATACCCATCATTTTGTCGTACTATATTCACAAATAAGCTATTAATTAAATGTTTCAAAACATTTTTCCTCCGTCACATCGAATAATATCACATTGATCATTTTCAGTAATATAATCAATGATTTCTACGAATTTATTATCTGGATCATCGAAATTATAAAAAAATTCCATATCTCCACAAACCATTAATAACTTTTTCGCCCTAGAAAAAGCAACATTTATACGTTCTTTTTCCTTTTGAAAACCTATTGAATCCCGAGTTCTTACTGTACTATACATAATAATGTCATTTTCCCTACCTTGAAAAGCATCCAAAGTATTAACATCAATTGTTGCAATTTTGTCGAAACCACTTGCCTTAATTGATTTTCGTAATAGTTCTTTTTGACCACTATAACCGGTGATAATTCCGATATCTAAACCTTCTAATTCTTGAGAATTTTTCAGATCATTTAAAATTTCCAATATAATTCTTTTTTCTTCTTCGTTTATATAAGATCCTCCCTTTGTTCGCTTTTGCATTTTTTTCTTATTTTGGGATGTATCAAACCATACTATTGATTTTTTGCAATATCTACTGAGTCCATGCCGTCTCTTTTCATCATCACACCCGGTATCAATTATTCCATTATAAAACACCTGACTAATTAAATTTCCAATATTTTCAATCATTCTATATTGAGTTGTTAAAATTTGTTTATGCGTTTTAGGAAGTGAGTTATATAATATATCAAATAGCCTATAATCTGGATTTCGCGTTAATTCTGCGAGAATAGGTGACACATTAATATCTGCATAAGCTGGTAACTGATTTTGATCCCCGACTAATATTATTTTTTTTGCCTTTATAATCGATACCAACAATTCTGGAGTTGTCGCTTTTGCCGCTTCGTCAATGATTACGTAATCAAAAGACATATCCTTAATTATTTCATTTGATAAAAAACCCACACATGTTCCAGCAATAACAACTGCGCTACGTATCATCTGATAATCCAAACTTTCTTGATCTACTAACCTTTTTAACCAGTCCTCTTGAATGAGCTTGATATTATTCCATTTTTCTTTTTCTTCCTTATTATCTATTGTTCCAATAAGAATTTGTTTTTGTTCTATATATTCATGAACGTTGTTTTCTATTTCTTTAATCAAATTCCCCCTATGTGCATTTATTGTATACTTTTCCGAAATAGCCTTAGAAATATTTCTATCCGCACCAATTCTAATTATTGCAGTTTGTTCCTCTACAATTCTAGATAATCCTTCCAAAATATTGTCTACTGCTGTATGTGACTGCGATACAATTAATATTTTAGGACTATCAGTCATTTTCACATCTCTTTTAATTATTTGACCAATAATTTCTTTAATAACAGATGTTTTTCCTGTACCTGGAGGACCTTGTATCAAGCATATACTTTCTGTATTCAAAGCTTTAATAACAGCCTGTTTCTGTGATTCATTCAGTTCCCTCGAAATAAATTCCGGTTCCGAAATAGTTAGTATTTCTTCCGGCTCATCTAAGCACAATATGATATCCTTCAAACTTCTTGCTGAATATTCATCCATTTTCAAAGCATATATTGCCTTAAATTGCCGTCTATATGCCGTAGTTTTTGCATGAAAATCCTCCCGTAACACAATTTTTTTATTTAACAATGCTCGTACATTTGGTTTTAATCTCCCTCTTGGCAGGGAAAAAACCATTTTTACTGAATCATCTTGACAAATAATCTCTTCAAAAGTACCTACATCTGTATATATAACCCCCTTGTCACCATTACTTTCTACAACAAACTTTGTCAAAGGAATAATCTCATCTATTGATTTATTTAGACAGTCAGTTATTTCCATGATAAGTTGATTTCCCTCAACTTCATAATTTGAATATTGAATAATCGCTGATTTTCCTTTTTCTGTTTCAACAGATTCCGTCAATCCCTTTTCCCATCCTCCGAAAAGATTATCAAATCGTTCTTCTTGTAGCTGATATTGCTGATTATCATTTTGATGATTTTCGAACATTACTACTAATTTACTATTGTCTACCGAATCATAATTTCCATAGGATCTTGTTTGAACAAACATTAGTTTTCCTATAATTTTAAAACTGCGCTTAATATTTTTGTTTCTTCTGTCAGCAGTAATCGTACTAATATAGGTTACAAAAAACATCTGTTTTATCTTATCAAACACACATTCTATTACAAGCCTTGCCCCCGTTATTACATATTTATCGTACTTTGTATTATAAAATCCATATGCTTCTTGAAATTCTCTCTTTAAAAAAGAATTTGTTAATTGAACCATTGTCATTTTTTCTTCTACTACAGAACTTCTTTTCAATTCTTCAAGTTTTTTATAATCAATGGCTATATTATAACTATATGATGACGTATTAAGAGTCCCAATTAGATTTTCAAACACATCTATCACATCAATTAAAGAATCTGGCCTAGAATCTGGATCTTTTTGAATTAACTTTAATAGTATTTCTTTAACTTCCCTTCTTCCCGACCACTTTTCTATAGCTTGATGAATATCGCAATTAGATATTTTTTGTGACAATAAAATTTCACTCATTACTATTCCAAGAGAATAATAATCGCATTTTTCGGTTATGATTTTTCCATCAATTAATTCTGGAGCGGAATAACCTTCAGAATACATTGGCATAGTTGTCTCAGAATCAAATACTGTTTTTATTTTACTAGCCCCAAAATCAATCAAAATGACCTTGTCTTTATAAACATCATAAATTACATTTGATGGCTTAATATCTCTATGAATAACGTTATTAGAATGCGCACTATTTACCGCTTTTAAAATTTTGAGACAAATTTCATATTTCTTTAATTGCGTAAAATGTTCCCAATTAATATGGTCTAATGTTTCACCCGGAACATAATCCATCAAAATACCACCATAAACCTCCTTACCCAGAGGATACAGTTCCGTATTCGTATCCCATATTTTTACAATTCCTTCACATGAGTTTAATGTCTTTAACGCTTCCATTTCTCTATTAAATATGAGCTTCTGTAGCCCACTTTCAATTTTAGAGAAACACTTAAGTACATATAGTTGGTCTTTACCTATGGGTTTTACTTTGAATACCAGATTGCCCCAAATAGATGATCTATGCAATAATTCTACAACTTCATAATTCATAATTATCTTCTTTTCTTCAGACATTGAAACCTCCATGCAAAACACAGCTATTAGCCTCAAATACTTGATTTTGTATCTAATCTCCCGAATTAAACTCCACCAGTTTCTCCCAGTCAATGCTTCCATCATCCCGGCAGAAACTATTGGAAAACTCTCTAACCAGTCTATTTGCTGCACGATTATAGCTTTCTTTATAATCGGCAACATATTTTTCTGGCATCGTTCCCATATATCCAATAATCTTTATGTAAAAATCCTCGTCACCCGTCAACTCAGCCCAGAAACGTTTTCCTGCCAGTTCCTGATACATTTTCGGTTTCCCTCTGCCAGAATCTTTCTTCTTTCCGTAGCAATAACCGATATATGCTTCGTATCTTGCTTTTGCCTGTTGTGCCAACTTAGAAGCAGCCGTAAAATTCTGCTCCTGACGTTTTTTACTATCCGCATTGAATACAGAAGGGCCACTTTTGACCGCTATAGCAGAAATCGTATTCGTTTCCTTGTTTTGAATCATAATATCAATACCTTCTGCCAATGCTTTATATCCACCACTTGCAGCAATAGCGATCGGTTCAAAGAAGCAATTTCCAAAAATTGTCTCTTCGCTGGAGCTAACAAATGCTGTCAAGACAGAATCCACAATTTCTGCTGCACTTTGCATAGCTTTCGCACGATACAAGTATGGATTTTTCCGTTTCATTACCTTCTGTATGTTCAATCCATCGATTTTCTCGATTAATGTCCCATAGAATGTTTCCAATGCAGATGCGATCGCCTGGATTACTGCCTGTTCATCATATGAATTATTTAACGGCATATAGATTTCCTCCCAATTCTATTGCATTTCGAATTTTGTTATGCACATTCGTCCCTCTAAATCGTTTTGTTTGCACCAAAGACGTCTGATCTGCTACGGAAAGAACTGCCTTTCCAATAGCTTCTGCCAATCCCACCGGAACAGCATTCCCAATCTGCCGGTATTTGGCGGCTGTCGTCCCTGTAAATATCCAGCCATCCGGGAACTGCTGAATTCTTGCATACTCTTTTACACTCAGTGGCCTATTTTGTGTAGGATGGCACATCATTGTTGCTTTCTGAACCGGAGAGGTCACCACCGTTGGAGAAGGCTGATTATATGACAATCTTCTATAAAATCCTACTTTTCCACCTCCGGATTTATATGCGCCTCCCATAGCAATAGGAATAATGTCTTCCGGTAAATCTCTCCAATTTCCACCTTCCGGAACCATTTTTAAGAACTTTAGGCGTTCCTCACTCAGGGTCGCGCATTCACCATAATCAAATTCCAAGTCTTCAATCACACTTCTAACAGTTTGCCACTGATACTCTCTATTTTGGTGCATCTGAAAGTGCGTAGGAATCGGAAGGAAAATATCTTCATTGTCACGACTTCCAATTAAAACAAATCTTTCTCGAAATTGTGGAACCCCATAATTTACAGCATCCAGCACCCCATATACTGTCTTATATCCCAATTTATCAAATTCAGACAAAATTACATCCAGTACCGTACCTAATCTCTGATCAGGATCGCTTTCATCCCTTTCAGACAACGGTACATGCTTTAATGGTGCAGACATAATTCCTTTCACATTCTCCATTACAAAAAACCGAGGACGAATATAATCTATCATACGGATAAAATCCATAAATAAACTTCCTCTTGGATCGTTTATCCCTAAACGTTTTCCTGCTGTTGAAAAAGGTTGGCAGGGCGGCCCGCCACAAATCAAAAACGGTTCACCTACGGATAATCCTGTCAAGTCTAATAGTTGTTGTGGCTGAATCTCCCTAATGTCTCCGCTCAATACCTTATGTCCATTGGCTCTCATAGTTTTTACACATGATGCATCAAAATCCTGGCCAATTACAACATTTAAACCAGCCTTACCTAAACCAATATCTAGTCCCATAGCCCCGGAAAACAAAGAAATAACATCTCTATTGTCAGCATACCTGCTATAACTATTCTGTTTTATACTACTATGCATTAAATCTTCTCTCCGTTTTCTAATACAAATTTTCTCTCAAAAGAACTATTTGCCGCTTCTGCAATATCTTCTAATTCAGCTATGGTAAAACTCTCTCTTTTCATTTTCCCATTAAAGTTCTGTGGTGTTGTACCTATTCGCCGTGCAAGTTCAGCTACACTAATATCGGATCTTACGCACAGCACCTTGATTTGTTCAGAAATCGTCATTTCGAATACCTCGTCATTAAATCAACTCTTACCTTACCAGTATAAATCATGGCATTTATATCGTCAATCAGATAATTCACTCTATATGATTATGGGTACTTGTAACTTTTCATTCATCTTGGTAAAATAACTTATATCAGAAAAGGCGGTGAAAACACATATGGCTCGTGATCCCAAAACAGTATCCAAAAACATGAGTAAAATCCATAGCAAAGATACTTCGATAGAAATTCATCTCCGAAAAGCACTCTGGCACAAAGGATATCGTTACCGAAAAAATTATAAAGCACTTCCCGGTTCACCCGATATCGTTCTTACCAAATATAAAATTGCCATCTTTTGTGACAGTGAATTTTTTCATGGAAAAGACTGGGAAATATTAAAACTTCGTCTTGAAAAAGGTAAAAATCCAGACTATTGGATCAAGAAAATCGAACGAAATCGCTCCCGTGACTGGGAAAATGACAAAAAGCTGCTGTTTCTAGGATACACTGTCATTCATTTCTGGGGTCAAGATATCAAGAAACATACGGACGAATGCCTTCAATCTATTGAAGAATCTATTTGGGATAATGCTTTGACTAATAATCTCGAAAATCTAGAAGAACTCAAATAAGTTAATGAATAAAGGAATTAGACATGAACATTTTAATCTACCAAACAAACGGAAAAGCAATTGATTCTTTCCAAGAAATTGAAACCGACTTTTATGTTACTGAATATTTAGATGTAGGCTTTCAACACTCTCGCTTTGAGTTTCCTGGGGATTCACTATTATTCAAATTAGACACAGCATGCGTTTCATTATACGATTTATTTCAACACAAAATACTTATCTCGGATGATGAATACTATAAAAACATAGATTTTCTATTCCAGGAAATTTTTAAATCTGGTTTAGATTCTGATTGTGATATATCAAAAGAATATCTGCAAAACATGTTTGAACATCCATTACAGAAAATAGTCAAGAACTATGATTTTTCAAAATATAATATCTATGATGATATAAATACAAAAAAATATACGTATGCCTATTTATCTGATTGTCAATCGATGATAAATACACTTCAGGAATTACTTCTATCTTGTCATTCGTATTTTGTTAATTTTTATAAAATGTTATGTCAACATCCTGTGAAGCTTGATTTTGAAGATGAATACTATGCTATAACAACAGAAGGAAGGATACTTTTCAGTACAGCTTCATCATTATTCATCTCTCTTTACTCAATATTTGACATATTAACAAAGATTGCATATGAATTAGAAAACATACAAGACTGCTCATTAACATACAAGAAATTGGCTTCTTCAAAAATACTTTATGGTGACAAAAAGAAACTAAAAAACATTGATTTTCCAGGAACAGTATTTGACACCTCCAGAAATCTTTCAATCATAGTAAATCTTAGGAATGAACTAATTCATAATGCAACTTGGGAAATGAATCCAAAAATTTTTTTCTCTGTTAAAAATCATGTGCTCAAAGAAAAATGTATCTATATGCCTGACTTTACAGAAGAAGGTCATTTGGTTACATACAAAAATCGTAAAAGGTTCTTTTCACAAGGAAAAAAACTTAACCAAGAATTACCAGATATTTATTTTGATATCCTACAGCGAATATACCAAACAATAATTGCGATGAAATAATTGTTGCATTTCCCAAAAGCATTCAAAGATTTATCAAAGCCTACTCTATTTTTAATACCTTGATATGTGTAAATGACTTTTTGGCCTTTTTCAGAAAATGGTCATTGTCCCTTAACACATTTTTTATTCCAACTCGTTTGGAATAGAACAGGAAACTTCCTATCATTTTTTCAGAAGCATTGGGGAAAGTGAGTCCGAAGATCCGACGCTTACGGAGACTTCCTTGCTCAGGCTCTCCTGAGCAAGGATTTAGTCGAAGTTAGCGGCTAGCTGAGGAGGAACGGCCTGCTTCTGAAAAAATGATAGGAAGTTTCCGTCCCTTTCCACGACAGATTACAATCCCTATACCAGACACTGCATTTTTTTCAGAAGTTCCTCCGTCTTTTCCATCATCGACACGGTTTCTTTTGTCTTTCTTTTTTTCGGCCGATAGATGAAGTACGGACTGGCTTCTACTTTGAATTGTAGTTCATTCGGGTATTCCGCCAGTATTTCCGGAATTTTTGATGTATCTACTTTTGCGTTTTCGTGCATGGTAAGTTTGATCTGGTCACCCATCTGTTTGACTTCACGAATATAGATGCGGTGTGCCATTGCTTTCAGATTCGCTACTGCAAGCAGGTTTTGTACTGTTTTAGGCGGTTCTCCGAAACGATCAAGCAGTTCTCCCAACATTTCCTCATATTCTTCCTGATTGTCGATTCCGGCAATTCTCTTATATATATCCAGTTTCAGGTATTCGTTCTGGATATATTTGTCTGGAATATAAGCGTTGATTCTCATATCGATAGTGGTCTCGAAGTCTTCCTGAACCTGAATTCCTTTCGCCTCCTGGACTGCCTCATTCAACATTTTACAGTACAGATCATAGCCTACAGCATCCATGTGACCATGCTGCTCAGCGCCCAGAAGATTACCGGCACCGCGAAGTTCCAGGTCGCGCATGGCAATCTTGATACCGCTGCCCAGCTCCGTAAATTCTCGAATCGCATGCAGCCGCTTTTCTGCAATTTCCTTCAGCATAATGTTTCTGCGGTACATGAGGAATGCATATGCGGTCCGGTTTGACCGGCCTACTCTTCCCCGAAGCTGATAAAGCTGTGACAATCCCAATCGATCCGCATCGTGAATAATCATGGTATTTACATTGGAAATATCAAGACCGGTCTCAATAATCGTAGTAGATACCAGTACATCAATATCACCATTGATAAATCCGTACATGATTTTTTCCAGTTCCCGCTCACTCATCTGTCCGTGAGCAAAGGCTACATTTGCTTCCGGCACCAGCTTTGCAATCTGATTGGTGATTTCATCGATATTGTTCACCCGGTTATACACGTAATATACCTGCCCTCCCCGGGCCAGTTCCCTGCTGATTGCTTCCCGCACCATTTCATCGTTATATTCCATCACATATGTCTGAATCGGTACACGATCCTGCGGAGGTTCTTCCAGAACGCTCATATCACGGATTCCGATCAGACTCATATGAAGAGTCCGGGGAATCGGTGTGGCCGTCAGTGTCAGTACATTGATGTTTCTTTTCAGCTTTTTAATTTTTTCTTTATGTGTGACACCAAAACGCTGTTCTTCATCAATAATCAGCAGACCGAGATCTTTGAACTTCACATCGGAAGAAAGTACACGGTGAGTTCCGATCACCACATCCACCAGACCTTTTTTCAGATCTTCAATTGTTTTCTTCTGCTGTGCAGGAGTTCTGAAGCGGCATAGCAGATCTACTCTCACAGGAAACTCTTTCATTCTCTGGCGGAAGGTATTATAATGCTGCTGCGCAAGAATGGTTGTCGGCACCAGATATACCACCTGTTTGCTTTCCTGGACTGCTTTAAAGGCAATACGGATGGCAACCTCAGTTTTACCGTATCCCACGTCCCCGCAGATCAGCCGATCCATGATTTTGCCGCTTTCCATGTCCTTCTTTGCCGCTTCAATGGCCAGAAGCTGGTCCTCCGTCTCCTCAAAAGGAAACATCTCCTCAAACTCCTTCTGCCATACCGTATCCGGTCCATATTGGAAACCTGTCTCATTCTGACGGGCTGCATACAGTTCCACCAGTTCTTTTGCAATATTCTTTACCGCACCACGCACTCTGGTTTTCGTTTTTTTCCATTCCAGACCGTCCAGTTTATTTAATTTGGGTGCTCTGGTTTCTCCGCTGGAATATTTCTGCAGCATCTCCAGCTGGGTGGCAAGAATATAAAGATTGCTGGGACCGTCATACTCAATCTTAATATAATCCTTGACAACACCATCTACCTTTAGTTTTTCAATTCCTCGATAAATACCCAGTCCATGATTTTCATGTACAACAAAATCACCTACAGCCAGTTCCGCAAATGACTGTATTTTTTTGCCGCTGTATTCACTTTTCTTATGTTTCTTTTTCTTTTCCTTGCCGAAAATATCACTCTCGGCTATCACCACATATTTGATCAGCGGATATTCAAAACCTCTGGTCACATGGCCGCACGTCACCTTGATTTCTCCTGGCTGAATAAGACGCTGCAGATCCTCACTGTAAAATGCAGCCAAACCCTCTTCCCTCAGGTTCTCAGACAGCCGTGCTGCCCGCGTTCTGGAAGGAGACAGCAGCATGACCTGATAGCCGGATTGTTTCCAGTTTTGAAGATCCTTCACCAGCATTTCAAAACTGTTATTATAAGGATTTACCGATCGGACAACAATCTGTTTTTCCAGGGTATAATTCCACTGATTTCCACGTGGTTCCATGGTCGACAAGGCAAGCCCGTGACATTTGTGCATCCTATGCACCACATCCTGATATCTGCAGATCAGATTTGTCTGTCCCGGCAAAAGATATCCTTTTTCCAGCCGGTGAATCATGCTCTCCCGAAATTCCTCCTCGGTAGCCCCTGCGTGTTCGGTAAGTCTGTTTGGTTCATCCAGCACAAGCAGTGTATTTTCCGGGAAATAATCCAGAAAAGAGACTGTGTCTTTATAAAAATAATGAATAAAACTTTCTGCACCGACAAAGTGTTCAAATTCTTCCATCTGATTTTTTACTTCTTCCGCCAGATTTGCCACCCGGGCAGCCTCTTCCGTTCTGAATTCTTCTCTTAGCTTTTTGCTTACTGATTTTGCTTCTTTTTCAATAGCTTTAATTCCGGACGTAATCCTTTCACGATCCAGTATCATCTCTGTGGCCGGATATATCGCAATTTCTTCCAGATTCTCTATGGAACGCTGACTTTGCACATCAAAGCTTCTGATAGAATCAATTTCATCTCCCCACAGTTCGATCCGCCAGGGATTGTCCTCTGTCAGCGGAAATACATCCATAATTCCGCCTCGAACGGAAAACTGTCCGGGCACTTCCACCTGTGCCGTCCTCTCATATCCCAGTTCCACCATACGGTATTTCATCTGATCCAGATCCAACTCGCTGTCATTTTTCAGATAAAGGATATTCGTCATCCAGACTTCCAGAGGAACCAGATAATCCAGACAGCTGTCCACAGAAGCGATTACTGTCAATTCTTTTTGTTCTATTAATGCTTGTAAAACCTGAATCCTCTGACGTGTAATCAGATTTCCATGAATATCTGCCTGGTAAAAAATCAAATCTCTGGCCGGATACAAAAGCACTTCCGGATCATACATCCGGTAATCCTCATAAAATTCCTTGGCTTTCAGATCATTTTCCGTAATAATCAGACGAAAAGGAAACTCCCGGGCAAGCCCATATGTAAAATGAGCTTTCTGGGAGTCAAGGCATCCAGAAACTGAGACAATTCCCTGCTTTTTGATTTGCTTTTGTATTTCTTCAAAATCAGCCAGGTTATATAAAGGTTGTAAGAATGCATCCATCTGCATGGTCTGTTCCTCTCCTGCTATTTTACTGCTTCATTTTCAGCATCGATCACCAGCTTTTTATTATATAAGTTCATAGCTTCATCGACCTCTCCCTGCACGATCAATGCCGCAGCTTTCGCGGTACGCTCCAGAGCTTCATCTACCAGCTTCCTGTCATCCTTTGAAAATGTACCCAGTACATAGTCAGCAAGATCCCAGTTTTTGGGTTTTTCACCAACACCGACTTTAATCCTCTGAAAATTCTGTGTACCAAGATGGGTAATAATACTCTTAATTCCGTTATGACCTCCGGCACTTCCTTTTTTCCGGATACGGATATTACCCGGAGCCAGACTGATATCGTCAAAGATGACCAGAAGTTCTGTCTCCGGATCTATTTTATAATAATCTACCATTGCCCGGACAGCTTCCCCGCTCAAATTCATGTACGTCAGCGGTTTTGCCAGAATTACCTTCTGTCCTTCTATCACACCTTTGCCATACATGGCTTTATGCTGTTTCCCGGAGGAAGGAATCCGGTACTCGTCCACCAGAACATCTATGGCATCAAATCCCACATTGTGGCGGGTATTTTCATATTGTTTTCCCGGATTTCCCAGACCTACAATTAAAAACATCTGCTATCTCCTTTATCAGGTAAAATATACCAGTTCCTGTTCCGGTTTTTCTGCAGGAACTATTTCTGTCGCATACAAAACCGGACCCTCATCCTGATATACTTCCATATACTCTTTCCTCACCTCGGCAGTTACTTCTACCCAGGAACCCATCCGCAGCCTTCTTGCATCCGGATTCTTGCACACGTATCCGATAAACTGGGTGTCATCTGCACAACAGGTCATAGCCATACGGCCGGGGACAAAAAATCCCGCATTCAGATCCCGGCTTTTCAGCACCTGACCTTTGATTTTGACCGTTTTTCCCACATAATCATCCAGATTATCCATCATATCAATATACCAGATACCAAAGTCAATATCTTCCACTTCAATCACATCCGCATCCATATTATACGGCATTTCATCCTGGAATATATCATCGATCTCACCATCTTCATCTTCAAACAAAACCTCGGCTCCGGCATTGACAACCTTCACACTTCTGCGGAAATTTGCCAGGGGATTTTCCGGCTGACAACGGTTGAATATCACCATATCCGCGCCGCGGATCATTTCCACAAACAGAGATTTCATATTATTCATATAAATCTGGAAACAGCTGGCATCGACAGTCACAATGTGCTGTGCCATATCCCAGTAACGGGGCAGGGACATCTGATAAAATTTATCTACTGACCACAGCGGATTGAACTCAATCAATACACGTTCCGGCTTATGCTTCTTATCCAGCATCCGCAGGGTATCCTCATTAAAATCCTCCGGCTCCTCGATTATTTCCATCACCGTATTATATTTTTTCAGGTCATCCGCATCGTACTCTTCTTCGCCCTCTTCGCAGACCAGCAAAAGAGTTTTTTCCGGAATCTGAAAATATTTCTGATGAATCGTAAAATCAAGGAACTGGGTTTTTCCACTTTCCAGAAATCCGGTTATCAAATAAACCGGTATATCTCTTCTCATCATAATTATTTCACTCCAAACAATTCTTCCAGTTTTGCTTCATTCATCTTGGATCCGATGACACATAATTTTCCGGTAATCTGAGCTGCACCGGTTCTCACTTCGTATTCTTCCGGAACCATATCAAAGAAAATCCACTGTCCGTCTTTACCGTCCACCATACCTTTTGCACGAAGGATCACGCCCAGGCTTTCATCCTCGGACAGCTGCTTCAGAATCGCTTCAATTTCCTCTCTGGAGTATTTTTTTGCAGTCTCACGTCCCCAGCTGGTAAATACTTCATCTGCATGGTGATGATGGTGATCATGACCGCATCCACATTCATGATCATGGTCGTGATGATGTTCCTGATCGTGATCATGGCCGCATCCACATTCATGATCGTGGTCATGATGATGGTTGTGACGGTGCTCATGATCATGGTCATGGTCGCATCCACATTCATGGTCGTGGTCATGATGATGTTCATGGTCGTGATGGTGACCGCACACCGGGCAGATTTCTTCTTCCTCTTCTCTACCATGTTCCATCGCCTGCAGAATCTGTGCGCCGTCCAGTTTTTCCACCGGTGTTGTGATAATCACTGCATCTTTATTCACTCCACGGATCATCTCAACTGCTTTTGCAACCTTTTCTTCTGTTGCCTTCGGTGTATCTGTTCTGCTGAGAATAATTGTTTTTGCATACTCCAGCTGATTTTCAAAGAATTCTCCAAAGTTACGCAGATACATTTTACATTTGTTTACATCTACTACCGTTGTATAACTGTTCAGAGATATCTCACAGTCTACATCTACACCTTTAACTGCTTTTATTACATCAGAAAGTTTTCCTACACCTGAAGGTTCAATCACAATACGATCCGGGTGATACGTTGTGATAACTTCTTTCAGAGAAGTACCAAAATCGCCGACCAGAGAACAACAGATGCAGCCGGAATTCATCTCACGGATCTCAATTCCTGATTCTTTCAGGAAACCTCCATCGATGCCGATCTCACCGAATTCATTTTCAATAAGAACCACCTGTTCCCCTTTTAATGCTTCTGACAGTAACTTTTTAATCAATGTTGTTTTTCCGGCACCAAGAAAACCGGATATAATATCTATTTTTGTCATAAAAAAATTCCTCCTGTTTTACAAATTGGAAAACGACCAAAAAGGGCTGTTTCACAACAGCCCCTCTTATTATCTGAGGTACATCTTCTGAAATGGTATATCACATTCCGGCAAATCTTATTCTCCATCCAGCATAAATGTCACCAGGCGGTTAACATCTTCCGGCTCATGAGCAATTACTTCCAGTTCCGGAATCTCACCGTTGGAAAAAATATTAGCCAGAGACACATACTGACACAGTTTTGACTTCAGGTTCAGACGATCTCCTTCACCGGTAACCAGTTCTACCTTTCCTTTACACTGATCTACTACCTGAAAGAATGCTTCTACATTACTGATATTTGTTATTTTCATTTTAACTGCTTCTCCTTTCCATCATCCAAATCCTTGTATCAATCCACTTCATTATAAACACTTTTTTACTGAATTGTAAAGAAAAAGTTGTTAAAATGCGAATACTGCTACGGCATATGGCGGAAGCGGATAGTCCAGATGGAACTTCTGTCCGTCACATTCACCTTTCTTCGCTTTCAGTACCGTATCTGTAACTTCATATTTTCCGCCGTATTTTGGATCCGCACTGTTAAGAATCAGCTTATACTGTTTGTTCTTCGGCACACCTACCTGATAATCTGTTCTTTCCACAGGTGTAAAGTTACATACAAACAGCAGATTATTACGCCCTGTCGGTGCCCAACGGATAAAACTATAGATACTTCTATCCCCATCATCCGCATTTACCCACTGGAAGCCGTCATATCCTTTATCATTAGCATACAATGCCGGATATTTCTTATACAGATGAAGCAGATCTTTCACATATTCCTGCAGTTGCTGATGACGTTCTTCTCTCAGCAGATACCAGTCAAGTTCTCTGGCCTCACTCCACTCCTGGAACTGTCCGAAATCCTGTCCCATAAACAGAAGCTTCTTGCCCGGATGGCCGAACATAAAGGAATAACCTGCTTTCAGGTTTTCAAACTTATCATCATACAGACCCGGCATCTTGTTAATCATAGAGCATTTCAGATGAACTACTTCATCATGAGATAACACCAGCACATATTTTTCACTGAATGCATAGGTCATAGAGAAAGTCATCTTGTTATGATTGTACTTGCGGTAAATAGGATCCAGCTTCATGTATTCCAGAAAATCATGCATCCATCCCATGTTCCATTTGAATGTAAATCCAAGACCATTTTCTTTTTCTACATCTCCGGTCACTTTCGGCCATGCAGTAGATTCTTCCGCAATCATCATAACACCTTTATTTCTTCCCTGTACCAGAGTATTCAGATGTTTGAAGAACTCAATGGCTTCCAGATTCTGATTGCCGCCATACTTGTTTGCAACCCACTGTCCATCGCTCTTGCCATAGTCCAGATACAGCATAGAGGCAACTGCATCCACACGAAGTCCATCTACATGGAATTCTTCTACCCAGTACAGTGCGTTGGCCAGAAGGAAATTCTTTACTTCATTGCGGCCATAGTTAAATATTTTTGTTCCCCAGTCCGGATGCTCTCCCTGTCTCGGATCGGCATGCTCATACAGACAGGTTCCATCAAACTCGGCAAGACCGTGTGCATCCTTTGGAAAATGAGCCGGAACCCAATCCAGAATCACGCCGATTTTGTTTTTATGCAGATAATTGACCAGATATTTGAAGTCTGCCGGAGTACCATAGCGGGCAGTCGGTGCATAATAACCGGAAACCTGATATCCCCAGGAACCATCAAACGGATGCTCTGCAATACCCATCAGTTCCACATGGGTATACCCCATACGTTTCACATACTCAGTCAGAGAGTGAGCGATTTCCCGATAACTGTAAAATCCATCAGGATCCTGCTCAGTAGCCGGATGTTTTCTCCATGAACCGGGATGCACTTCATAGATTGCCATTGCTTTATCATTGGGATCGCTTTCCTGACGATTTTTAATCCAGGCAGCATCTCCCCATTTGAATCCGCTGATATCAGCAACCCTTGATGCATTTCCCGGGCGCATCTCTGACCATGTAGCATAAGGGTCTGCTTTGAATAGTTCACGGCCATCCTGTGTTCTGATACAATATTTATACAAATCTCCTACTACAATATCTGGAATAAATGTTTCCCACACACCAATAGAACCGGTCTTTTCCATCGGATTAACATCCGGCTCCCATTCATTAAATTCACCGACCACAGAAACCCTGGCTGCATTAGGTGCCCAGACAGCAAAGTATACACCTTTTTCTTCTCCTACCGTGGTCACATGAGCACCAAGCTTTTTGTAAATGTCATAGTGCGTCGCCTGCCCAAAATAATACTGGTCTTTTTCCCCGAAATGCATTCTTTTCTCCATACATATTCTCCTTTTCTTTTTTCACTGTTACATCACAAATATCTTTACACCGTTTGCCGGCAGTGTTACTTTCAGTCTTCCGCCTTCTTCCGGACAGCACTCTCCTGTCACAGCATCCCGGTATACTTTTCCTCCAACCGGAACCGGAATCTCAATCTGTGCCTCCTGATTCTCATCATTATTCACTGCCACTACTACAGCTTTATCATTCTGAATCCTTGCAAACGCATACTGCCGATTGGTCAGCAGAAGTTCTCTGTAACTTCCATATGCGCTTTCCGGATGTTCTCCTCTGATCTTACCCAGTGTTTTGATCCACTCCGTCAGTTCAGGATGTGGTGCTTTTACTTTCATCTCTTCCAGATTAAGAGCGGGACGCATGGGATCATCATTGCCTCCCTCTTTTCTTCCCTGAATTCCCCATTCTGAACCATAATAAATAGAAGGAATTCCCGGAAGGAAATATAAAAGTGTATACACAAGCGGCAGATGTCCCGGAACTTTCAGTTTACTGGCAAGGCGATCCACATCATGATTATCCACAAAAGAGTAGAGCTTCATGCCCCTGTAAATACCGCCGTTGCTGTCGAATTCCCGGCGAATCGTATGTGCGATTTCAAAATAGTTATGATCATTATGTCCTGAATATAACCCCTTATGAAGCTCATAGTTCGTTACACTGTGCAGCAGCCGATATCCATCCTGAATATAGCGGGCATAATCCCCATGAATCACCTCACCCATCAGCCAGAAATCCTGCTTCCACTCACCGGTACAGCGACGCATATCTTCCATAAATCCAAAATCCAGACAATCTGCACAGTCCAGGCGGATTCCGTCGATATCAAATTCCTGAATCCAGCCGTGAATGGTCTCCAGCAAATATTCTTTTACCTCAGGATTCTGCAGGTTCAGATTTACCAGTTCAAAACAATTGCGCCATGCTTCATAGGAAAATCCATCGTTATACCAGGTATTTCCTCCGAACCACACGCCTTTATACCAGTTCACATAACGGGAACACTCGCGGTTTCTCTGAATATCCTGAAAAGCAAAGAATTCTCTTCCCGTATGGTTAAACACTCCGTCCACTATGACCCTGATGCCAAGCTCATGAGCTCTCGCCACGAAAGTTTTAAAATCCTGATTATCTCCTAAGCGTTTATCAACCACTCTATAATCTTTTGTGTCATATCCATGTGTAGATGACTCAAATAAAGGCCCTATATAAATTGCATTACATCCCAGTTCTTTTATATGCGTAATCCATTTTTCCAATTCAGGAAAACGGTGTGTCACCTCTGTCTGCCGATTCTCTTTCGGGGCTCCTGCCATTCCAATGGGATACATATGATAAAATATCGCTTCTTCATACCATGCTGCCACGCATTCTTCCTCCTCAAACCTTCCGTTCTGTCCTGTATTCTCTACCTACGTATATATTCCGTAAAGGAACTGCCGCACAATCTCATACGTACTCTCATCTGTCATGGTAAAATTATCACCTTGATGATTATGGTTTAGAGAATATGTCATCATATGCGAATCCAGAATTCCCATAAAACTGACTGCAAACTGTCCCTGACGCCCATTCATGTTGCCAAGAACATCTGACGCATCCTCAAATATCTTTACCACATACTGATAGTACCTGGAAATCAAAGGATATACAGCCATAAATCCCTCCGTCCCATGACCGGAATGAAACTGACTGACCATAAACAGATAAAATTCCCAATGGCTGGCAGCAAAATCAAAATACGCCCTGGCCACCCGAAACAGAACTTCCGGAATATCTCCCGGAATCTCTATCGCTTCCCGAAGCATCTTTTCCAGAATCGCACTATTGGAAGTCAGAATCTCTTTCAGAAGACCCTGTTTACTACCAAAATAATAATACAGTGTAGGTTTGGTAATTCCTGCCTGATCCACAATCTCCTGTACACCTACCGCATCATATCCGCGTTTGCAGAACAGCTTCAGTGCACTGTTAATAATTGCCTCTCTGTTGTCCATCCTTATCAGCTTCCTTTCAGAATTCCTTTGGTCAAACCATACAAAACTCTTCTATGTAAAGCCATTATACCAATCGGTATATGAAGTGTCAACCAGTATAATCAATTTTAATTGCCGTATTGTTTCGCTGAGAATGTTTTTTCGAGAGTGCAATCGTAAAAACGCAGGCGTAGCGGGCTACGCTGAGGCTTTTACGATTGTGCTATCGGGAAAACAGGCCTGCGAAACATGCGGTTAATTAAAATTGATTATACTGGTGAAGACACAGTTTTTTCCATTTTCCACTGAGGTATCTTCCCACAAAAAACATGATACGGAATACCCAGTCGATAACCATAGCAATCCATACCCCGATTGCTCCCATGCCCATCTGCACACCAATCAGATAGCTGAATCCGATACGGAACGTGAACATGGAGAAGATAGAAACCACCATGGTAAATTTGACATCATTACAAGCACGGAGCATATTTGGCAGTACAAATCCAGCCGGCCACATCAGCATGGCACATCCGTTATGTATCATAACCAGAATGTAAGCAAGTCTTGTTGTCTCCTGACTCAGCCCGTACAGAGAAAGAATCGGGTTGAGCAAAATCAAAATGGTACTGTTTAATATAATTGTTGCCACATAAGCTATCGTCATCAGTTTTCTTGTGTAGTAGCGAATCTGTTTTTCATCCTGAGCACCCACACATTGACCGATTACCGTTATCATGGCAAGACTCATGGCCTGTCCGATGATACATCCCATGGCATCCAGATTATTGGCTACACCATTAGCGGCAATCTGAATTGTACCGAAACCGGAAATAATGCTGACTACCAGCACACGTCCCAGCTGGAAAATACCATTCTCGATACCGCTGGGAATACCGATATACAGGATTCGTTTGATTACATCCATTTCCAAATGTATTTTTTCTTTTACAAAATATACTTCATTTTCAGGATTCTGCAGTAACATGTACAAAATAATTCCACCCACTGCCCTGGATACCAGAGACGGCAGTGCGACACCGGCAACTCCCATATGGAGTCCGAAAATGCAGACAGCATTGCCCACAATATTAATCAGATTGATCAGAATAGACACCTTCAAGGTAATCTGAGAATTTCCCATGGAACGAAACAGTGCGGCACAGGCATTATATACCGCAAGAAACGGGAAGGACACCGCTGAAATCATCAGATAAATCAGGGCGTTATTCATAACGTCATTCTCAATACTTCCAAAAAACAGACGAAGAAGAGATATTCTTGCCGCCACCGCAAGAACCGCAATCAATACACCCGCTATAATCACGGTATACAGTAATTGTTTAGCCGAACGACAGGCTTCATTTCTTTCTTTTGCACCCAGATGTTGGGATGTAACTACCGCACCTCCTGTAGCAAGTGCCGCCAGCACACTGAAAATCAGCATATTAATCATATCCACCAGCGAAACACCTGATACTGCTGCTTCTCCCACAGATGAAATCATCATAGTATCTGCCATACCCACGGTGACTGCCAGAGCCTGCTCAAAAACCAGTGGTATAATCAGTCTGCGCAGATCTCTTTTTGAAAACAAATAATTCATAATAACTTTTCCTCCTGCCGCACACTTTCATAGCGGACTTTTTTCTCATTACCTGAAAGTATAATACTTTTTTTACGGCAAATCTACGATAATTGCAACTTTTCTTCAGGAAGGTTTCACAGAATTTTAAGATTTATATTGTACAATTCATGTTAGAATAGGTCGGAAAGGAGATTGATTTTATGATATGTCCAAATTGTAAACAGGAAGTTACCGGAAACTTCTGCAGCAACTGTGGTATGCCGCTGGATCAGAAAGATATCGGTACTAATACTGCAAAAGAAAAAAGAAAAACTGAAAAAAAATCTTCACAACATACAGAGAAACAGAGCAGTCAAAAAAATCAGGAATTAAAGAAAGATAAAAATCAGGAAACAAAAAAGAAAAAAAGTGGAACAGCCGGAAAGATATCCCGTGGCGTTACCGGCACAGTTTCCCGGGGGATTTCTACCGCCGGCTCCGTTACTGCAGGGACCATAAATACAGCCTGGAAAATATGTTTCAATCTGCTGCCATGGGTCTGCGGAGCCCTTATGCTTTACATAACTGCGAAGCTTTCCCTGGGGCTCTGGTCACAACGCCATGTTTTCGGTTCTATCAGTGGAATTATCCAGGAACGGAACATCAACCAGGCTGCCTATCTGGTTCTTTCTCTGGGATTGACAGCCTTTGGTATTCTCCAGATTTTCTGGACCATTTCCAGGAAAAAGATGCCGGATAACGGCAAAGTCCGAAGAATCGATATGGGACGCGGAATGCTGGGATTTCTCCTCTTCTTCCTGCTGGCACTGGCCGCACATTATATCAATCCGCTGCTGCCGGAGCATCCCTATCCACTTCCGGGACTGAAACTAGTGCTGAATGTTGTCCACTCACTGGACAGACCTTTTGCACTGCTGAATTTTCTCGGTATGATACTTTGCTTTCTGCGCAAATTGGGAAGATAACATAAACCGTTATAGTTCAGCCTTTAACTATTTCATTTTAACTCTCAGGGTAGGCCGAAATCCATATAAACAAGTTCTGCGGCCTACTTCCCATCAAAGGTAATAGGCTGTAGAGGCACCAAATAGGTTTTTCATCCTACTTTTCTGCAAAATAATAGGCTCCCAAATTGCAAAACAAGCCCTGCGGCCTACTTTTCAGAAATTATAGTAGGATGGAAAACCGAAAAATCAAATGTTGTAGCCTACTTCCCAGAGAATATTGTGGGCCAAAAACTGCAGAAATGCATTTTATAGCCTACCCAAGAAGTTTTGAGATGAAATAGTTGAAAGCTGAAATTGTCTTATCTTGTTTTTGAAAGTACCCGATATCCGTTCTCTCTGGTCACTTCCATCACTTTTTCTTCAGAAACGCCTTTGATCCGGGCAATTTCCTGCACTACATAAGGGATATACAACGAACAGTTTCTCTTCCCCCGATAGGGAACCGGAGCAAGATATGGACAGTCCGTCTCCAGAAGCAAGGATTCCAACGGTGCATACTCCACCACTTCTTTCAGTTTTCTGGCATTTTTAAATGTGACAACACCGCCCACAC
>JBJELT010000164.1:0-28077 GCA_051879295.1 Oliverpabstia sp. | reverse complement strand
GTACGCACGGTGGTGTGAGAGGACGGGAGTTAATCACTCCCTCCTACTCGATTAAGGAAAGTCCTCTGACTTTCCTATAATATAAAAAGCCCTCCGGGCAGGATCGCACTGCGGCGGTAAGGAATATGTTGCTGAAAGCAACCCGCCGCAGGCGGAGAATCCTGCAAAGCAGGATTCTTTTTTAATTGCTTTATTTTTATATTGACAAGAACATATGTTTGATATACAATTAGATAAGAACGTACGTTCTATAAAATATAAAGAAAGGATAACTGCTATGGTGATTCAGGAGGCGATGAGTCTGCAGGAAAAATTGAATATTTTATCGGATGCGGCCAAGTATGATGTTGCCTGTACATCCAGCGGTGTGGACAGAAAGAATAATGGCAAAGGTGTCGGGAATAGCGTGGCTTCCGGCATTTGTCATACCTTTTCCTCTGATGGCAGATGCATCAGCCTTCTGAAGATACTTTTTACGAATGAGTGTGTCTTTGACTGCAGGTATTGTGTCAATCGTTCATCCAATGATGTGGTTCGGGCTTCTTTTACTCCGCAGGAGGTATGTGAACTTACCATGGGATTTTATCGGAGGAATTATATTGAGGGACTTTTCCTGAGTTCTGGAATTCTCAAGAGTCCTGCCTATACGATGGAATTATTGTATCAGACCGTGTTTAAGCTGCGAACAGAATACCATTTTCAGGGTTATATTCATCTGAAAGCGATTCCCGGTGCACCTCAGGATCTGATACAGAGAGCTGG
The DNA here is from genome assembly GCA_051879295.1 of Oliverpabstia sp. Taxonomy (GTDB): domain Bacteria; phylum Bacillota; class Clostridia; order Lachnospirales; family Lachnospiraceae; genus Oliverpabstia. The sequence continues at coordinate 27,315 of JBJELT010000164.1, read as the reverse complement.
TTATTATGCAGACCGTATGAGCATCAATCTGGAGTTTCCGACAGCAGAAGGTCTACGTACACTTGCACCTCACAAATCCAGGAAGACAATTCTTGCACCCATGAAGCAGATTCAGATACAGGCGAAAGAAAACAGGGAGGAGCTGATGCTTTATCGGAATACTCCACGTTTTGTTCCGGCAGGCCAGAGTACACAGATGATTATAGGGGCTACGGGAGAAAATGATTTTCAAATCGTGAACACTGCAGAATCTCTTTACCGGAATTTTGAACTGAAGAGAGTCTTTTACTCTGCGTTTGTGAATGTAAATCAGGATACTACCCTGCCTGATCTGCCGCAGGGGCCTCCGCTATTAAGGGAACATCGTCTGTATCAGGCAGACTGGCTGATGAGATTTTATGGTTTCCGTGCAGGAGAACTGTTGTCGGAAGAAAAACCGAACTTCAATGTATTCCTGGATCCAAAGTGTGACTGGGCACTGCGCCATCTGGAATGTTTCCCAGTGGAAATAAATACGGCTGACTACCATACTCTGCTTCGAGTGCCGGGAATTGGTGTCAGGTCAGCACAGAAAATTGTGGGAGCAAGAAAGTACGGAAAGCTGGATTTTGATGATTTGCAGAAGATGCGTGTGGTACTGAAGCGTGCACTGTATTTTATTACCTGCAGTGGGCGTATGATGTACCGAACTAAAATGGATGAGGACTATATTCTTCGAAATATACTGGATCTGAGAGAAAAACTACCGGTGGATCCGGACATCACATATCAGCAGCTTTCTTTATTCCCGCAAGAAACGAGCCAAGCAGACATTATTGCCGCGGGGGGCTTTGACTTGATACGGAAAGAGGACATAGGAATATGAGTAAAAGGTATATTTTTATATGTGATGATTCTCTGGAAGGGATTCTCTCGGGAGTTTATACGGCATGGGAAGCCCGGGTCGGTCATGGAAATGTGGAACTGCGTACATGGGAATCGGAGAATATGGAACTTTTTTGTGAATATATACATGTCGATACGGAAATGGAAAAAGCGGAAAAAGTGCTTCGAACAATAAAGAGCCGTCTGGGTGAAGAAATTACAGAATGCATCTGTTTTGCTGCCTGTTCCCGTGACAAAGATAAAGGAACCGCTATCTATCGGACATTGGTGGATTGTCTTTCCAGATCTGGTGCGTCCTATGGGAAACGACGTCTGGAAAACCGGAAGAATCCATGGGTTCGAAAAGTTTTGGAACTGCATCGGAATGTGTGGAATGAATATCATCATTATCTGGGATTCTTAAGATTCCGTCAAATTCGGGATAGAATACTTTTTTCGGTGATTACTCCTGTGAATGATGTGCTTTTATTGTTTCAGGAACATTTCGGTGATCGGTTTTCCGGGGAATATTGGATTATTTATGATGAAAAACGGAAGAAAGCTCTTCTCCATGAACCTCACCATCCCTGTGTCGTTTATGCGGGGAATATGGATGTTCTGGAACAACTGCAGGCAGAACGTGATACGGAAGAGGATTTCGAAGAATTATTTCGGGGGTTCTGTACTCATATATCGATAGCGGAGAGGGAAAATACGCATCTGCAGCAGCAGAATCTGCCTCTTCGGTTTCGAGCACATATGGTTGAATTCGACAAAAATTGATTTTCTGATTCGTAAAAAAAACGGTAAAATAGCAGACATTGATTTGAAAACGATTTCAATCAAAAAAATCATATAGAGAATTACTAATCTATAATGGTAAATATTGGTAAAACATTACAAAAAATCGATAAATTGAGATGGAAAACGCGAGATGAAAAAAAGTTTGACAAAATGTCATTTCAGTGTGATAATGTACAAAAATCAAAGTGGTGCTACCACATGGATATCTGATAAAGACAGATGTCCGACTGAATAGGATTCAAACATTGTCTGTTAAAAAATCTATGGTGAAAAGAGGTTTATGATTATGAAAGCGATAATTGAAAGTAAGATTAAACTGAACCAGGCAAGTGAAGCAGTGGAATTTTGTAATGCAGCTGAAAAGTGTGATTTTGATATAAATGTTTTCTATAATCGTGTAATTATTGATGCTAAGTCCATCATCGGTATTATGAGTATGGATTTGAATAAAGTATTGACTGTGCAGTGTTATGGAGAAAGTTCTGAGTTTAATAAAATGCTGCAGAAATTTGCAATAGCCTAATACAGTCTGCGAGCTACCCCCATATCGCAGCTGTTTCCTTATATTTGATGAACCCTCCCTTGCTAAGTAACAGGAAAAACCTCCGGCATTTTATGTCCGGAGGTTTTTTCCGTTTGCAATGAATCTGTTGAGACAGGAACAAGACAGGATTCTTTTTTGAGAAAAATGTGGTAAAATATTTAATAGATGCAAATCAGACAATATATAAGTGTTCTGGGGAGGTGAGATTTTTGGACAAGGAGAAAGTCAGTATATCGGTAAGGAATCTGGTAGAATTTATTCTGCGCTCAGGTGATCTTGATAACAGGAGAACTGGTTTTGCGGATAAGGAGGCTATGCTCAAAGGCAGCAGAATTCACCGGAAAATTCAAAGACAGATGGGCGGGCTTTATCAGGCGGAAGTATCTCTCGCCCGTGAGACAGAATTTGAGGATCTGGTGATTGTTGTGGAGGGACGTGCAGACGGAATTATTGATGACGGGACTGACGCAACAATCGATGAGATTAAAGGAATCTATAAGGATCTTCGTTTCCTGGAGGAACCGATTGAAGTTCATCTGTCACAGGCAAAGTGCTATGCCTTTATCTATGGTGAGCAAAAACAGAAGGAAAAAATGTGTGTGCAGATGACGTATTGTCACTTGGAAACGGAAGAAATCAAAAGGTTTGAGAAGGAATATTCTCTGGATGAACTGAGAACGTGGTTTGAGGAGCTGGTGGCTGCGTATTATCGGTGGGCCAGGTGGCAGCTGGAGTGGAAAAATAAAAGAAATAAGTCGATGGAACATCTGGAATTTCCTTTCCCCTATCGGGAAGGACAGAGAGAGGTGGTATCATCGGTATACAGAACTATTTTACGAAACATGCAGCTGTTTATACAGGCACCTACAGGTGTGGGAAAAACCATGTCTTCCATTTTTCCGGCTGTGCGTTCGATGGGAGAAAATATCTCAGAGAAAATTTTTTATCTGACGGCGAAAACGATTACGAGAACAGTGGCATGGGATGCATTTCAGATTCTGCAGCGGCAGGGGCTTTGCTGTAAAGTGTTGATTCTTACCGCAAAAGAGAAAATGTGTATCTACGAGGAGGTGGAATGCAGGCCTGATCGGTGCCCTCGTGCGAAAGGTCATTTTGACAGAGTAAATGAGGCTGTATTTACCATTCTCACAGAGGAAGACAGTTTTGACAGAGATATGTTGATGAAATACAGCGAAAAGTATCAGGTCTGTCCCTATGAGATGAGTCTGGATGTGGCCACATGGGTGGATGCGGTTATTTGTGATTATAATTATGTGTTTGACCCGGTGGTGTATCTCCGGCGATTCTTCAGTGAAGGAAACAAAGGGAAATATGTCTTTTTAATCGATGAGGCGCATAATCTTGTGGAACGCGGCCGCGAGATGTATAGTGCAGTGTTGTACAAGGATGATTTTCTGAAAATAAAACGGCTAGTGAAGCCATATCATAAAAAACTGGAGCGGGCACTTGAAAAATGTAACCGGCAGCTCTTGGAATTGAAGCGGGAATGTGAGACTTACGTGGAGCTGGATACTCTGGGGGGATTTTCTCTTGCTCTGCTGAATGTTATGGGTGAATTGGAAAACTTTCTGGAAGAATTGGAAGATGGAGACATGCGGAAAGAAGTGCTGGAATTTTACTTTCAGGTGCGCAGTTTTCTGTATGTTCATGATCTGCTTGATGAAAACTACGTGATTTATTCTCGACATGAAGAAGATGGAAGGTTTCGGGTAAAACTCTACTGTGTCAATCCGGCGGTGAATCTGCAAAACTGCCTGAATAAGGGAATTAGTACGATTTATTTTTCTGCAACACTTCTTCCTGTGCAGTATTATCGGAAATTATTGAGTGGAAGAGAAAATGATTATGCTATCTATGCTCATACCCCATTTTCGCCTGAACAGAAAAGGGTGCTGCTGGGGCGAGATGTAAGCAGCCGTTATACCAGAAGAGGACCGGAGGAATATGGCCGGATTGCAGAGTACATTGCACAGACAATTTCTGCCCGTAAGGGCAATTATATGGTGTTTTTTCCATCCTATCGCATGATGGAGGATATTTATGATATTTATCTGGAAAAATTTGCGGGTCGGAATGAAAAAATCCTTTGTCAGAGTCCGTCCATGCAGGAAACCGCAAGAGAAGAATTTCTTGCTGAATTTGATTGCGAACAGGAGACAACACTGCTGGGATTCTGCGTGATGGGAGGTATATTTGCAGAAGGAATTGATCTGACCGGAGAGAAATTGATTGGTGCAATCATTGTGGGAACCGGGCTTCCGCAGATCAGCTATGAGAGAGAAATACTGAAAAAATACTATGACAGAAAAGGGGAAAATGGCTTTGATTATGCCTATCGTTTCCCAGGAATGAATAAAGTACTCCAGTCAGCGGGACGTGTGATACGGACAAAAGAAGACAAAGGTGTCATTCTGCTGCTGGATGAAAGATTCTGCTCCCCTGATTACCGTAATTTATTCCCGAGAGAATGGGAAGACTATAAAATATGCAATCGGCAGAACATCAAAGAAATGCTGGAAAAATTTTGGAAGGGTGAAATGTAGTTGGTTGAAAAGGTACGGAAACTTCATCGCATTTTTTCAGAAGCAGGCCGTTCCTTTCCCCAACGAATTACAAAATAGCAAAATTCACAGAATCTCCAGGAATTCTTTTGCTGCCATGGTGAGGGGCAGTTGTGGGTTATGGGCAATTACCAGGTTTCTGGCAGGCAGTTCTTCTGCGATATCCAGTGTGAAGAGGTCTCCGCTTCCCGGGACACAGTAGTCAGGAACGAAGGCAATTCCCAGTCCGATTTTGGCAAGGTCGATCAGAAGATCGTTGCTGCCCAGTTCGATTTCCGGTACCAGATCCAGTTGGTACTGCTGGAACAGGTTGTGCAGAAATTCGCTGGTGGTGCTTTTTCTGTCCAGCATCATGATGGGATAGGTGAGCAAATCTTTCAAATGGATTTTTTTGTCTTTTAATTCTGGATAATAGGAAGCGCCGGCGATAAAGCAGTCCTTAAATGTGTGAATCTGGCGCATGTGTTCTCCGTGATTCAGCCGGGAATTTGGATAGTTGGTGACAATCAGGTCTACCTGCCCCATTTCCAGAAGATCCACGCATTTGGTGGAAGTCTGATTGGTGACTTTGATATGGACACTGGGATGGGTTTTGTGAAACTGATTCAGGAAAGGCACCAGAAAATATCGGCAGATGGTGTCGCTGGCTCCGATGCGCAGCTGGCCGCCGCCCAGTTTTCCCGCTTCCATTAGCTGATTTTCGCCGCGTTTGATCAGGTTCATGGCGGGTTCAATGTGGCGAAGCAGGGTTTCTCCTTCCGGTGTCAATTGTACCCGTTTGGTGCTTCGGATAAAAAGATTGATACCCAGCTTTTTCTCCAGTGTTTTGATGGACTGGCTGACGGCAGACTGTGAGATAAACAGCTGCTTGGAAGCCTCAGAGAAACTCAGAGAAACAGCAACATAATAAAATACTTTATACAATTCATAGTTAATATCCATAAAAATCCTCCCGGCTGTATTTCCTATTTGCTATAGTATAACAGATTTCAAATAAAAAATCTATAAATTAGGAACACTAATTAAAAACATTAGACATATTAATTTTACTTATAAACAATCCTGTGTTATTTTATAGGTATAAGTAGAACCAGAGTGTTCCATTCTTATGAAAAACGAATCAGAAAGGACAGTATGAATATGAGTAGTGTAAAACGAGTTTACGTGGAAAAGAAACCTGATTTTGCAGTACAGGCAAAGGAGCTGAAACACGAGATCAGCAGTTACCTGGGTATTAAGACCGTGACAGGGGTACATGTTTTCATTCGTTATGATGTGGAAAATATTTCTGATGAAGTATTTGAAAAAGCTTGCGGCTGTGTATTTTCCGAGCCGCCTGTAGATATTTTATATAAAGAAGAGATTCCGATGGCAGAAGGTGCACGGGTATTTTCCGTGGAGTACCTTCCAGGACAGTTTGACCAGAGAGCAGACTCTGCTGTACAGTGTGTGCAGTTCTTAAAAGAGGACGAACAGCCGATCATCAAATCCGCAACTACTTATGTGATTGAAGGAGAGATTACAGACGAAGAATTTGATGCTATCAAAAATCACTGCATTAACCCGGTAGATTCCCGTGAGACCGATATGGTAAAACCGGAAACACTGGTTACCGTATTTGATGATCCGGAAGATGTGAAGATTTTTGACGGATTTATAGAAATGGAAGAGGCTCCGCTGAAAGAGCTGTATGATTCTCTGAATCTGGCGATGACATTTAAGGATTTCCTGCATATCCAGAATTATTTCAAAAATGAAGAAAAACGTGATCCGTCCATGACTGAAATTCGTGTGCTGGATACTTACTGGTCCGATCACTGCCGTCATACAACATTTTCCACTGAACTGAAAAATGTAACATTCAAAGACGGTGATTATAAAGAACCTATCGAAAAAACGTACGAACAGTATCTGTCTGACCGTGAGGTTCTCTATAAAGGAAGAGATGACAAATTCATCTGTCTGATGGATCTGGCATTGCTTGCCATGAAAAAACTGAAATCTGAGGGAAAACTTCAGGATCAGGAAGAATCTGATGAAATCAATGCCTGCTCTATCGTAGTTCCGGTAGATGTGGACGGAAAAGAAGAAGAGTGGCTGATTAACTTTAAAAATGAAACACACAACCATCCGACGGAGATCGAGCCTTTCGGTGGTGCTGCCACCTGTCTGGGCGGTGCAATCCGTGATCCGCTGTCAGGACGTACGTATGTATATCAGGCTATGCGTGTGACTGGTGCGGCTGATCCGACCGTATCTGTGAAAGAAACACTGAAAGGTAAACTGCCTCAGAAGAAACTGGTCAGAGGTGCTGCTCACGGTTACAGTTCCTATGGTAACCAGATCGGTCTTGCTACCGGTTACGTAAAAGAAGTTTATCATCCGAACTATGTGGCGAAACGTATGGAAATCGGTGCTGTTCTTGGCGCTGCTCCAAGACGTGCGGTTAAGAGAGAAAATTCCGATCCGGGCGATATCATTATCCTGCTTGGCGGACGTACCGGACGTGACGGTATCGGTGGTGCAACCGGGTCCTCCAAGGTACACACAGAGGCTTCTATTGAAGTCTGCGGTGCAGAAGTTCAGAAAGGAAATGCACCGACAGAACGTAAGATTCAGCGTATGTTCCGCAGAGAAGAAGTCAGCAAACTGATTAAAAAATGTAATGACTTTGGTGCCGGCGGTGTGTCCGTAGCAATCGGTGAGCTGGCAGCAGGTCTGCAGGTAAATCTGGATAAGGTTCCGAAAAAATACGCAGGTCTTGATGGAACAGAAATTGCCATTTCCGAATCTCAGGAGCGTATGGCAGTTGTTGTTGATCCGAAAGATGTGGATGAATTTATGAAATACGCTAACGAGGAAAATCTGGAAGCCGTTGTAGTAGCGGTTGTTACAGAGGAACCACGTCTGGTGCTGAAATGGAGAGATAAGGAAATTGTTAACATTTCCCGTGCTTTCCTGGATACCAACGGTGCACATCAGGAGACAGAAGTTGTCGTTGATATTCCAAATAAAGAGGGCAATGTGCTGGAACGTCCGGCACAGGCACCGGCAGATACGAAAAAACAGTGGCTCGACATGCTGGCTGATCTGAATACCTGTTCACAGAAGGGACTGGTTGAGATGTTCGACGGTTCCATCGGTGCGGGCAGTGTATTTATGCCTCACGGCGGAAAATACCAGACTACTGAGACACAGGCTATGGTAGCGAAAGTGCCGGTTCTGAATGGAAAAACCAATACCGTAACCATGATGAGCTATGGATTTGATCCGTATGTATCCAGCTGGAGCCCATATCACGGTGCTGTTTATGCAGTAGTGGAATCTGTAGCACGTATCGTGGCAAATGGCGGGGATTATTCTAAGATTCGTTTTACCTTCCAGGAATATTTCCGTCGTATGACAGAAGATCCGGAACGCTGGAGCCAGCCGTTCGCAGCCCTTCTGGGTGCCTATGCGGCACAGCTGGGATTCGGACTGCCTTCCATCGGCGGAAAAGACAGTATGTCCGGTACCTTCAATGAAATTGATGTACCGCCCACACTGGTATCATTTGCAGTAGATGTTGCCAAGAAGCAGGATATTATTACTCCGGAATTGAAAAAGGCAGGAAGCAAACTGGTTTGGATACGTATTCCAAAGGACGAGTATGACCTGCCCAAATATGATGAAGTGATGGATCTGTACGGAAAACTGCATGCAGATATTCTGGCAGGCAAAGTACTTTCTGCCTATGCCCTGGATCGCCATGGTATCGCAGCTGCTGTCAGCAAGATGGCATTTGGTAACCGCATGGGTGTGAAGATCGAGCATAATCTGGATGAGAGAGACCTGTTTGCACCTGGATTTGGTGATATCGTCTGCGAGATTCCGGACGGAAAAGTTGGAGAACTGTCTGTAACGTATACAGTGATCGGTGAAGTGACAGACAGAGAAACATTTGAATATAAAGATGGTATGGTTATTTCCATGGATGAAGCCATGAATGCATGGACCGGAACTCTGGAAAAAGTATTTAAGACCAAAGGTACCGATAATATGGCAGCTGTGGAAAGCCCGCTGTACAAAGCAGACAGCATCCATATCTGCAAGAATAAAGTAGCACGTCCAACCGTATTTATTCCGGTATTCCCGGGTACTAACTGCGAGTATGACAGTGCGAAAGCATTCAAACGCGCAGGCGCGGATGTCATTACCAGAGTATTTAAGAATCTGACAGCAGAAGACATCCGTGATTCTGTAAGTATTTTTGAGGAAGCAATCAATCAGGCTCAGATTATCATGTTCCCGGGTGGATTCTCCGCAGGTGATGAACCGGACGGATCTGCCAAGTTCTTTGCTACTGCATTCCAGAATGCAAAGATCAAAGAAGCGGTTATGAAGCTTCTGAACGAGCGTGACGGTCTGGCACTTGGTATCTGTAACGGATTCCAGGCGCTGATCAAGCTGGGTCTGGTACCTTACGGAGAAATCGTAGGACAGACAGCAGATTCACCGACACTTACCTACAATACTATCGGACGTCATATTTCCAAGATGGTATATACCAAAGTTGTAACCAACAAATCTCCGTGGCTGCAGCAGGCAGAGCTGGGTAAGGTATATGTAAATCCGGCTTCTCACGGTGAAGGCCGTTTTGTTGCCAATAAAGAATGGCTGGATAAACTCTTTGCTAACGGTCAGGTGGCAACACAATACTGTGACCTGAACGGAAATGTGTCCATGGATGAAGAGTGGAATGTCAACGGTTCCTATGCGGCAATCGAAGGCATCACCAGCCCGGATGGTCGTGTGCTGGGCAAAATGGCACACAGCGAGCGCCGCGATGACGCTGTAGCCATGAATATCTACGGAGAACAGGATATCAAGATCTTTGAATCCGGAGTAGCATACTTTAAATAAATAAAAAAGAATTTTTTCCCCGGGGAGTTTTACATTTTCCCCGGGGAAATTTATACGCCGAGGCGTACTTAGAATAGGAAAGGTGATGACAAGATGGAAGGAAATATTGTTATCTCCGTTGGGCTGTTTGGCCACAGTGGTGACGAAGAGGTCTGGGAAGGAATGGATGAAGGGACGCTGACCCGGACGAAGGAAATGCTGGATGATATGCATAAAAGAAAGATTGACATGGCAGACGGCATCTATGTGATTAATGTGGGAGGGGATATCGGAGATAGTACCAGGTCAGAGATAGCCTATGCGGAGGCTGCGGGAAAGAAAGTTACTTATCTGGAGCCGATTACCCCGGGGAAAAAGTAAAAATCCCCGGGGCATTTTCAAAATAAATGCATGAATGAATATATCTGATTATTTTTGATGAAAACTGTAAGAAGGTTACAGTTCAGGCAGCCATTATCCCATGTCGTACCGTTTCTGGTAGGCTATAAAATGCGTTTCAGCGGTTTTGGGTCCTACTATATTCTCTGAGAAGTAGGCTACAAAATCTGTTTTGCTGTTTTGCGGCCTATCGGTTTATCCATAGAATAGGCCGTAAAACCTGTCTACATGTATTATGGCCTACTATATTTTCTGAAAAATAGGCTACAACGTTTGATTATTCGGGTTCCATCCTACTATAATCTCTACAAAATAGGCCGTAAGGCTTATTTTATGATTTGGGAGCCTATTGTTTTTGCAGAAAAGTAGGCTGAAAGACCTATTTGATGCCTCTTCAGCTTATTATCATTAATGGGAAATAGGCTGAACTGTAACCCTGTTCATGCGTTTATTCTGGGTAGCATTTTTGCTTTCTATTGCAAATTAATGGATTTGAGAATAGAATAGAAGAAAAAGGAGGTGCAGTATTTATGAGGTATCAGATACAGGGGGATACTCTTCCGGTGGTGATTTGTGAGCTGCAGCAGGGAGAGCGAATGATTACAGAAAGTGGAAGTATGTCGTGGATGTCACCGAATATGAAGATGGAGACGTCAACCAATGGAGGAATTGGAAAGGCTTTTGGAAGATTGTTTTCCGGTGAGAATATCTTCCAGAATATTTATACTGCCATGGGTGGTCTGGGCATGATTGCCTTTGCATCCAGTTTTCCGGGTTCTATCCGTGCCTTTGAGATTTCTCCGGGAAATGAGATGATTTTCCAGAAGAGTGCTTTTCTTGCAGGGGAATCTTCCATTAATATATCGGTGTTTTTTAATAAAAAGCTGGGTTCAGGTATATTCGGCGGTGAAGGTTTTATCATGCAGAAAATCAGTGGAAATGGTATTGTTTTTGCTGAGTTTGACGGACATGTGGTGGAATATGACCTGGCAGCCGGTCAGCAGATTGTGGTGGATACCGGATATTTGGCAGCAATGTCGTCAAGCTGCAAGATGGATATCCAGAGCGTACCGGGTGTGAAAAATATGCTGTTTGGCGGTGAAGGAATTTTCAATACGGTAATTACCGGGCCAGGAAGAGTATGGCTTCAGACCATGCCGATCAGTAATGTGGCCGGTGTCCTTCGCCCTTACATGCCAACGGGTAACTGATTGAGGATTATAAGATGAGGATTGTTACATTGATTGAGGATGCCAATGGGCATCCTCAATGTTGTTCGGAACATGGATTCTCTGTTTATGTGGAGACAGGGAAACATAAGGTGCTGATGGATACAGGAGCAACGTCAGCGTTTCTGGGAAATGCTGAAAGACTGAATATTCTATTGAATCAGGTTGATACTGTGATACTGAGTCATGGGCATTATGATCATTCCGGCGGTTTGCTAGATTTTTGCCAGCTAAATTCGAAAGCACAGATTTATATGCAGCAGTCTGCACTGGGGGACTACTATCACGGTGAGAGGTATATTGGAATTGATAAAGCGATCCGGGAACTGCCAAATGTACATTTTCTGCGGGGAGATTACAGAATTGATGAGGAAATTTCTCTCTTTACTGACATTAAAGGCAGAAAGTTTTATCCGCAGAGCAATCTGCAGTTGTCCCAAAAAGTAAATGGAAATCACGTACAGGATTTGTTTGAACATGAGCAGTGCCTGGTAATCCATGCTCAGGGGCATGAGGTGCTGTTGTCCGGTTGTGCACATAACGGTATTCTGAATATTCTGGATCGTTATCAGCAGGTATATCACAGTTTGCCGGATTATGTAATCAGTGGTTTTCATATGATGAAAAAAACAGAATATACACAGGAAGAAATTCAGACAATCTGTGACACTGCGAGAGAACTGAAAAAGTATCCTTCACGATTTTACACAGGCCATTGTACCGGGCAGAAGGCAATAGAATTGATGAAACCTATTATGGGAGATCAGTTGACTGCTATCTATAGTGGATGTGAATGGGAAATATCGTAGAGGGACCATAGGATTCCCTCTACGATAAAAAAGGAACGTTATGATAACGTTCCTCTAAAATAGTAGCGAGAGGGGGATTCGAACCCTCGACACCACGGGTATGAACCGTGTGCTCTAGCCAACTGAGCTATCTCGCCATATGAAATTCATTTGAGTAAATACTCAAGAAAAATGGGACCTACAGGGCTCGAACCTGTGACCCTCTGCTTGTAAGGCAGATGCTCTCCCAGCTGAGCTAAGATCCCGGGTCAAAATAGCGAGAGGGGGATTCGAACCCTCGACACCACGGGTATGAACCGTGTGCTCTAGCCAACTGAGCTATCTCGCCATATCTTAAAGTCGCTAACCGCAACCTGCTTGACTAGTATATAAAAAAATGGGAGAAATGTCAAGCACTTTTTGAAAAAATATGTCAAAAAAATATGATAAATTCGAGGAATTACTTATAAATGTCTTGACCGATAGCAGCAATCGGATGGTATAATTATTTCATATGCATTATCAAAGTAAGTTGTTATAGTAATCAAATAATATAGATATGGATATTGTTGAGGGAGAATCTAATGATAAAAGTGGGGTTAGTGGATGATGATGTGGACCATTTGAGGTTAATGAAATCATATTTGCAGAGATACTGTCAGGAAGAAAATGTTAAATTTGAGATTATGGAATTTCAAAATGGTTTAAATTTTGTCGAAGATTATGACGGAACACTGGATATTGTATTTCTTGATATTGAGATGCCACATCTGGATGGTCTGGAGGCTGCAAAAAGAATAAGAGAAAAAGATGTTTCGCTGGCTATTATTTTCGTTACTAATATGGCACAGTATGCAATACGTGGATATGAGGTGAACGCTATAGATTTTATGGTAAAACCTGTAGGGTATTACTTATTTACTGATAAATTGAAGAAAGCAATTAAGTTTTTTCAGATGAATGTGGAAAAAGAAATTGTGATTGATACTGGAGATATTATTACAAAACTCAGAATTTCTCAGATAACATATATAGAGAAAGATAAGAATTATCTCATTTATCATACGAAAGAAGATGTTTATCGTGTGAGAGGAACTATGGCCTCTGTAGAAGAGGCATTGAACGGTGAAAGTTTTTCAAAATGCATTAATGGCTGTTTGATTAATTTGAAATATGTAACGAAAGCTGCCAAAGATATTGTCTGGATAGATGATATCCAATTGCCGATCAGCAGACAGAGAAGGAAAGAGTTTAAAGAAGATCTGATGAGATATATAGGGGGAATGTATTAATGGAAGGGTTAAAATTTATTTCTTGTATAAGATTTTCTATTCAATTGGTAATGGCAGAAGCCTTTTTTGTAGTGGGATGGCAGAGAAAAAAATGTTTCTGGCTAAGATTAGTTATGGGGATCTTAGGATATTTTGTGATGGCAAATCTGGTTTTCAAGTGTTTGACAAGCATTCCAGGAAATAATCCTATTATTTATACAGCCTATTATTGCAGTCTGTTTTGTCTTACTCTGGCGGTTATGCGGGTATGTTTTCAAGTGAAAGGGAAAGATATTTTGTTTGCGGGAGTATGTGGGTATGCTGCCCAGCATATTGGTTTTGCCGCAGTTATGATATTTCAGGAACTGGCAGGATTGACACTTGGTTTTGTGCAGGATCTTATTTTTTATCGTTTCCTTCCATATTTGTTAGTAGATATTATAATCTATTTTGTGCTGATAAAGAGATATGAGGGGAAAAGTGAACTTCGGGATAAAGACATTCGGATGATTATTCTTGCTTTAGTAATTTTGCTGACCGTAGTTTTTATGAGTGTATTAGTCGACAGTTATATGTTTCGGAATGAATCAGGACTTCTTCGTAATGTTCTGTGCAAGATATATGCAATATTTTGTGCTGCTCTGGCCATTTTTATTGCATTTAATTTATCACGGCAGAACAAAATTATGCATGAAAATGAGATGATGGAGAATATGCTGCATAATTTAAGAGAACAGCAGAAATTGTCCAGAGAAACTATCAATATTATCAATATAAAATGTCACGATCTAAAATACAGAATTTCTAAAATATCAAAAATAGAAGATTTGGAAAACCAGAAAGAGTATATTGAAAGTGTTAAGAATGCAGTGGGTATTTATGACAATATTTATCAAACAGGCAATGATGCTCTGGATCTGGTATTGACAGAAAAAAGTTTATTATGTGATGAATATAATATCAAATTAAGTAGTATGATAGATGGTTCTATTCTGAATTTCATTCATACCACAGATGTTTATGCTCTGTTTGGAAATCTTTTAGATAATGCCATCGAATGTGTGATGAAAGAATCGGACGAAGAAAAGCGTATTATCAGTGTTAATATTGCGCAAAGAAATCAAGGTTATCATATACATATGGATAATTATTGTGGGGAAGAGATTCTATTTGAGGATGGTCTGCCAGTTACTACAAAAGAAGATAAGGCTTACCATGGATTTGGGGTGAGAAGTATTAGATATATAGTTGAAAAATACAATGGAGACGTACTGATGCAATATGAAAATCACCGGTTTCAGGTAGATATTCTGTTCCCTCCTGAAACTGAATAAGATCATAACCAACCGTACCTCAGAAACAACCAAATTTACCAGAAATATTTTTTAAAGGATATTTCTGGTATTTTTTAATTACAACAAAAACGACCAGAAAATGGAGGAAAAGAATATGGGAAATGTTGAAGTGGCATGGGAGGACGTCATCAGTGTTATTCAACTGGTGAAATCACACATTATTGTGATAGGCGTTGCTATGGTATGTATGATAGCGGCAATGATTATCGCAAGAAAGTGGAAAAAACCGACTAGAGGTTTTATCAGGTTGCAGTCATTGATTGCTTTTGTAGTGGTAACTGCGTTGACTGTGAATGCAATGCTGTCAGGAGCATTGTATAATACTTTGAATGTTGTACTGGCAGATAAGGGAGAACTGTCACAGGAAAATGCAGAGAATTCCAGACAGATTATTGAAGAAATCACCAATGAAGGAATTGTGATGACGAAAAATGAGGATTCATTTCTTCCCATTGCTCCGGAGAAAATCAATGTATTTGGCTGGGCATCCACAAATCCGATTTACGGCGGTACTGGTTCCGGAACGGTCGATGCGTCTACGGCAGTCGGTATTCTGGAAGGACTGGAAAATGCAGGATTTGAAACAAACAGTGAGTTGTCAGACATGTATGTAGAATATCGTGCTGATCGTCCGCTGATTAGTATCAATGAGGGACAGGACTGGACACTGCCGGAGGTTCCGGTTTCACAGTATTCCGATGAAATGATTGAGAATGCAAAAGAGTTTTCTGATACGGCGGTGATTGTAATTGCACGTACAGGCGGAGAGGGTGCTGACCTTCCTCATGATATGGGAAGCGTAATGGATGGCTCCACACTGGAAATCGGAACAAAGTATGTAAGGGGAACTTACACAAATAATGGAGATTATGACGATTTTGAAGATGGACAGTCTTATCTGGAATTGAGCCGGACAGAGACAGATCTGGTAGATATGGTATGCAATGAGTTTGAAAATGTCATTGTTATATATAATGGTGCAAATGCTTTGGAACTTGGATGGACGGAAGAATATGAACAGATTAAGAGCGTTCTTCTGTGCGCAGGCGCCGGGGCAACAGGATTTAATGCTCTTGGAAATATTATCTCAGGTGAAGTAAATCCGTCTGGAAAAACTGCAGATACATGGGTAAGGGATTTGAATCAGGCACCATACATCAATAATATCGGACATTTTGCCTATACCAACACACAGGAAGTATCGGATGCAGCGAAAGCAGCATGGGAAAGAGCAGACGGTATCGTTTCATTTGTAAATTATACAGAAGGAATTTATACGGGATATCGTTTCTATGAGACAGCAGCAGAGGAAGAACTGATTGACTATGATGAAGTTGTCATGTATCCGTTTGGATACGGCTTAAGCTATACTACTTTTGAACAGGAAATGGGTGAACTGCAGGTTACAGATGATACAATCAGTGTTGAAGTGACTGTAAAAAATACCGGAGAGACTTCAGGAAAAGAAGTGGTTGAACTGTACTACAATCCGCCATATACCAATGGAGGTATTGAAAAATCCAGTGTAAACCTGATTGCGTTTGATAAAACAGATTTACTTGAGCCGGGACAGTCACAGACATTGACGCTTACTTTCAATATTGAAGATATGGCATCTTATGACGTCTATGGCAAAGGGGCTTATGTGTTGGAAAAGGGAGAATATGAGATCAGTCTTCGTTCTGACAGCCATAACGTGATTGATTCAAAGATGTATGAGCTTGAGGATGAAATCGTATATGATGAGTCCAATACCCACGCAGGTGATCTGGTGGCAGCAGAAAATAAACTGGGATTTGCAGAAGGAAGCGTAACTTATTTATCAAGAGAAAATGGTTTTGCGAACTATGAAGAAGCTGTAAAAGCACCGGAGAGCTATGAACTGGATGGAAAAGTTCAGGGTAATGGCACATGGAACCCGGAGGATTATAATAATCCGGATGATGAAATGCCAACAACCGGTGCAAAAAATGGTTTGGAACTGTATGACTTGCGAGGGGCAGATTACGACGATCCGCGTTGGGAAGAGCTTCTTGATCAGGTGACGGTAGATGAAATGGTAGAACTGATTGCTTACGGTGGACATCAGACTGCATCTGTAGACTCGGTGAAGAAATTAAGAACACTGGATACGGATGGGCCTGCAGGTCTGAACTCCAGAACAATTAATGCATTTGGTACCGGTTATTGCTCAGAAATACTGATTGCACAGACATGGAATGAAGATCTGGCAGCAAAAGCCGGAGAAGGAATTTGTAAAGAATTCACCGATTTCCACATTGTAGGCTGGTATGCTCCATCTATGAATTTACATAGAAGTGCATTTGGCGGCCGTAACTTTGAATATTACTCAGAGGATAGTCTGTTAAGCAGCAAAATGGCTTTGGCAGAAGTGACTGCAGCAGTAGAACAGGGTGTATATCCTTATATTAAACATCTGGTAATGAATGAACAGGAAACCAACAGAAATGCACTTTTATGTACGTGGTTCAATGAACAGAGTGCAAGAGAACTTTATTTGAAACCATTCGAATATTGCGTAAAAAATACGCCGAGTGGAAAACTGGCAATCATGTCTTCTTACAATTATCTTGGTACCGACTGGGCAGGAGGATGTTCTGCACTTTTGAAAGACATTTTGAGAGAAGAGTGGGGATTCCAGGGAATGGTAATCTCAGATTACTTTGGAAATTACGGATACATGGATGCAGACCGTGCGGTAAGAGGCGGAACAGATATGATGCTTGGAACAGCAGGCAACGAAGCAATCATGACAGATTTAAGTGCAACATCCGTAACTGCGATGCGTCAGGCGACGAAGAATATCTTCTATGTAGTGGTAAACAGCAATGCATATGAGGAATATGTTCCAGGTGCAATTCCTTCCTGGATGCAGACGATGTATATTGTTGATACGATTTTGGCAGTTCTTCTTGTACTTGCGGAAGTATTCCTGATCAGAGGATATCTGAGAAAAAGGAAAAGCGTAATTACTGTGGAAACAGTATCAAAAGAAGCAGATAAATAAAGGGTTGACTGAAAGTGATCCAGGTATGGCACAGTCATGGCTGTACCTGGATGTGCTTCAAGGAGGAGAATCTGGTGAAACATAAGCAATTGATAGATAAAATGACACTGGAAGAAAAAGCTGCATTCTTAAGTGGAAAAACGGTCTGGCAGACATGGGATTTTGAACGGCTTGGGATTCCTTCAATCTTTTGTTCTGATGGACCTCATGGAATCCGAAAGCAGGCGGGAGCAGGCGATCATCTCGGACTGAATGCATCTTTGAAAGCAACCTGTTTTCCAACAGCGGCAACGATTGCCAATAGCTGGGATGAAGAACTGGGTGAAGAAATTGGAAAAGCTCTGGGTGAAGAAGCCTCGGTGCAGGGGGTTCATGTGCTGCTGGGACCTGGGTTGAATATTAAAAGGAGTCCTCTTTGCGGCAGGAATTTTGAATACTTTTCAGAGGATCCGTATCTATCCGGCAAGATGGCAGCATCTTATATTAAAGGCATACAAAGTCAGGGCGTATATGCCTGTCCGAAACACTTTGCAGTAAACAGCCAGGAGCTGCGCCGTATGGCAATGAATTCTGTCCTTGATGAGAGGACACTCCGGGAGATCTATCTGACCGGTTTTGAGATTGCTGTAAAAGAGGGAAAAGCCAAAGCAATTATGTCAAGCTATAATGAGGTCAACGGTGTATATGCCAATGAGAGTAAATACTTGTTACAGAGCATTCTGCGTGATGAATGGGGATTTGACGGAATTGTGATCTCAGACTGGGGAGGTTCCAATGATCATGTTCAGGGAGTAACCGCAGGTGCAAATCTGGAAATGCCTGCACCGGGGTTTGATTCTGCAAGGGAGTTAATCCGGGCCATTGAAGATGGAAGTCTCACTATGCAAGAATTGGATAATTGTGCAGATGATCTTATGGACGCTGTATTGACGTTAAGTGAGGCGGCAGGAAATAAAAAGTCTGAGTTTGATGAAATGGAACATCATGAGCTGGCGAGAAAAGCGGCAGCAGAGAGTACAGTTCTTCTAAAAAATGCAGATGGAATTCTTCCGTTATCCTCTGGAGTGAAAGTGGCGGTCATTGGTGATTTTGCGATAGAACCCAGATATCAGGGAGCTGGTTCTTCTATGGTAAATCCTACGCGGCTTGACACGATTGAGAATATCATAAAGGACTATGACCTGCAGGTAATTGGGGTAAGCAAAGGTTACCAGAGAAATGGTGAAGAAGATGCTTCCATGAAAAAAGAAACATTGGATCTGGCTGCGGCAGCCGATGTTGTACTGTACTTTTTTGGCCTGAATGAGCTGAGTGAGTCGGAAGGACTGGATCGAACCCATATGCGGATACCGCAGAATCAGATTGAACTTTTACAGGCGATTGCACAGGTGAATCCGGAGATTGTAGGTATTCTGAGTGCAGGCGCTTCGGTGGAAATGCCATGGCAGTCCTGTTGTAAAGGGATTCTTCATGGGTATCTGAATGGGCAGGCCGGAGCAAGTGCCATTATGGATATTCTTACAGGAAAAGTAAATCCATCAGGAAGATTGAGTGAGACATATCCCATTAGATATGAAGATACACCGGCGTTCCGTTATTTCCCCAGCAAGGAACGTAACTCAGAATATCGTGAGAGCCTCTATGTTGGCTACCGTTATTATGATACCAGCAAGGTTCGGATACAGTATCCCTTTGGATTCGGATTGTCATATACAGAATTTACTTATTCTGACTTAAAAGTGGATAAAGATGGTATCCGTGTAGTGATCACTAATACCGGGGACAGGGACGGAGCAGAAGTTGTACAAATGTATGTTGGACTTCCCAACTGTATTGTATTTCGTCCGGTAAAGGAACTGAAAGGATTTAAAAAGGTCTTTCTGAAAGCGGGAGAAAGTAAAGAAGTACATATTCCATTTGATGATAAAACATTCCGGTACTGGAATATCAGAACCAGTCAGTGGGAAGTTGAGATGGGAACATATCACATTGTGGTAGGTGCGAGTGTCAGCGATATCCGCCTTGAGGGAGAACTGGAAGTAAAAGGCACCACCTCAGAATACCCTTATAATCCTGCAGAATTGCCTTATTATTATACAGGAATCGTGCAGCAGATATCAGATCAGGAATTCGAGACACTTCTGGGTCACTCCATTCCTCATGGGAAATGGACAGGGGAGCTTACCGTGAATGATGCTATTTGTCAGATGTATTATGCGAAAAGTGGTCTGGCACGTTTCATCTATAACCGTCTTACGGATATGAAAAAGAAAAGTGAAGCCGCAGGTAAGCCTGATCTGAATATTCTGTTTATTTACAATATGCCATTTCGTGGTATTGCGAAAATGACTGGCGGAGCAGTAAGTATGGAGATGGTTCACGGTATGGTGAAAGTGGTAAATGGACACTTTTTCAATGGAGTTGGTCAGATAATCAGTGGATTTTTCAAAAATATGGTGGCAAATAAAAAATATGCAGCCAGACTATCAAAGGGGGCAGATGAATGAGTACGATAAAAAAGTGGATTGATGAGCATCCTGCTCTGTGGGAATTTCTTTTGTTTAATATACTTTCTAACTGTGCAACAATTACGAATTTCATAGTGATGTGGGTATGTACAGGCTTTGTGTTCCGCTCCCTTTCCAGTGAACCATTCCGATTCTTTATTTTCAACTATACGAATGTGGAAAGAGATTTAGGTTTATGTGGTTTTTTAAGTTTTCTGGCGGCAACAGCATTTGCACAGACTGTGAATTTCTTTGTTCAGAAAAATCTTGTGTTTAAATCAAATGCAGCTTTTGGAAAAGCTGTTCCGAAATATATTATTCTGGCTGTAATCCTGGTAATCATATCAGCCGCACTTCCTGCATACAGTCAGGCGTTTTTTGTGAATGTAGGTATACCACAGGGTATTGCACCAACGCTGGCTAATGTAGTGAATATTCTGGTACAGGTGGTCATCAGCTTTCCGGCTATGAAGTTTTGGGTTATGCCGGAGAAATAACTATATTCTGTTGACTCTGTTCATTGGATTTTCCTGCAGGAGCAGATGGAGTCTGGGAACTGTAATCATTCTCCATGTTTTGGTGATATCTGTTTTGCTGGATGCAGCCGTATCGATAATGAGACATGCTTTCCCAAACCGTCGGAGAAGAAAATGCTATATTGTTTGTAAAAACATATACAGATGTGGGGTTATGCCCATAGCAATCACTGCAGTGCTGTTTACATATGGAATTTTGAATATGAATCATGCTGTGAAAACCGAGTATCATGTTGAAACCAGGTAAAATATAGAAGATTATAAAATTGTTCTGATTACGGATACCCATTATGGAACCATACAAAATACAGACGTATTAAAAAATAAAATTGACGAAATAAATGCTCAGAACCCGGACATCGCATTGCTTGGAGGAGACATTGTGGAAGAAGGCATGTCAAAAGAAGCGATGGAGGAAGCCTTTCAGGTTCTGGGCAGAATTCAGGCAAAATATGGTGTTTATTATGTTTACGGAAATCATGACAGGCAGCCATATACACGCAATAAAAGCTATACGGATGAGGAATTGGCGAATGCGATACAAAGTAATGGAATCACAATCCTTGAAGACAGCTTTGTAGAGATCAATCATGATTTGATTCTGGCCGGGAGAGGCGATGCTGCATGGAGAAATACCTCCGGGAGAGCCACAGTGGAAGAAATACTGCAAGGGGCTGACAGAGAAAAGTATATCATTGTGGCAGACCATCAGCCGATTGAAGCCGAAGAAAATGATATGCAGGGTGTGGATATGGAACTTTCCGGGCACACTCATGCCGGTCAGATCTGGCCGGTAGGATTACTATCGGAAATGATTGGGATTCTGAATTATGGCGAATATCAGACCGGTAACTGTAATGTTATTGTTTCTTCAGGATTTACGGGATGGGGATATCCTGTCAGAACGGAAGAACACTGTGAATATGTGGTCGTGAATATAAAAGGCTATGCATATGTATAATGATATAATAAAACTGTAGGGAAGGTGACCGGAAGATTGCCTTCCTGTCGTAGGTTGTAGGAGGACTTCTAGGATGGGGGAAAAAACAGTTAAAAGAAGAATCTTTTTATCAAATGCATTTATGGTTTTGGTAACGTTGGTTATTTTTTTGATTATAAATGTGTGTGTCGTTAAAATTTATTCAGAATCCGTGGAAGCAGAATTGATGTCTTCTGTGGAGAAATTAATAGATAAGGATGATTTGGAAGAATTTATAGAAGATTGGACAATACACCGTAATGAATTTGTGCTGCTTTTTTTGGCAGATGGAATTATTTGTATTGTGGTTCTGGTTATTATCAGCCAGTTATTTACGAAGAATCTGACAGATCATATTTTGGAACCTTTAGATATTTTATCAGATGGGGCGAAAAGAATCAGGGCAAATAATTTGGAAGAGGACATCAGTTATTTGGGTGACATAGAATTTGAAAATGTATGTGATACATTTAATGAAATGCAAAAACATATTTTGATAGAGCGGGAAAAAAACCGAAAATATGAGAAAGCCAGAACAGATATGATTGCGGGAATTTCTCATGATCTGCGGACCCCACTCACAGCTATCCGAGGAACCATTAAGGGTTTGATGGACGGAGTTGCTTCCACCCCTGAGAAGCAGGAGAGATTTTTAGAGACTGCATACCGAAGGACGGGAGACATGGATCTTCTGCTGAATCAACTGTTTTACCTTTCGAAAATAGAAACCGATAATATGCCAGTTGCTCTTAGAAAAATAGAAATATCTTCATTTGTTCAAAATTATGTACAGGCGAAGAAAGGACTTATGGAGTCCGCAAAGGAAGAACTCACCGCAGAAACAAAAGAAATAACGGCAGAAGTGACGGTTGATCCGGAGCAGCTTCAGAGAATATTCGATAATCTATTGGAGAACAGCAGAAAATACGGTGAGAAGATACCGCTGAAGATGAAGATGGATTTGAAAAAAACATCAGAGGGTATCTTGATTCGTTTCTGCGATAACGGAGTAGGTGTGCCGGAGGATAAGCTACAATATATTTTTGATGAATTTTACCGTGTGGATGAATCTAGAAACAAAAAAGAAGGCAACGGATTGGGACTTTATATCGTAAAGTATCTGATTGAGGCAATGGGTGGCGTTGTCTGGGCAGAGAATGCAGAAGGACTTGTTGTCTCCATGGAGTTGCCTGTGGCAGGAAAGGAGTAAATGCTGATGGCAGATAAAAAAAGAATTCTGATTGTAGAGGATGACGCAGATATCAGTATGGTAGAGGAAGCATATTTGGAAGCGGCAGGATTTGAAACAAAGATTGTTACGGACGGTACTGGCATTTCCTCGCTCATTCGGAAAGAAGAGTATAATCTGATCCTGCTGGATCTAATGCTTCCGGGGAAAAACGGCTACGAAATCTGCAGGGAAATCCGGGATAAGGTGGATATTCCCATTCTTATGGTGACGGCAAGAACAGAATCGGTGGATAAAATAAGAGGTCTGGGATTGGGAGCAGATGATTACATATCGAAACACTTTGATCCCGCAGAACTGGTGGCAAGAGTCAATGCAAATATAAGGCAGTATGAGCGGATGCTGCAAAGACTTCCACAGGAAAAGACGGAAGAACCAGAGGAAATAACAATTCAGGATATACGTATTCTTGTAAACTGCTGGAAAGTTTATAAAAGGGAAAAAGAAATCAAATTTCCCAACCGTGAATTTGAACTGCTAAAATTTCTTGCTATGAATCCGAATATTGTGTTCTCAAAAGAGCAGCTTTTTGAAAAAATCTGGGGATATGATTATGTAGGGGACAATGCAACTGTGATGGTGCATATTAACCGTATTCGTGAAAAAATAGAGGATGACAGCAAAAATCCAAAGATTTTGGAAACTGTCTGGGGTGCAGGATATCGGTTAAACAAATAAGATATACTGTTTAGGATTTGTTTAGAAAAAATCCTCCTGTTTGTTTAAAGTGGGTTGCTAAGATAACCACGATAAATAATGCAGGAGGTTTTTTTGATGATTAAAGAAGGAATGAATGGATTTTGTATGGCATTAGCAGATAGTGTACCTGGAGTATCAGGTGGAACGGTTGCATTTATCATGGGATTTTATGACCGTTTTATTGGTGCAATTCATGATCTGGCATTTGGAAGGATGAAAGAAAAAAGGGCTGCATTCGTGTATTTGGCAAAGCTGGGTGTGGGCTGGATTATTGGAATGGTGATGGCAGTGATTATTTTGTCAGCATTGTTCGAGAGTCATATCTATGCTGTGAGTTCTTTATTCATTGGATTTATAGCTGGAGCAATTCCGTTGATTGTGAAAGAAGAAAAAGAGAGTATGAAAGAAGTTAGTAAAGGTATACTCTTTTGCCTCATTGGAATTATGCTTGTGGTTGGAATTACCTGGGCAAATGGAAGCGTTGGTGGTGCATTAATGGATTTGGGAGAATTCTCTATTGGTGCAGCGATTAAATTATTTTTTATCGGAATGATTGCGATCTCGGCAATGTTTCTTCCAGGCATATCTGGTTCTACACTGCTTCTGATCTTCGGAGCATATATTCCGGTGATTACAGCAGTAAAGGAAATCCTTTCTCTGAATTTTTCGTATATTCCATGTATGATGTTTTTTGGATGTGGTGTACTTACAGGAACGGTAACAGTTGTAAAAGTAATTAAGGTTTGCCTCGAAAACTTTCGTACCCAAACAGTATATATGATTTTGGGAATGATGATTGGCTCCTTCTATGCAATTATAATGGGACCGA
This sequence comes from Oliverpabstia sp., assembly GCA_051879295.1. Lineage (GTDB taxonomy): Bacteria > Bacillota > Clostridia > Lachnospirales > Lachnospiraceae > Oliverpabstia. The sequence continues at coordinate 2,771 of JBJELT010000164.1, read as the reverse complement.
CCACTTTGGAAGAGCCGCAGGCAGCGTTAAATTTAGGAAGTTTTCGAATTATTTCAGCAGTTGTAGGAGTTTCTTTAGTGTTAGGAATGCAGATGATAAAAGAGAGAAGTGTCATAAATGGAAATTGAAATAAAGATTTTGGATTTGATACAAAGTATCAGGACTCCATTGGATAAGAATACGAGATATTGCGCAGCTACGGAAGAAGTCCTGCAGGGTTACCTTGCTTTTGCGCCTGATTTTGAAAGTCAAAAATAATGATGGAAAAGAAACCGTGTATCTGCCATGAGTATTTTATACAAAGCAGATACACGGTTTTTCTGATTGTTATTTCTCTTCTACACGGATTAGATTGCTGACATAGGGACGCTTACCGGAAAGCACTTCATCGTAGAAATTTTGCTTCCAGTCAATATAGGCAACACTATCCTCTAATTCCTGAATGGAAACTCGTAACGCAGCCTGCTTTTTCGTAAGCATCTCTTTTCTTTGATAAATAGTGGATTCTCCCTGCAGACATAGATCCAGATAGTCTTTCATTTCCTGAATACTCATGCCGCATTTTTTCAGACAGACAAGATCTTTGATCCATTTTACATCCCGTTCGTCAAAAACACGATGGTTATTGCTGTCTCGTTTCACATTGGGAATAAGGCCTTCATTACAGTAATATTTCAAGGCTTGATAGGTCATATTTGTTTCTTCGCAGACCTGTTTCATGGTAAACATTGTGAAATGCCCTCCTTATTGTTCACATATATTTCATAATTTTTTTGAAAAAACCCTTGACCGGTTGTTACAATCGGAGAATATAATCGGTGGTATCAAACGGTAGAAACAATCGAATTATAGCACTGCTTCAGTAAAGATGCAAGGAAAATCAGAAAGGAGATATGTTATGATATTTTATTTTACCGGTACAGGCAACAGCCTGTATATAGCAAAACAAATTGAAGAAAAACCAATCAGTATCCCACAGATTATGCGGCAGGATGCTCTTGAATTCACTGCGGACAGTATCGGAATTGTTGCACCTGTTTATGGGCATGAGGTTCCTCCTATGGTTAAAGAATTTTTGAAAAAAGCTGTTTTTCATACAGACTATTTCTATATGATTCTGACATATGGAAACCGACATGGCGGAGCCGCTGAGTTGGCAAAGAAACTTTGTGATGAATGTGGCATTGCTGTTAATTATATCAACGTGATCATGATGGTAGATAACTGGCTGCCAAGTTTTGATATGAATGAGCAGAAGACAATAGACAAGAAAATTGATGAAAAGATGAATATGATTCTGGCAGATTTGAATGTCAGAAAAAACATGATATCAGAAGTGACAGATATAGATCGAACCGCACATCAGCAGTTCCTTGAACGAATGAGTCATATGCCAGCGGATGTATGGCAGCATCTTCTGAGGGTGACTGATGCTTGTGTGGGATGCGAAATATGTGAGAAAGTATGCCCGTCTTCTTCTGTTCATGTAGTGGATGGAAAAGCGGTACATATTCCGGGAAAATGTCAGACCTGTCTGGCCTGCGCCCATGCCTGTCCGCAGAAAGCGATTCAGCTGACAATTCCGGAAAAGAATCCAGATGCACGTTACCGTAATGAGCATATCTCTCTGAGGGAGATTATCGAAGCTAATTGTCAAATTATACAGGAAAGTGAGGGAACAAGATGAATCATGAAGTCAGAGAAAAAATGGAGTATTTATTTAAAGGAGCAAACCGCAATCTGAAAGTTACTGATCCGGAGTGGGCCGATATTGCGGTGAATTTTTCTCAAAATGAAACAATAAGTGTCAGCAGATTAACAGAGAAAGAGCAGATGCTTTGTATCCTTTCGGTATTGCTTGGCTGTCAGGGAATGGGAGAATTCCAGAATATGCTCCATGCAGCACTGAACACAGGGATTGACCCGGTTGCTATAAAGGAAGTGATTTATCAGGCAACGGCATATCTGGGAATCGGCCGTGTCTATGATTTCCTCACAGCAGCAAACCAGATTATGGAGCAGCATGGCATTCATCTGCCTCTGGCACCGCAGGCAACCACAAATGAAAAGACAAGATTTGAGGAGGGGCTTGCGAAGCAAGTGGATTTGTTTGGTGCTGATATGGCAAAGAGACAGACAGATGGTCCTGTCCTTCGCAGGAATATCAATCGTTGGCTGGCGGATAACTGTTTTGGTGATTATTACACCCGGAATGGACTGAACGATCAGGAACGTGAAATGATCACATTCTGTTTCATTCTGGCCCAGGGAGGATGTGAGAATCAGCTCCGTGGACATACAGCAGGGAACTTTGGGGTTGGCAATGATAAAGAAAAATTGTACAGCGTAGTCGAGCAGTGTATGCCATACATCGGATACCCCCGCAGTTTAAACGCAATGAATATCATAGATGAAGTATCAGAGAAAATGGGAAACAAATAGGGAGGCTTTCATAATGAAGAAATTTACTTTTTCTTATCCTACAAAGGTTTATTTTGGCAAAGAGAGTGCAGCACAGGCTTTTGCTGCAGAACTGGGCAGGTTTGGAGAAAACGTAATGCTGGCTTATGGCGGCGGTTCTGTCAAAAAGAACGGCGTTTATGACGAAATGAAAGAATTACTTGAGCAGGCAGGGAAAAAAGTTGTGGATTTTTGCGGTATCATGCCGAATCCTACCTATGCGAAAGTACAGGAAGGTGCAGCACTTGCCCGTAAACATCATGTGGATTTCATTCTGGCTGTGGGCGGCGGCAGTGTGATTGACTGCTGTA
>JBJELT010000163.1:0-28111 GCA_051879295.1 Oliverpabstia sp. | reverse complement strand
TAAGACATCGCCCTTTCACGGCGGTAACACGGGTTCGATTCCCGTCGGAGTCACTATGAAAGAGTGTATAAATGATAAATTTCTTTCATATAATTAAATATGGCGCAGTAGCCAAGTGGTAAGGCAATGGTCTGCAACACCAGTATCCACCGGTTCAAATCCGGTCTGCGCCTCTCAGAAGTCCAGAAAATTAGGTTTTCTGGACTTTTTATCATATATAAATTAAGAAATAAAAGGGAGATATGGATGTGACTACCCCCAGTGATAAAGAAGTTATGGAGCTGGCCCTTCAGGCGGGTCATATTCTTCTGGAAAACGGAGCTGAAATTTTCCGTGTGGAAGAAACGATGGATCGAATATGCAGGCATTATGGTGTGCAGTCGGGAAATGAATTTGTTTTGAGTAACGGTATTTTCGTGACAGCGGGAAGTGAAAAGGAAAAGTTTTTTGCAAAAGTACAGCATATTCCGGTAAGCGGTACACATTTGGATAGAGTGACCGCGGTGAATCAGCTTTCCCGCGAAATTGAAGAGGGAAAGTATACGGTTGCGCAGGCAATGGAGGAAATTAATAAAATAAAAAATATGCAGGACAAACGGAAAAGTGTGCAGATTCTTGCTTCAGGTTTGGGCAGTGCAGCATTCTGCTACTTATTTGGGGGAAATCTGTGGGACAGTACCGCAGCATTTTTAGTCGGGTTGGTGCTCTATGGATATGTTTTGCAGATTAGCAGTCCGCATCTGTCTAAGATTGTAGGAAATATCGGCGGCGGTGCTCTGGTGACTATGCTCTGTGGAATTATGTATCTGACAGGATTTGGAAAGCATCTCAACTATATGATTATCGGTTCGATTATGCCCCTGGTTCCCGGTGTGGCTTTTACCAATGCGATTCGTGATATTGCAGATGGTGATTATATTTCGGGAGCAGTAAGAATGCTGGATGCACTTTTGGTATTCCTGTGTATTGCCATAGGAGTCGGAATGGGAATTGCAGTTATGAGCCGATTAACAGGAGGGGGAATATTGTTATGATTATGCAGTTGATAGCAGCGATGGCAGGTACTATTGCATTCTCTGTGCTTTTCAGTGTCCCCCGCAAGTATTACATATACTGCGGTCTGATCGGGGGAGCCGGATGGGGAATCTATTCATTGACACTGGGAGTAACCAGTCCTGCGATAGCTTCTATGTTTGCTACTATGGTGGTGATCCTTTTATCAAGGTTTGCAGCAGTATGGCAGCGCTGCCCGGTTACCATTTTCCTGATATCCGGGATATTTCCACTGGTTCCCGGAGCAGGTGTTTACTGGACCGCTTATTATATTGTGACAGATCAGCTCCGCCTTGCGGTACAGACAGGGTATCAGGCTGTGAAATGTGCGGTTGCAATTGTACTGGGAATCGTATTTATCTTTGAATTGCCGCAGAAAATATTTTTGACGATTTTGAAAAAGATTTCCCCGGGGAAAATGTAAAAATCCCCGGGGAAATTTTGATTAGTGATGATGTTTGATTAGTCCGAATGCCTTGGAACATTCCATGACCACAAGTGGTACAAGAATCAGTCCCAATCCGATGAGATAGAGTTTTCCTGGAAGCAGTACCAGTCCGAATGGTATGGAGAGTGGTGTGAAAAGTACCAGTGCTACCATAATTAGGGAAATCAGTGCTGCACCGTTCAGTTTGCGGTTGCTGAAGATACCAATTTTAAATAAGGAATGTTCAGAACGCATATTAAATGCCTGAACAATCTGTGACAGGGAAAGTACCATGAATGCCAGGGTCTGTCCGCCTGATACAGCACCGGTGACAGTTTCGCCGGTTTTGTAAGCAATCAGAGACAGAAGACCGAACATAACGCCCTGAAGGAAAATGCGAACACCCAATTCGTGGGCGAAAATCCCTTCATTTTTCGGGCGCGGTTTCTGCAGCATCACATCAGCTTCGACTTCTTCCATACCCAGCGCTATGGCGGGGAGACTGTCAGTGACCAGGTTGATCCACAAAAGCTGCATGGAGAGCAGCGGAGTTTTGTGCCACAGAAGCATAGCTACAAATACGAGAAGGACTTCTCCGATATTGGTGCCCAGAAGGAAGCCGACAACTTTCATGATATTGGCGTAAATGCCCCGGCCTTCCCGAACAGCATCTACAATTGTAGCAAAATTATCATCTGTCAGTGTAATATCAGCGGCTCCTTTTGCCACATCAGTGCCGGTGATGCCCATGGCACATCCGATATCAGCGGCTTTCAGTGCGGGTGCATCGTTGACGCCATCACCTGTCATGGAAACAATTTGATTTTTCCGCTGCCATGCTTTCACAATCCGGATTTTGTTCTCCGGGGATACTCTCGCATACACGGAAATATGTTCAACTTCGGCATCCAACTGACTGTCTGTCATGGCATCCAGTTCGGCACCCGTGAGTGCCTTGTCGCCGGACTCCAGAATGCCAAGTTCCCGTGCAATGGCGGAGGCGGTTACCACATGATCGCCGGTGATCATGACCGGCTTGATACCGGCCTTCCGACATACCGCAACGGCCTCTTTTGCCTCCGGGCGGGGTGGGTCGATCATGCCCACAAGTCCAAGGAAAATGAGATTATTTTCCAGAAGCTCGGAAGAAGGATTTTCCGGGACTTCATCCAGTTCTTTATAAGCCAGTGCGAGGACACGAAGAGCCGAATTACTCATTTCATAATTCATTTCCGCTGCCTTTTTAAAATCGCCGCTGATACAGCGGCTGGTCAGCATATCGAAGGCACCTTTTACAATTACAATATTTTTTCCGTCAATCCGATTGACTGTACTCATCAGCTTCCGGTCAGAATCAAAGGGAAGTTCTGCCAGACGCGGATAAGAGGCACTGAGATCATTTTTCTCCATTCCATTCTTGTGTGCTGCCACAATGATTGCGGTTTCTGTAGGATCACCTACATGCTGTTCGCCGTCTGTACCAAAAACCACAGAACTGTCGGAACATAAAGTTCCGTACATCAAAAGCTTGCGGATAGAATCAGAATTTTGTGCTCCGATTTCTTCCGTAGAATCCATACCTTCCAGATAACCTTTTACCAGGGTCATTCGGTTTTGTGTCAATGTTCCGGTCTTATCAGAGCAAATGACGGAGGCACTTCCCAATGTTTCCACAGCTGGAAGCCGTCGGATAATGGCATTTTTTCGGACCATTTTCTGAACACCGATGGAGAGTACAATGGTAACGATAGCCGGAAGTCCCTCAGGAATAGCGGAGACAGCCAGTGAAACGGCTGTCATAAAAATTTCCATGGCCGGAATACCGTTCAATATACCGACAATAAAAATAACAGCACAGGCGGCCAGCGCAAGAAAGCCCAGTTGTTTTCCCAGAACAGCAAGTTTTTGCTGCAGTGGTGTCTGTCCTTCCTCTTCACTTTCCAGAAGATTGGCAATCTTACCCATTTCTGTATTCATACCGGTGGCTGTAATGACAGCAAGTCCTGTTCCGTAAGTAACACTGCAGCCGGAAAATACCATATTGCATCGATCGCCCAGAGGAGCTTTCTCGTCGATGACCATGTCTGCTTCTTTTTCAGCAGGAACAGATTCTCCGGTCAGTGCAGATTCCTCGACTTTCAGGCTGGTACTTTTTAAAAGACGCCCATCTGCCGGGATAAAATCACCTGCTTCCAGCCGTACAATGTCTCCCGGAACAATCTGAGACGCTTCCAGAATTTTTTCTTCGCCGTCGCGCAGGACTTTGGCATGAGGAGCTGAAAGACTTTTCAGTGCATCCAGAGCCTTTTCTGCTTTATTTTCCTGCATCATTCCCATAATGGCATTAATGACAACAATGAGAAGAATCAGCAGAGGCTCAAAAAATTCTTTGAGGTCGCCTTCTGTACAGGCAATGATGAAAGATACAATTGCTGCCAGAATTAAGATCAGAATCATGGCATCTTTGAACTGGTCAAAGAATCGCTGCAGGTTGGTTTTCTTTTTCTGATCTCTGAGTTTATTCTCGCCATATTGCTGCAGACGTTCCTGAGCCTGTGGGGAAGAAAGTCCAACAGCTGCATTGGATGACAAAGAATCGACAGTTTGTTTGCTTGTTAATGTGTGATAAGTCAAATAAATCCCTCCTTTGGATTTTAGTATAACAAAATACAGATATAATTCCATTATTTTCAGTAAAATAAGTATAAAATTTTTATAATGCGTTTGGCTGCCCATATATTGACTTTCAAAGCAAACACTCGTATAATTAACTGGTACTACCAGTTGAAAAAGAGGATATTTATATTATGAAGTATGTGCGACAGTTTTGTATTATTCTGGTATTTTCCTTTTTGGGAGAAATATTACATACGCTGATTCCCCTGCCGATTCCTGCAAGTGTGTATGGTCTGGTACTTTTATTATTCGCTCTGTGTGCTAAGATTGTAAGAGTTGAGCAGGTAAAAGAAGCAGCAAAGTTCCTGATTGAGATTATGCCTGTGATGTTTATTCCGGCTGCGGCAGGTCTGTTGACAGCATGGGGAGATTTGAAGCCTGTAGTTTTGCCCGTGGCTGTTATTACCGTTGCGACGACAATTCTTGTGATGGCAATGACTGGCCGTGTGACGCAGGCAATGATTCGAAGGGAAAAAGAGAGGAAAGAAAGATGAAAGAATTTGTGACGGATTCTGTATTTTTCGGAGCATTGCTCAGTCTGGCTGCTTATGAGCTAGGGCTGCTGCTGAAGAAAAAATTCAAGCTGGCTGTATTTAATCCACTTCTGATTGCTTCGGCCTGTGTGATCTGTGTGTTGCTGGTATTTGATATTGATTATGACCATTACAATGCTGGAGGTCAGTATCTTTCGTATCTGCTGACACCTGCAACGGTATGTCTGGCTGTTCCTCTGTATGAACAGATGGAGCTGCTTAAGAAAAATCTGAAGGCAGTGGCAGCCGGAATTCTATCAGGAGTGGCAGCCAGTATCGTTGGGGTGTTTCTTCTGTCTCTTTTATTCCGTCTGGATCATCAGCAGTATGTAACGCTTTTGCCCAAATCCATTACTACAGCTATCGGTATGGGGGTTTCGGAGGAAATGGGCGGCATTGTGACAATCACTGTGGCAGTTATTGTGATTACCGGGGTTCTAGGAAATGTGATTGCAGATATTGTATGTAAAGTATTTAAAATTGAAGAACCTATTGCCCGTGGTCTGGCCCTGGGAACATCTGCGCATGCCATTGGAACGGCGAAAGCTATGGAAATGGGAAAGACAGAAGGTGCGATGAGCAGCCTTGCTATTGCCGTGGCTGGCTTGCTGACTGCTGTGACAGCACCGTTGTTTGCCGGATGGATTTAGGAGATACATAGATGGAAAAAGCGAAAAAAACAAAATCAGACAAGACATATTATCAAGTGATTGCCTATATTATGGAAATGATAAAAGAGGGAAAGCTGTCATTTCAAAGTAAACTTCCGTCAGAGAGGGAATTAATGGAGACTTTGGGACTGGGAAGAAATTCTGTCCGTGAGGCTCTTCGCACTCTGGAGAATATTGGACTGATTGAAAGCTGCCATGGAAAAGGGAATTTTCTGGTAAATCATATGGGAGAGAGTCTTAGCAGTGTATTTTCGGTTCTTTTATTTACCGGAGAGAGTAATTATCTGGAAGTCAGTCAGTTGAGACGTGCCATAGAAGTACAGGCATTTGCACAGGCAGCTGATCGGATTACCGAGGATGATAGAATCAGGTTTGCAGGTATTATGCTGAAAATGGACACAGGGAATCATGCAGAACGTGTACAGGCTGATGAGAATTTTCATCAATTATTGATTCAGTGTTCCGGTAATCACTTGCTGGCATTACTGATGGATGCACTTTCTCATGTATGCAGGGAAGAAATTTTGATGATATTGGAAAATCAGGCGGTGGATCATGTGGAACAGTGGAGAACACTCCACAGGCGAATTTTTGATTATCTGATGATTGGTGACAAAGAGCACGGTGTAGATGCTTTACTGGATCACTATCGCTGGAGCGACAGTCTGTTGGGAGATAAAAGCTATTTACGGTAGTATTTCGATTTACCGAGATAAAGTGTTGAAATGAAAAGTGAAATATGATAGGATGTTTTGGAGAAATTTATTCAGGAGGAACTGAACATGGGAAAAATCAGAATTGGAATTGCCGGTTATGGTAACCTTGGAAAAGGCGTAGAAATGGCAATCCGCCAGAATGATGATATGGAACTGGCAGGCGTATTCACCCGTCGTGCTCCGGAAAGTGTAAAACTGGCAACACCAGGCGTAAAGGCTTACAGACTGGAAGATGCAAAAGATATGAAAGACCAGATCGATGTTATGATTATCTGTGGAGGAAGTGCAACAGATCTTCCGAAACAGACACCGGAACTGGCAAAATATTTTGATGTTATTGACAGCTTTGATACACATGCGAACATTCCGCAGCATTTCCAGGCTGTAGATGAAGCATGCAGAGCAAATGGCAATGCGGCACTTATTTCCGTAGGATGGGATCCGGGTCTGTTTTCACTGAACAGAATTTATGCGGAGTCTATTCTTCCGAATGGAAAAACCTATACCTTCTGGGGTAAAGGTGTCAGCCAAGGCCATTCCGATGCGATTCGCCGCATTCCTGGTGTGAAACGAGGCATTCAGTATACGGTTCCGGTAGAGGAAGCAATGGAACAGGTACGTTCCGGAAAACAGCCGGAGTTTACTACCCGTCAGAAACATACCAGAGAGTGCTTTGTGGTTGCAGAAGAGGGAGCAGATCTGAAAGAGATAGAAAATTCCATCAAAACCATGAAAAATTATTTTGATGAGTATGATACCACAGTAAACTTTATCACAGAGGAAGAATTTGATGCAGTACACAACAAGATGCCTCACGGTGGATTTGTAATGCGAAGTGGAATGACAGGCGAAGGGGAAAAGACACACCAGATGATTGAATACTCACTGAAATTGGAATCCAACCCGGAATTCACTTCCAGTGTACTGGTTGCTTATGCAAGAGCACTGAAACGCATGAAAGACGAAGGTGCCGTAGGCTGCAAGACCGTATTTGATGTGGCACCGGCTTACCTTTCACCGCTCAGCGGGGAAGAAATCAGAGCACATCTGCTGTAGAAGATACTTTTTGCAATTCATTTGCATAGGGACGGAAACTTCTTATTATTTTTTCAGAAGCAGGCCGTTCCTCCTCAGCTAGCCGCTAACTGCGACTAAGTCCTTGCTCAGGAGAGCCTGAGCAAGGAAGTCTTTGTAAGCGTCGGATCTTCGGATTCACTTTCCCCAATGCTTCTGAAAAAATAATAAGAAGTTTCCTGTTCCATTCCCAAAGAATTACAAAAAAGTCTCTTAGATATCCAATTTCATGTCTCCATTTTTAATGAATCCATGTTTTCTCATAAATTCTGATATTGCCAGTGAAAGTACTGCAGGTAATATAATCTGAATCAACAGAATCTTAATCAGGACGATGACCGGGTCTTCTGTCTGGGTCATGACCTGCCATGTCATGATCTGTCCCACGAATCCTGCGGTACCCATGCCGGAACCGGTAGCATTGCTGGTCATATGAAGCAGCATAGTAGAAACCGGGCCAAGTACAGCACTGGATATGATTGCAGGAAGCCAGATCAGAGGATGCCGCATGATGTTCGGCACCTGCAGCATGGAAGTGCCCACACCCTGTGCCAGAAGGCCGCCCATTTTATTTTCACGGTAGCTGGCTACGGCAAATCCTACCATATTGCAGCAGCAGCCTACGGTTGCAGCTCCTGCAGCCAGACCGGACAGGTTAAGAATAATTCCCAATGCGGCGGAACTGATAGGAAGCGTCAGAATCATGCCCATCAGTACGGATACGACAATACCCATCAAAAATGGCTGCTGTTCTGTTCCCCAGTTGATTAGGCTTCCCAGCCAGGTCATAAAAGAAGAAATTGGCGGTCCTGCCAGCAGGCCGACAGCGGAACCTGCACCGATGGTGATCAGTGGGGTTACAATAATATCAATTTTCGTTTTACCGGCAACCAGATGGCCGATTTCGATACCTACATAAGCTGCAATAAATGCTCCCAGAGGTTCTCCAGGTCCGGCAAGTACGATTGTACCGTCAGCCATAAAAGTACCGGCAAGAATTTTGGAAGCGTAGCCGCCTACAAGACCGCAGGTGGCAGCGGAGAGAACAACAAGAGGACTTTCTTTGAATTTATAAGCGACACCAACGCCAATTCCGGCACAGGTAGCGGCTGCGGCAGCTTTTCCTACCAGAAAAATCAGATTTCCGACAGAACCTCCGGCAAATGTACCAATTTGCTGAATGATTGTTCCGATGATCAGTGTGGCAAACAATCCCATAGCCATACCGCTGAGACCGTCAATAAAAACACGGTTCAGATATTTTTTTATCAGGTTCATATTATAGACTCCTTTCTCATGTGTCTGTTGGGTTACTGCTGATATTTATCAGCATGTATCAAAGTCTAACACGGATAGAAAGGCTGTGCAAGAGATTTATGGAATTTCTGTAAAGAAAATTGTAAATAGATATGTAAAGTTTTTATGTAAAGGAAAATAAAAAAGAAAAAGCTTTTAACCTCTCCGATTAAAAGCTTTTTTAAAATTGCGGGAGTAGGATTTGAACCTACGACCTTCGGGTTATGAGCCCGACGAGCTTCCAGACTGCTCCATCCCGCGTTGATATTTATATTATAGTCTTATTATATGTATTTGTCAAATGCGATATTCATCTATTTTATATTTTTGTTATAAAAATAATTAGGCGAATAATTTGATATATGGAAAATATTTGAAAATTAGTTATTAATATTTTATAAAATGCTATTTTTGTATTGATATAAATAAAAATATGTAATAAACTAAATTAGTCGACGAATTAAAATAACTTATCAAATTGAAAAAGGGATTAAGATGTCAAAACACAGGAGGAAATGAATGTGGATCAGGAGATTATAAAAGACTCGGTTCAGGGATGTCTGTTCGGGGTTTCTCACAAATTTTTCCGGTATAATTTTGACCGGGTATCGAAGCTGGATATTCACCCGGGACAGATACCTCTTCTGCATCTTCTGGGTACTCAGCAGGGGTTGAGCCAGAAAGAAATTGCCCGGAAGCTGGGTATTAAACCGCCGACAGTTAATGTTTCTATTCAGAGAATGGAAAAAGGCGGGTATGTATATCGACAGGCCGATCTGAAAGATCAAAGAATTACGCGAATCTATCTGACAGACAAAGGGAAAGAGATTGAAGAGAAAATTGTGGCTATGATGGCCGAAAGTGAGGAGATTATTATCAGAGGATTTTCTGAGAGTGAGATCTGTCTGATGAAAAGGATGCTGCGCCAGATGGATGATAATCTGGATCAGGCTTTCCAGAATCATAAGGATGAAGGGAGACAAACATGCGAAAATTGATGAAATATCTGAAGCGTTCTGCAGGATTTATTGTGATGATTGTTTTATTGTTGTTTCTGCAGGCATATTGCGAACTTTCGCTTCCGTCCTACACATCCAATATTGTGAATGTGGGGATACAGCAGAAAGGTATTGAGGACGGTGTACCCAAACAGATGCGAAAGGAAACGATGGAGCATCTGAAGTTTTTTATGAATGAAGAGGAACAGGAAAAGGTATCAGCTTCTTATAAGCAAAAGGATGAGAGTTATCAGCTGGAGAAAATAGATGCTCAGGAAAGGGACGAATTGAATGACATTCTGGGTAAAGCAGAGCTGATGATGAGCAGTATTACGGAGCAGGAAGAAGTGGCATCGGCCATCAGAACCCAGATGCAGCTTCCGGAGGATGCAGATATTTTTGAAGCGATAGCCAAGATACCGGAAGAAATGAAGGCACAGATGTTTTCTGATGTCACAGAAAAAATTGACGGAATGCCGGATACCATGCTGACACAGACAGCAGTGCTGTTTGTTCAGAAAGAGTACCAGGCTATGGGAGAAAATCTGGATTCTATACAGATGAGATATCTGCTTCATACAGGCCTTTTGATGCTTGGGCTGGCCCTGATCGGTATGCTTTCGGCAGTATGTGTTACCTTTCTGGCAGCAAGAGTGGCAGCAGCACTTGGCCACGATCTGAGGGATGCTGTATATCGTAAGGTAATTGGATTTTCCAGTGGGGAGTACAGTCGTTTTTCCACAGCGTCTCTGATTACCAGAAGTACCAATGATATCCAGCAGGTGCAGACGATGATGACCATGCTGTTTCGTATTGCCTGTTTTGCACCGATCATGGGTATAGGCGGTATATTGAAAGCTTTGCAGACAAATGTTTCTATGAGCTGGATTATTGCTCTGGCAGTGGGTATGATTCTGCTGGTGATTATGTTGCTGTTTGTGATAGCGATGCCCAGATTTAAAAAGCTACAGGTGCTGATTGACCGGATGAACCTTGTGACCAGAGAATTACTGACCGGTATTATGGTTACCCGTGCTTTCAGCCGTGAAGAACATGAAGAAGAACGATTTGAAAAAGCAAATCATGATCTGATGAAAACTAATCTTTTTGTAAACCGTTGCATGACATTTATGATGCCGATTATTATGTTGATTATGAACTGTGTATCACTTCTGATCGTGTATTTTGGTTCTCATGCCATTGACGCAGGAAACATGCAGGTAGGTGATATGATGGCATTTATTCAGTATGCTATGCAGATTATTATGTCGTTCCTGATGCTGACCATGCTGTCAATCATGCTGCCCAGAGCCAGTGTATCTGCAGGACGTATCAGTGAGGTGTTGGATACAGAAACCTTGATTCACGATCCGGAGAAACCGTCTGTACCGGCTGAAACAGAGAAAGGAACTATATCCTTTGAACATGTTTCATTCGCTTATCCCGATGCAGAAGAAAATGTACTGACAGATATTCATTTTACGGCTAAGAAGGGCGAAACAGTAGCAATCATCGGAAGTACCGGAAGCGGTAAGAGTACCCTGGTCAATCTGATTCCCCGCTTCTATGATGTAACGGAAGGAACCGTCAGAATTGATGGCGTGGATGTGCGTCAGATGACTCAGAAGGATGTTCGTGAACGTCTTGGTTATGTGCCGCAGAAAGGTGTATTGTTTTCAGGAACGATTGATTCCAATATTCGATTCGGGCGTCCGGAAGCACCAGCGGAGGAAGTGGAGCGTGCTGCCCGAATCGCGCAGGCAGAAGAATTTATCCTGGCAAAGCCGGAGGGTTATCAGTCTCCGATCGCACAGGGCGGAACCAATGTATCCGGTGGTCAGAAACAGCGTTTGTCAATTGCCCGTGCGATTGAGAAAAATCCGGAAATACTAATCTTCGATGACAGTTTTTCTGCTTTGGATTATAAAACAGATGTGGCAGTAAGAAAAGCCTTGAAGGAGGCAACTGCAGACACTACAACGATTATAGTTGCACAGCGAATCAGTACAATTCTTCATGCTGATAAGATCATTGTACTGGATGAGGGCAGGATGGCCGGTATAGGAACCCATAAAGAGTTGATGAAGAACTGTGAGGTATATCAGCAGATTGCCAAATCACAGCTTTCAGAGGAGGAACTGGCAGAATGAGTGAAATGAAAAGACCGAAAATGCATGGACCTGGCCCCAGAGGCGGCGAGAAGGCAAAGGACTTTGGCAATGCAATGAAAAAGCTGATCCGTTATATGAGCCGGTACAAATTTCGTATTCTGATTATGATGATATTTGCGGTGGCAAGTACGGTATTCAGTATTGTGGGTCCTAAAATATTGGGAAAAGCCACTACGGAACTGTTCACCGGACTGGTGGCCAAAGTTCAGGGAACCGGCAGCATTGATTTTACAAAAATAACCAGGATTCTATTATTTCTGCTCTGCATTTATCTGTGCAGTGCCCTGTTTTCATTTGTCCAGGGATTTGTAATGAGTGGGATTGCCAATGATGTTTCTTATAATCTCAGAAAAGAAATATCAAAAAAAATCAATCGGCTGCCACTGAAGTATTTTGAGAGCCGGACAACAGGAGAAGTATTGTCCAGAGTGACCAATGACGTGGATACGCTGCAGCAAAGCTTGAACCAGAGTATTACCCAGATGATTACCTCTGTTACCACATTGATTGGTGTGTTTATCATGATGTTGAGCATCAATGTGTGGATGACGCTGTGTGCCCTTCTGATTCTTCCGGTATCCATGACAATTATGGGACAGGTAATGAAACGTTCCCAGAAGTATTTTCAGCAGCAGCAGAGATATCTGGGCGAAGTAAACGGTCAGATCGAAGAGGTGTATGGCGGCCATAATATTGTGAAAGTATTCAATAAAGAAGATGATGTGATTGCACAGTTTGAAGAAACCAATAAAAAGCTATATGATTCTGCATGGAAATCTCAGACATTTTCCGGTATTATGATGCCCGTCATGCAGTTTGTCGGCAATGTGGGGTACGTGATGGTGGCACTTCTGGGCGGAGTTTTTGTTATCCGGGGAAGTATCCAGGTAGGAGACATTCAGTCATTCTTCCAGTATATCCGTAACTTTACTCAGCCGGTACAGCAGATTGCACAGGTAACCAATATGCTGCAGATGGCGGCAGCAGCTTCTGAGCGAGTGTTTGAATTCCTGGAAGAAGAGGAAGAGGATCAGACAGTGGAGCACCCGGTACACACTGAAAACCTGAAAGGAAATGTACAGTTCGAGCACGTTTCATTCGGATATCAGCCGGATAAAATCATTGTAAATGACTTCTCGGCAGATATTAAGGACGGGCAGAAAATTGCTATTGTCGGTCCCACCGGTGCAGGTAAGACAACTATGGTCAAGCTGCTGATGCGTTATTATGATATCAACAGCGGCTCCATTAAAATTGATGGTCACGATGTAAAAGACTTTAACCGAAGTGAACTGCGAGAAATGTTTGGTATGGTACTGCAGGAGACATGGCTGTTTAACGGTACGATTATGGAGAATATCCGTTATGGTCGTCTGGATGCCACAGATGAAGAAGTCATAGCGGCGGCTAAAGCGGCCCACATTCACAAGTTTATCATGTCACAGCCGGGAGGATACAATATGGTACTGAATGAAGAAACCAGCAATGTATCCCAGGGACAGAAACAGCTGCTGACGATTGCCCGGGCGATTCTGGCAGACAACCAGATATTGATTCTGGACGAGGCTACTTCATCCGTAGATACCCGTACAGAAGAACGGATTCAGAAAGCTATGGATAATCTGATGAGAGGAAGAACCAGCTTTGTAATTGCCCATCGACTGTCCACCATCCGCGATGCGGATCTGATTCTTGTCATGAAAGACGGGGATATCATCGAACAGGGTAATCATGAAGAACTGATGGCAAAAGGCGGATTTTATGCGGGACTATATAACAGTCAGTTTGAAAAAGCGGTGTAAAAGATGAAAGAATCAAATTATAATATTACAAAAAAAAGAACAGCAGAACTGTTTTTAAAGTATGATCAGGAATCGATGATTCAAAAATATGATTTGAAGCATGATGCAGATTATTTATACCTTGATTTTCTCAGTCAGATATATCGGATCAGCCGAACCACCGGCCTGGTGGAGCGGTGCAGTGAAGAACTGTGTCCGGTTGAGGAGGCAGGTTACAATGAAGCTATGTCTATCTATGACATCCTTTGTTATGCGAAAGATGATGCCTTTCTGTCCGGACGATATTGTCTCACAAACAGCCTGAAAGGGATTATAAAGACATCCTGTTCCCATCCGGCAGACGGTTCCTTCCGGGAGGAAGCACGGTACTTTGACACAAGGACAGAGGCTCTCGCTGAAGCCTGCCGGGCACTGGGTGGTGTCCCGGAGGGAAAAGGCGATGTGGCATACCGGATTCAGGTATTCCCATTTCTCCCTGTGATTGTACAGTTCTGGAATTCCGATGAGGAATTTGAGCCGGAGCTGCAGTTTCTTTGGGATACTAATGTGTTACAGTATCTGCATTTTGAAACATTATGGTATGTGATGGGGCATGTGGTAAGACGTTTGAGGGAAATAATGAAAAAACAGAAAGTAGAATCTATTATGTTATATGGCAAATAAACTGAAACCATGCTAATATATCCCTATAAAAAGGTATACTTTTTTGTAATTCGTTGGGAAGATAACAGGAAAATTTTTATCATTTTATTCAGAAGCATGGGGGAAAGTGAGTCCGAAGATCCGACGCTTACGGAGACTTTGGCGCGAAGGTTCTCCTGAGCGTCAATTTAGTCGCAGTTAGCGGCTAGCTGAGGAGGAACGGCCTGCTTCTGAAATAAAATGATAAAAATTTTCCGTACCTCTCCCAAATAACTAAAAGGTATGTTTTAAGGGGGAATATTATGATTATCAAGCAATACATCAAAGATTTTGAAAACCTTGGTTTTGGTATGTTTGTGCATTTTGGCCTTTACAGTGTGTTGGGTAAGGGTGAATGGGCAATGCATCTTCTGAATATTCCGGATGAGGAGTATTTTAAGCTGGCAGAGACGTTTCAGCCGGCACCGGACTGGGCAGAGCAGCTTGTCACTGCAGCAAAGAATGCAGGATGTCGTTATATCACTCTGACAACCCGTCATCACGATGGATATTCTTTGTATGATACCTGTGGGTTGAATCCTCTGGATGCACCGCATACCTGTGGTCGTGATCTGGTGCGGGAGTTTGTAGATGCCTGCCGTGCACAGGGCATTATTCCGTTTTTCTATCACACGCTGCTGGACTGGCACGAGAGATCTTTCGAAGCGGATTTCCCGGAATATCTGAGATATTTGCGGAAAAGTGTGGAGATTCTCTGTACCAATTACGGAAAGATAGGTGGTCTCTGGTTTGACGGGATGTGGAGTAAGCCGGACGCAGACTGGGAAGAAGATGCATTGTATGCCTGCATTCGTGCTCATCAGCCGGAAGCTATGATTATCAATAATACGGGACTGGGAGCTCAGGGTGCGTTGGGACACATAGAGCTTGACAGTGTAACGTTTGAGAGGGGGAAACCTCAGCCATTGAATATGGAGGGAGCACCCAAGTACATAGCCAGTGAGATGTGTCAGGTGTTTGCAGATCACTGGGGGTATGCACAGGAAGATCTGAACTACAAATCACCGGCAGATATGATTCGTGATCTGACGGTATGTCGCCGTTATGGCTCTAATCTCCTGATGAATGTGGGACCAATGGGAGACGGTACTCTTCGACTGATGGACAAGGCAATTTATGATCTGATGGGACAGTGGATTAAAGTCAATGGTGAGGCTGTCTATGAACCACATCCCTGTGGAATTGAAGTGGAGAACAAGCCGGATGACTTTATCCTGGAAAAAGATAATACATATTATTTGTTCTGCGATCATCTGCCTATGTCGGCAGATCCCAATGTGGCTTTGAGACAGGAAGGGGATTATCGCGATGTCTTTACCATGAGTAAAAAGATTAAGTCAGTTACCTGGCTGGATAATGGTGCTCCTGTGGAATTTGAACAGGATGGTGACCGCGTGACTGTAAAGACTGTTCCGTATACCTATGGACGGCAGCTGGTTGTGCGTGTGGCAAAGATTGAAACAGAAGAGTGAATGAAGCCGGGGTCGGTGAATTTGTGATGAATAAGGCAGACGTTCTCATCGTATCAGATGGAAACGTCTGCTTTGTTATTAAATGGCACAAGATAATATTGCAAATAAACACCCGGATGGCGTATACTAGACTCAAAGAATCCTGTGTTTCATGTCGTATGAAACACAGAAATGGAGGAATTATGGCACATAAGGAGAAAAAACAAAAGAAAAGCTTCGGCTTTTTTTGGACAATATTATTTTTACTGGCATTGAGTGTGTTTTGTTTTTCTGCATATCAGTTATTTGATATTTATAGAAGCTATAAGCAAGGTGTGGATGAATATCTGTCGGTTTCCCATGAAACTGTGGTGAGAAATCAGGAACCGCTGGTTGTAAAAGAACAGGCGGAGACGGAAGAAGTTCCACTGATGGAACCGGAGGAAGTGACCTATCAGCCGCCGGAAGTGAATTTCGAGGAACTGCAGCAGATGAATCCGGATGTTCTTGGCTGGCTGGAGATTGAAGCGATTCCTGACATCAGTTATCCTGTGGTACAGGCGGAGGACAATGATTATTATCTAAAACATACCTTTAAAAAGACAGAAAATTCAGCGGGTTCCATTTTTGTGGATTATATTAACAATCGAAATCTGACGGACTGTAATACGATTATTTACGGCCATAACATGAAAAACGGTTCTATGTTTGGAAAATTAAAGGAACTGTATGAAAAAGAAAAATATAAGGACAGCCGATTTCTGTGGATCTGTACACCGGAGGGAAAATATCGTTATGAAATCTTTTCCATGCAGTATGCGGATGTGAACAGTGAAACGTATACACTGTTCCAGGAACACAACGAAGAATTTGGTGCTTATCTGGAGCGAATGAGAGATAAGTCAGAAGTGGATCTGGGTGTAAAATATCTGTCAAAAGATGATTATGTAATTACACTTTCCACCTGTACATCCAATGCTCAAATCAGATTTGTTGTGCAGGCCAGGTGGGTGGCAACCTATTAAAAAGGAGGATGGAGAATGGGAAAAGAACAGGAAAAATTACAGGAGCTGATTGACCGGTATGATAAAATTGTGTTTTTTGGCGGGGCGGGTGTGTCCACGGAGAGCGGCATCCCTGATTTCCGCAGTGTAGACGGACTGTATAATCAGAAGTATGATTATCCGCCGGAGACGATTTTGAGTCATACATTTTTTATGCGGTATCCGGAAGAATTTTACCGGTTTTATCGTGATAAGATGCTGGCGCTGGATGCACAGCCCAATGCAGCTCATCTGAAACTGGCAGAACTGGAGCAGGCAGGAAAGCTGACCGGTGTAGTTACTCAGAATATTGATGGTCTGCATCAGAAAGCAGGCAGCAAACATGTGATGGAGCTGCATGGCTCCGTGCACCGGAATTATTGTATGCGCTGTCATCGGTTCTATGATGCAGAATACATGCTGCATTCTCAGGGAGTGCCAACCTGTGAATGTGGAGGAATCATTAAGCCGGATGTGGTTCTGTATGAGGAAGGATTGGATAATGATGTTGTCAGTGATGCAATCAGAACGATTTCGCAGGCGGATGTTATGATTATTGGAGGTACCTCGCTGGCGGTATATCCGGCGGCTGGTCTCTTGGACTATTTCCATGGGGATGCATTGGTGCTTGTAAATAAAGGAGCGACACCACGGGATAAAAATGCGGATCTTCTGATTCAGCAGCCGATCGGACAGGTATTTTCCGGTCTGCATGTGTGAAAATCTGAAACAGGTAA
Organism: Oliverpabstia sp.; assembly: GCA_051879295.1. Lineage (GTDB taxonomy): Bacteria > Bacillota > Clostridia > Lachnospirales > Lachnospiraceae > Oliverpabstia. The sequence goes on along the minus strand of JBJELT010000163.1, from coordinate 10,761 downwards.
GAGGTGGTAAGATGGCGTATATATACGAAGTTGGTGATGTGGTCAAACTGAAGAAGCAGCATCCCTGCGGCAGCAGTGAATGGGAGATTCTCCGGGTAGGTGCGGATTTTCGTCTCAAATGTACCGGGTGCGGTCATCAGATTATGATTGCGAGAAAACTGGTTGAAAAAAACACAAAAAATCTGCGCAAAAAGAATGAAGAAAACACTTGAAATCACAGTCATGTTATGATACAATAAGACCTCGTGATATATAATTTATCCTTGTTTCCGCAGAGTCGGAAGCCAAAAGTCCAAAAGGAGGTAAAACAGCATGAGCAAATATGAATTAGCATTGGTTGTGAATGCAAAAATCGAGGATGATGCTCGTGAAGCCGTAGTTGAGAAAGCAAAAAACTATGTGACACGTTACGGCGGAACAATTACAGAAGTTGAAGAATGGGGTAAGAAAAGATTAGCTTACGAAGTTCAGAAAATGAGAGAAGGCTTCTACTATTTCATCCAGTTCGAAGCAGATGCAACCTGTCCTGCAGAAGTTGAAAGACACGTTCGCATTATGGACAATGTTTTGAGATATTTAGTTGTTAAAAAGGAAGCTTAATTTCCATGCATCCAAAAAGCCCATTAAAGGTTTGTAGGGTAACTGTAGTATTGTAATTGAGAGAGGTAATCATATGAACAAAGTTATTTTAATGGGTCGTTTGACAAGAGATCCTGAGGTAAGATATTCAGCAGGAGAGAATTCACTGGCAATCGCACGGTATACACTGGCTGTAGACAGAAGATTCAAAAGGGACGGAGAGGCAACTGCAGATTTTATTAACTGTGTATCGTTCGGAAGAACTGCAGAGTTTGCAGAAAAATATTACCGTCAGGGATTGAAGATTGTAGTAAGCGGCCGGATTCAGACCGGAAGTTATACAAATCGGGAAGGTCAGAAAGTTTATACAACAGAAGTTGTAGTAGAAGAACAGGAATTTGCAGAGAGTAAGGCAGCAAGCGATAATTATCAGGGCGGCAGCAGCTACCAGAACAATAATTATGGCGGAGGTTATAACAACAACAGTGCACCGGCAGCACCTGCCGGCGGAAGCAGTGTATCTGCTGACGGATTCATGAATATTCCGGATGGTATTGACGAAGAACTGCCATTTAACTAAAGCAGGGCGTTATCAGAGACTGCCCGTAACCAGATTAATTGGGATAAGGAGGTAAGACTCATGGCTTACAATAAAGGTGAGAGACCGGATTCTCCAATGAAGAGAAGAGGCGGACGCAGAAGAAAAAAAGTTTGTGTATTCTGCGGTAAAGAAAATAACGAAATCAGCTACAAAGATGTAAATAAATTAAGAAAATACGTTTCCGAGAGAGGAAAAATCCTTCCTAGAAGAATCACCGGAAACTGTGCAAAACATCAGAGAGCTCTGACTGTAGAAATCAAAAAAGCAAGACATATCGCTATCATGCCTTATGTAACAGACTAAGAAGTAATGGATGCCGCAAAATGATGAGAATCGTTTTGCGGCATTTTGAGTTATACAGAATAAAAAGTACTTCCTTATTATGCCCGGAAATGGTATAATAGATTGGTAGTATTGTAATGACCACAGGACTGCTGGTCGGTTGTAAACAAACAGGTAAGTGATATGAAAGATAAGATTAAGTTAAAGGGCAAGTTAAAATCGTACATGCGCTGGCCGATGTTCATGACTATTTTGTTGATTATCATGAATATAGTTTTATATTGTGTGAATCTGAAAGCGGGGGCTATTGCCACTGGTTTTACGGCAGTATATGTGGTTGCTGCGGTTATTTTGTATTTTCAGAATCGCCCGACCATTCTGAATGAACTGATTTCATTTGCTACGCAGTACGGACAGGTTCAGAAGAATCTGATACAGAACTTTGCACTTCCCTATGCACTTCTGGATGCAGACGGAAGGGTTCTGTGGATGAATGATGAGTTCCTGTTTATTACCGGAAAGGACAAGAAATACCGCCGTTTTATCGGTAATATTTTTTCGGAAGTTACGATGGAAAAGCTTCCTCTGCAGGATGAGGTCAGAGATATTGAACTCACCTACAACGAACATGAGTATCGTCTTAACATGAAGCGTGTAGATATCAGTGAACTGCTGGACGCTTCAGAGATTGTAGAGGCTGAGAAGGACAGAAGTTATCTGATCACCCTGTATGTTTATGATGAGACGGAATTGAAAAAGTATATTCGCAAGAATGACGAGGAACGTCTTGTGACAGGTCTGCTTTATCTGGACAACTATGAAGAGGCACTGGAGAGCATTGAAGAGGTGAGAAGTTCTCTTCTGATTGCCCTGATTGACCGTAAGATCAATAAATACTTTGCCGGTATTGACGGTGTTGTAAAAAAACTGGAAAAAGACAAGTATTTCCTTGTGATGAGAAAGAAATCTCTTGATATGCTGAAGGAGAAAAAGTTCAGTATTCTGGAGGAAGTGAAAAATGTAAATATCGGTAATGAGATGGCTGTGACCATCAGTATCGGTATCGGTATGAATGCGGATACGTACGCCCATACGTCTGAATATGCGCGGATTGCCATGGAACTTGCTCTTGGCCGGGGCGGTGACCAGGTGGTAATTAAGGATGGCAATAACATTACGTATTTTGGCGGAAAATCTCAGATGATGGAAAAAACCACGAGAGTAAAGGCCAGAGTAAAGGCTCATGCATTGAAAGAATTCATGAGCAGCAAAGACAACGTGGTGGTTATGGGACATAAGATTACGGATGTGGATACCTTTGGTGCGGCAATTGGTATTTATCGTGCAGCCAAGACACTGGACAAAAAAGCATATATTGTAATCAATACACCTACTTCTTCCATTCGTCCTCTGATGGATGGTTTTCTGCATAACCAGGATTACGATTCCAGAATGTTTGTGAACAGCCATGAGGCAAAAGAGATTGTGGATGATAATACTGTGGTTGTCGTGGTGGATACAAACCGTCCGAATTATACGGAATGCGAAGAACTTCTGACAATGACAAAAACCATTGTTGTACTGGATCATCACCGTCAGGGTAAAGATGTGATTTCCAATGCGGTTCTGTCCTATATTGAGCCATATGCTTCTTCTGCATGTGAGATGGTTGCGGAGATTCTCCAGTATTTTTCCGATGGAATCCGTATCCGTAATATTGAAGCGGACAGTATCTATGCGGGTATTATGATCGATACAAATAATTTCCTTACCAAGACGGGAGTGCGCACCTTTGAAGCGGCAGCCTTTCTTCGCCGATGTGGAGCAGATGTTACCCGTGTAAGGAAGATGTTCAGGGAGAATATGGAAGACTATCGTGCCAAAGGAGATGCTATCCGCAATGCGGAGCTGTTCCGTGATTGCTTTGCTATTTCCGTATGTAAGAGTGAAGGGCTGGAAAGTCCTACTGTTGTAGGGGCTCAGGCTGCGAATGAGCTTCTGAATGTGGTGGGTGTGAAAGCATCGTTTGTTATGACGGATTATAGGAACACGATTTATATCAGTGCCCGCTCGATTGATGAAATTAATGTTCAGATTATTATGGAAAGACTGGGCGGGGGCGGACATCTGAATATCGCCGGAGCACAGTTGGAACATTATACCATTGCTGAGGCGAGAGATACGCTGAAGCAGACCCTGCAGAATATGTTAAATGAAGGAGAAATATAAACATGAAAGTAATTTTGCTTGAAGATGTAAAGTCTCTGGGAAAAAAGGGACAGATTGTGAATGTAAGTGACGGATATGCAAGAAATATGCTTCTTCCCAAGAAACTGGGCGTTGAGGCAACCTCTAAAAATATGAATGACCTGAAGCTTCAGAAAGCACATCAGGACAAAGTGGCTCAGGAAAATCTGGATGCCGCAAAAGCATTTGCTGAAGAACTGAAAGATAAACAGGTTACCGTGAGCATCAAAGTTGGTGAAGGCGGAAGAACCTTCGGTTCTGTTTCGACAAAAGAAATCTCTGAGGCGGTAAAAAGCCAGCTGGGATATGATATTGATAAGAAAAAAATGGTACTGCCCTCTCCCATTAAGGAACTGGGAACTACTATGGTGCCGATTAAGCTTCATGCGAAGGTGACCGGTGAACTGAAAGTAATCGTAAAAGAGGCTTAGGAGGAATCTGCATGGAGGAAGCGCTGATCAAAAGAATATTGCCTCACAGTGAGGAGGCGGAGCGGTCCGTCATCGGTTGTATGATGATGAGCCGTGATGCGATCATGACGGCCTCAGAGATTCTGGCAGGTGAAGATTTTTATTTGCAGCAGTTCGGTGTGGTATTTGATGCCATGGTAGAATTGTATAATGAGGGAAAGCCGGTAGATTTTGTCACCCTTCCTGAGAAGCTGAAAGAGAAAGATGTGCCTCCGGAAGTCAGCAGTATGGAGTTCGCAAAAGATATGCTGAATGCTGTTCCGACTTCTGCCAATGTAAAGTATTACGCGAATATTGTCAGTGAAAAGGCCATGCTGCGCAGGCTGATCAAACTGAATGAGGAGATTGCCAATACCTGTTATCTTAGCCGGGAGCCCGTGGAGGATATTCTGGAAGACACGGAAAAACGGATGTTTCAGCTCCTGCAGAAGCGTAACAGCGGTGAATATGTGCCGATTCGTCAGGTGGTTCTGAATGCTCTGGAAAAAATCGAGCAGGCTTCGCAGCTGAAAGGAACGGTTACAGGTATTCCTACAGGATTTGTGGATCTGGATTATAAAACGTCCGGTCTGCAGCCTTCGGACTTTATACTGGTAGCTGCCCGGCCTTCTATGGGCAAGACGGCATTTGTTCTGAATATAGCCCAGTATATGGCATTCCGCAAAGATAAAACAGTGGCGATCTTCAGTCTGGAGATGAGTAAAGAACAGCTGGTGAATCGTTTGTTTTCTTTGGAATCAAAAGTAGATTCTCAGAAGATCCGTACCGGTAATCTGGAAGATGAGGACTGGTCCAAGCTGATTGAGGGAGCCGGTATTATCGGCAATTCTCATCTGATTATAGATGATACGCCGGGTATCTCCATTTCAGAACTCAGATCCAAGTGCAGAAAGTTTAAGCTGGAGCAGGGGTTGGATATTATTATCATTGACTACCTGCAGCTGATGTCAGGGAGCGGGAGGAGCGGTGATTCCCGTCAGCAGGAGATTTCAGATATCTCCCGTGCGCTGAAAGGAGTGGCCCGTGAACTGAATGTTCCGGTTGTAGCACTTTCTCAGCTGAGCCGTGCGGTAGAGAAAAGAGATGATAAGCGTCCGATGCTTTCGGATTTGCGAGAATCCGGTGCCATTGAGCAGGATGCGGACGTGGTTATGTTTATCTATCGTGAGGATTATTATAAAAAGGATACAGAAAACAAAAACATGGCAGAGATTATTATCGCAAAGCAGAGAAACGGCCCGATTGGCACCGTGAATCTGGTCTGGATGCCGGAATATACAAGATTTGTCAATGCGAAAAAGGATTAGAGAATCATTCTCTGATCCTTTTTTACATGTCCGGGATTTTTTGAAGCACGATAGGAACAGTACAATATAGTTTGAAAAACTTTGTTTTTTGGCAATTGAGAAGAAGATTTGTCTTATTTGGTATGCTATATTAAATGCATAAAGATTTTATGGACTGTACAGAAAATAAAATAATAATAGTGTAAAATATACAATAGAATCCGGAATTTATTGTGTAAATAGCACAAATGAAAAAGGAGAAAAAAGAAATGATAGGTTGGAAAAAGGCACTTGGAATTGCTGCAACTGTTGTCAGCGTCGTTGTGGTTGGTGCAACTTTTTTTACTGTGACAGGAACTTCTTCAAACGATACTGTACAAATCAGACTGGCACACAATCAGGCAAAGGGATCTGAAATAGCAGCTTCCATTGCTAAAATCTCTGAGTTTGCAGCAGAGGATTCCAGTCAGAATCTGGAAGTTTCTATTTATGCCAGCGGTGTACTGGGAACAGAGAAGGAAGAAGTAGAGATGGTAAAGGCTGGTGTTCTGGACATGGCGAAAGTCAGTTCCAATACACTGGGACAGTTCAAAGATGAGTATTCTATTTTTGCAGTACCGTATCTGTTTCAGAGTCAGGAACATTATTATGATGCCTGTGAAAATAGTGAAAAAATCAAGGAACTGTTCATGTCTACTGCAGATGATGGATACATTGCGATTGGTTATTATGCGAATGGTTCCAGAAACTTTTACCTGAAAGAGGACATACCATGTACTGATCCATCTGTGTTAAAAGGTAAAAAAATCCGTTTTATGCCAAGTTCCACTTCCATGGACATGATTGAGAAGATGGGAGGCTCTCCGGTACCTATGGCAGGTGGTGAGACATACAGTGCATTGCAGCAGGGTATTGTAGACGGAGCGGAAAATACGGAACTGGTATTGACAGTAGATGGTCATCAGGATCTGGTAAAAGCTTATACATACACAGAACATCAGTATTCCCCGGATATTTATATCATCAGCACCAAGACATGGAATCGTCTGACAGACGGTCAGAAAGAACTTCTGGTATCCTCCATTCAAAAAGCAAATGAGAACTTTAAGAGTCTGTATAACGGTATGATGGAAGAGGCAATTGCAGAAGCAGAAACACATGGAGTACATATTTATCGTGACATCGATAAAACAGCGTTTATTGAAGCAGTTCAGCCGATTCATCAAGAGTATTGTGCAAGAGGTGAGGAATATAAAGCTCTTTATGATGATATTCAGAAATATGTGAAGTAGGAAAAGGGGAAGCAAGATGAAAGTATTGGATAAGATTCTTGAAAAAATCCTGGGCCTGATGGTTGCAGCGATGGTACTTGGTTGTTTCTGGCAGGTGTTCACCCGTTTTGTATTAAACAACCCGAGTAAATATACAGAAGAATTTCTGCGTTATATGTTGATTTGGACAACTATGATTGGTGTTCCGTATGCATATGGAAAAAACCGTCATCTCTCTATTAACCTGATGACAAAATCTTTCAGTGAAAAAGGTAAATTGATGATCAATATCTTCACCGAGATTCTGGTACTGGCATTGAGTGCATTTGTTATGATTGCAGGTGGATGGATGGTAATGATGAACTCTGCCGGACAGATTTCACCGGCTATGCATATGCCGATGGAAATGTATTATGCAGGTATTCCGATCAGCGGGTGTTCTGATGATTGTTTATGGTCTGTATCGTCTGTTTGGACATCTGAAAAAGTGGAAGGAGGTAAAATAATATGGAAATTCAGGCAGCAATCGTACTTGTTATTGTATTCTTCCTGTTACTGGCATATGGTATTCCGGTATCATTCAGTATTATCAGTTCAGCACTGGTTACAATTATTATGTTTTTAAGCCCGAACTTTGGTATGTTTATTTCAGCACAGAAGCTGGTAGGTGGTATCGACAGTTTTTCACTGCTGGCAGTCCCGTTCTTCATTCTGGCAGGACTTTTGATGAGCAGCGGCGGTATTGCAAGAAGGCTGATTAACCTTGCACTCCTTCTGCTGGGACGTGTTCCTGGATCTCTGGCGTTGACAAATATTGCAGGTAATGCCATGTTTGGGTCTATTTCCGGTTCCGGTATTGCGGCAGCGACTGCAATTGGTGGTGTTATGAATCCACTGGAAAAAGAACATGGATATGATGAAACTTTTTCGGCAGCAGTAAATATTGCTTCTGCACCGGTGGGACAGCTGATCCCTCCAACGACAGCTCCGATCATATATTCTGCGGCAGCAGGCGGTATTTCGGTAGCGGCACTTCTGATGGCAGGCTGGATTCCGGGACTTTTGTGGGCAGGTCTGTGCATGGCTGTAGCACTGATTTATGGTAAAAAACATGGTTATGTGATTAAAGGTGAAAAGATGACAGCTTCAGCTGTTTTGAAAACCGTATGGGAAGCAATTCCCAGTTTGTTCCTGATCGTAATTATTATCGGTGGTATCCTGTCTGGTTACTTTACTCCGACAGAAGCCTCCGGTGTGGCAGTTGTGTATGCATTTATTTTGTCTGTATGTGTATATCGAAGCATCAAGCCATCCCAGATCATGGGAATTTTGACAGAAACAGCAGTTATGACAACAATCGTTATGCTGATTATCGGTGCATCTTCCGTATTGAGCTTTGTGCTTTCCTTTACAGGACTGCCTCAGGCAATCAGTACACTGATGCTGGGAATTTCCGATAATAAAATCGTTATTCTGCTGATTATCAACCTGATTCTTCTGATTGTGGGAACATTTATGGATATGGCTCCGGCTCTGCTGATTTTCACTCCGATTTTTCTTCCGGTTGTTACCGCATTGGGAATGAGTCCGGTACAGTTTGGTATCATGATGATCATGAACCTGGCAATCGGAACGATCACACCTCCGGTGGGAAGCGTGCTGTTCGTAGGATGCAGTACAGCACATCTTCCGGTTGAGGATGTTATGAAAAAACTGGTGCCATTCTTCCTGGTTATTGTGGCAGGACTTTTAGTGGTTACTTTTGTCCCTGCTTTATCCATGTGGCTGCCTGGTATTCTGGGTCTGCTGTGATGTTTCCTCCTCCCTGGTGGAAACAGAATCAGGGTAATTTGTATAAGTCACCGTATTTAAAGTTTTGCGGTATTTAAGAGGAGACAGGGTCATGTAATGCTTGAACATACGTTCAAAGTATGTTAAGCTTTCAAAACCAAGGGTATGAGCAATCTCAGAGATGCTCATATCCGTCTCTTCCAGATATCGTTTGGCTTTTCGAATACGGTGAATATTTGTATATTCATTGATGGTATATCCGGTTACTTCTTTGAAAATCCGGCAGAGGTAGGATTTACTCAGGAAGAATTGTTTCGACAATTCCTCCAGTGAGATGGAACGTTCACAGTGTTCGGACAGATAATCGGCGATGGTATATGCTACCTTGTATTTGGGACTGTCAGATTCGAGAGGAGTCTCCTGATGCTGAAGGCGAACATACTCCATCAGTTTGTACAGCCAGGACAGAATGTCCAGATCAATGCCGATTCTGTAATTACGGTTTCGGAGGGACAGATAATGGCGTATATTGTGGAACAGGTTCAGAAGAAGCGTCTTCTGTTCCTGATCCAGATGATAGACTCCATAATAATCATCCATAAATTGAATCAGGTGCAGGGAGGGATAAAGCGCATCATATGCTTCCATTTTTTCCCTGGAGATGTACAGGATGATGCGATTATGCCCTTCGTTAGACCCGGTAACGGATTTAGTCATGTGAATCAGGTTGGAATTGACCAGAATCAGGTCACCGGCACGGGCAATATAACCGCGATTATTAAAGAAAAAGACGCGTTCACCCTCGACAATATAGAAAATCTCATATTGCGAGTGAAAATGTTTGATACGCATATCGAATTTTTCGTAACGAACCATTTGTTCAAGGGAAATACCATCAGTTTCGTCAAAATAAGTAACTTTTTCCATAAGTACACCTCTCTTTCCATTATCGGGGGAGTCTGATTACTATCATTATATAATAGGATTTTTTGAAAATCCAGTTTTGGAGGGCAAGATGAAAGGAATTAATCAAAAAGAATTAGAAAAAAAATTAGACCTGGTCATTGAAAAATTAATGAACCTGGGCGGACCGGAAGATGAACAGGAGTTGGCTGCCGGCGGTGAGAAAATTGGCTTTTTCAAGCGTGATTTTGGCATCCGTGAGTGGGACTGGCCGCAGGGAGTAGGACTGTATGGACTCCTCAAGATTATGAAATTGAAAAACAGAGAAGACTACCGCGACTTTTTATACAGTTGGTTCAAGGACAATATCAGTGCGGGACTTCCGTCCAAAAACATTAACACGACTACACCACTGCTGACGTTGGTAGAATTGAATGAAATTTATCAGGATAAAGAATTTGAGAATCTGTGTCTGAAATGGGCAGACTGGCTGATGTGCTGTCTTCCAAGAACAAAAGAGGGAGGATTCCAGCATGTGACCAGTGCCAATGGTGACCGCCTGGGAGTTCGTCTGAACGAAAATGAGATGTGGATCGACACGCTTTTTATGACCGTACTGTTTTTGAACCGCATGGGTCAGAAATATCAGCGTCAGGACTGGATCGATGAGTCCATCCATCAGGTTCTGATGCATATTAAATATCTTTGTGATAAGCAGACAGGACTGTTCTATCATGGTTGGACATTCAATGAACGCAATAATTTCGGAGGCATTTTCTGGTGCAGAGGAAACAGCTGGTTTACACTGGGTATTCTGGATTATATCGATATGTTTGAAGGAACAATGAATGCGGGCCTGAAGACTTTTATCGTGGATACATACAAAGCACAGGTGTCAAAATTGAAAGAACTGCAGGATCCCAAGAGCGGTATGTGGCATACAGTTCTGACAGACAACACCAGTTATCTGGAAACCTCCGGAAGTGCAGCAATCGCGGCAGGTATCATGAAAGGCATTCGTTACGGATTCCTGGATGATTCTTATCTTCCATGTGTGACCAAGGCAGTTCAGGGTATTTTAAATAATATTGATGAAGATGGTACCGTATTGAATGTATCCGGTGGAACCGGCATGGGATATAATGCAGAACACTATAAAAATATTTTGATTGCTCCGATGGCATATGGGCAGTCTCTGACAATTCTTGCTCTCGCAGAAGCACTGGCAATGTAATTGTACTTAAAGAAGATTTGCAAGATTTTCAAGAATAAAACACAAGAAAATAGACTTATGACTGTGATAAAATTCATTTATCAAATGAAAGCAGAGA
>JBJELT010000162.1:0-28367 GCA_051879295.1 Oliverpabstia sp. | reverse complement strand
AAAAACCAGCTCTTCGTAAAAAATACGGGGCAGAACAGCTGGTTGCTCAGCAGAACAGAGGGTAATATTTTCAGGGTACCATAAATTCCTGGACAATATCCGAATCGTTCATATATTTAGGAAACGGCAGATACCACTTTTTTAAGATGTGGTACTGCCGCTTCTATCATATACTCATGCTACAGCATTTGGATATTTTCAGGCATACCAGCCTGACCCCACTGTAAAAATGAAACTGTTTATTAATAATTCTCTGCGTTGATTTCAAAGAAAGCTTGTGGATGAGCACATACCGGACAAACTTCCGGAGCATTGGTTCCAACTACGATATGTCCGCAGTTACGGCATTCCCATACTTTCACTTCACTCTTAGCAAATACTTCTGCCATCTCAATGTTTTTAAGAAGCGCACGATAGCGTTCTTCGTGATGTTTCTCAATGGCACCTACCATACGGAACTTCGCTGCAAGCTCCGGAAATCCTTCTTCTTCAGCAGTTTTTGCAAAACCAGCATACATATCTGTCCACTCATAATTCTCACCATCAGCTGCCTCTTTCAGATTTGCAGGTGTATCTCCAATTCCATTTAACTCTTTGAACCACATTTTTGCGTGTTCTTTCTCATTGTCAGCAGTCTTTAAGAACAATGCAGACATCTGCTCATAACCTTCTTTTTTAGCTACTGATGCAAAGTATGTATATTTGTTTCTGGCCTGAGATTCACCGGCAAATGCTGCCTCAAGATTTTTCTCTGTCTGAGTTCCCGCATAAGGATTTGCTTTCGCTTCTTCTACCAATTTGAATTTTTCTGCCGGCTGCTTGCAGACAGGACATCTCTCCGGTGCTGTCTCTCCTTCATGAACATAACCACATACTGTACAAACCCATTTTTTCATTGTTTTTACCTCTTTCATTTATTTATCCATACCGCACGGGTAAGAATATTCCGCAATTGCTTTGATTCACGAATGGCAGCTATGACTTCCACATCCATGAGTGCCACATCTATAACCTTCTTCATGCTCATGATGGCTACAATGCACATCCACACTGGAATCATATTTTTTTCTTACATTCTCTCTTTTTGCTAATTTCCAACAGTTCTTTCCACAATATAACTGTGGTTTCCCCTGACAAATCCGATAGTTTCCTCCTGAGATGAGCAATCCTTTTCCCTGAACAAGGGCATCTGCTATTTTATATCGTGCCCTTTCATAAATTTCCGTAACCGTAGTCCTTGAAATATCCATGATTTTGGCACATTGCTCGTGACTTCGTTTCTCATGGTCAACCAACCGGATTACTTCAAATTCATCCACAGACAAAATATTACTGTCCGGATTTTCAACTCCATCAGGAGCAAAACTTGAATATTCCGGTTCCGTACATACTCTCCTACATTTTTGTGGTCTGGGCATCATTCATCTCTCCTTTTCCGACATATGTCGATTATATCACAAATAAATATTATTTTCAATCTGAAATTATTTACTCATAATCTATTCGAGTGAAAGATGTAATTACTGAAAGCCACAGCTGTTGCTCCGGTTAGAGTAACAGCCGTGGCTCTTGCTTATTTCACTTTATATTTTTCAATTAGTTCTTTTCCCTTCGGATGCTCACGAAGGTATTCACAGTCAGGATCAGTCTCAAGCTCTTTTAATACTATCGCCAAGATTTCTTTTGACTGAATTTCTTTGGTCTCCGGTGCCATTCGATAATACAAAACAGACTCGTTTAACTGCCATGGGATCATCAGAGCCTCAAGCATCTGCTCCAGCAAAGAAAGTATCGTATCGGCATCTTTTTCCTGCGAAGCGATTTGATAAGAAACGGTGTATTTGTTGTATTCCCACATATCAAACAGATCAATCATAGCTTTTGATTTCTCTGCGATTTTCTTAGCAAGGGAAGCTTCACCGGCAGTTAGTTCTGCATCTACAAGTTTTGAGAGTATCAACTGGACTCTGGATGTTTCCCGGAATAGTGCCTTTTCAAGCTCCAGGGCAGCTTGTTCTGCGTTTCCCTGTTTGAGGTAGATAGATACCTGCAACATAAGTTTATCGGGTAGTGTGCTGATGATTTCGCTCTTATCCTGGATAGTATCAAGGACTTCCTGCGCTGCGTCCAGTTTATTCTGCCTGATATATCGGCTTGCTCTCATGTAATTCGCACTGTTCCTTATTTTCTCGTCAGCACTTTGTCCTAAACAATTGTACCAGGAGGAAACCTTTGTATCAAATTCCTCTTTAGGCATATCAGTACTGTGGGATTGTAACAACAACGAATCTAAAATGATTGTGACATTGAGTCGGAGTTGTTCATTATGAGGAAATTCATGCAGTTTTGCTTCAGCAAGTTCAAATGCAGAGACAATGTTATCTCTGGCAAGAATAGCAAGCTCATTGCAAAACAGCCCTATTTCCTGTGGCGACAGATCTTCGTGAAAGCAAAACAGAGTGTTCAAATCTACTTTTAACAGGCGAGCCAGGGACGGCAGTAAACCAATGTCAGGACTTGTGATTCCTTTCTCCCATTTGCTGACTGCAGGTGTAGATACGCCGAGATAATCAGCCACCTGTTCCTGCGTGAGTCCAAGTTCTTTTCTTTTTTCCTGGATAATTATATTCATAGGCATATGATTATCTCCTTTGAGGTTATTCCAAAAAGCTCTTTGTTATCTTTATTATAGCAATCGACATACCAATACACAATCGAGCAGATGTTAATCTCCGGGACAAATAGTTAATCAAAAGTTAAAAACACTGGTATTGTATCACCGTTCAGTGCATATTCTTTCTTCATCGTTGCTCCACACATTCCGATTATTCAGACATTTTTACCAGCTTAATAATACGACTTGTGCCAAGACGATCAGCTCCCAGTTCCAAAAACTTTTCTGCATCCTCGAAAGAGGAAATCCCGCCTGCTGCTTTCATTTTCACATTCGTACCTATATGTTTTGAAAATAATTCTATATCCTCAAACGTAGCCCCTGCCTTTGAAAATCCAGTGGATGTCTTTATATAGTCTGCACCGGCCCGGGTAACAATCTCACACATTCTGATTTTTTCTTCTTCTGTCAGCAGACAGGTTTCGATAATCACTTTCAAAATTTTTTCTTCACATTCCTTTTTCAGAATCCTGATTTCATCTTCAATACAATCATATTTTTTATCTTTTACCCACCCCAGATTGATGACCACATCAATTTCATCTGCACCATTTTCCAGAGCATCCTTCGTCTCAAACTCTTTTGCTTTCGTTGTCATATATCCATTCGGAAATCCAATCACCGTACATACGGCCATCCTATCCTGTACATATTCTTTCACCTGTTTTACATAACTTGGAGGAATACATACGGATGCAGTTCCATAACTGATTGCATCATCACAAATCTGCTTTATCTCCTCCCAGGTTGCCGTCTGTGCCAACAATGTATGATCCACATGTTTTATGATTTCTTTTCTGTCCATTTAGCCCCACTCCTTTATCTTATACCTTATCTTTTATATCTTACCCTTATTACACAAAATATTCTACAACTTTTTTATATATTTTCATACCTTGTTTTTGCAAATTTATGTTTGACATTTATTGTATTATGAATTATAATTTCATTATTACAAATTGTACTTTGATAATTTCACAGACTTTACACTCTGCCATACAAAAGATACATACCAGATATACCTTTACTATTCATACAAAGGAGATATTGCCATGACAGATCAGGAACTATTATCGGCACTGTCCACCTTAATTGATGAAAAGCTGGACAAGAAGCTGGACCAAAAACTGGAAGAAAACAATAAAAAACTGGAAGCTGCCTTTGATCTGAAGTTAGAAGCTGCCTTCGATCAGAAACTTACACCTATCTACCAAAGACTGGATAATCTGGAATATCAGATCAAACAGACAGAGTACAACCTGCGGAACGAAATCCGCAGAACAGAAAAATCGCTTCTCAATGAGATAGAACGTGTTCACATCATTCTGGATCAGCACATTAACGATCCCCGGATGCATCCCTGTCTCGCCTGACGGAAGCGTTACATAAGAATTAAAGAAAATACGAATGAGAAACTTATACATAGAGTACATGGAAAAAGAGTGTAAAGTCTGTGAAATTATCAAAGTCCTTACACTCTTCTATTTCCTGTGGCGACAGATCATCGTTTCTTATCTTTTCTAACGAATGGTTCTGCAACGTTATTCTCAACCAAAATACCGTATTTCTCCGGGCGTCTATATGCATTACCATGAACTTCAGTGCGTCTGTATCGTCTAAGCATATCTATATCAAGTTCTGCCATGTAAATCTCTTCTTTCCCGTCTGCTTCAAGCAAACATGTATCTCTGGAAGAAGGTAATTCCGGCAAATATGCCACACCATCAAATACGGTTGAATGACCGTTGCAATCCGGCTTTCCTTCCGGATAATTGCATGTAGCAATTGCCATCATATTCTCATAAGCTCTTCCACGCAGCTGCGCTAATCGATTAATTTCCATTGGACATGCATTGGGAACAAGTACCAACTCTGCACCTTTCAACATGAGGATTCTGGCACTTTCCGGAAATTCTCTGTCATAGCAAATCATAGAGCCTACTTTTACCTTGCCAATTCTTGTATCAAGATCAACAACAAAAAATTCATCACCTGCTTCTAATCTACTTTCATCACCAAAGTCACAAGTATGAACCTTTGCATATGTATATTGTCTCGTACCATGTCGGTCAAACAGTACAACCGTATTTCTGGGCATTGTATCACGCTTTTCCAGAATTGTAATAGCAATTGCCATATCAAGTTCTTCCGCCAGTCTCCCAAACGCTTTTACGAACTCCCCATCTGCCGAAACTGCCATACGATTCAGTTCTTCCATATCTTCTGGTATTTCGTAGCCATCACTCCACATTTCCGGAAACAGGGCAATATCCGCCCCTTGTTCTTTTGCTTTCATACAACATGAAATGCCTTTTTTCAGATTGCCTTCAAGCGTTCCTGTCGGCAGAATCTGCAGCAACGCAATTTTTAATATTTTATCATTCATCTATTCCACTTCTCCCTGAAGTTTTATTCTTTATTTTTTCATACCATAAGCTCTCAATTCCTTATGAAATGAACTCCTCCTTGGATACTCTTTCTTATATTTTTCCATTATTATTGCCTTAGCATTTGCAATACCTAAAGATTCCTGCACTTCTCCGAATGCAGCAATATAAGAAGCACATTCACCATAATAGTTCCGCCGATTATTTTCCATAATTCCAACGACTCTTACAGCAATAAGCTTGTCAATTCTCTTTATCCAGGTTTGAATATCTACATCTGATATTTTCGTATCATTCTTCCAAATCGATAATATTGTGGAAAACAGTTCTGCATCAGTTTTTACCATATTTTCACCCGTTCCAGAATAAAACCTTTCTGCACGGATAGCAGATGCAGAACTTACCTTCATCTGCATGGACTTCAAACCTATGGGTAATGACGAGCCATTATACAATTTCAAAAGAACAAATGCCAGCCCCTGTTGCATGTATGTAGATGACCACCCGAGACCTTCGCTTGTATTCATACCAACTTTTCTCATTTTTTCAAATTGGCCATCATAAGCTAATAAAGTACAATACTCATACAGGCTGATATCATTCTCTTTTCCCATCCCCCGATCATAGATATATCCTTTATTTCTATTGCGGGCATTCTGGTATAAAGATTCACAAATTTTCTGAACTTCATCCCGGTATTCTTGCCAATCATTTGAAAGTAATCTGATTCTCCAATAATTCATCACTGTTGACTCTGATCGAAATGCTTCCATCCAACACTTTTCGGCATCCTTTTGTTTCCCCATTCTAACTGCATATTCTGCCGTGAGTAATGCAATATCACTCCTGATAATATAAGAAATCGGAATACTTGCCAAAGCTTCCATTCCAACCAGAAACATTTTTTCATTTTCTGCTGTATCTAATTTGGATTCCAATAGCTGTTTGTACAGTGAAGGATATTCCTTAACATATTTTCTGGCATTCTCCAAGAGAATATTATCATCTTTTATCATGGACTGCGCTTCCTTGAGAAAGCGCTCTGCATATCGTCCACCTTGCTTACCAAGGTATTCGATCCATGTTCCAAGAAATTCATCAAAATCAGGAAGATCACCATTTCCCATCTGCATAATATTTTCTAATGTCACATCCGGATTTCCCAGATTCCCCATGATAAGAAACAGTTCTTCTGCTCTATTATCAGGCGAATTACCCATATATATCAGATACAGACATTCTTTCACAAAAGTATCATAATCACTATTCAGCAGGTCATACTCATCCAGACTACAAACACCTAATGGTGAACCATCAAAATCGTTATAATCGCCCTCCGCTGACACTTCCAACAAAGACAATATCTCTGCCAGTTCACAGCCTTCTTTATACATTTGCATGTCTACGCAGTAATGCACATATTTTATCGCTAAATCGATGTCCTTGATAAGACCATCCGGATCAGAAAAGAGGACTTCATCCGCATCACTGTTATACCAGTCATCCCATTCCTCATTATATTCACTATCAAGCACCCTATCTCCATCGTTTATTTCTGTAAGTATCTCTATGATATTCTTGATTTCCTTTACTGCATTTGCATAATCATTATTCTTTTCGGATTCACATTCATTCAGAGCCTTTCCAGAATACTTTTTTAACAACTCAACAAATGACGGTCTTCCCTCTTCAGACCATGTTCTTGCAATTTCATGAACAAACGCCTGAAGTTCCTCCTGAGACATATTTGCAGTTAATGCATCTACTTCGCTTAGAAATTGCGGAAGTCTTACGTTTAATTTGCTCATTTTTTCCTCCTCCATCCATTTGAACAATTACAAATGGTCTTTTTGTTCCCCATATCATAATTTTACCATACTCCTGTTGGGTTTCCTATTCTTATTCAACAAAATCAATAAGCCTTTTTATGAATTATGTCTGGATAGAGCAGGAGACAGTTAATAAGCGAGAAAAATTAAGACCATAGCAGTTCTGAATAATATGTCAAAAAAGCTACCAGCACAACCGCCAGTAGCCTTTTCTTTTTTCAGGTTAGATATGACACTCCCGGAATCCTTTATACTTTCCCTTCAATTCGTGACCGCATTGGTACATGATACCATAAATATTTACCTAAAAGATAAATGATAATGTAACATATACTATAAGTTTCTTTTATTCACCGCAAATTTAAATTTCAGAATCCCTCATTTAATTTTGCCACAGTTCTTTTCTTCCAGACTTTTAATCGCGTGATAGGCGAATTCATTAAACGGAGTCTCCACTCCCAATGCCTTTCCCATGCGTATCAAAGTTCCGGAAAACATTTCAATCTCTGTCTGGCGTTTTGCATCAAGATCCTGCAGAGTAGAGAATCTGCTGTCCGGAGAAGCCTCTGACTTATTTCCGTTGGAATTCTTTTCATCCCTGATGTCAATTCCCTTCGTAGCAGCAACCTGAATCACTTCCTCTTTCATACGTTCGCTGATATAGGCCATGTGTTCACTTTCTGTATAAGCACCGACCCCACAGTTAATAATTGCCTGAGGAATATTTTTGCTGATATTTAATGCATATTTACGCCAAATGTCGCGTTCAATATTCTCACAGACGTGATAATGCACATCTGTGTCTTCTAGAAGTGTCTGAATCGCCAGAATACGTTCACTTATGCTGCCGTCCTTTTCGCCGAAAAAAACTCCCAATGTCACATCCGAATCGAATGTAATCTGATTTCCGATTCTCTCTGATGCAATTTTCATAAATGAATATACCATATGATTCATACCGATTCTTTCACCGATAATATCTTCACTTTCCACACCATTCAGCAGACTCATCACAACGGTATGCTCATCCACGATTTTTTCAATTAGTGGTAAGCTTTCCTGTAGTGCACCATATTTCACTGCTATAATCAATAAATCTGCTCCATAAGCTTCTTCTGCTGTTTTTACATGCAAATGGATTTTTCTTCCATTCACTATGATTCCATTTTCTGCAAGCCTCTCCCTTCGTTCGCCCTCAGCAACTACATAGAGATTTTCTCCCAATTTTTCAGATAATCCGACAATGAAATAGCTGCCTATAGCACCTGCGCCTATAATTGCTACCTTGTTAAACTCCATTTTTATAATATCCTCCATACATTCTTATAATCGTTCGGATTTATTTATGGTTCGTAATTCTTTTAGATTAATTTCAATAAATCAAGTATAAGGGGGAAGCGTAAATTAATGAAAAGGAAAGCATTTAAAGCTACCCTGCTTTATACGATACCGATTTGTATAGGTTTCCTTTTTTCGGGAATATCTTATGGATTTTCAATGAGAAGTACGGGATTTTCCTTGGTCTATCCTATGCTTATGAGCTTTTTTAGTAGTCTATTGCCTGAAAGACGCTGTTTTTGCAACTCTTCACGGCCTTCCGGAATTGATTGCCATCGCTTTTATTACTCTTTTGCATAAATGGAAGAAAAACACCTTACTTAGTATTAGTGTTAGCACTGTCCTGTACATGATACTTAAACAGAATATTTTTCAGTAAGCATGATCCAGGCAATTACTGAAATCATATTAGTCAACTGTGAGGTCAGGTATCATAAATTATGTACAGATATTATTTCTTTTTTGCTGCTTAATGCGAATCCTCCTCACAAGACCATTCAATCATATCATAGATATCTCTGAAATGATAATAAAATGTTGCCCGATTGACACCACATTCATACAGCTGGTTGCACTGTCACCCCCATTAGAAAAAAGAATATTCTCGGAAACTCATAAGCCCCCGAATTTACTAAATTTTTTTTTGTGCATTTTTTCTTTTCCCCCTGCTTTTTGCTTTTTTAGTATGAAAATTTCAAAAAAGCACTTGACATATCTGCCAGTTTGTGCGGCGTCTGATTAAATGCCATTGAGCATTCAATCAGCGCGCCCTTTGTTTAAGATATCTTTTTACCTACCCCTTAAACAAAGGAGGATATGCACATGTTAATTCACTGGCAGTCCCATCAGGAGTACTTGTATTTCCTGCATGAGGCTAAAATTTCTTTCGACTCTTCCCAGCGTCTCGGGCTCCAGTCTAAACTGGCCCTGTCAGGGAAAAGCTACGGCTCCTCAATCTTGATTCTGTCATGACTTATCTGGATCCCTTCTATTCCAATACCGGAAGACCTGCTTCCAACCAGGTTCGGATTCTCCACTCCTCTTCCGTTTACCAGTGCCGCACTCCATGATTGTGTCAATGGCCTGGTCGCACTCCATGAACTGCGTAAGCATGCACCCGACATTTCCATTGGCAGCATCTGCTTTGATTCTGCTAATGATAATTATCCTACTTAAGAACTTCTTCAGAAATGGAACATCAAACCTTTCATTGACCTGAACTCTCAAAGAGGAAGGCCTGCTTCCATTCCGGACTCCGTCCACATTGACAAGGATGGTACTCCCATCTGCAATTCCGGATACCGCCCCGATTAATCCCGATTATCTAGGTACTTGTAAGCTAAAAGCGCTGAAATCATCCTCCCCAAAGGCACTATACTAGTGAATCCGGTAAGATTATTTTACAAGATATCCACCATCAACTGGAATAATCGCACCTCCAAGATAATCACTTGCATGAGATGCAAGGAAAATGCAAGCACCTTTCATGTCATCTCCGGTTCCCCATCGATTGGCCGGAATACGATCTGTAATCTGCTGATATCTGGGATTTGTCGGATCAAGCAGTGCTGAATTCATTTCTGTTGCCATATATCCCGGAGCAATCGCATTTACATTAATTCCTCTGGCTATCCAATCATTGCTCAACTCCTTCGTAAGCTGAGTCACGCCTCCTTTTGCTGCTGAATAAGCCGGTACAGTCTGACCACCAAACCAAGATACCATGGATGCAATATTGATAATTTTTCCATAGCCTTTTTTCAACATAATCTTTGCGGCTTCCTGACACAGTATAAATACAGAATTCAGGTTTACATTAATCACCTCATCCCACTCTTCTATCGGAAATACTTCTGCACTGTGGCGTCTCTGGATTCCATGAGCTGGTACGATAATATCAAGATCTCCTCCCAATTTCTCCAAACATTCATTGAATCCTTGATATACTCCTTCTCTCACAGAAAAATTAGCTTTAACACCGTGACACTTAAAACCTCTTTTACTGAACATCTCTGCAACTGTATAAACCTTATCCGAAGTACCTACGATTGCTACTTCACAGCCTGCCTCCATAAGCCCTTCTGCCATGCCATATCCCAGACCTCTTGTTCCGCCTGTAACGATAGCTTTTTTCCCTTCAATATTAAATAATTCATTTCCTTTCATAGTTTTTCCTTTCTTCCCAAACCTTTATTTCTGACATTTAACATACAACCTACAAGATATCTCGGCTATTCAAACATAATTACAGCAAAAAGGTACTAAGTGCTGGAATTAATACAACTGCAAAGAACACTATAAGATATCCGATAAAGAATGGTATCTCACCTTTTACAATTTCGCCAATTTTTAGTTTTGATACGCTGGCAGCCGAGAAAATATTAACCGCTACCGGCGGAGTCATGGTACCTACTACATTGGAAATACATACGATCATGCCAAAATGAATGGCATCTATACCCAGCGAACTGGCAATGGGCCAAAGTACAGGAACCAACAGTACTGCAGTTGCGATGCCTTCCAGGAAAGTACCAAATACCAAAAGAATCAGTGCAATAATTAAACAGAACATCGTCGGATTCAGGTTCATTCCAATGATTCCACTTACCAGGCCTTCAGAGATTCCCGAGAAGGTAAACAGCCAGGAAAATGCGGTAGACGTTGCTACAATGAATAACACCATTGCAGAGCTTTTTGCGGATTCCAGAATAATAGGAACCAGATCTTTTACTGTTAATTCTTTGTAAATAAACATTCCGGCGATCAATGCCCACACAACTGCAACTGAAGCAGATTCTGTTGGTGTCAGGAGCCCGCTGTAGATACCTCCCAGGATGATGATCGGAAGCATCAATGCAGGAATTGCCTTAACAAAATTAACTGCTAATTCTTTTAAGGAAATTTTTGACTCTGCTTTTGGCCATTTCTCTTTCTGGGCAAAGAAAAGAACCACTACCATAAGAGCCAGCATGATAAAAATTCCAATCGCCATACCTGATTTGAACATATCTCCAACGGATGCACCTGTCATCGTACAATATACAACCATAATGATACTAGGTGGGATAATTGGCCCCAACCCTCCTGCAACTACAAGAAGTCCTGCAGTCCGGTCTTTCGGATATCCGATTCTTACCATATCATAATAAAGCATAGAGCCAATAGCAATTACAGTAGCTGGTGCTGAGCCTGATAAAGCAGCAAAAAATGCACTTGCCAAGATCAATGCCAATGACATACCACCGCGAAGACCGCCTACCATAGAATTTGCCAAATCAACCAGTCTTCTGGATATGCCACCTTTTGTCATAAGATTTCCTGCCAGTACAAAAAAAGCAATTGCCATAAGTGAAGTAGACTCCAGACCTCCAAAAATTCGCTGCGGGATTACTGCCGTTGTAATTGCAAAGTCTGGGCTGAAAATAATAGCTGACATGGTAGCTGCTCCAAGTGCCATCGCAACTGGTACTCCTCCAATCAGAAACAGTGCAAAACAACCAAATAATATTAAGCCTGTCATACTGTTCCCTCCTCTCCCTTATTCTGTATTATGTTAACCGCAAGGCTTACCGCTTCTAATGTCTGCACCAGAGTAATCATCGCAAAACTGATTACCATAGCTCCATAAGGAACTGACATAGGAATTCCCAGTGCCGCTGACACCTGTCCGGTAGTGATTTGGATGTTCATTAGTTTCATACCACCCATAAATACTCCAAAAGAAAACAAAACCACAACGACTTTTGACAGAATCTGGATTATGCTTTTCGCCTTGCCATGAAACTTATCTACAACTGCAGTAACCTCAATCTGAGTGCCGTCTCTTAATCCTACCTCAGTTCCGATCAACACCATATAAATCATACAGTAAACCGCAGCTTCATCAAACCATGAAATCGGTAATTTGAAGATATTTCGGTTGACTACCTGTGCAAATGAAGTACATACCATAATGATGAATGTTACAACCATAATCAGGTTTTCTAATTTTGTCAGACCATCCAATACTTTTTTCATATTTTGTTTCCCCCTTTACGGATTTTCAGCAATCACCTGGTCGATTGCTGCCTGCCACTCAGGATCAAAGCTGAATCCCTTGCTCGTTGCAAGATCCTGATAAGCTTTCTGAAGTGTTTCTACATCAATATCGTGAAAAGTCACACCTTTTTCTTTCAGAATCTCTGTTGCATCTTCATTCGCCTGTTTCAGCAATTCACGTTCCTGATTATATCCTCTCTCTACAGCTTCCATAAATGTCGGTCTTAAATCTTCCGGAATTCGACTCCATGCATGGTCTGACATGCTGACTACAATATACACAAACGCATGATTTGAATATGTAATATCTTTCGTCACCTCATAAAATCCATTATTTAAACAGTTACTGATTGCATTTTCACAGGCATCAATAGTTCCCTGCTGAAGTGCAGTAAACTGTTCGCTGGCAGCCATTGCGGTCGGGATTGCTCCAAAAGATTCAAATGCCGCCATATGATAAGGATTCTGCATCGTTCTGATTTTGACACCCTTAAAATCATCTATTGAAGTAATCGGTTTCTTGGAAAATACATTTCTAAATCCTGACTCCATATATCCAATCACATGAAGATTCAGTTTATCCATGGCCTCACGCTCAATCAAATCTCCCACAGGTCCATCCACAGCAGCATGTGCCTGATCTTCATTTGTAAACAGATATGCCTGATCCAAAATGCTCATTTCCGGAATCCACTGCGTAAATACAGAGTTTGCACAGGTCACAATATCAATACCACCTAACATAGCCAATTCCACTGTATCACGTTCTCCACCCAGAGTTCCTCCTGCCATGACCTCAATCTGGATTTTACCATCTGTCGCTTTCTCTACCTCTTCCGCAATTTTCCGGGCACCTTCTGCCTGTGCGGAGGAATCCGCATCTGCTACAGCCATCTTAAAACGGATTACCTCATTATCTGATGCTTTACTTTTGCACCCGCTCAACGAAAATACCGTCATTGCTGAGGCTACCAAAACTGTCATTATACGTTTTATCCTTTTTTTCACCATACTCTCTCCTTCCTCTTCAGATTTTTCTACATGCATGATTCAATTTACGGTGTCTGAAGAGCACCATCTTTTCTTCTTGTCTGTGTCCATGTCGTCACTGTATTCTCGCAAGGATATTTTGCAGCTTCTCTCTCATCCAAATCAACACCCAGTCCAGGCTTATCATTTGCATATACATAACCGTTTCGATATTCCGGAAGCCCCGGGAATACTTCAAGCAGTGCACCATGCGGACCTTTTAATTCCTGAATAACAAAGTTCGGAGGCTCTATTCCGGACCACTCCTGAACCCCAAAATTCTGAGCAGCCAAATCGATGTGGATATTTGCCGCATGTGCAATCGGTGACATATCGCCCGGTCCATGCCATGCTGTTTTTACGCCAAACTGTTCCGCAAAAATCTGCAGCTTTCTTGCTGGAGTAATACCTCCCACCTGGCTGATATGTACACGAATGTAATCAATCAAATGCTCTGCTATCAATTTTTTCCATTCAATTGGATTATTAAACAATTCCCCTTCTGCAATCGGTATGCTGGTCTGATGACGAAGCTCTCGCAGCCAATCTGTCTGTTCAATAGATACCGGATCTTCCAGGAAGAACAAGTCATATGGTTCCAGCAGACGTGCCAGTCGAATCGCCTCCATCGGAGCAATTCTTTCATGAACATCATGAACCAGATTCATTTCATATCCAATTTTTGACCGAATACCTTCAAACAGTTTTACTGTATTACGAATATAGGATTTGGAATCAAGATAAACACCCGGCAAAGATCCTTCAGGAGCGGATGCAGGTGTGTTTCCATAGGATTCACCACCATAGCCGCCGCACTGACAACGAATCGTCTGAATTCCCATCTCTTTAAATTTCAAAATATTGTTGCAAAGCTCCTCCAAATCCCTTCCATCTGCATGACGATACACCGGAATTCCTGAACGACATTTTCCACCAAACAACTGATAAACTGGCATTCCTGCCATTTTACCTTTGATATCCCACAATGCCATATCCACACCGGAAATCGCATTATTTTCTATTGGGCCGTTTCTCCAATACCCATTCTGATGCATCAGCTGCCATATCTCCTCGATGTTTTCCACATCTCTTCCTCGCAAAAGTGGATTCAAATATTCCTCCACCAGCGTTTTGACTGCAAGATGACGGTAGGCAAAGGTCGCACAACCCAAACCATATAATCCTGGCTGGTTTGTATATACCTTTACAACTACCAGATTGATTCCCTCCGGAGCAGTGCAGATTACCCGGATGTTTTCAATTTTTACTGCCATAATTTTCTCCTTTCACTTGTTAGTCGTCTGACAAGTTATTATATTTTTTTCGACTGCTCGTAAGCAGTCGTTTTTACTTGTCTGACAAGTTGTGATTTTATTATATCACCCCTGTCTATATTGTCAATATTTTTTCTCCATATTTTTCATATCCCCAAAATATTTTCCCATTTGCATAACTATTATCATTAGTTTTTATGCATTTTTACTATTGTTCTTCATTTTCCAATCTGTTGAGCGCATTCTGCAAATGCTCATGCATCATTTCTCGTGCCTGCTTTGCTTTCCCACTCCTGATTGCATTCAAAATCATGGTATGATAGTTTATCCCCTCCTGATATCCAAAAATTTCATTCATCTGATTATGTTTTTTTCTGGTCTCTTCAAACACTTTCTGCATACTCTTTTCCAAAATCGGATTTTGTGTAGCTCTGCAGATAGCCTCATGAAACCTAATATCCGCTGTAACAAATTCTTTCCTTTTTCCTTGATTGCTCTCCATCTCATTCAGGCAATCCTGTAATTCTTTCAACAGCTCCGGGGTTGCTTTTTCTGTAGCGAGATAACAGGCTTCACTCTCCACAATTTTTCGAAATTCCAGAACTTTTTGAATGTCTCTGCAGTCATCTGAGGTAATTTTCATTTCATTCCCGGTATGTTCATCCACCTGATCATCCAAAAGATAAGTTCCTTTCCCATGTCTGGACTCCAATACTCCCACTCCCACCAGATGCTGAATTGCCGTTCTGATGCTGGCACGGCTCACTCCCAAAATTTCTGTTAACTGATTTTCAGATGGTATTTTTTCGCCCACCTTCCAATTCCCAGAATTAATATTGTCTTTGAAATACTGAACTAACTGTTCTGTAACATTTGTATGTGAAATCATAGTATTCTCTCCTTGTCTGACAACATAACATTATTATATCATTTAAGGCAATATTGTCAAAGAAATCTCACGCAAACAATGACAATAAGAAAACACTTATACAAAATATGATTTCTGTATATCCTTGCTCTTCAGTAGCTTCACCATTCGATCCATTTCCGGTCGGACAGATTGAGTTCAGGGATTATAAAACGGTAATGGGGAGCCTTTGTTTTGACAAACGCAGTTAATGTCCTCTGTGCCTGTCTTTTTTCTTTTGCTGTTTCAGTTCAAACAATCGCTCAGCTTCTGATAGTTTCTGCTCTCGGCTTTTCACTTTGCGCGACTGCTTGTTCTGTTCCTGCTGCAACTTCAAAGCCTGCTGCGATTTTGTGCCAATTCCAGTGTCCTGCAATTGCTTTTTCACATCACGCTGCATTCTCTTCGGATTCTTTTTGACTTCCTTCACAACAGTTGCCACAGCCGGACTAAAGTGCAAACTATAATAGTGTTTCAGAACGAACTCGTAAACCTCGTAATCCTTTGGTTCTGTACCAAATGTCACTTTAGCTGCAGATAGCTTACCGTCTTCGATTCTCTCGAAAACACCTACCCAGAACGGTTCATCAAAATACACTGTCAGTTTGCCACTTACTTTGCCCATAATAATCCCTCCTTAATTAATTAAAATGAGCAAAGAACGGACAACCCGGAGGGGCAGGTTACTTACCACAGATTTCTCCATGACGGCCGGGCTACCTACCGGCTCTGGCATGTATTTCTACACACGTTGCGTTTTTATCTTTGCATTTGATTTATTTTTCATTTTATCTAAAATTTTTCAATAACCTGGATGAGTTGATCACTTTCCCGGACACGCCGAATTGTCTCGTCCCGCTTGACTTCCCGAATTGTTTTCGTGAATTCCATTCGGATCTCCTCATTGGGAATACGCACGCATTCTGTTTTTTCATCATAGGCCAGATATCCCAGATGAATCAGTAAAGTGAGCACATCATCTCGATTCCGGAATGTCACCAGATCATTAGCAAAGGCACTTGTATCCACCTTGACCGGTACACCGCCCAGCAATTCTGTGACAATCCTGGATAACCCGTCAAAATCGAGACTGATATACCCCATCAGAGTCTCTGCCGCAGAAGTCTGCGTCCAGTAGGAATCGAAATCATCATTGCGTATCGCCTTCATCACAGAATTGGGATTATAAACCGAGTCCACACCACGGAATGAATAACCATCGTACCACTGCTTCATCTTTGCAAAATCCTGGTTATAATCCGTACAAAGCTTTCGAACCTCATCTTCTGTAAATCCGACATACGTTCCAAATTTTCTGGGTTTTACCATGGTAAACTCTTCAAAATCCGATATAGCTGATTGAGAGGCATCTTTCTTGATTGGAAGGATGCCTGTCATATAAGCTGCTGCAAATATCTTGGCAGTCATTCCGCTGTTTTTAAACAGGGAACGCAAAAACTCCAGATATTCTTTCTGTACAATTGGCTGGTCACCTGCTTCCCTGATTGGAGCGTCCCATTCATCAATGACCATAATAAACTTGTTTCCTGCAGCAGATACGGCGTTGGCTAGCGTGGCAAAAAAAGCCTCTTCCACCTTTACCCGCGGATAAGCAGCCACTAACTCCTTCGTGACATTTCTAATAACGAAAGGCACCACATCCTCTTTGCCGTTGGCCGCTCCGATGACTGCTGTCATATCCAGATAGATTACATCGTATCTATTCAGGTGCTGCTTATATGTTCGATTTAATTTCTCGTTTGTTGAAATCTCCAAATCCTCAAATAAAGCGGAAGAATCACACGTCTTATCATAATATGCACACAACATCTGTGCCGCAAAAGATTTTCCAAAACGACGTGGTCTGCTGATGCAAGTCAGTTTTTGTTTTGTTCCAATAGTATCATTGATCAAAGCAATTAAGCCGGACTTATCTACATATTGACTGTTCCTTATTTCTTCAAACCCAATGTTGCCAGGATTCAGATAATTTCCCATCCGCCATTCACCTCCATTGAAAAAGCATCCTGTTTCTTCGCCAAACTGGCATTTCTCTTTCCTACCATTCTACTCTACGACCCTGTAGTTTTCAATCGTTTTTCAAATAGATTGAGTTCAGGGATAATAAACTCAATATAAAGCTGTCTGTGCCATTTCTTAATCCTCCTCAATCCACGGCAGGGAATAATATTCTCCAGTTATAAAGTCATCCATTCCCCAACCAAAACCGGAAAATTCATGCATTATGTATTCCAATCTGTCTTTCCATAGCTCATACAGTTCCTCATCTTCACTAGCTATAACTATAGCATCATGATAGGCATCTCCCAATGCATCATAAAATTTTTCGTCTATATCCCCATAATTCATTGTAAAATCTGTTGCGCATTCCGAAAAGTATAGAGCCAAATCACCATACCATCTGCCATTGCCACATATATCTGCGAAATCAGACAATACCATTCGAGCTCTTTCCAATGAGAATCCTGTTCTAACAATATTAGTCGGATAAAATATTTTGTATAGTTGTTTTTTATATTTCTCCAACAACATGTTTCCATACTCATCGCCTAAAATCATCAGATTTAGTCTCGCTTCCACAGACTTATTTGTTTTGAACAAATCGGAAATTATTTTCACTAACTCTTCTCGACTCATTGCATCTAATTTTTTTATAAGTGCTTTCTCTGTTAATTTTTTCGCCATATTTCCTCTACCTTTGAAAAAAGAAGTCTACTTTTTCTCAGAGAACTCCTAAAAGTAATTTCTAAAAAAGGCTTATAGCCATAATTATCTATTTGGAAAATACAGTTGACTTTTCCACAAAATCAATATATACTTAATGCCAAGAAACGAAGTTTACAACCGTACAGCTTATGCTAAAGCGGCTTGCTCGTTTCTTTTTTTATGCGAACAATATCATATAGATACAATTCACCATCTTCATTTTACCTGACCCACTGTATTCAGACAATAGGATCATTCGTTGGAAATCAGGTTACTGAAATATTCTGTTTTCCCGGACAACACATCGTCATAGAACCCTTGTTTCCAGTCAATATAATCAATACTGTCTTGAATTCGCTTCCGCTCTGCTTCCAAATGCTTCCGCTTTTCAGCAAGTATACACTTTCTCTCCGTAATCGTGCCTTCCCCCTTCAGGCACAGATCAATGTATTCCCTCATTTCACGAATGCTCATATTACAACTGCGCAAGCAGTTCAGACTATTGATCCAGGCAATATCATTATCATCAAAAATCCTGCGATTTTTCTCATCTCTCTTCACATTGGGAACCAGGCCCTGATTGCAATAAAATTTAAGAGTTTCATAAGTAAGACCTGTTTTCTCACAGGCTTCTTTCATTTGATACATATTTTTACTCCATTTTCAAATTTCGCTCTTGACCGGTAGCCACTACCGGGTGATACACTTATTATAGCGAAAAGCAAGAATTCATGCAATACCAGGAGTTTTATAACGATGAGAAAAAATTTTGTTTCAAAACCCTGGCTAATTTTCAATAATCGGGGGTAATGGCTATGATTTATAGTAATTTTCAGGATAAGAAGCTGTCTCTGCTTGGTTTCGGTACGATGCGCCTGCCGTTGAAGCCAGACGGGGAGATTGATGAAGTTCAGTTAAGAGAAATGACAGCTTATGCGATTTCCCATGGGGTGAATTATTTTGACACGGCATATCCTTATCATGGAGGCAAGTCTGAGCGTGTAATAGGAAGGGTACTAAGTGCCTATCCTCGTGAACGCTACTACCTCGCCACCAAATACCCGGGACATCAGATCAGCAGCAGCTACAATCCGGCTGCAATCTTTGAAGAACAGCTTGAAAAGTGCGGCGTGGATTATTTTGACTTTTATCTGCTGCACAATGTTTATGAAAATTCCATCAACACCTATTTGGATCCCAGATGGGGAATCATTGAATACTTCAAGGAGCAAAAACGTCTTGGCCGCATTAAGCATCTTGGTTTTTCCTGCCACGCACAGACGGAAGGCCTGAAATCCTTCTTGGATGCCTGCGGTGATGATATGGAATTTTGTCAAATCCAGCTGAACTATCTGGACTGGACTCTGCAGGATGCAAAGACAAAATATGAACTGCTTACCAATAGGAACATTCCGGTCTGGGTTATGGAGCCGGTTCGTGGAGGAAGGCTGGCAAAGCTGGATGATGAATCAGAAGTAACTCTTAAAAAGCTGGGACCTAATGAGTCCATCGCATCATGGGCATTCCGCTTCCTGCAGGAGCTGCCAAATGTAAAAATGATTCTCAGCGGTATGTCCAATATGGAACAGATGCAGGATAATGTAAATACATTTTGTGATTATAAACCATTGACCAAAGAAGAGTGCAATGTGCTTTTGAATATTGCAGAGGGTATGAAGGATTCCATTCCATGTACAGCCTGCCGCTATTGCTGTGACGGCTGTCCCATGGATCTGAACATTCCAAACCTGATTTCTACCTATAATGAAATTCGATTTTCTCCGGCGATTAATGTAGCCATGCGAGTGGAGGCGCTTCCAGAGGAAAAACGTCCTTCCGCCTGCATCGGCTGCGGTAACTGTGCAAGGATTTGCCCACAGGGTATTGATGTTCCAAAAGCAATGAAAGATTTTTCTGAGGCACTCAGTAAACTCCCCAGCTGGGCAGAAATCTGCCGCCAGAGAGACGCAGCGGCAAAAAAGAAATAATTGGAGGATAAATCTAATATAGGGAGTTGAATATGCATTAAGTGATTTAGGCAAAACACTCAAGCCTATACTTGATTCTATGGTTGAGTGGGGAAATTCCTATAAAAAATGTAAATAAAGAACCTCCAGACAGAAAAGTACCGACATCAGCAAAGGGGATGCCGGTACTTTTTTATCTTTATAGCCATTGTCCCGAAGAATGGCTTAGAGAAATGCTTCCATAAACTTTAGTGAGTTCCACCACAAGCATCATACACAGCATTGAACACATCCTCCGGTATCTTAACGAAATACCAACCCAAATAATCATACCCTACATACCCGCCTTCAATCAAACGAATACGGACTATTGTTCCATCATTCATTTGCAAAATCAGATGGGCCTGATTCTGAGTATCATATATGGATGTATAGTTGCTTGTGGGATCACTTCTGTTATTATCCGGGTCCCATGTGTTTATAAATTCACCATTGTCAACCTGATTCCAAAACTCATTCCATACAGATTCATCAATATTTGCATTCTGAATATTTCCACCTGCATAATCCCAATCATTATGGCTCTGCCATTGAACAGTTTCCGTACATTCACTTATATGAAGCCTATCTTCAAACAAATCCTGCCCTGTTATCAAAGTTATGTCATTCAGGCAATCAAAGAATTGAATCCATATGGTAGGATTATGGTTTTCATCTTCCACCTCTGCACGAATGCATATACGAAAATCGGTATCATATCCATTAACTGAATATACTTCACCTGAAATATTTGACGCAAATTCTGTTGCGTATTCATCCTGTGTTGACCATTCATCGATGTTCCCCCTGGCAGTCCCCAAATGTTCACCTACAAGCGATTCTATTCTCTGTGCCTCTTCGCCTGAATAATCCTCCGCCTGCGTATAAATATGTCCTCTGTAGACCACAAGTCCAATCATATCTGCTTCTTCTATTTCAGATGGATCCGGCAATTCAACAGCTGGTATATAGATACCCTCTGCCGCACTAGCATCCGGATTATCGGCTGCAGCTACATTATTTCCCGGTTGTGAATCCTGTCCACTGTCAGGTGTAGAGTTAAATAGCCTGGGAATCATGATTCCTGCTATCACAATCAAGCACAGACACGCAGCCGCAACTGAAATCCATTTAAAATAGCTTTTACTTTTCTTAGCTTTAACATTTCCTGCATTGTAAATATATTTTTCGTTTATACCACCAACGGCGTCCAAAAGATCATGCCCCTTCATACGCTATAACCTCCGTCTTCCAAATACATCTTTAACTCTGACCTCATCCTGAACAACATGGTCTTCACCTTACTTTGTGAGAACCCATATGTCTTTGCGATTTGAGTAACTGAATCAAAATACCAATATCTTCTTACAAAAACATTTTGCTGCTCCTCTGAACAGGTTTCCAAAAACTCATCAATAAGCCTGCTCAAATAATTTGCTTCAATTTCAGCTTCCGTATCGTTCTTTGCCGGTATGCACTCTTGCATTTCCTGTGTAAGCTCACAATACAAGGCATATCTTTTCTGCCTGTTGTTTTTCTTACACACATCAAGTGCAATATGTCTTACGATTCTCCCAACAAACGCAAACAGATAACTTCTCGGCTCATGAGGCGGAATCAGTTCCCACGTTTCAAGGTAAGTATCATTTTCACATTCTTTAGCCGTTTCCATATCGTTAAGAATACTGTTCGCTATATTCCTGAGTCTCGAACCATACTTTTTCGCTGTCTGTTTTATAGCATCTTCGTTTCTGGATAAGTAGAGCTCTACAATTTCATTATCATCCACGAATCTCTTCCTCCTTCAGTAACTTTAAGGCTTTCACCCTATATAGCGACATTTCCTGTGGGATGGTTACAAAAAATCCAAAGCATTTTTACCAGGATTCTTTAGTTTCAAAATGCGATTTTTCAGCCCTAAAATTAGAACTTTCCTAAGTCATTCTTCTTAATTATAATTCACTTGTCAAGCGTAAAATCGACAAACAGGAATTGTGAAAGTTCTCTTGAAAATAATATCATTTACCACCACCTTTTTACATCTCCATCCTTTTCTGCTTCTTCCAACAAGCATTCAGTTTGACTTTTGCATGTAAATTTTTGCAGAATTTTTATTCAACATAATAAAAACATTGACATTGAAATTATACTATCATATAATAAAAGTACGAAAACACATACGAATTTTTGTACGGAAAGGAGAGATTTTTTTGTTAGCTGTAAAAAGCATGGATGTAAGAGATAATTTCAAGAGTTTATGCGACAAGGTTTTTAGCGGCGAGACATTGATTATATCAAGACCCAAAAATGAAAATATTGTTATGATTTCCGAACATGAATACAATGAAATGATGAAAGCCAAGAGAAATGCTGATTATCTTGCTATGCTTGATAAATCTATGGCAGAAGCTGAAGCAGGTGGTTTTATCACAAAAACCATTGCAGAACTGGAGGAATGCAAATAAATGAATATAGCTTGCTATTTTTTTATTAGGTAATGAAAAAATCGAGGGGCATCAAGAGATGCCCCAAACCATTGTTAATCTCAAAAAAGTAGTTTTTTCTTGGTCACACCACCAACACAGCACTGAACTCAATATGCCTCATGCCGCCGGCTTTTCAGATGCTCCACATGCTGTCCCACATGCTGCACTTGTCTGCTTGTTCTCGTCTTCGTTCCATCCTGCAATGTTTGTTAATGCCATTTTAGTTTCCTCCTGTAAAAAAATGTAAATAAAGAACCGCCAGACAGAATAATACAAACATCCCTTTTACACCGTATCTGTCCGAAATAATTTGATGTAGAAATCTGTCCCCACACCTTTTTTACTTGCAGCTGTAATGATTCCATTTTGCTTTAATATAATTTG
This sequence comes from Oliverpabstia sp., assembly GCA_051879295.1. Classification (GTDB taxonomy): domain Bacteria; phylum Bacillota; class Clostridia; order Lachnospirales; family Lachnospiraceae; genus Oliverpabstia. The sequence continues at coordinate 5,288 of JBJELT010000162.1, read as the reverse complement.
TTTCGCCATTGCAAGTCCGATTCCTACACTATTTGCAGATGCATTGTCTACTTTGTAAAATCTTTCAAAAATATGTGGCAGATGTGCACTGTCTATTCCTTCTCCATCATCCACTACATGAATATGGGTGGCAATAGTATCCTGAACAACCTGTACTTTTACAGTACCACCTTCATTCGTGTGCTCCACACTGTTTTTTACAATGTTTAACAATGCTTCCGTCATCCAGTGTTTATCACAGGAAATACATATGGCGGCATCGGATTCGCAAATCAATTGCACCCCTTTGAGTTCCGCCATAATCTCCAGAGAATCCTGTATTTCCCGTAAGATATCTTTCATAGGAATGGACTCCTTCTTCAATTCCAATACATCTGCCTGCAGCTGCGCCAGCGTTAACAGGTTACGGATCAGCCAGGTAATACGCTTCGCCTGTTTATCAATCTTATCCGCATAGTCTAACCTTTGCTCATCCAGAAGTTCTGGTTCTTCCAGTAAATCTGCCATAATGGTAATGGCTGAAATCGGGGTCTTAATCTGATGTGATATATCTGACAACATATCTGCCATATAACGTTTCTGCGACAGCTCTTCTGAATACGCCTCCCTCAGCAAAACAACCACCTTGTAAATCTCGCTTTGCAATATGCTGAGCTGTCCTTCTCTGAAATGTTCCATTTCCGGTAAATCCAGCCGATCCTGAACCCGTGTCAGATATGAAATCAGATCTTCTATTTGTTTTTCCACTTTTCGTTTCCGCATTCTCATGAACAAAAATTGTACAATCAAGCTTATGATTAATAGAATAATTATCACATTTTTTATCATAGTAACCTCTACTTTTCCATACGGTAGCCAATTCCCCGTACAGTCTGAATCAACGGCTGTCCCTCAAAATCTCCTAATTTTTCACGCAAACGTTTGATATACACCGTCAATGTATTGTCATTTACAAAATCTCCTGCTTCATCCCAGATATCATTTAATAACTGCTGTCTGGAAAGGGTTTGCCCGCGATAATTCACAAAAATTAGCAACAGACGATATTCCATAACCGTCAGCTCAATATTTTTTTGATTTCGATACACTTTTCCTGCCTGTAGATCCAGTTCATTATCACCAATTGCAATTCTTGACTGCTTTACCACATCTTTTCCTGCTCTTCGCAAAATTGCTTTCATTCTTGCCAGTAATTCACGGATACGAAAAGGCTTTGCAATATAATCATCAGCGCCCTGTTCCAACGCTAATACCGTATGTACTTCATCATCACAAGCGGTCAAAAAGAGAATGGGAGCGTCACTCTTCTTTCGAATTTCTCTGCATATGGTATAGCCATCGCCATCCGGCAGCATCACATCCAATAAGAAAACATCAATCGTTTGATTGCCTGATATCGTGTCTAACGCCTCTTTTTGAGTAGCGGCAGTCAGCACATCGTACCCGTCCTGCCGCAAAGAAATCTGCAATCCTTCCCGAATGATATTGTCATCTTCCACCACTAAAACTGTCATTCTATTCCTCCGTACGCATCAATTCCAGAATATTGTCACTTTCTTTCCTATGGTAGCATATTCCAGTCATGATAGCGAGAGAAACCATAGTGATTATCAGAGAAAGAACATACATCTCCCACGGAAAATGCAGTTTGATCTCACCAAAATACTGTTTTAACACTCGTCCAATTCCATAGGTTATTGGTAAAGAGATGAGAACTGACCAGATAAAACCACGAATCCACATTCCCATATTTTCATAAAATAACATTTTCTGTATCTGACATTCCTGCATTCCTACAGAGCGGAGCATCGACATCTCTTTTTTTCTGACGACTGCCCTTCCCCGAATCGAATTATATAGATTGAGGAGACAGATCAGTGCTGTAAATATCACAAATCCGATCGCAAGCACACGTATGATATAGTTAATCGTATCTGCTACTGAGGTAAGCATTTCCTTTTCCCCTGCAGAATAAACAAGGAATTGCTCATGATTTTCATTACTCAGGTTCTGTAGTTTTTGAGCCAACTCCCCATCTGTGTCCGATAATCTGATCCACAGCTTGCGGCTCATCACGTTATAGTTGCCATCCTGATCCAGACTGTTGTAAGTAGATAACACCTGATTCATCTGTTCTGCTGTATCTGTGCTTACGATCATCCAGATAAACTCACCATGGAATGTTACATAATTTTCGATATCGGTTGCATCGGCATATCCGACTAATGTCACATCAAAGTTTTCCTGCTGATTCGTTTTCTGATTATATAGAGAAATAGGGAAACCACTTCCCGGCTCCATGTCACATATCCGGCTCATTTCATACATTCGATAATGATCTGGACGATAACTCTCAAAACGTATATTATCGGTAGACATCTGTATATTCTGATAAAGAATGCCCGGACATTTTACGCTGTTAAGCATCTCAGAAGCCACACCACATTTCCTGGCAATTTTCTTGAATGTTTCATTATCCACAGCCAAAATATTCATTGTTTCAAAGCGATAACCAGTATCATCTGATACCAAATTTTCAAAGTCCTCATCCGTTAATTTACCATGATAATACTCCTGGGCAATCGCCTGATAGGTATCCCAGTATTTTTGATTCAGCAGTCTTCCATCAAATTGTCCTGCGAACATACCCTCATACCATTCCTTTGTTTCTATCACAGAGGAATCTTCCATGATTTCCTTTTTTAAGGCAAGGTACATTTGGGCATTTCCGCTTTTTTCGACCAACACATAGTTATAATCATCCAGATTTTCCCGGACCGTCACATCATCCACCAGTCGATACTGTACCATCTGCGTGACCGCATTCGTACCAAAGGTAGTCACAATCAATACAATCATAAATACTGCAACAGCACGGATAATACTTTTTGATTTGTAACTCTGCCTGTGTAAATGATTACGCGCCAGCAAGATTTCTGTCTTTCCTTTTTTCAACAAATATTTAGAGCTCTTATACGCTTTTTTACTTATATTCCCAGTTCCTCTTATACTCTCAATTGGACCTATCTTACCGATTTTTCTTGCAGGGAGCATTGATGAAATCACCACTGTAATAAAACTGAACACAATCACCAACAGAATATTAAGCGGTGTAATCATCAGATGAACCGTATCATTGTTGATCTTAGTTGCTACAATAGAATCTTCTAATTTAACAATATACGGCTGTAATACCATCATCCCGACTTTTACTGTACCAAGACCTGTCAAAATACCGATAGGAAGTGTAAACAACAAAAGTGTAAATGTTTCATAATATACACTGCTGTTTTTCTGATGTTTCGTTGCTCCTACTGAAGACAACATTCCAAGGTAACGGCTCCGCTCCTCAAAGGAGATGTTGAAACCGTTGTAGATTAAAATCATGGATACGACCAATATAAATAACAGAAAGAAAATCACGATAAAGTTAATGATGATATTCATACTGGAATCAGAAGATTGCGCCGCAAAAGCCAGAACCAGATCATTAAATTCATAGGAGCCCTGATCTGTTCCCAAAATTTTCTGTATTTCAGAAACATCATAATCTTTCTTCACATCCATCTTACAGAATACATTGATTGTTTCCCTGTTTCCCATATCATTAGGTGTATAAGCAATTGCAGAATAAAAAGCACCTGTTTTTGTCTCATAAGAAGGGGTATCTATAATACCTACAATCGAATAATTCTCCCTCATTCCTGTGGATGTATGAATCTCCTCAAAGCTGTCACTATCTTGATAAAATGGGAAATCCTGTGGAACTTCCACTGTTTCTCCATACTTCACCGTCAAGTTGTAAAAAGGAAAAACCGTACTTTCCACATCTGGATTGATTCCTTTGATACTTCTGCTAAAAGTAGAAACATCAATATGATCCCCCACTCGAAGTTTGGCGCCATCGTCAATCGCAGCTTTACTGATAACCACTTCATTTTCTTTCTCCGGAATACGCCCCTCGACAAGATTTATATTCATCCAATCAAAGCAGGAAGCCGAATAGGCTTTTAATTTCCAATATGGTTTTTCAGAGTTCTTAGATTGCTCACAATCCGAATAACCCATATCATAGGAAACTGCAGTATTTTTGATAAAATCAAGGTTCTGAATCTGTTGGTACTGATTATCATCAACATCATAGGCTATCACATGCCAGCTCCCGTTTTTTGATTCTGCAACCTGAGTCAGATAGCTGATTGCCGTATCCTTACCTACAAACACGCATGTCATCAGCAGCACCATAAGAAAAATCCCCAACGCTGTAATGAAGGTACGCTTCTTATTTTGTTTCATATATTGTCTGGTCACATAGAATATGATTTTTTTATTTTTCATCTACACTGCCTCCAATATTTCGAATCCGCTCATTACTGACAATCCTGCCATCTTCAAGGTAAATCATACGATCTGCCTGAAGAGCAATGCTCTCATCATGAGTAATTAAAATCAACGTCTGCTTATGTTTACGATTCGATTCCTTTAGCAAATGAATGATTTCTTCTCCATTTTTTCGATCAAGATTTCCGGTTGGTTCATCAGCCAACAGAATCGCCGGATGGGTATAAATTGCCCGTCCCACAGATACTCTCTGCTGTTGTCCTCCTGACAATTGATTTGGTAAATTCTTTCTGCGATCTGAAAGTCCCAAATCACTGACAATATAACTCAAACGCTCCTCATCCAATTCTCTCCCATCGAGTAAATGCGGCAGTACAATATTCTCATCCACATTCAATACCGGGATCAAATTATAAAACTGATATACCAGGCCAATCTGTCTGCGCCGAAAAATTGCCAGCTGGCTCTCCTTTAACGAATGGATATCTGTCCCGTCAATATAAACTTTTCCGCTCGTAGGTTTGTCCACACCTCCTAAAATATGTAACAACGTTGATTTTCCGCTTCCCGATGGCCCGATAATAGATACAAACTCTCCTTGCTCCACAGAAAACGATACATGATCCAACGCCTTTACCTGTGTATTTCCTTCACCATATGTTTTGATAAGATTCTCACATCTTAAAATTTCCATGAAACATACCTCCATCTATTGATACATTCAAGTACGCCTCGGCGTACTTGCTGCGAGGTGCGCGTCATGCTTTGCATGACACGATACATCTGCGCACCTCTGCAATCCGCCGGAGGCTTTATCTTCTTTCAAGATAATTATAACTCCTTGCAGTGACTATCAGGTGAATTTCTCAGTGACATTTTTGTCATAATTGAAGAATCGTTATTCTTCTGAAAAAAAGAAATAGCACCTCTTATTTCGCTGATATAAT
>JBJELT010000161.1:0-28714 GCA_051879295.1 Oliverpabstia sp. | reverse complement strand
TGATGAAGGATCCGGGACATAAACAGGTTCATGATTATATGAAAGCTCTGATCAGCCTTTACAGAAATCATTCGTGTCTGTATGAACTGGACACCGAGGAAAAGGGATTTGAATGGATCAGCGTGGATGATGCTGACCGCAGCATTTTCAGCTTTGTAAGACACAGCAAGGATGGAAAAGACAATCTTCTGTTTGTATGTAATTTCACCCCGGTGGCGAGAGAAGATTATCGAGTGGGAGTATTGAAAAGAAAACAGCATACCCTGATTCTGGATTCCACATGGGAGAACTATGAGGAAAATCAGGAAATCAAGTTAAAACCAGAAAAAATTGAGGCAGATGGAAAAGCATATTCGATTGCACATCCGCTGAAAGGATATGGGGTACTGGTGTTCAAATTCTGATACAAGCGAAAAGGAAAATGAAAAGTATGTATAAAAATTATGTCTTCGATTTTTATGGAACCTTAGCGGATATTCGTACAGATGAGAAAAAACAGGAAGTCTGGGAGAAATTATGCCTCTTTTATGGCTATTATGGTGCGGTGTACACGCCGGAAGAAATGAAAAAGAATTATAACCGTATGACAGTGTGCAAGGCGGAATCTTTATACAGCCATGAGTCATATCCGGAAATACAGATAGAAACCGTGTTTCGGGAATTGTTTGCAACCAAAGGAGTACAGGCGGATGATGCGCTGGTGATTCATGCGGGGCAATTTTTCCGGGTGCTTACAACAGAGTACATCAGATTGTATGAGGGTGTGGAAAGAATGCTCAAACAGCTGCAGGAACAGGGAAAAAAGATTTATCTGTTGTCAAATGCCCAGCGGATTTTTACAGAGTATGAACTGCATATGCTGGGGATTGCACAGTATTTTGACGGAATCTTAATTTCTTCGGATTATGGAGTAAAAAAACCGGACCGACGTTTTTTTGAAATCCTTCTGGAAAAATATCAATTGAATCCTGGTGAATGTATTATGATTGGAAATGATGGGGAAACGGATATTGCAGGAGCAACCCGTGTGGGAATGGATACCTGTTATATTCATTCTAATATTTCGCCGGAAAAGGATGGAAAGGTGAATGCAACGTATGTGCAGTCGGAGATGGATATTGGAAAAATATGCAGAATGCTTGGAATACAGGGAGAGAAAGAAGGATGAGGACTACAAAAGAATGGAAAAATTACTATTCAAGCTTAGAATTTCAGGCAAATTACATTTATGATGGGCATGATCTGGGAGTCTGCTGTACAGAAGAGGGAACAACATTTCTTCTATGGAGTCCCTGTGCGGAATCAGTGATATTGTATCTTTATGAGAACGGAAGCGATAGTGGTGCGTACAAAAGCTTTCAGATGGAAAAAGAGGAGAGAGGTATCTGGTCTTATCGTACAGTACAGGAACTTCATGGGGTTTATTATGATTATGAAGTGACGGTTGACGGCAAGATGCGAAGAACTGCGGATCCTTATGCAAAAGCCTGCGGAATCAATGGAAAGAGGAGTATGGCAGTCAATCTGAAAAAAACGGATCCTGAAGGATGGAGTGAGGATAAGGCTCCGGAACAGCCGGTGGAAAACATCATCTACGAGCTACATGTGAAAGAATTTTCCTGGGATAAAAGCGGAGGTTTTCCGGAAGAGTACCGGGGGAAATATAAAGCGTTTTTATGCGATGACACAACACTGCATGGAGATGGAATTCACAAAACCGGTTGTGCGTATTTGAAGGAACTGGGCGTGACACATGTGCAGTTGATGCCAGTGTATGACTATGGTTCAGTGGATGAGGCCGGAAATGAAGAGGAATTTAACTGGGGATATGACCCGGTAAATTATAATGTTCCGGAGGGATCTTATGCAACAGATGCAGCTCATGGGGAGGTACGTATCCGTGAACTGAAAGAAATGATACAGTCCCTTCACCGACAGGGATTTCGTGTGATTATGGATGTGGTATATAATCATACATATCATCTGGACTCCTGGCTGCAGAAAACTGTGCCATGGTACTACTACCGGGTAAATGAGGATGGTTCTGTATCAGATGGCTCCGCATGCGGAAATGACACTGCCAATGAGAGACCTATGTGTGGGAATTATATTCTGGATTCGGTGCTGTACTGGGCAGAAGAATATCATATAGATGGTTTTCGGTTTGATCTGATGGGACTTCTGGATGTAAACCTTATGAATCGGATACGTCGTGAATTGGATATGAGATATGGAAAAGGTGAAAAAATACTGTATGGCGAACCGTGGGCGGCAGGTGTTACTGCAATAGAAGGAAATGCCAAATGTGCCCTGAAAGAGAATATTTCGTTGTTAGATGATGGTATCGGATTTTTCTGTGATAATACCAGAAATGCCATTAAAGGTTCTGTGTTTGATGTGGATAAGATAGGTTTTGTTAATGGAGCAAGGGGACTGGAAGAGGATATTCTGAAAAGTATAAAAGCATGGCAGGGAACAAAAGAAGTAGGAGCCCGATCTCCGGCTCAGATTATTACTTATGTATCGGCTCATGATAACCAGACTTTGTGGGATAAAATCATGGATACAGTTTCGGATCAGAAGACCTGGATGGATGTAAATAAAATGGCGGCAGCTGTTTATATGACTTGCCAGGGAAATCTGTTTTTCCTTTCGGGAGAAGAATTTGCCCGAACAAAAGATGGGATTGATGATTCCTATAATGCCCCCATTGAACTGAATTGTCTGGACTGGCAGCGTGCATGGGATCATCGGGAATTGGTAGAATACTATAGGGGGATGATTGCCTTGCGAAAGCAGCTTCCCGGATTGTATGATAAATCACCGGAAGCGTGGAAAAGAATTCGAACGGTGTGGACAGAACCCCAGGCTGTGGGATTTTTGGTGGATAACACACTGGAAAATGCAGATATACGCTGGAGTTTGCTTTATATCCTGTATAACAGCGGATCGGAAAGCAGGAATGTCAGATTATTGGATGGAAACTGGCAGGTATTGGCAGATAAAAAAAGCAGTCATCACTGGAAAAAACCATCGAAAATATCGGGAGAAATCCGGGTGGAACCGTGCAGTGTGATGATACTGGGACAAAAATAACAGAAGGAAGTGAAGGCATGAAGTGGATTTATGGAAAACAGGATTGGAATTCTATGGAGAGGGGGCAGGAGAATTGTTTTCTGATGACAAATTATCTCGGTGGATTTTCTTCTCTGACAATGATTGGGTCTGCGGCACGCAATGACCATACGTTGTTAATGGCGTGTACGCAGGCACCGAACCATCGTTATAATATCCTTCATCGTCTTGCGGAGAAGGTAATTGCCGGAGAAGAGGAATACATCATTTCCAGCCAGGAATTTGCTGACGGACATCGTGAGGAAGGATATCATTTTCTCTCCGGATTTACCTATGAGGATACACCTGTCTGGAAGTTTCAGGTAAAAGGACTGGAAATTCGCAAAGAAATGGGACTGAAGCGTGGAGCTAATACGATTGGAATCCGTTATGAAATCTGTAACCGGGGAAGAGAGAAATGTGTGCTGGAACTGACTCCGTTTTTTCAGTTTTCTCCAAAAGGGAAGGAACCGGATGTAAAACAGAAATATAGCAGCAGTTGGAGTGTAGGACTGTCAGAAGGAAAATCTGTGTGCAGCGGACAGATTGCATCCGAAGGGCTGGTGTTGTATTTTCGGACAAACGGAGAAGTGACCGGAATACCGGAAAGAACGGAAGAATACTTCTACAGCTATGATGCATGTGACGGAAGAAGGGAACATGGATGGGCAAAAGCCAATCACGCGATCTACTGTAGTATAGAACCTTCTGCATCTCATATACTGGAAGTAGTATATGAGATGGAGGAGTCGGGAGATACGGCGGAAGGTATTATTAACGGTGTGAAAAAATACCGTAGTGAAATAGAAAAACGTGCCGGATTTGCGTCTGAAGTGGCCGGAATGCTTGTGAAAAGTGCTGACCAGTTTATTGCCGCAAGAGAGTCTACCGGCGGTGATACGATTCTGGCAGGATTCCCGTTCTTTGAGGACTGGGGAAGAGATACTATGATTGCTCTTCCAGGGCTGTGTATATCTTCCGGACAATATGAACGTGCAAAAAAGATTCTCCGCACCTTTGCTGTCAATGAACGAGACGGATTGATGCCGAATCTGTTTCCGGAGGGCAAAAATGAACCGATGTACAATACGGCAGATGCAGCTCTGCTGTTTATCAATTGTGTGTATCTGTATTATGAGGCTAGTAGAGATGAAAGTTTTGTCCGGGAAATGTATCCGGTTATGGAGCGTATCCTTGCGAAATATAAAGCTGGAACCAGGTATGGCATACACATGGATGATGACGCGCTGATTATGGCTGGGGAAGGGTTTGCACAGGTGACATGGATGGATGTGCGTGTAGGAGAAATTCTTCCCACACCACGTCATGGAAAGCCGGTGGAAATTAATGCCTACTGGTATAATGCCCTGCGTATCATGGAAAAATTTTCAGACATGACAGGGAAGACAGAAAGCACAGACTATGGAAAACTTGCAGAAAAAGTAAGGGATTCCTTTGAAAAGAAATTCTGGATGTCTGAGAAAGGTTATCTGAAAGATGTAATCTGCGGGACAAATGCAGAGGAACAAATTCGGTGCAATCAGATCTGGGCTGTTTCCGTGCCGTTTACCATGCTGGACAGGGAAAAAGAAAAGAAGATTGTTGACGCTGTGTTTGAAAAACTGTATACACCTTATGGCCTGCGCACCCTGGACAAAAATGATCCGGAATTTCATCCGTACTATGGAGGATTTGTATTTGAACGGGATATGGCATATCATCAGGGAACCGTCTGGACGTTTCCGCTGGGAGGATATTACCTGGCATATCTGAAGGTTCATGACTACAGTGAAATGGCTAAGCGTGTAGTGAAAGAACAGCTTGAGGTGATGGAAAGTGCCATGCGGGAAGGCTGTATCGGGCAGCTCCCTGAGATATATGATGGGGAAAATCCCAGCTCCTCCAGAGGGTGCTTTGCACAGGCGTGGAGTGTGGGTGAAATCCTGCGGGTTTATGAAGCAATAGAGAGGAAATAGGGAGTAGTGTATGAATATACAACGTTTAAGAAAAATTATTGAATATATAATGATACTAACAGAGACAGCAGGATAATCAGCATTGCTTCCGGATGATAGGTACTGGTGTTCAAATTCTGATAAATAATAGGTGCGTCCTTCTTCCTCATGAAGACGGACAATCTTTTTTCTAAATTCTGGAGTGTAAGTTTGTGGCATAATAATTCCTTCTTTCTTTGATAGATTGATTATATCTTATTAGCCACTACTGTTACAACGTTAGTATAGCACTTCAACTTTCCCGGAGATGCTTTTTCAGAAAATCTTCAAAAGCTTCGCTGTCTCCCCACAGCATTGACTGAAACATTGGGGTCAAATCTGTACTTTTTATCTTCTGGTTAAACCACTCCCGGATAGTATTTTGGTAAATGTATCGTATTTCCTCGTTAGGGATGGACAAATCCAGGTAGATTTGATTTCCTTCCATTGACTGGTTCGTCATTTTCAAGTATCCGGTAAAAAACAGAAAATTCCACAGGTTATCCTGAGAGACATGAATATCCGTATAGGTAATTTCTTCATGGATTTGTTTTCTTATCGTACCTCCCGCAATCAATTCTTCAATCTCCTTTTTGGCTGATACATCTGCTGTTTCAATCAATTCGCGAATAATGCTGTTTGAAGAGGTATTAGACCAATAGGGTTTTGGAAAAAGAGCGGAACTCCAGATTTTGTCATTGGCATAATTGATCACACTCCAGGGGTTATACACTTCTGTGTTTCCAAATCGATAGCCATCGTACCATTTTTTCAGTTCCTCCTGTCTTTCTTCCAGTGAATAATAGTGCAGAAGATCTGATATTTCTTCCTGAGTAAAGCCAAAATATTCAGAATAATCGTTGTTCAACAGAGAGATAATCTGAAGGTTATTAAGCCCTGTAAAGATACTTTCTTTGCTGATGCGGAGACATCCGGTAATGACGGCAAATTCCAGACTGTCATTGGTCTTCAATGCTGATTCAAAAAGTGAGCGGATAAAATCTGTCATCTGGTCGTAAAAACCCCGAAAATAGGCATTCTCCAGAGGAACATCATATTCATCTAACAAAATGATAACATTCCTGCCGTGATATTTTTTCAGACAATTTGACAAAAATTTAAGGGAGGTGGCATAGTCAGCTTCACTGGCACGATATTCCATAATTGCCTGATATTTTTCTTTGTTGGCGGGAAGTAATGCATCGCCGCTCAGAACATAAAGATGCTTTTCATAGGCACTTATAATCTCATCGATGAGGCACTGATAAGCCATCTGATAATCCGGCTGTTTTGTTGATTTCAATGAAAGAGAAATGACCGGATACCTGCCCATATGACTCGTGTACGCTTCTCCAGCATTCATAATCTTCATTCCGTTAAAATAATGGCTATTGTCAATTTTATTTCCTTTTTGATCAATCTCTGCCTCAAAAAAAGTCTTCAACATACTGAGAGCCAGGGTTTTTCCAAAACGTCTTGGCCTGGTAAACAGGCTGACGGTTCCTCCCTTGTCAATTAAGTCCTTTATGAAAAGGGTTTTATCTACATAATAATAGGGTTTATCTACGATTCTTCTGTAATCTTCAACTCCAATTGCTAATGGCTTTTTCATTTTGCAGACACCTCAGCTTTCCTGTTATTACGGTTATGTTTATTCTACCATAGGGATTAAGAAAATAAAACTGGTATCATGGAGAATTTGTAATGACTTATATGACATGGTATACTGGAATAAAACTTCTGTAAATGAGAACGATAAACTATAAAGATAGTCAGGATAAATAGGAAGGAGTAGATGGCGTATGAGTAATCGTCTGCAATATGAAACCAGCCCTTATCTTTTGCAGCATGCCGGTAATCCGGTAAACTGGTATCCTTGGGGAGAAGAGGCTTTTGAAAAAGCGGAGCAGGAGGATAAACCGGTATTTTTGAGTGTCGGATACAGTACCTGTCACTGGTGCCATGTGATGGCTCATGAAAGTTTTGAGAATGAGGAGATTGCACAGATTCTCAATGAATATTTTGTCGCTGTTAAAGTGGACAGGGAGGAACGTCCGGATGTTGACAGTGTGTACATGTCTGTCTGTCAGGCCATTACGGGAAACGGAGGCTGGCCTATGAGCATTTTCATGACACCGGAACAAAAGCCTTTTTATGCGGGAACTTATTTTCCGCCCTCATCCAGATATGGCATGATGGGGTTTTGTGATCTGCTTCTTGCCATTGCACAGCAGTGGAAAACAAACAGGAAAAACCTGTTGGCATCTGCGGAGGATATTCTTTTGTACATTACGCCGAAAAGTGTGGAGGCACAGGAGCAGATAGATTCTCATCTGCCCCGGAAAGCTGCAGAAATATTTGCCCGGAGTTTTGATGAGAAACACGGAGGGTTTGGAAGAGCCCCCAAATTTCCAACGCCTCATAATCTGATTTTTCTTACGTTATATTCTGTCATCGCCCACGATGATACTGTTTTTCAGAAGGTGGAAGTAACTTTGGAAAAAATGCGGCGGGGAGGGATTTTTGATCATATTGGTTATGGCTTTTCAAGATACTCTACTGACAATTTCTATCTGGTTCCGCATTTTGAGAAAATGCTTTATGATAATGCCCTGATGATTCTTGCCTGTGCGGCGGCCTATAAAAAGTCGGGGGAATGCCTGTTTCTTGATACGGCAGAGCAGACGGCGGAGTATATTTTCCGGGAAATGACAGGTCCCTCCGGTGAGTTTTATTCTGCCCAGGATGCGGACAGTGATGGGGAAGAAGGAAAATTCTATATCTGGAGTTATGAAGAAATCGGGGAAATTCTTGGAACAGAAAGAGGAAAAGAATTCTGTGAACATTTTGGTATCACGAAGGAGGGAAATTTTGAAGGGAAAAATATCCCTAACTTGTTAAATGGAAATGAAATATCCCGGGAATTTGAGCAGGAGAGAAAAGAGTTATATGAATACCGCAAGTCCCGTGCAAAACTACACCTGGACGATAAAGTTCTGACAGCGTGGAATTCGCTGATGATCTGTGCCATGGCAGTTCTGTATCGGGTGACGGGAAACAGGAAATATCTGTCGGCGGCAGAAAAAAATCAGAGATTTATAGAAGAACATCTTGTCAATGGAGAATGGCTGTATGTAAGCTGCCGCGGCGACAAATCTTCCGTAAAGGGATTTCTGGATGATTATGCTTATTATGCTGCGGCATTGCTTTGTCTGTATGAGGTGAATGCCGGGTCAGAGTATCTGGAGCGGGCGGAGAAGATTCTGGAAGAGGCAGAGAGGCAGTTTGCGGATCCGGACGGCGGTGGGTACTTTTTGTATGGAACACAGAATAACAGCCTGATTACAAAACCAAAAGAAACTTACGATGGGGCACTTCCCAGCGGCAACTCTGTGATGGCATATTGCATTGTTCGTCTCTCTCAGATTACGGGAGAAAAAAGTTACACGGAGCGGGCAGAGAGACAGCTTGCATTCCTGTCCGGGGAGGCCGAAGGATACCCGGCGGGACACTGCCTGTTTCTGTCTGCGTTACTGATGTATCTGCATCCGCCAAAGAAAATAACGGCAGTCATGTCAGAGGAAGAACCGGAAAACATTCTGTCTGCTCTTCCCCTGTATGCGGATGTAAGAATCCTGCCGGAGCCCACAGAGGAGTACCGGCTGATAAATAACAGAACGACTTACTATGTATGTGATAATCATACATGTTTGCCGCCGTCTAATGAACTGCTCTTCAAGGTATTACTCTGAAAATAGATATTGAATATATTTTACAGCCGTGTCCTTGTGCGTTGAATTTTCTATGATTCCGAGATATACAACATCTTCAAAGCCTGCCTGATGGATTAAACCTGTCTGAGACATATCCAGTCCCATGGTATATTCCTCGGTTACAGCTTGATAAGGAATGGAAGAATCAAACTGCAGGTCGATAGAATTGTCTTCCAGGATCGTTGTGTTAGTAACCAAATACGGTTTCAGGGTCGCGTATAAATGGGAATCAGAGGCGACCAGTAGTTTGTCCAGATTGCATAAATAGCCATTTTGCGAAAAAGCATCAAAAGCTTCTTTATTCATGAGTACGATATCCAGTTGTTCACAGTTAATGGCAGCCAGAATTTTCATGCGGGATGCATAGGTGTACTCGTGGTAAGGGTTAGTATCATCATCCGTCAGGTATAATCCCGTATATAGCTGCATGGTTTCTTTTGAGGTATCTGCATCGAGAGAATCCAAAAAATCGGTACTTAGCTGCCCGGTAAGGGCTTCACTGGCGGACACATTCACCAGGGCTGTATAGAGCACCTTTTCTTTGTGGGTAAAATGTCCATAAACGGAATAACCGATGATATACAGAAAGATGCAAAATACCACCATAGGCAGCTTATAATAGTCCCAGATGTACTGGATTTTTTTCAGACCGTAAAGACTCTTCAATTTTTCCCTTTCCGGTGATGATTTTTGCTTCGTTTTCATGATACTTCCTCTTCCGATTTCTCTTCACACATCAGTAATATATTGGAAAGCAGGTAAGAGCAAAGAAATGCACAAAGGCCCTCTCCGAAAACAACTGCAGGTGTAAAGATATTTATAATTACGAAAGCCATGACAAAATAAATCACAGCCATCAGTGCGGTACAGAGCAAAAAACGCATACCGATCATCAAGGAATTTTTAAACATGGACAATGTCGTATTATTGAATCTTGACAGGAGTGGAAAAATGTACATTAGCACAATTGCATATGCAACGAGTGCCACAATGAAGATTGCCGTACAGGCTGTCCAGAATACATTTTCAAAACGCAGATGATACAGGACATAGCCGTCAACTCCAAGGACAATCCCAAGGCCAAGGAGAATCAGCCAGATGATGGTTCCCTGTTTGAAATTTTCCTTAAAAGAGTGGAAAAAGGCTTTTGTGATATTACCTTCCTCGTTTTTTACCATTTTTAACGTAACATAGTACAGTGCAGTCGTGGAAGCGCCGATAGTGAAGATGGGAAGACTGCATATGAACCACAGAATGTTTAAATAGACTGTATTGACGATCTTCGTAATAAACTGCATGACAGGGTTATCGGGATTGAGTAAGCTATTCATGTTTTTCCTCCTTGCTGCTGTCCGGAAACTGCTTAACCTTCAGTAGATTCTCTGTAGATCAAACTGGTTTCTGTGTGTATAGTACGGTAGTTTAATGAGGGCTCTTTGATACGGGATAATAATAAATGTACAGCGGAGTATCCCATAATCTGACTGTGTATATGAATGGTGGTCAGGGAAGGGGTTACCACTTTGGATTCGGGTGAATCATCGAACCCGCACAGATATACATCCTGTGGAACCGAATATCCCAGTCTTTTCAGTACCTGCATTGTATCCAGTGCTACAAAGTCATTGGCACAGATAAACACATCAGGGAGCTGTTTGAGCTTCTGTAAGCATTCAGTCAGGTATTCCTGATAATCTGAAGAAGAAGGATTGAACACTCCTTCTTTGTTTTTTATGATACAATATTCTTCCGGGCAAGGTAGTCCCATCAGGTACATAGAATCACGGTAAGCCATATAGCGTTCAAAGAAAGAATAGCAGTGCATAAATTCTCCAATAAATCCAATCTTTGTTTTACCTCTGCGAACCATCTCTTTGACAAATTGAAAAATATTGGAACGATTATCCATATATAATTTGTCGGCATCCAACGGATCACCCAGATTAGAAACCGGTGAGTCTATAAACAGAACCGGCATACCAAGACTGCATACCATTTTACTGTACAGCGCATCGAATAATTCGATACAGACGATACCGGCAGTTCTTTCTTTGATAAAGGAAGCCGGAAGTACGCGGTTGTCAAGTTCGTTTGTCAGTATGCGGTGTATGGTAAGGCTGTACCCTAACTGTGAAAGCTCTCTCTGAAACTTATCCAGCAAGGTGGATGAAAAGTGAGAATTGCCTAAAAAACTCGTGGTGAGCAGGGCAACTTCACTGCGCTCTTTCGGAGCGGAAAGAGATATGGATGGGTTATTGGTATCTGTGAGTGTTACATATGAAAACTGTTTGTATCCCATTTCCATAGCTTTTTTCAAAACTTTTTCTCTGGTCGCATCGGCCAAGATACCTGTGTTATTGATTGCTTTGGAAACAGTATTGCGGGAGATGCCCAGAGCATCGGCAATATCCTGTATAGTAACTCTGTCGGCCATAGTATCCTCCTTATATTATAATGTGCGTAAATGTTCAGAATTGCAGAAGTAGAGCGGAGACAAACCTGAGAAGGCGGTCTGTGGCTTGCAGTCCTGAATAGTCACAATGATTTGGCTATATAGTATTATAATGCACAAACATAAATGTGTCAAATGTAAAAATAAAATATTTTGGACGGTGTGACTAAAAAAATCCTCAAAAAATATAGATTATTGATCAATATGAAACATAATAAACAAAATGTAAAAAAAATATTGTGTAAATGACAAATATAACGTTGACAAAATGTAAAAATCATGATATATAATACATATAAGATCTTCAACAAACTTTTACAAATGCACAAATACATAAAAAGAGATGACGGAAAATGAGGGCAGATGAAAAAGTGGGGAGAGATAGAGGAAGGAGGACAAAATGAAAACAAGTTCTACAACCGTTTCCAATAGGAAACAAAACAAAGGAAACGCAGGTTTTCACAACACGCTTCTGTATTTGAAACAGCACTGGCAATTGTATGTGATTTTCCTGCTGCCAGCCCTGGCACTTACACTGATTTTCAGGTATATCCCTATGGGCGGCATCATGATTGCTTTCCAGAAGTACAATCCCATCAAAGGTATTCTGGGAAGTGAGTGGGTAGGTTTCAAGTATTTTGAACGGTTTCTGTCATCACCTGATTTTATGACATACCTTATTAATACTTTGAAGCTGAGTATTTACGGTCTGTTATGGGGTTTCCCTGTTCCGATTCTGCTGGCATTTTTGCTGAACCGGATTCAGAGTACAGGGATCAAGAAGAAAGTCCAGTTGGTTTTATACCTGCCAAACTTTATTTCCGTCATCGTATTGTGCGGTATTGTAAGGATTTTCCTTTCTGTAACAGGTCCGGTGAATCTGTTGCTGGGCACTAATATTAACTTCATGACTATGCCGGAGGCATTTCGTACCATCTACATAGCCAGCGGTATCTGGCAGGGAGCAGGCTGGGCATCAATCATGTACACAGCAGCGTTGTCTAATGCCAGTCAGGAACTGAAAGAGGCAGCAGTCATAGACGGTGCAAACATATTCCAGCAGATTAAGGCAGTGGAATGGCCGGCAATCAAGGATATGGTTGTCATACAGTTTATCATGCAGGCCGGTAATATCATGAGTATTGGATTTGAGAAGGCTTATGCACTGCAGACCGATTTGAACTTGGGTACATCAGAAATCATTGCTACATATGTCTACAAAAAAGGTTTGCTGGATGGGGATTACAGTTTCTCAACAGCGGTAGGTTTGTTCAATACAGTGATTAATGTTATTTTGCTGATTGTGGTGAATAAGATTGTTGCCAAAATGAATGATGGAAAAGGATTATAAGGAGGAGCAAGATGAAAAAGAAAAGCAGATTTGCCAGATACTCTCTGCAGGATAAGGCGTTGCTGATGTGTGGATACATTTTGCTTGGCCTGTTCGTGGTTGCTATTATAGTTCCTATGATTTATATTATTGTAGCTTCTTTTATGGATCCGGTTACCCTGCAGAATAAAGGTATTACATTCGATTTCAGTAAGTGGACGATGACTGCGTATGAACGTGTTATTTCCAATGCACAGATTTGGGTAGGATTTAAAAATGCAGTGATTTATTCTATCGTGTTCACTTTTGTATCAGTTGCGATAACACTGTTGGCAGCATATCCAATGTCAAGAGTGGACTTTAAGGGAAGAGGATTTTTCAACGTAGTCTTTGTTATCACCATGTTTTTCGGCGGTGGCCTGATTCCTACTTACTTGTTGATCAGCAACCTGGGCCTGCTGGACAGCATGTGGGCAATTATTCTGCCAGGAGCTTTCAGCGTATGGAATATGATTATTGCAAGGACATATTATCAGGGAATCCCCGGTGAATTGAGAGAAGCAGCGGATGTAGACGGTGCCAATGAACTGGTATATTTCTTCCGAATTCTGCTTCCGGTGTGTACTCCGGTGATTGCAGTGCTGGCATTGTGGCAGTTTGTAGGAATGTGGAACAGTTACTTTGATGCGATGATTTACCTGAATGATTCGGCAAAACAGCCATTGCAGTTAGTACTTCGCTCCATTCTGATTCAGAATCAGCCGGAATCAGGAATGATCTCTGATATGCAGAGTACGGCAGAGCGGGCACAGTTAGCCGAACTTCTGAAATACGCAACCATTATTATTTCCAGTTTGCCGCTTCTGGTAATGTATCCATTTTTCCAGAAATACTTTGACAGCGGTATTATGGCAGGTTCCATAAAAGGATGATGATTAAAAGAAAACATAGATGTGAAAGGAGTCAAGAGATGAAAAACAGACATTACAAACAGGTGATTGCTGCGGTATTGGCAGCAGGGATGACATTATCCCTTACCGCATGCGGTGGAAAAGATTCTGTAGAATTGAACACTGGAGAATTGCAGGAGGTTGATACTGCTGAATTGCAGTTTCCTTTAAAAGAAAAAGCAACCCTGACAGGTATGACCAGCTTCCCGGCAAACACGGAATCCAATCCGAATAACCGTACGATTTTCAAACGTCTGCAGGAAAAGACTAACGTAGAGATTGAATGGACTGCAATCCAGAGTGACCAGTGGGGAGATAAAATTTCCCTCAATATGGCAAACCCCAAAACTTTAACAGATTTTATTTTTTCTGCAGGTTTTGGTGACAGTGACTTGCTGAAATATGCAGATCAGGGCATTATTATTCCTCTGGAAGAATATATTGACGCATATATGCCAAATCTGAGTGCAGTTTTTGAAAAATATCCGGAATACAGATCTATGAGTACGGATTCAGAGGGACATATCTGGGCATTGCCATGGATTGAACAGCTCGGTTCAGAAAAAACTGCTATTCAGACAGTTGGTAATATGAGTTTCATCAACATAAAATGGTTGGATTTCCTTGGATTGGACATGCCGACAACCGTAGATGAATTTGAACAGGTTCTGATTGCTTTCCGTGACCATGCTTCTGAATTGCAGGCAGAATTTAATATTGATGGAAGCATTATTCCGATGTCCTGTATCGTAAATGATGGTGATCAGGATCCGAGTATCATCATCAACGGTTTCGGCGAAGGTTATGGCGATGCTGATAAGGGAAGACATATTGCAGTTACTGACGATCTGGAAGTCATCTGTTCTGCAACGCAGCAGGGATATAAAGATGGTATCGCATGGCTGCATTCTCTGTATGAGGAAGGTCTGATTGACCCTGAAGCATTCACTCAGGAATGGTCAACTTACGTATCAAAAGGAAAATCCGGACGTTATGGCGTATGCTTCAGCTGGGATGTTGCAAACATTGACAATCTTCAGGATTGGGTTCCGCTTCCGGCACTGACTGCTGATACAAGAAATATTACTCCACAGAATGGTTCTTTCACCAGTGGATATGACCGTGGACGCTGTGTAGTAACTGCAGTTGCCAAAAATCCGGCTCTGGTATGTGCATGGCTGGATCAGATGTATGATCCATTCCAGTCTCCGCAGAATAACTGGGGAACCTATGGTGAGGACGATGATTTTGATATCTTTGAACTGGGTGAAAATGAGAACGGCGAAGAAATGCTGAAACATGCTCCTCTGGGAGACGCATCTCCGGTTGAAGTTAGAGAAGCAGAAGCTGTCGGAGGTCCGCTGGCTATTTTAGATGAATACTATGGCGTTTATGTAACTTGTCCGGATGATGCACAGTACCGTTTGGATTGGATCAAAGACTACTATACACCGGATATGAATACAAAATATGTATATCCGAACGTATTTATGAGCCAGGAAGATACAGAGGAACTGTCTAATCTGCAGGCAGATGTCCAGAAGACAATTAATGCAAAAAAATCCGATTGGATTATGAATGGATTCACTGATGCAGACTGGGATCAGTACCTGAAAGACCTGGATGCATATGGTCTCCAGGATTATCTGGCTATCTTCCAGAAATATCTGGATAATTTCTATGGTAATGAAACAGCTGCAGAAGAATAAAAACAAATAACTTTTGATATATTATAGGAAGTGCAGGAGAGCATTATGACAAGTCAGACATTGCGCGAAGCGCGGGAGTATGAAGAAACTTATGAGAAGAGAATAAGCACAGAAGAAAGGCCGGCATTCCATCTTTCAACGCGGGTTGGATGGCTGAATGACCCCAATGGTTTCTCCTATTATGAAGGTAAATATCATTTGTTCTACCAGTACCATCCGTATAATCCCTATTGGGGACCTATGCACTGGGGCCATGCAGTAAGCGAGGATTTGCTGCATTGGAAGTATCTTCCGGCTGCACTGGCACCGGATCAGTCATATGATAGAGACGGATGTTTTTCCGGGAGCGCAATTGCGCTTCCGGATGGCAGACAATTGCTGATGTACACTGGCGTGAAGAGAATTCCCCAGGAGGACGGCGAATTTCGAGACGAGCAGACACAGTGCCTGGCGGTTGGGGATGGATTGGATTATGTGAAATATGAGAAAAATCCGGTACTTGATGAAAAAGATATACCGGAAGGGTGCAGTAAAGCAGATTTTCGTGATCCTAAGATGTGGAGAAACGAGGACGGAACATATAGCTGCATTGTTGCAAACAGACCAGAAGACGGCAGCGGACAGATTCTTCTGTACACCAGCCGGAATGGTTTTGACTGGGAATTTAAGAGCGTGCTGAACGCTAATCATAACCGGTTTGGTCTTATGTGGGAATGCCCTGACTTATTTGAACTTGATGGAAAATGGGTGCTTTTGACCAGTCCACAGGATATGCTGCCGGAAGGATTTGAGTATCACAATGGAAATGGTACGCTTTGCCTGATTGGGGATTATAATAAAGAAAACGATACTTTTATGGAGCAACATGACCAGTCCATCGATTATGGCATCGACTTTTATGCCCCTCAGACGGTACTTACACCGGATGGACGCAGAGTAATGATTGCATGGATGCAGAACTGGGATACCAGCCGTCTGCATCCCCAGGAGACCCGCTGGTTTGGACAGATGACTCTGCCGCGGGAACTGTCCATAAAGAATGGAAGATTGTATCAGACTCCTCTTCGGGAACTGGAAGAGCTGCGCTGCAATAAGGTGGAATACAGAGATATTGTATTTGCAGATACCATTAAGCTGGATGGTGTGGAAGGAAGAAGAATTGATATGGAAATCCTGATTTCCCCCGTAGACGAAGATAACCTTTATAAGAAGTTTGCGGTGCGTTTTGCTCAGGATAACCGTTATCACACTGCAGTCAGCTTCCGTCCTTACGAATCCATATTAAAAGTGGATCGTAAGTTTTCTGGTTCAAGAAGAGCTGCAATTCATCAGAGAAGAAGTCAGGTTCGTTCGGAAAATGGAAAAATTAAGCTGCGCATGATATTGGATCGCTTCAGTGCAGAGATTTTTGTCAATGATGGTGAACAGGTCATGACGATAACTATGTACACTGATCAGACAGCAAATGGAATTTCTTTCTTTGCGGATGGCATTGTAAAAATGGATATTGTGAAGTATAATCTGATTGGATAACAGAACAATATATTGAAAAGACAGCTCTGATAGCACATATGATACTTAAGAAGCTGCAGTCATGAGAATGGCTGCAGCTTTACCATTATATAAAGATAATATTGCTATAGATAATACGAAAATAATAGAAACAGTTGAACTTTTATTGGAAGGAGAGCAAACATGAAGAAATATGATGTTACAGCTTTAGGAGAACTGCTGATAGATTTTACAGAAAACGGCAAAAGTAATCAGGGCAACCCGATGTTCGAGGCAAATCCGGGCGGTGCGCCCTGTAATGTACTGGCCATGTTATCAAAACTGGGCCATAAGACAGCATTTATCGGAAAGGTCGGAAATGACTTCTTCGGTAAACAGTTAAAGGAGGCAATTGTTGAGGTGGGAATCGATGCCGCATATCTGAGAATGGATGACCAGGTTCATACGACTCTTGCCATGGTACATACTTATCCGGATGGTGACAGGGATTTTTCTTTTTACCGCAATCCGGGGGCTGACATGATGCTTACTGAGGACGAGATACCGGAAGAGCTGATAAAAGATTTGCGGATTTTTCATTTTGGAACGCTTTCTATGACTCATGAAGGGGTGCGTGCTGCAACAAAGAAAGCCGTCCGGATTGCCAGGGAAGCCGGTGCATGGATTTCCTTTGATCCGAATCTGCGTCCTCCTCTCTGGAATGATATGGAGGAAGCGAGAGAGCAGGTTCTCTATGGTCTGGAACATTGCCATATTTTAAAAATTTCAGATAATGAGATACAATGGCTGACCGGAAAATCTGATTATACGGAAGGGGTGGAATGGATCAACGAAAGATACCATATTCCTCTGATTCTCGTATCCATGGGGAAAGAGGGAAGCAGGGCATATTATAAAGAAGAAATGGTTGAAGTAAAACCGTTTTTACAGAAGAATACCATAGAGACTACCGGAGCTGGTGATACCTTCTGTGGATGTGTGCTGCATTATATCTGCGAGCATGGATTGTCAGATTTGACAGAAGATAATCTGCAGGAAATGCTGACATTTGCCAATGCTGCTGCTTCCTTAATCACCACACGGAAAGGTGCGTTGAGAGTGATGCCGGAAACAGAAGAGATTTATGGGCTGTTAAATACAATATGAAATCCTGAATGGGTAGAGCGGGGTCTATAGAGAATAAAGGCTAACAGACCCCGCACAGGCATCCTGCCAAATATAATTAATCCGAAAACAAATATCGATATTTTCGCATTTGTGCAAAGAGTATCTTTTCAACTCTTGTCTTTATATCTGATGAATAAGTGTTAATTTCTTTTAAAAGTTCTCGTATGTCTTCTTGTGAAAAATGAAAATTAATATTTGATCCATATAACTCTTCCGAGATGTCAAGCTGTTCATCGAAATCACTGCAAATGGTTTTTGAAGTTGCAGAATCTATCAGTTCATAAACATTTTTGTCAAGGGGGTAATCCATTGTAATGTCTGATAAGAGTCCTGCACCATTATCAAATATAGGACAGTAGGAAAAAGTTCCTTTCTCATTCATTAATACGGCAATATTGTGTGTGTGCCGATCTTCATTCAAAAACATTGCGTCAATAGTAAAAAGTTTATTAATATATTTTCCAAATTCTTTCAGCCCAGTGATCCGTTCTATCTGATTGACCAGAAAGACTAATCTGGCTTTGTGGTCGGATATTTTATATATGGATTGATAAAGACTGTCATTGAAGAAATTTTTAAATAACCTTTCAAGGGTAACGATTTGCCATCCGGGTTTCAAAAAATTTTTACTTTTGGTCCCATGATAGATAGTGGTCTTATATGTTATTTGTTCGGATTCGTACAATACATAATCTTCGGGAAGAAGTGATGATTTGACAAGCAGATGTGATATGACATACTCGGCAAGTCCTTCGTATCCTGCATAATCTGCTTTATACCAGATTCCATCATTTTCCCATTTGAGCTGATTTCCTTTGGAAGATTGCCTGTCATTTGTTCTGATATTTTGCTCGAATAATTCTACCATATCGTCACCTCTCTATTCGAATCCAAAAATCATCCTCGGCCATTCGCCCTTCTGTTTTTTCTATAATCATAAACGGATCATAAAATGGTAAATCCAAATCTTTTAATATAAGTTTCATTTTATCTCTGGTTCTGGGAAAACATCTGGATTCCAGAAACTCTGTATATTGGTGGTAATCCGGATTTTCTTCTATACCAAATGCTTTGAACATAATATTGTCAGTGTAATTTTTGATTTTGATTTTTTGATTTATTTCATCTACATCGATCAAGGTGCATACTGTCTGCTTATGCATATACCAAAGGCGAAGAGCGTATGCTTTAGATGGTACTTTTATTTTGTCTACATAATCAGCGTCTTTGTCTAAAAGCTGTAGAAGCAATACCAAAGGTCCTTTGATATGTGAGGAACTGGTCTCCCATCTTTCTACTGTAGATTTTGAAGAACCAATCAGTTCAGCAAATTCCTTTTGCGTAAGTCCCAGTTTTTTTCTTACATATTTTATTTCTTCTGCAGTGGTATATTCTGGTGTAACAAATATTTTCTTGCTCATAAAAACCTCCTTTTACATATTAAACCATTAAAATAAAGGTTTGTAAAGATAAAAAACCATTAAAATAAAGGTAAATTGCTTGTATGAATAAAAGAAATGTGATAGAATCATAACATGATAAAGTTTTGTGACTGTCCGCAGGCAGTCAGACATGAGGAATACTATTATGAACATAATGGGAATTGATATCGGCACGACCACAATCAGTATCGTGCTTATGAATAAAGAGACAGGTGCTTTGCTTGCCAGAGAGACCGTGAATCACCAGTCTTTTCTTCCAGGAGAAGTTCCCGAGGAGAAAATTCAGGATGCGGAGAGGATACTGGTAGTAACAATAGAAAAAGTGAATGATTTGATTCGCACCTATGGATGTCCGGACGGTATTGGATTTACCGGCCAGATGCATGGAATGCTCTATGTGGATGCAGAGGGCAATGCGGTCAGTCCACTGTATACCTGGCAGGATGGAAAGGGAAATATACCGCTGGAAAATGGAAAAAATAGCGTGGAACTGCTGAAGGAAAAGATTGAAAATGCAGGGATGCTGGCAGCAGGATATGGTCTGGTCACCCATTATTATCTGCAGAAAATAGGTAGAATTCCTGAAAATGCAGTAAAAATGACCACGATCAGCGATTACATTGTCATGAAACTCTGCGGGTTGACCAGTCCAGTCATTGGGGTTGATATGGCTGCAAGCTGGGGTTGCTTTGATTTGGAAAAGGGGGAATTTCGGTATGCAGACCTGGAGAAGGCGGGTGTAAATATTTCCTATTTGCCTGAAGTTAAGAATCAGTATGGTATGGCAGGGAAAACTTTACTGGGCAACGTACCTGCGGGAATTCCTGTGACGGTTTCCATCGGGGATAATCAGGCGAGCTTTCTGGGTTCCGTAAAGGAACTTCAAGATACCGTTCTGATTAATGTGGGAACAGGAAGTCAGGTGTCTTTTGTTTCGGAAAATTTTGTGCCCTGTCAGGGGAATATTGAACTGCGTCCATGTACAGATAATAGATATCTTCTGGTTGGGGCTTCCCTTTGCGGCGGCAGGGCTTATGCCATGCTGGAGCAGTTTTACCGTGAAGTCTCCGGAAACGTGAATAAAAGTTATTATGATGTAATGAATCAACAGGCACAGGAATTTATAGAAAAGTATGGTACAGAGGCTGCCTGGAAGGTGCGGACGACCTTCTCCGGAACCAGAAGCAACCCGGAGGAAAAGGGCCAGATTACCAATATTGGTGTGGAGAATTTCCATCCGGGTGCAATGACGGTAGGTGTGATGGTAGGAATACTGGATGAATTATATCAGCAGTATCAGGTGATGAGTGAACTGACAGGGAAAAAAGCTGCTCATCTGGTTGGTTCCGGAAATGGAATCCGCAGAAATCCTCTGATGCAGAAGCTGGCAGAGGAAATCTTTGGATTGCCATTGGAAATTCCTGAATGTCAGGAGGAAGCTGCCTGCGGTGCGGCGTTTTCATTTTGATAGATTAATTCACCGGAAACATATTTGGCACAGATTCCATACAGGTCCAGTGATCCATAGGCGGCACGTTCCAAACGTTGGGAAAGGGACAGTTCCATGGGATGCGGAATCAGTGAATCATCCAACACGATGGCACTGAAATCGTAATCCGGTTCGAAACTTCCTACCCTGCCGAAGAACGAGCCGCCTCCTTTTGTTGCCAGAAAAAATCCTTCCCGGAAGGTCAGGGGTGACTGGTTCTGGTCGATGAGCCGCCAGTAGAGTTTGGACACCTGAACAGCGTCACAGACAGCCCGGAACATGGATTCTGTATGGCCGCCGGCCACATCACTGCCCAGTCCTATACGAAGCCCAAGAGAAAGATATTTGCGGATGGGTGCGATGCCCGAGGCAAGATTAGTGTTGGATGTCGGGCAGTGTGCCACAAACACATTGTTATCTTTTATACGCTGGATTTCGTCCTCTGTGGAATATACACAGTGAGCCATAATTGTTTTCACCGGTTTGTCAGATTGATGATTTACTCCGAACAGCCCAAAAGTGTCGTAGGCATCACCGTAGAAGGCAGATTCCGGACAGAGCTGTCGGACAAAGTCCATTTCAGTTGGATTTTCCGAAAGATGAGACTGTACCGGCAGATCAAAGGCTTCCTGAATCTCATGCAGCTGCTCCAGAAGTCGGGGAGTGCAGCAGGGGATAAAACGGGGAGTAAGGATGGGCATAGTGCGTCTGTACTTATCTGTCACATGCTCAAGCCATTGCCGGGTATCGGCTGCAGAAGCGTCAGCGTTGGATTCCCGCAGAGGATCCGGGGCTTCCCGGTCCATATTTACTTTTCCTATATAACTGACAACACCGGACTGTTCCATAAGATCCATTAACAGTTCCGTTGCCCGACTGTGTCTTGTGGCAAAGATGCAGGCGTGTGTCGTTGCACTTTTTTTCATAGAATCGGCAAATATCTGATAAGCCTTCCGTGCGTAGTCCAAATCTGAATATTTCGATTCTTCCGGAAATGTCTGTTGCTGCAGCCAGTCCATCAGTTCCATATCCATGCCGGTGCCGCGGAAAGCGTACTGAGGAGCGTGGATATGCAGGTCAACCAGCCCCGGTATAATCAGCTTTCCGCTGTGATCATGGAGCGGAAGATGTTCGTACTGCTGCGGTAATTTCTCAAATACACCTCTTGATTTTCCGTTAACACAGACCACATATCCCGAAGGAATGGTCTTCATTTCATCTTTGGAAATACTGTATATAATATCGCCTTTCAGCACAAATGAGGCGTGTTCACATTGATTCATAGACTCAAAAATCTCCTATCTAAGAAATTTTGGATGTTGCGGATATCCTGGTAAATATATTTTATCCTATAGTTGTTGGTAAAACAAGGGGAATTCCCGAGGATAGAATCCGAAAGTATGGTTTTGCTGTTACAGTTCAGACAGCCTCTATCCCATGTCGTACCGTTCCTGGTAGGCTATAAAATGTATTTCAGCTGTTTTTGGCCTACGACATTCTCTGGGGTTCTTTCTGAACCTTAGGTATGTTGTCAACGTTTGCTCCGGTTGGATGCCTGTGTGGGGTCTATACAGATTTTTTATATCAAAAGATCCATTTTCTTCCTTATATACTTGCTCTTAAGAGCTTTTTAGGACGTTTTGAACTAAAACAAGGGCCTATATAAGAAAAACATTTTCCAAGACCCCGAAAACTGAAATGAACAGGGTATCGGACGACTTTTTTCTTGTATAGACCCTGTTTGCTATTACTATTCAGGAGTTTTTTGAAAAAAAGGAGATTTTTATAACCATTATTTTCTATAGACCCTGCACAGGCATTTCAACAGATTATAGGTTGATGACATACCTAAAGTTGAGAAAGAACCTTCTCTGGGAAGTAGGCTGCAAAGTCTGTTTTGCAGTTCTGCGGCTTATCATTTTAGCCATAGAGTAGGCCGCAAAACCTGTCTACATGTATTATGGCCTAGTATATTTTCTGGAAAATAGGCTGCAATGTTTGATTTTTCTGTTTTCCATCCTACTATAATTTCTACAAAATAGGCCACAAGGCTTGTTTTGCAATTTGGGAGCCTATTATTTTTGCAGAAAAGTAGGCTGAAAGACCTATTTGGTGCCTCTACAGCCTATTATCTTTAATGGGAAGTAGGCCGCAGAACTTTGTTTATTTAGATTTTGGCCTACTCTGAGAGGTTTAAAATTCAAAATAGCGACTGTCTGAACTGTAACGTTTTGCTTTTGCAGGAAAGAAAGTACTAATAGGATAAAAAAGCAGCATCTGTTCAAATGGAATTGCACAGATGCTGCTTTTTGTTATGTTTATATCAGTCCCATCAAAGCAGGAAGTCCTGTGGACAGTACCGGTACAAATGTCACTGCCAGAAGCAGAATGAACAATACGCCAAAGTACGGCAGCAGTGTTTTGGTGACATCCTCGATACGGATTTTGCTGATTCCGCAGCCTACGAAAAGTACGGATCCAACCGGAGGTGTGATATTACCCATACACATGTTGAAGATCAGCATAACACCGAACTGAATATCGGTCATTCCCAGACTCTGTGCGATTGGAAGGAAGATCGGTGTGAAGATCAGGATAGCCGGGGTGATATCCATGAACATACCGATAACCAGAAGGATCACGTTCATCAGCAGGAAGATCACAATTTTATTTGTGGAGATGGACATGATACCGGAACTGATCGCTGCCGGGATTCCTGAGTATGCCATAACGAAGGACATAGCGGAGGAGGCAGAAATCAAAAACAGGATGATACCGCTGGTACATGCACTGTTTACCAGAATCTTGATAAAGGATTTCACTGTAAGGCTCTTGTAGCAGATGGACAGGATTAGGCAGTACAGCACGCAGATACCTGCACCCTCTGTAGCTGTGAAGATTCCGCCTACGATACCGCCGATAACGATGACGATCAGCAGAAGGCTTGGAATGGCTTCCAGAGATACTTTTACAAATTCTGAAGCAGAAGGTGTTCCGGAAGTAGGGTATTTATGTTTTTTTGCATAAACGAAAGCTACAATCATGGCGCCCAGACCCATCAGGATACCCGGGATAAGACCGGCCATAAACAGGGTGGAGATGGATACACCGCCTGCTACGGTAGAGTATACGATGAAGGCACTGGTCGGAGGGATCAGAAGTCCGGTAGGTGCTGAGGCAATATTGGCAGCAGTAGCGAAGGCCGGGTCATACCCTTCTTCTTTCTGGATCGGGTAGATACATCCGCCCATAGCGGAAGCTGCAGCTACAGAAGAACCGGAGAGAGCACCGAAAAGCATATTTCCCACGATGTTGGCCTGGGCCAGAGAACCAGGAATGCGTCCCACGAACAGTTTCGCAAAGTTGACCAGACGGCGGGCAATACCACCGTTATTCATAATATTTCCAGCCAGTATGAACAGGGGAATTGCCAGAAGAGAAAAACTCTCCACACCACTGTTCATTTTCTGCATGGTGATAAAGGTAATCTGATCCCAGGAGAGGGATGACATTGCGGTAACAATAGATGAAATAACAATGCTGACGGAAATCGGGCATCCAAGAAACAGCAGGATACCGAATACCGCAAAAAGAATAACCGTTGTAAGAACTATATTCATGATTCATTTCCTCCTTCGATAGTATTTCCGGTGACATCTTCATAAATGTTGATAATCTGTGCGATAATAATGAAGATTCCGGAGATCGGAGCCATAGCGTACACCAGACTTCTCGGGATTCCCAGAAGAGCGGAGTATACTTTCTGTGCACTCAGTGCCAGTTTGAATCCACCGATGGTGATAACAAAAATTGCAAATACAAGAATCAGTACATCAATCACAGCCATCAGCATTCTGCGTTTTGCAGGAGTGAGTTTATCGAGAATCAGTACCAGACTCATATGCTGTCTGGTAAGGAATGCATAGGCAGCACCGATAAATCCGGTCCAGATCAGGAAATAACGTACCAGTTCTTCCGTAAAGGCGGCCGGGCTGTTAAGGATGTAACGGGTAAATACCTGATATAATACCAGAATTGTCATAATGGACAACAGGATGGTAGCGATACCGGCCAGAAGCTTTGCCAGTACCTTTTTTACGGTAGTTAATATCTCTTTCATGTGGTGCCTCCCTTATTCTACAGAATTAATGATATCCAGCAGGGTCTGTACGCCCGGATATTCCTGACAGTATTCATCGATCATACCGCTGGTTGCTTCACGGAATGCGTCTTTGTCCACATCATTGACAAATTCTACGCCCATGGTTGTAGAAGCTTCCTCAATAGCCTCTTCAATAGCTGCATCCCATGCGATTTTGTGACTTTCTGTGGAAGCGTGTGCAGCTTCCAGAATAATCTGCTGATCTTCCGGGCTGATGGTGTTCCATACTTTGGCACTCATGACCATAACATCTGGAATCATGGCATGCTGGTCAGTGGAATATACTTTACAGATTTCGCCGTGTTTACCGGTGGTGAGTGCGGTCTCATTGTTTTCGGTTCCATCAATGATACCTGTCTGCAGAGAGGTATATACATCACCGTAGGACATAGCTACCGGGATACCGCCCAGAGCATTCAGCATATCTGTCTGGGATTTCATATCCTGTACACGGATTTTCAAACCTTTCAGATCTTCCGGTGTGCGGATAGCCTTATTCTTGGTATAGAAAGAACGGGCACCGGAGGTATAGTAGGTCAGAGTAACAAAACCGTCATCCTCGGAGGAAAGGAAGAAATCCTGCATTTCCTGAGAATCCATGACATGGTAAAAGTCCTCAGTATCATCGAAAATGTAAGGCAGACCAAAGGTATGGTAAGATTCATTGTAAGTAGCCAGACCCGGTGCAGACACTTTTGTCATAGAAATAACACCTGCCATCAGCTGCTCCATATTTTCATTTTCAGAACCAAGCTGACCATTGGGGAGAATACGAACCTGAATTCTTCCGTCGGTTTCTTCTTCTACCTGTTCGGCAAATTCTGTCATGGCAATGTGTACTGTATGTGTTTCACTCAGACCGTGAGCCAGGGTGAGTACCAGTGGTTTTTCCGCAGTGGCTTCTTCACTGGTAGCTGCACTGCTGCCGGAGCATCCGGTAAGTCCGGTAACGGCCAGCATCATGGCTGCTGCAAATGCTGCTAATTTTTTCATTGTGTTCTTCCTCCTGTTTACATTCCTATTAAGTCAAACTGTTCAAATGAAACCAGAACCTGATAATCTTTTTTCGGATTCGGGTATTTGATCTGAACAGATTTCAGACGCTGGCTATAGTACCAGCCGCATGCTGCTTCCTCGAATTTTCTGCGGTGCAGGAAATGAGGAATCATTTCTCCGTCTACAGTCACCCAGTAAGGAGCTTTTTCTCTGTGAATCATATCCACATACATGGTCTCCACAGATGTCTGATAACTTCCTTCCAGTTTGAAATCCAGATAGGTGCGTTCTCCTATCGTCAGGGTGATATTTGTTTTCAGATAGTCACCTTTCTCGTAATTCATGGAAACACCGTCATCTTCATACAGACAGAACTGACTGTCTTTGTCGGCTGCACACAGAATAGAAATTCCGGTTGCCTGCTGAGTAGCGAGGTTGTTCAGTTTATTTGTTGCCATCGGAATGATTGCACCGCTTCTCACAAACAGAGGAATACTGCTGATGGTTACCGGGATTTCAATGGTCTGTCCTCCGGCATAAGCTTCTCTGGTGTAGAAGTCATAGAAAGTATCACCTTCCGGCAGGTAAATGCTGCGGGTTGTTGCTCCTTTTTCTACTACGTTGGCAACCAGCAGGGAATCTCCGAACATGAAGTCGACACCTTCTTCATAGCATTTTGGATCGTTCTGGAAAGCACTGCACATAGCTTCCATAATCGGAAGACCTGTTTCATGAGCTCGTTCTGTCAGAGAATACAGATAAGGACTCAGCTGATAACGGAATTCAATCGTTTTGCGAATATCGTCTTTCAAGTCACTGTACATCCACGGTTCGGTTACCGTGTTGTCTGTGTTTGTAGAATGGATGGAGAAACGTGGCTGGAAGATTCCGTTCTGAATCCAGCGGATGAAAAGTTCTCCTTCCGGTGCGGGACCATAGAAACCGCCGATATCGCAGCCCTGGTTGGCAACCCCGGAAAGTCCCATTCCAAGAATGGTAGCGATATTGTATTTCAGTGCTTCCCAGCAGGTCAGGTTGTCACCAGCCCAGGTTTGTGCGTAACGCTGAATACCGCAGTGTCCGGATCGGCATACGATATACGGTCTGGTATTTTCAAAGGTCTCATGAACTGCCTCATCCGTGATATGGCACATGATGTTTGACATCACAGATTTCAGCTGACCGATGGTTCCGCCCTTTCCTTCAAAATAACAGCGGCAATCCTTATCAACCATACTGTCATATTCACAGTTATCATTCCATACGGAACAGGTGCCGTAGTTCAGGACATGTTCTTTCAAAAGCTCTTTCCAGTACTTACGGGTGTCAGCGTTGGTGTAATCTACGAATACGCCTTTACCGCCCCACCAGGTACCTACACCCGGTTCATCGCTGTTGCTTGCTTTTACAAACATATTTTTCGCTTTCATATCTTCCAGCATGGGGTGGATCAGCAGCATACCCGGTTTTACATTAGGAGTTACTGTGATTCCACGGTCAGCCATCTGTTTGAAGAAATTCTTCGGATCTTTGAAACGTTTTTCGTTCCAGGTAAATACGCAGCGTTTTACTCCCTGGTCGGTCTCTACAGTACAGTAGCCGGAAGAAAGCTGGAAGCCATCCACAGGAATCTGTTCTTCTTTTGTGGTATCGATAAACTCCACAATAGCGTCATCACAGTCGGATTCCAGTTCCGGATAATACATGGAAGAACCCAGATATCCCAGTGCATAGCGGGGGAGGAGAGCAGATTTTCCGGTCAGGTCTGTGTAGCGTTCTACGACTTCACGAACAGTAGGACCTGCGATCAGGAACAGATCGATATCTCCGCCGTCTGCACGGTAACGGCTGTGCATTTTCCAGTAATTACTCTTTTCTTTTCCCATATCGAAGTCGCACTCATAAGTGTTGTGGTAAAAATATCCCACTGCTTTTTTCGTTGTGCGGTTCAGTTTGATGTAGAATGGAATGTGTTTGTACAGAGAATCCGTTTCTTTGGGATTGTATCCCATGGCATCCTTCGGACTCATGTTCATGAACTTCTGAGCTTTATTCAGCTCTCCGCTCTTTTCACCAAAACCGTAGAAACAGTCATCCGGTGAAATTTCACTGGTATGGATGCGGCGGTGGTTGCTGTCCTCCTGGTAAGCCAGATCCACGATATCCGCGTGGAGCATGGTTCCTTCGGCATCATACACACAGATGCGGAAAGGATCTTTTTCAATAACTGCTTTCAGAAGTTTTCCCTGAATCACTGCTGTTGTTTCTCCGTCTGTCAACTCTGTCTCAGCGGCTGTGATTCGTCTGCGGTAATTCTTCATGAATTCGTCCATGCGGTCTTCCCATGCTGTCATAACCAGACTGTAGGATTCCTCTGCAAAATCACCGTCAAATCCTGCACGGATACGAATGATGGAATCTGTGAGAAAAAATACACGGATTTCTGCTCCATCGGTGAGAATGGATACGTAATTGTCCTGCTGTTTCACTGCAAGAACCTTGGTACAGATTTTCATTACCTGCTTCCTCCTTGTTGTTAGTATGCTTAAATAATAAGGAAAAACCAGGTGCAAAACCAGACGAAAATTGATGTGAATGATGTGTTTTTTTACATATCTTGCTCT
>JBJELT010000160.1:0-29081 GCA_051879295.1 Oliverpabstia sp. | reverse complement strand
ATCAGGTCAATACCAGTCTCTGTCTCATAAGTAAGGCATCTTCTGCGAAAACGGCTGAATGTCCGGTCACTGATCGGCTGCTCCTTAAAACTTGTCGTATGGAGGGCATACTGGAAGCGGATATCAAAAAGAAGGGAATCCATAAATTCCTCATCTGTCAGATCCAGAAGCTCCTGGAGCACCATGCCGCCGATAATAACATTCACGGGAGTATTAGGGCGGGAAGCTTTATCACTATAAAGAACAGAAAACTTTTCTTCATTGATCAGAGGAAAGATCTTTTCTGCAAACTGTTTTGCCCAGGATCTCTCAAGCATCCGGAGTTCACGGGCTGTCAGGGAAAAAGTATTATCATTCAGAGTCAGTTGTTGATATTCATTCTTAGCAAAAGACATAGGATCACCTCACAAATAATCTGAGATCATTATACCATTTCCTGACATAAATTTGTTGTTTTATATGAAATTTTCAAGGTTCGCACGGGTGTACCTTTTGACACCCTAATCATTCAATTATTCTCTATATATAATATTTTCCCTCACGGTCCTGCTCTGATTTCCATATGTCACCTCCTATCTTTGTATTCACACTTCAGTCCATCCGTACACTCCCGGTTCCCAGACGTTGTTATCCACATCAGATACCCACGTCTTTCCGTTGTGAGTGACTTTATCATCTTTCATATATGGATTGGTACTGTCTGGCTGTTCCCACTCTGGAATCACGTTCGCATCCGGGATAAGGACTTTTGCAAAAAGAGACGGTGCCGCATCTGGTGTCCATCCATCCTGCGAAGTATGGTCTTGCAGGACTTTATATAACGATCCGCCATAGTTCAATCGCTGTCCTTCTTTGTATGTTTTTGAATCACCGTTCCATTCTTCATACAGAATTGCTGACTTCACAGCAATTTCATCTGTCGCATTTGCAGCGACGTTATCAATTGCGGCTTTCAATTCTTTTGCTTTATCTACTATCAGACTCATAATTTTGTCACCCCTACCTCATCCAGCGCCTTTCTATATTCATCCAGTTCTTGTGCCATGTACTCTAATAATTCTACCGGAAATTGGTATGTAACCGGAAGATTGAAACGATATTCTTCGTATTCATAGGTTTCTTCTGTCTTTACGATGTTAATCGGAAGATAGAATGTACCTGCATCCTTTCTTGATACCGGAATGATATTAGATGTGCATTCTGCAACATAATAACCATTTTCAATTGTCATTTTTTTAACTCCTTTATTTTTTTAATATAATAATCAAACATGCTTTTATCCGTTGCGAAGCTTGCGTGTTCGCTCCATGATTTATACGATTTTTCCAGTGCTTCTAATGGAATTTCTCCATTCTTTACTTTCTTACATAATTTGTTGAATTTTCTTCTATATGCCCTTTTCTTTCCATTATCTACCTTGATAACCAGCTCATTATTTTTGTACGAAAAATGAAATCCTAAAAATGAAATCCCACATGATAGTGTGCTTATTTGGCTTTTCGGGTTTAGTTCGAGTTTTAACAAAACCGGAATCTCCTGTTTACTAGCCATTGCTAACCATTCCGCTGACTGTCGTCAGCGAAGACATATGCGTTGTCGCTGTCGCTCCAAACGATATAAGCCGAAGTAGGAAGTTTGCAAAACGGGCGCGCCGCATAGTTGAAGTTGGCGGCGCCGTTGCTGAGGTTGCCGCCGGAATTGACACAGCGCACGCCGGAAGCCGAGGTTGTTCCGTTTATTGTGCGTAGCCAAAAGTTTGATGAGAATGATCTGCTGGCATTATCCGTGAATAATTCATACATATGCTCATCTTCCAGTGGTTTGATGATTTCTAACCCCATTGCATACGAAGAAGCAAGGAACATCTTGTCATAAACCGTTTCTGATCCTCCTCCATCTGCTTGATCAAGAATGCATTTGCTCTTGTGCGGTATAATGATTCCTTTTTCGTAATCTGTAAAATCAGCTAGCCATCCTTTGTTGTTGTAGTAGTTTGGCCGTACGTCGTAATCATGTTGCGCAACAAACCATTCTGATGCTGCTCCGTCTGAATTTAACCATTGCCGTATGTTCGAATATGCCCATCGGTTATTCCCCTGTGATGCACGATTCGAAACCGGATTGTTTGTTTCAATTTCATCAAAACATCTATTTCCTCCTGCATGATTATCGAGGCATACTGTTACGAATCCGCTTTCTTTATCTTGTGTATCGCATACCGTCCAGCTTTGCACAGTTGTTCCCCATGCGCCAAACAGTATCTTATCTCCCACTTCTACATCTGCAATTCTAAACTCTCCAGATCTGTTTTTATAGGTCACGGATTTCACTGACCCCCCTTCAAACGCCTGATATTGATTTGAAGAATTGTAAGGAAATATTCTGTAATAGTATGTGACATTTTCCGCTACATCGGTATCCGTTACTGTTTCTGACCAATCTCCATTGTATACACTCGTTCCATCGGCTGTATTTTCCGGTACTCCACCTGTTTTTCTGATGATTAGGTAGCCAGCTGCCCCAGTGTCTTTCCAGTTTAGCCCAATTCCTCCCGTTGATAGTATGGATGCAACCAACGTAGTCTGCTCTGGTAATGATTCGGTTGGACTTACTCCATTTGGGATTGCTCTTACCTTATTCGGGAACTCTCCCCACGCATCGGATTCAGACGCTACGCCCCCTTTTTCCACAATCGCAGATACCATATCTGGCTTCACGGTTTGCATATACGCTTTTAATTCTGCATCCACATCTATCACATCTCCTTCCGTTGTACTTCCCATTTCTTCAATCATCGCTTTCAACGCAACGCCCTGAGCCGCAGAGAGCGGCTTATCTGATACATTCGTGGTCAGATTATCAATGATATCTGAGACATTAATCTTACTGGTTGTAATGGCATCAATCAGATTCTTATTGGATTTGATGTATGCCACGACCTCGCTCATCTGGTCAAGTGCGGTGTCGTCACTGTCTGCCAGTGCATTTAATCGCTGTGTCAGCCCGGATATCAGTTCCCGGATATCATTGTGTGCATCTCCTGCCGTGTTATGGGCTGATACTTTGCCGTCTGCTGTCCCTTCCGCTTCTGCGCCAATATCTGATGGAGACTTCGGTACTTCGGTTTTTAATGCGTATCCCGATAAATCCTGATGCTGAGTCAGGAATCCGCTGTCGTTCTGCAAATCACTGGTTTTTGAAGGAATCTTCGTTGTATTTGGCAACGCCCCAACCTCAGATGCGGTATATGTTGGTTTTGTCGGATTCTTCGCCCAGTCTGGTACAGTCGGGTCGGTTTCCTCAAACGGATGTGTAGTCATATACTCTTCTACTGCTGTGGCAATATCTTCTGCCGATACACTACCACCAAGGTTGGCAAGAATGTATTCAATGATATCCGGATTTTCCTGTGCAATCTGCTCTCTGACCTCCAGCCCTTCCAGAACTTCACACTCTCTATTTAGAGTTGTGTTCCATTCGTTTTTAGCGGTTCCATCTGTACTCGATTTGACAGCGCATACAACGAATTCCACATTTCCTTTGTATGCCGTTACCTTTCGCGATAATTCCCATGAAAACACTACATAATCGCCATCAACCGTCAAATCCTGCACCATGTAGATGTCTCCGTCACCATTGGCATTCCGGAAGTTTACGCGGACGCTGACAGCTGAAAGGTCAATGCCGTTATTCCCTACCATCTTCGGAAAACGGAACCAGACACGTTTTGCTTTTTCATCGGATTCGGAACCAATTTTTTTGTACTTCTCTGGGACAGTCACCAGTCTGGTATTGTCATCCACGGTACAATATACTGTTTCGGAACCATCATCCACTGTTGCCGCCGCAAATGCTTCTTCTAATGTCATTTCAGCCATTCTGTATCACCTCAATTCTATTTGTTGGTATGCGATATCCACCTGCTCTTTCGCCGATTACATACAGCGAAAATTTACCATGCGTCAGAACTTCCGGTGGAATATTACAGTAACCATTGATGATTGGAGCTGGAAACTCCCGTCCGTATTTGACGAACACCGCTACCTTCTTGCAGTTGCTCCAATCCGCATCAAACACGAACGCCGCCCTCAGATACCCTTTTGTGCCCGGAACCAGTCCCGAGAAATCACATATCGGGTCTTTCTCTATGTGCTGTCCGGTGACAATGAATTTCAGTGTTCTCATATCTTCCCTCCTGACTGTATTTGCATCCCGGGCCTCTGTAAAATGACCGGCAGGTGTGGAAATATCTACATTCCTCGCAATTATTCGGTATATTCATGATGATTCTCCTTTCAGCTTCCATAGGCTACCCACTTGTATGTTCCAGCTTTAATCGGATACATGCTCGAATGTCTGCTGCATGTGATTTTACCTGTACTATCGTTAAGTGATGAGGTTACAGAAAACAATTGATTGCTTGTATCTTTGTATGCACGTGCTTTTACGGCTTCGCTATATACCCAGAAGAATGTACTTTCATTTTCAGGCGTTTTGTATACAACAATCGAATCTATAGTAGTTAATCCTGTATCGATTGTGAAACTTCCAGTATCGCCCGCGATTTCTACAGTTCCGGATTTCTTTTTGAACATTTCTGCGGTTCCTATCTTTTTTAGCCCTGCCGCGGAAGTGAATGTTTTCCCGGAAACAACATCATCCTCTAATGCATCTCCAAAATTTTCAAAATCAGCTACTGTGCTTACGTAAGTTCCTTTTTCAAAATATCTCTCGGATTTCGTGTAGTACGATAAACTTAATCGTGTGATACCGTCCGTGCCTTGTGTTCTTCCAACAGATACACCCTTATCATCAGCATAGCTTCGACTTAGCACTTGCGTAGCTTTCTGCAATGTTCCAGTAACCTTTTTCCCATTTACAAATGCGGTTTTTCCATATTTCAAATCTCCGGAAACTGCAGTTCCGTCAGAGGTATCAACCATATTCCCGGATGTTACCCTGTCAACGGCTTCTGATAGTGTAGTATCACTCTTTCCCGTCTTGTCATTAATCTTGTCGATTAATTCCTGTATTGTATTGATAATCTCCGCTAATTTCATGATGCACCTCCCAGCAATGCTGCAACTGCTTCCATCTGCATACCAAGTTCCTGTTCAAGAGCGTTAACCCTCTGCACAAGATGTGAGTATTCATCCGGATACTGTTCCGGAACGTAATCATCAGCTTCCATACCTTCCTGCACTTCCATAACCCTGCACGTATGGCTGTTCCAATGTATGGTTTCGTTGCCGGCATCATCCGTAGCAATCGCGCATACCTTCCACGCTAATTTCCCTGTGTATTTTGATGCGTTTTTCGTTACCGTCCAAACAAAATGCAGCATATTTTGGTCTTCTGCATCAACTTCTACGTTGCTGCACACATCCCGCAATGGTTTTTCCTCTGTAGCCGATTCGTTTTCTGTCACGAAAACAACGTATATGGCTAATGTACTGATGTCGTTTCCATACCAATAACGTGGGCAGTTGAACGGTATACTTTCGATGTTATGGTCTCTCTGAACAATAGATTTTTCCAGAATAGCCGGTACAGATATCGATCTGTCCTTGTTGATTGTGATTGTTATATCTTCCTGCGACTGTTCCGTGTAAGTGATAATATCTGTCATCTTATTCCTCCTTTACGTCGTGTGTTTTACATGCATCATAATCTATTTAAGTTCAATGTACTTTTCGTAGATTTTTTCATCCACGTAAATCTTGAACGTCAATCTCCACACATCACCTACGATCGATGGAACCACATCCATGATTTTGTAATTCCCGCTTACCCCTTTGTTGTTTGGCATGATATCTTGAAACGTACCATCCAACACTGCACGCATGATAGTGCTGTTACCTAACGTTGCGAATGCCATTCCAACATTATGGCTATCATCATTGTAGGTTGGAAAATACCCTTTCTGCTCCTTGGAACCAACTTTGGCACTTATTTTTGTCAACACCTCAGTCATTTCTGCAACTGTATCAATTACCACGAATAGTGGTGTTACACTATCGATGTTGATTCCATCTATTTTAATCCGGTACATGGAAACATAACTGGATGTAGCACCTTCCCGGATATCATCCTCATATACGGTTCCGGATGCCCCTACATTTTTATGCACGAATGTCTCGCACGCTTCTTTTCCCTCGCTGTCTCTTGAGAATTTCAATCCAATGATGTCATAGCGGACAGTTCCCTGGCTACCGTTTTCCAGTGTAAAATCTGCGGATTCGCCGTAGGGCTGATTGAATCTCCTGCCCTGGCTGATGAATTCTCCATCATACACCCTTACTTTATTACTGCTCATAATTTCTGCCTTGCATTTAGAACCCACCGGAAGTACGATTGCACTACTTCCAATGATTCCTGCATGCAGATCCGCATCCTGCTGGGCACTTTTCTGGCACCCGGTGCCGTTAACCAAACTAAAAGCCATTACTCTTCTCCTTTCACCTGATATTCTATAGATATTTTTCCACCTGTGATTGTCAGGATTTTCTTAATAATTGGTTTTTCCACGGTTATCCCCATTGACCTGTGCCGGCCGATGACGATATCCCCAATCTCAAGGCTCTGGCCTTCTACGTCTGTGATTTCCAGCTTCTTATATCCTGCCAACTCTTTCAGACGTTTCTTTCCGGATTCTTCCAACTCTTCCAGGCTCTCAGCATTGTTATAATCATAATAAGCCGTCCTCTCAAGGAGTCCGGTGTAGTACTGTGTCTTTCCAATGCTGCCATCCTCCTGCACGTACAGGTCTACCCTCTGGCGGTTCTGTAACTGTCCGGTTCCCATGCACACCAGATGATTGATACCCATCTGGCTCCGGACGAACCTTAGCCCCAGTCTGGTGTCCTCATCATATTGCCCTTCTATCGTTACAGCCGGCACCGCCTCGCAAAATACCTGTATCATGCCGCCTGCCTCTGCCTTTTTGGCATAGATTTTCAGCCGGTATCCGTAACCCGATAACATGTCCATCAGACCTTCCAGAACGGTTGTATACAGCCGAAATTGATGTGATGTGATACTCTTTCCAGTATCCACATCCGGAACCACGAAAAAACCTCCCAGAACGCCTGAGAGGATATCTCTTAATATGTCATTCAGTTCCCCAGAAACGATACGGTAATCACTCCCTGCAGGCGGTTCAATGATTTCCTGGCTCAACAATCCACGCCATGTCCAGCCTTTCAGCGTGAGTGATTCACTTTCGGTGGTTCCCTCATCATATTCGATGATGCCGCCCCATTCGGTATCAGGGATGTATACTCCATAGGCATCCAGGGCAGATGGTACATATAACTCGAAATCATTCAGTGCCAATATATCACCGACCTCAAAATCTACATCCAGATTCATGGGGCCTATTTCCTTGAGGTCCTTATCCAGCAAAATCATTTCCATTTCGGTTCACTCCTCTCCTTGAAGACGATCAGGTCAATGCCGTATTTCCGGCTGTAATCAATTGTGATATCTCCTGCAGGTATTTTCTTGAAAATACTGTGTACCGGGTCCCGGTAATTGAATACGTTGACTCTCTCGCCGTTTTGACGCACCACATAGATTCGCTCATCCGGAGGAAGAAACGAACGGCTGTCGATTACCATGTATTCACCGGATTCCAGCGGATATTCCACATGGTAGATATGGCTATTGATTGTGATACTGACATTCGCCGTTGGCCCATATACAATCATCCGGAAATCAGATGCTGCATAATGGTCGATGTTGATGCTGGTCGTTTTCGATGGGCTTCCATAGGTGTATGGATAGGTGTATGGGTATGTATTATTATCAGCGGGTTCTTCGGATTCTGTGATTGGCTGTATGGATATTTGCTGTTCTTCCGTCCAAACAGGTCTATCAGTTACAATTTTCAGTTCAGTTGTCTGGAATCCCCAATCTTCAAAAATTTCTCTCGGTTTTGATGCGAACACATAACAATTCATATAACTTCCATTCACATATAATGTTCCTGGTTTTTCCAACAATATATCCCTGCAGAACACCGCATTCATGTCCGCATATAATGATTTCCAGCTCTTTTCTCCAGCGTCTACTATATTCGCATCAATGCTGTATTCCTGCACGCCGGTCTTGAATTCTGTTATTTTTTCGTTTTCTACAATGTATTGGAATTCATGTCTGAAAACATCAATATCAGATATTTCATAGCTTCCGCCAGAAAAATCAATTATTTTTGTGTTATCACTGTTCCTATAGAGTATTTCCATATCAACCACCCGCAATCAGTCGTAGTAATTCTCTCCTGTTTGCCTTCCATACATATTCCTTCTTGCTGTATTTGCTCATTATCTTGTCGATTTTTTCATAATCGATAACATTTACCGCTCCCAATTTCTGATTCACCATTTCGCCTATCATATTTGCCAGTGGCGCAAGGCTCGTCCTGTTTAACGGTAACGCATATTCATTCCCGGCTTCACCAAATCCATTTGCCGGTATAATAGTCGGTTTTGTGAACAGAGCGCCTTTTGCGTACCAGCTTATTCCAAATTTAGGAACGCTCGGCGGATTCAAACTGAATTTACCATCTATTGAAAAATGTGGAAGTTTAAGTTTGGGCAGCGACCATGAAAAATTGAAGAACGATTTGATTTTGTCAATTCCTTCTCTCACTTTATCCCTGGCTCCGCCTATCTTTTCTGAAAATGCGTCTTTAATCGCACTCATTTTTTCTGATACAGTGCTTTTTGCATCGCCCATTTTGTTTCTGAACTGGCTAGCAATATTGCTTAATTTTCCACCAGTCAGGGTGTCTATGAACGTATAACCGGATGTGTAGTATCCTTTGACACCTTCCATAAATCCGGCAGCAATTCCACGCACTCCTCCTCCATGCGACTCATAAGCACTTTTAATATTGTTAAGTTTTTGGTCTACGGTAGATTTTGCCGCCTCCATTACGGTTCCCATGGTTTCTTTTACTTGCTCGTATTTTTCTTTTACTCCGCTCCGGATTTCTTCCGCTTTTTCAAGTGTTGCCTGCTTTATGGATTCCCACTTTTCTGATGCACCTTGTCTTATCTCTTCGGTTTTACTTGCAATTCCATCCTTTAATGCTGTCCACTTTTCGACTACTGCATCTTTTAGATTTCCGGCGAATTCTTTGATTTTATCCCAGTTTTTATATAGCAGTACACCGGCTGCCACCACTATAGCTATTACTCCGGCAACAATCAGAAATGTTGGTGATAATCCTCCAATTATTCCTATTAATCCTCCGATTCCTGATGTCAGTTTACCTGCTACTCCAATCACTGAGCTTATTCCAGTCGTAACTTTTCCGATACCAATCAGTAACGGTCCCGCAATAGCAACAATTCCTGCTATCTTCAGAATCGTTTGCTGCTGTTCCGGATTCAATTTAGAGAATCCCTCTGTCAGGTTCTTAACCCCATCTGCTACATCCACGATAACCGGCGCAAGGCTATCCATTAGTACTGTTCCAGTTTCCATCAGCGTATTTTTTGCTAAGTTCATGGTTTTTCTGATGGAATCACCTTTCGTCTCCAGTTTTCCCATGGCTTCTTCTGTCGTTCCGGATACATCACCCATTTGCCCTAATTTTTCATTAAATGTGTCAAACTGAGCTCCTGTAAGGGCAGTCATAAGAGTCAATGCTTCAGTGCTGGAAAACAATTCAGCCATCTTATCCGATTGTCCACCGGTTTCATCCTGCAGGATTTTCAATACTCCGGATAACCCCTCTGATTCAATCATCGCTGTAGCATTGGAATACCCATATTTCTCAATCAATCCCTGCATGGCTTCTGTCGGCTTCATCAGGTTGGAAAGAACTGCTTTTAACTGCGTTGAGACCTCT
Organism: Oliverpabstia sp.; assembly: GCA_051879295.1. Classification (GTDB taxonomy): domain Bacteria; phylum Bacillota; class Clostridia; order Lachnospirales; family Lachnospiraceae; genus Oliverpabstia. The sequence continues at coordinate 19,222 of JBJELT010000160.1, read as the reverse complement.
GCAGTGTTTCCGGTCACTCCGGTACCTGTGGCCATCGTTCCAAATAACTCTTCCAGGCTGATTCCCAGGCTTGAAGACAGTGGGAATAGTGGTTGCATGGATTTTGCCATTTCCGGGAACGTGGTAACACCTAATTTGGCCGTCATAAATGCCAGGTCACTTATTTTTTGTGCCGTCTCATCATTAACACTTCCATAACCTTTCATTCCGGCAGAAATCAGCGATACAGAATCAGCAACCTCTGCCCCACCAGCTTTTGCCGATTTTGCCATGGTGCCAAATATTTTTTCTGTTTCCTTACCTCCATCCCCTAAAGAAGAAATTGCCTGGTACATACCATCTGTCATGGTACTGATCGACATTCCCGTGTCATCCGATAATTTCCTTACCGTATTTTTGTACCCTTCCAGGTGGCTGTCATCATCCAGCAGCGTATTGATATTTGCTATCCCGTCCTCAAAATCAAGTGCCATCTTACTTCCGGCCACACCCATTCCCACAATCCCTGTAGTAAGTGGCATGAGTTTTTTGCCTGCAGACTCGATTCCTCCTCCGACAGCCTTTACTTTACCGGCGAATCCCTGTATATGATCGCCGGCGGTTTTGAATCCTTTTGACAGGTATCCGGTTATGCTGTACTGGGCTTTCAGTTTTTTAGTAGTCTCATCCAGCTGGTTTTTCAGGTCCTGCTCTTGTATTTTTGCATCATACAAGGCATTTTTCATCTTCTGCACTTCAACAGAATTTTCGCCATACGCTTCTTTGGCTTTATCCAGGCTCTGTTCTGTCAGGATTACTTTTGCACTTGCCTGATCATAAGCGGTTTCCAGTATTTTCTGCGATTCTTTCAGACCTTTTGCATTTTCACCAGTTTCCTTCATTTTCAGGCTGTTCAATTCTAGCTGCTTCGAGCTTCCCTGTAGTGCTACGTCCATCTCTGCAATTCCTGTAGAAATACCTGCAGTTGCTTCTAAGAACTGCTCCTCTGCAGTTACCTCTTTTTGAATTTCCTGAGTCTGACTGATGATTTTTTTCGTGGTTTCGTCAAGCTGGTTCTTTAGATTCTGTTCCTGCGTCCTCGCCTCGATCAGGCGATTATTCAGGTTCTGATATTCTTTCGAACCTTCGCCGAGGATGCGCTTTGCCTCCTCCATGGACTTGCTGGTAAGGTTTACTTTCGTTTTCGCGGCTTCATATTCTTTTGAAAGGAGCTGCTGTTTCTGCTTTAATAGGTCTGTGGTTTCCCCTGCTCCTTTCATCTGTGCGGCATTTAACTTTAATTCCTTCGTTACAGTCTGGATGTCGCTATTCATTTTTTTGATCCCGGAGCTGAACTCCGAAGTGACCGCCTTAAATTCTATTTGCGCTTGTGTCTTCTTAGCCATTTCTATCCTTCCTGCATGGTATAAGCAACATAGTCATCGTATGCCGACATATTTTCATAAACCGTCATCAAAAAAGAAACATCGGCATTCCAGAACAGATTTTCTGACATTTTCAGAATCAACACATAATATGTATAGCAATCCTCTATCGTCTCAAATCTTATCCTCGGAACCCGATGTTTTCTCTTTATCCTTCCTGTCGCTATGCGGAAGGATTCCCGGAAGGCTTTTTTTTCCCGGAATTGTATAACTCCACATAGGTATTTACGACAACATCCATGTCGAAAGGAAGCAGGTCATAAAATTCCTCTTCTGTCAGTTGCTCATCAATTTCATTCTTGATGCACCCGCAAAGATACGCTGCATACAATGCACGTGGGTAATCCAGCATCTCATCCACACCATTCATTACGATTTCGCTGTATTTATCGTAATCTTTCTTTCTCTTCCCGCGCAATTTGTACAGCAACGCGAATGTCAGTGTCAGCTCAACTTTTCGTCCGTCATTCAGTGTAAGTTCTTTAACTGTGCTCTGCATTTTATGCTCCTTTCTCTACCAGTTCCCTGCTCCATCCAGTCATCCACTGGGTTTTTACAGATTCATCCGTAATATCTTCTTCTGGTGCTTCATACATTACTTCCCCATAATCGTCCGCAGATACCGATATGGTAAGTTCAATTTCTGCCACCTCTTCTCCGCCGTTCTCAACTTTTCTCGCAATTCCATTGGATACAACACAATTTGGGTACGCCTTGTATTTAACTTCTCCATCCATGTCCAATGCCTTGCAGACATATGTAAATACTTTATGCTGTGCGGAACCATACGCATATACGCCATCTTTCAGTTTTTCTCTTTTCAGGCTGTACATGTCGACATACGCCTGCCATTTCATATGCATGGACAGTTTCAGTTCGCCTGTACCATCCGGTTTTGTTCTTTTTTCCTTTACGATTCCTTCGCACTTTTTGGAGACCTCTTTTACGTTAAAAGATTCTTCAAAAGTTCCGACACATCCAATTTTTTCAAACGCCTCTGCATCCCTTGCCTTGATGGCGCTTTCTTTAATCTCGTACTCGCAAAAATTATCAATCATTTTCAATCTCCTTTGCTACTGCTTTTAACATACCGTCTACAATCTTGTCGTAGATGGCATCCAAACCTTTTTCCATGAATCCGCTATTTTTCGGATTCTTTCTGGATGTTCCTTCGCCTGCATCAGGGAAATACAGGTAGTTGTACTTTGTTTTTGTTTTTACAGTCACAGATAGGTTATATCCAGTTCCCTGATACGGCATACTTCCCTTTGCATGAGCTTTTTTTCTGCTGGATACCGGAGTATAATCTTCAATACTCTTCATGATCGATTCTTTTCCTTCCCCATGAAGATATTTATTGATCGCATCTTCCGCTCCCGTTCCATATTCCTGTATTCTTTGCTTCAACAGTTCCAGGTCCTTGTCTTCAAGGGTAAAAGTAACGCTCATAAACATCCCCTCACAGGTCTAACAAATGTGATTGTGGCCATTTCAATTACCATATCTGTGTTGCCTTTTGTCGTATAATCATACGTTATCGGCCTGTCCGCTACATTCATTCCTGGTATTTCACCAATCTTTTGAATGACTTTCATTATTTCATCTTCCGGAACATAATTTTCACATATCACATGTACCTGGTAATATTGCTTATAATTTACGTTTCCGGCTTTTTCCATTTCAGATCTGTTGAATACATAGTAATCCCATGTTTCTAGTTCTTCACCATCTGGAACCAGCCCATAAAAAACCGGAAGTTCAAACTCTTCCAATGCTCTTTGAATCTTTTCAAGCAAGTTTCCGTACCTCCTCACAATACAGGTATAATTCTGTTTTATCTTTGCTCATATCCATGTGATAGATATCATACAATACATCTTCGATCAACAGATTGTCCTGTTTCTTCAGCCCTGGGTGATTCGGTGCTTTTATCTTCAGGGTTAATTTCTTCCCGATCCGCTCTGCATACTCCATATCTTCTATTCTCGCAGACAATACGGAAAACATGAGCGTTCCTTTGATTTCCAAGTCTTTTATGCTCGTGGGATTTACTTTTGCACGGAAGTCCCTTTCCTTTTCTTTCGGCCTGCATATGGTTGCAACGCCGTCATTGTACGTCTTTACTTTCGCCATACGCTTTTACCTCATTAATTCTTCGAAGTTCATAGATGTCACTCAAATAATTGGATTTGAAGTCTTTTTCTACCCCATTCCAGACATACATGCAGTAATTGATGAACAATCTCCTGGCATGACCAGGGACAGAGTAATCCATCTCCGCCCCCAAGATATGATTCAGTTTCACTTCCGTATCCTCCATGATACGGATGATCTTCATGTCTGTATCCTCTTCATCCCACGTCACAGACAACGATGCCTTGATTGTCTCAAGCATCCTCCCGTATTTATCATCTTCCGTCATCATGATGCAGATCCTGTGTCAGCTGCAGTTTTCACAGTAATGTAGGCCGGATCCAGAGCAGAGATATCAAGAAGCACTGCGCAGGTATTGTCAAATGCTCTTCCCATAGCATACATCTTAATCTTGTATACCCGCTTATCTTCCAGGAATTTAAAATCATCGGAATAAGTGATGGTGCCTTCTTTCCCCTGGCCAATTCCCATAAAATATTCTTCCGGTAAGAAAAGGATTGCCTCTCCATCTGCAAGAGTATTTTCTACCACAACATCAGTCGGGAACGGGAAGAGGTCTCTTACAAATCCTCCGTTATTCGAAAGTACTGTGGTGGCCGGCATGACTTTTGTCAGATAATCGGTCATGTTGCAGGCCAGTGTTACGGATGAGAATTTTCTCTTTCTTCCCTTTTCTGTTTTTGCCATTTTGGCCAGCACAGCTCCGTACTGCTTCGGCATGAAACTTGTGATCTTTTCTTTTGTCTTTCTCGGATATACGCCGCCTGATACGGATACGCCTTCATGGATATCTCTGTCCAGTCCGATCGGGCATTTGTTTCCATCTCCAGTAACGATTCCTTTTGCCAGTCCACCAGCAAGAGAGTCCTTCAAAATTGTTCTGATATATCCGTCAAGGAAGGTTGGGCCCAGGTCGAGCATACCTAACGGAATGATGGAATACGCTGATAATTTGCACTGGTTGATCTGTACCTCCCGGAAGGAGCTGCTGATTTCTTTTGTGATTTCATCAGTAATCTCTCCCCACACAGCGGTGTCTGCAGAGTGATCATTCAGAATCCAGTGAGTCATGAATTTCACATTCGTAAATGTGATTTTTGAAAGAATCGGATACTCTTCCACCAGATCCTTGTACACGTCTTCAATTACTGTTTCCGGCATGATCGGTGTCGGTACGGTAATCGCCTGCTTCGGAGACATTTTTCCAATCTCAATCAGTTTATTGTAATACTCTTTTTCTTCTTTTGTCAGTACCCGGTAACCGCGCTGCATCAGGATCTCATCATTTCCCTTAGATTCCTCGTAATCCTGCACAACCATCTGCGCTGTAGCATTCATGAATCCTTCCCACGCTTCCTGGATCTGTTTCTCGTCCCCGCTTTCCATAGCTTTCTGCATGGCGATTGCTGCATCTTTCTGTAACTGTGTGTTAATTTCTCTATACATTCTTTATTCCTCCTATCGCATTAAAAAAAGAACGTGTCATACGTTCTCCTGTTTTTTCTTTCTTTGGTTCCGCCGGCGGAACTTTCTCCTGCTGCACTTTTTCCATGATGTACATCATTGCACTCTGGCTCGGCTTCTGGCTAGTATCAATTCCAGAAATCATGGTTGCGAATCCTTTTTCCAACGCCTCCTGTGGCAAAAGCCATTTTTCTTCATCCAGAAGTTCTTTCAATTCTTCTTCTGAAATGTTCACTTTTTCCATATATGCATTGATTGATGCCTGCGTGATGGTATCTAAGTCATCCGCCTGTTTCCGCAGTTCATTTGCGTTCCCTGATACTCTCGTCCACGCATTATGGATCATAAGCAGTGATGCATTACTCATAATTCTGGTGTCTCCAGCCATGAAAATCACGCTTGCAATCGAGCATGCGAATCCATCGCACCATGTTGTGACTTTTGCTTTGTGCCGTTTCAAGGCGCTGTATATTGCTAAGCCTTCTGCAACTTCTCCACCGTAAGAATTGATATATACATCGATCTCATCCACATCTCCCAGCTGTTCCAGCTGTTTTGATAGGTTGTACGAAGATACATCGCTTTCCAGCCATGGCCAGCTTGTGATATCACCGTAAATATACAGGGCTGCTTTTGTCCCTTCTGTTTCCAGATTGTAATACTTCTTATTCGTTGTTCTCATCTCCTTTCAATATTGCTTTCAGCAGTTCTTCAATCAATTCGTAATTCTTCGTCATCCAATGTCTTTTGCCCCAGTCTTCTCCGGTCTCCGGATAGCGTGCCTCTTTTCTTACTTCGTCAATGGCAAAACTTCCGGAAGCTACCAGCTTATCAGCGTTCGGTGCGATTTCGAAAATATCAATATGGCGTATGGTGTTTGTCCACACTTCATACCTGATACCTTTCGCAAATCCACTCATTCCCGCTCCTTTTGTCAGCGTTTCTCCAATCATTTCTGCAACCGGATCAACAGCAAAAGTCAGGAACATATTCATAACTTCCTTCGTGTTGTTAGATGTTCCCAGCATTAACGATGCAGGTATTTTCAGTGCAGATGCAACCGTATCAAACATGTCCTTTTTGATTGACAGCACGTCTGAAGGCGTCGTTGTCGTTCTCTGTGACTCTATCCTTGTCAGCTCATATCCGTCATATTCCGGATATACCGCATTCTCGCTTTCCATGAATTTTTTCAGGTCGTTTTGGATGTATTCCGTGAATTCCTTGTTGAAATCCTCATCTCCAGCTTTTACGTCCTTGATTTTCAGCTTAAACTTCTGCCCATTCGAATTTTTATAGTTCTGAAGAGCTGATGTAAGCATTTTTCCAAATGACGAATACATTTTGGTAACAATATTTGCAACATCTTCATTATCCATTTCAAACAGATATACATCCTTTGACGTGAATTTCTGAGGAAACGTATACGAATCAACCTTAACATTCTCGTAAGTGTTTCCGTACAATGTGCTCTCTCTCGATACGGACCAGCTGTCTGCACAGAATAGATTGCCATTATATTCTACAACCAGTGCCTGCCTGTTCCTGAATACCTCATTGATTACCTTATGCCAGAATTTTGTTGCGTTTTCATTCGGGTTCGGTGAGTAATTCAGCATGAAATAATCCCTTCCTTTTACTTCTTCCCCGTTTTCGTATGTTTTGAATTCGCATTTCGCAATAGCATTCGCAATCAAGCTGATTCCTGTGTATAAGGCAAGCTCCATGTACGCAAGATTCTCAGGCACCTCAAGTGTTACGGAACCACCTATTTTTGTTTTTTTCGTGATATATTTATCCAAAAAATCTCTTATCCACGCAATCTCTCTCACCCCCTTAAAATACGAGTGTTCCCATTGGCATTCTCTTTGTTCCTCGTTCCTTTATGGAATCTTCATCGATCAGTGCAGCCACATAAGCCATGAATCCATCAGTTTTTCTTGATTTTTCTTCTATCTTTCCAAACTCTATGTTTCCGTTCTTTCTGATCAATTCAACATTCCATGTGTACCATCTCATTAATGAGTTATTCCCCCAGATAATTTGATGTTTATTGAAAATACTAATTACTTTTGGTGCAACGATATATTTGTCGCTGTTCCTGATCAGGTGTACTTTGCTGTCTTCTCCTTTTTCCCACTCATATCCTATCTTTTTCAACGATTTTTTCATGAGTGCGTATCTGAAATTATCAAGGCATATCTTTTTGATATGGTATTTTCTTCCCTGTTCATATATCCAGTCTGTTATATCATCAGGGTCGATTTCTACGGATTTTACAATCGTCAACAGTCCTTCTTTCTCAGCTTCCTCTATGGGATATTGTATCCTCGCCCAGTCCTTTGACTCTCTGCATACCCAGCTGTGCGTGATTCCATATCTCAAATCACCCTTTTTAAACAGCAAAAAAACGGAAGCGAAGTCATCAAACGATGCATAATCGATTCCGCAGATACAATCCCACCCATCCATGTCGGGGACTTCCCTGTTTGTTGCTTCAACATTCTCCCAGGTTGTAACCTGTATATCCAGATTGTCTTTTGGTCTGTTCATTCGTTTTGTTGCGAAAGCAGAGTTATTGATCGGATCGTCCAGATAGTCATTGAATTCCATCTGGATCTCCTGCTGCAGATCCGGGAAATATCGCAACGATGGATTCGCTTTATCCCACATCTTTGGATCTGTGATTTCTTCATCAGAATCAAGTCTGCAGATAAAAGGAAACGTACCATTATCAGGTATAATTCTTTTCAATATTTTTATACATTTCTCAAGTAATTTATCAAACGGGCCATCTCTTACATCTCCCTGTGTGCTTATGATGGTCCGTCTCGGATGCTTTTTCTTTCCCAAACCAGTAACTGCGACATTGATAAGTTTGTAGTTTTCGTATGCATGATATTCATCAAAATCCACCTTTCCAGGCCTTCTGCTGTCTTTTGTTTTAGGGTTACTGGACCAGAACCTCAGCTCTGATCCGGTTTTCAAATTCCTGATGCATTCTTTATTCCAGGAAAATTTCCCTTTGAATTTTTTTTCGTCATTTTCCAGTATTTCATACACATCGTTGAATGTGGTCTTCGCCTGGTCCTCTGCTGTGGCGAAAATATCGATATTGTATTTTGGTATCCCATTTACCGGAGTAAGCAGCGCAAAATCTTCAAACGCCAGGTATCCATTTTTACCAGCACCACGCCCTACGATGATTACCAGAATCGGGAATCTGAGCTGTCCATTGCCTTTATAGAGAGTGTTGTGTATCGCAAAACAGAATCTTTCCCAGGGAATCAGTTTGTACGGAAAATATTGTTGCAAATTCAGATATCGTTCCAGCTGTTCCTCATCAAAATAGACATCCTCGGTTTTCAATATGTCTTCCAGCATATCGCACATTAATATCTGTTCTTCGCATACCGCCACATCTCCGCTTCGAACGATATCAATATATTCCTGGACATATTTACAGATCTTCATCCTCTTCTTCTCCACCTGTCGGCTCATCTGTTGTCAGATGCATCTTGTCCAATATCATCAGCATTTGTTTATTTACTGCCACGAGATCTTTTACCGACTGGTTTTGCTTTGTGATTGGATGTCCTGACGCAGAACATGTTTCATAGCTGACGCCGCGCTCTTTTATATCCTTTTGAAGTAGTTTTTTGGTGTCCCAGAACACCAAATAATCGCAAATCAGGTCTTCAAAATGAGCTACATCTGCCTCTTTCGCCTTAAGCTGTTTCCTCAAAGAATCCTCTATTTTCTTCTTTGTTGGTGCTCTTGCCATCCTATTTCACCACCCACTTTTTTATTTTTTATCATGCGCGAGATTTTTTGAATTGTCGACTACCCTCCCCCGTTGAAAACCCTCCCTTTTGAAACCGGGTTTGGGGGTACCGGGGGTATCTACCATCGCTCCGTCTTTGCAGTTTTCTCTTTTGAATGCATATATACCATGTATCTGTTCCGTATCTTTTCCGCGTCTTGATCAGATATCATTCTTCTCTTCCTGCATTCCTCTTCGTCGAATGGCAGGTCAATATACACAGCTCCGACCATCTCAAACAGTTCCATATCCTTTATGGATGGCGCTGTCCGTATGATCCATGCCGACAGGTTTCTCTCTCTGCATTCTTTCGCAAATGATTCCAGCAATCCATTGGCAACTGCTGCCATCTGATCTCTATCCATCTCTCCATTCAGCGATAATGCTTCCGCTATATAGTCCAGATCATACACCGGTTCCTCGGCAACTCTGTGTTCCTTCACATATGTTGTCTTTCCGCATCCAGGGAATCCAGTCACAACTTTTATCGTGTTCCTTATGTATCCCTTTTCTTTATGTATTTTATTGTGGCAATCCCTGCATACTGCAATGAGATTCTTCTTCCGTATTCCATCTGACACATATGTTTTACTCAGAGCCAGATCCGGATGATTCCTCACATACTGTACGTGATGCACGGTATCTGCCTTCGTGATCAGCCCTCGTTGCTTGCATACCTGGCATTCATTGTGCTGTTCCTTCAGCACTTCTTTCTGCAATCCTCGAAACTCTTTCGATTTGTAGAATCTCCACATCTCATCTTTTTCGATTAATTCATGTATCCAATTAACTAATTCTTCTGTTGCCATGCTATCACCTCGCATACTGGACCTTCTGGGACTCGAACCCAGGACCGACCGGTTATGAGCCGGTTGCTCTAACCAACTGCGCTAAAGGTCCTAAAATCAAAAGGTGCCCATCTCTGGACACCTTAAACGGATTGTACCATCTCAGCTCTGGCAGCTCCGTCCACGCTCCATGGACGGTTGGTGATGCCGCTGTGGTTGCATCAATTGGAACGTTGAGATTCGAACTCACGGCTCGGTTTTACGGCTCATGCACCTCCCATTCGGATGACGTTCCGCGGTTAAATGTGAGCGTGTATGCAGCAAAAGTATTTTCAGATCAGGAAACTCGTTTACAATCAGATTTCAAGTGAGGAAGTATTGTCTATCTCGCATTTAACCCGATACCATATTATCATGGAATGTCGTTCAATTTGTACCCCATTTTTAATTCATTTAATATGCCGAAAAACTTCCTTCGTGTCCCATAGAAATCATTCCTGCAAATTGGTATTTTCCCCTGTTCCTCATCGTATTCTATGAATTCATACGACAGATCTAATGTAACTGACCTTACTATGTACTTCCATATTTCTGGATTGGCCCTTACCGCTGCCTCCTCAATCATGGCACAATCTCTTCTGTACACATCGTTCTCAATCGCCTGGTCTTCCGTCTGGCTTCCGGTTCTGTGCCCTTTTGGTTGACCGTCATTTTGTATGGCGGATATTCCGTATTTTATTTTACTTTTTTTCTCGTCATACTGCAGACAGAACGCTTTGAGTTCCTTATATCTGTTCTTCGATATTCCGTAGTCATCCCAGTTCATGTCTCGTAATCTTTTCTTTTTCATCATCCACCTCCTGCTGCCATCATCCGATTATCCTACTCTTCTTCTCTCGAAATCCCACCACTTAAAACTTTCAATGAATCCATCCGGCCGAATCACTGTTACAAAATGTTCATGCACTTCTTTTACTCTGACTTTTGCAGTTTTGCTTGCTTTTCTGTCATCTGCTGAAGCGTGAACTTCGATTTTCATTCTGATTACATCACCCTCGCGGATAACATAATCCTTTCTGAGTTGTTCTATCTTATACTTTTTTTCTGCTGCCATATCTGCTATCATATATCCTTCCTGTTTTGGTATCCCGAATTACTAACACCTCTAGGTCACTAATTCCTGCTGCTTCATTCAGTTTTTCAATGGCATCCCTGATGTATCTCGGTATCTTACTAACATTCGCAATCGCCTGGCTTGCTGTCGGATCCGGATACCCCTCACCATTCTTCATACCCATTCTCCTCTCAAAATACTCCAACACCGTCATGGCATATATCCGTCCCAGTCCGGTATATCTAGCAGGATTATCTTGGCTATGACGTACATCAGGATATACATTAATGCCATACCTGAAAGAAATGTTACTGCTCGTTTCATTTTGCATATCCTCCTGTTATCTCATATATGCAGCCATTCCATCCTTCTGCGTAATAATCAAGCCCATTATAAGACATGGGATTTGGTATTGGTTTCAATGGACAATCTCCCGGAAAACCTCCTCGCTCATGATTTCCAGATACAGTTTTTCCAGTGATTCCGCATGTCTTTTTTGACCATTTCACTCTGCATACACTACAATCCATACATCCATTTTCTGGTGTATCTATTACCGCTACTGATTTACTCATTAAGAATCACACTCCCGTTCTTATCTATTACCTCTTGCTTCCATCCATCCTGATTTGCTTTCGGTACCTGGCTGGGCCAGATTCCACCACACTTCCATCTGCAAATGTCACATTGGTTTTGCAACGTTCTACGGATAGGATTGTATTTGTCAGCGTAATTTGGATGTTTGCAGGTTGGTTTTCCTTTGATTACATCGTAATATCCGCATTTACTCATTCTTCCTCACCATCCTCACATTCGTCTTCGCAACAGATTCCTGTAAACTGCATGAAATTATCACTTTTTCCATTTACACATACATGCAGTCCATCCATCGTTTCATTTGTATACATCCATTTACAGTCACGGCATTTCATTCTTCATCACTCCCAATCCCAAGGATATACCTCGTCATCTACCAATACCCTACAGTCTTCCCACTCTGCACCGCAACGTCCGCATACCAGAAAATCTGGTTCTCCCGGATACGGAACGCCTCTTGTATAATCACAATATTTGCACTCCCAGTGAGTTCCTGGTGGCATCTTCATGAATCCGTACCTTACCGCACATCCTCTGCATATCTCCAATTCATTTCCATTTTTCTTGTTTTTGATTTTTATTGTCTTTCCTGTCATGCAATCGCATAATTCACACTTCTTCATGTTTTTTCTTCCTCGCTCCAATCCAATTTCTGTCCGCAACACCTGCAGTATTCATTCAGGTACTCCACCGGGCTTCCGCAATTCTTGCATTCATATTCTTCTCCTCCGAATGTTCCAAGTACCTTGATAGGACGTTCTTCTTTCTGCTTCTCCACCGCCTCCCGAACTTCTTCCAGAGTGCCGAGTTTCTGATATTCCACCAAGACTTCCAAAGCAGAATTAATCTTTTCCGCAATTACAATTGCCCATTCTGGTGTCTCTTCTGCTGTTTTGTCGTTGAGATTATTTTGCAATTCTTCAATCGCTTCCTGATAATCCATCATCAGCCCTCCTGTTCCACGCTTCAAACGCAAGTTTCTTTCCTCTATCACCGTGCGACCAATCAATATGCACACGGCACGATTGACATCCTACCCATCCCCATCCATGTGGAATTTTTTCAATGTTTTCACGCTCGCTTGTTGTTGCTTCCTTTCCACAGAACGGGCATGGTTTTAATTCAATTTTCTTTCCGTCCATCACTTATCCCCCCCCCCAATCTCCTTTCTCCAACTCATATATCTCTCGCACGGCACATCATCCTCAAATACCAGTTCTTCTTTTTCCTCGCAGAAACCCTCACCGATATTGCACGTGTGTGAAAGCCACCAGCATGTTCCACATTCTCTTATATCGCTCATTTTCCATCATCCCTCACATCGTATATCCTGTTAATTTTCACATCGCGAAGTTCTCCGCCCTTTTCGACAATAGCATACCTGCCAAATAATCCTCCTGAAAATCCAATCAGGTTGTATCTGTCTGTATTCTGGCTGCAGTTTTTACAGTCAGGCATTTTATATCCTCCACCCAACAGTTCATAGGTGTCTCCGCACATTATGCACTGTCTGGGATCTGGTGTTACTTTACATGTTTTCATCTATTTTCCTCCTGCATCCACTCCAACATACATTTCTTGCACCATTCATCCGGGATAGCCCCGATCGTGTTGCCACACTCATATCAGTTCTGGCAGAAATCAAAGTAATCATCTATCCCTGAATCGAACGCTGCATCAACAATCTGCTCATCTGTCATACCGCGAAGCTTATCACCTCTTGTCATTTTTGTATGCCTCCTTTCGAGTTATAACTCGTTCTATCGTGTTATCAACTCGTTTTAACGTGTTAATAACGCATTAACGTTCAATATGCCTTTCCACACCGGTATCCGCACGATTCATCACAATCCTTACAACATTGATTTTTGCAGATATCCTGCAATTCACGATAATCATAACTGCCCTCTATCATTTCCTGAAGCATTAAACTCTTTGCTGTGTCTCGTGCCGGACATCCAAATGCAGTCATGTTTTCACAATTAAAATCCATGTTCCACTCCTATCCGAACGCAACCTGTCCATTCCGTTGCATATATACCATTAGTGCCGGCTGTCTCTCTCCTACTTTCAGATACGGACAATTTGCAGATACCAATGCTTTCGCCATAATCGGCACCACACTGTTTCCGATACGCTTAACCTGTTCACATACTGGATATTTCTGCCAGTTATAATCACGGTCGATGATGTAGTCTCGTGGGAATCCCTGCATTAGTTTTAATTCTTCCGGTTTTAGCATCCGAAGAAAAATATCTTTCAAGACATATTGTTCCCCGTTTATCTCCGTAACAACATTAACCAATCCAAACCTGTCTTTTGTGGTAATCGTGTCAAGCGGTCTGTCCAGCGTCTGACAACTTCCACCAGAACCGTAATATTTGATAAGGAATGCACTTATCAGACCAAAATGTCCGGGTGAAGTGGTGATAGTATGCAAAGGCTCATCACATCCTTGTCCTATTCCAGATTTATAAAACTTCGTGATAAATGCAGTGACCAGTCCATACCGATTACTTGTGTCTATAGTCTTAATTGGCTCTGTCAGAAGCTGCCCTCTGGAATCTCCCTCTTTCTGCTCTCCGTGATACTGGATCAGGAAAGCAACTGCATCCTTGTTGCTGACTATGTACGGATGCGGATTATTGACTACGTATTTTACATAACCGTTGGCAATACGCTTCATGGTGGCTTCTGCAAGAGGTTTCGGACGGTCAAATATGGATTTTCCCAAATCTGACCAGTCAATATAATCTCCACATTCCAACCACTTCTTTCCGTACATACCATCTTTGCTGTGTGTCGGCTCTGGCCAGACAATCGGCTTACCATCACGCCGGAAAATCGCATACCAGCGTTTCCGTGTGGTAGGTGCTCCGTAATCTGCAGCTACCAACTCACGGCTGTCAAAGTCATATCCAAGTGACTTCATGGATTCTATAAACTTCTGATATTCCTCTCCCTTGCGTTCCGGAATCGGTTTGCCGTTATCATCCAATGGCCCCCATTGCTGTATCTCTTCCACATTCTCCATGATGATTACATCTGGGAGGATTTTTCTCGCATGTTTATATACCGCCCAGGGAAGAATACGCAACCCCTGTTTTCTTGGCTGACCACCTTTGGCTTTTGAATGTGATGTACAATCCGGGCTTGCCCACATCAGAGCGACATGCTGACCACGCACATATTTTTCCAAATCAACCTTAAAAATATCCTCCGTCAGATGCAATGTCTGTGGGTGGTTGGTCTTGTGCATCCGGATAGCCTGCTCATCATGATTGATGGCGATATCTACCGGGCGTCCAAGTGCCATTTCTATTCCTACGGATGCTCCGCCACCACCGGCGAAGGCATCTATTATTAAATCTTTCATTTTCATTCAGGAAGCCGCTGCAGCTTATTTTATTCCCGGGAAGCTTCGGCTCCTTTCTGCTTATATATAATCTTTTAATGTCATCTGCTGTTCTTCTGGTTCAAAATTCATCCAAACCACTTCTTTTCTGATTCCGCCATGTTCGGCGCAGCTATTAAATGTTCTTTTCTGCCATCCAGATAAATAATCATTGTACATATCTGATTCATACCCAGATATCATGACTTTTGCTTTGCTCTGTAGAATAATCTTCAACAGTTCCTCATGATCAATGTTCGTCATTTCATGTTTGTACTGTTTTTGCGACCGTGTGCAAAGTAAGTACGGTGGATCCAGATACATAAATACATTGTCATAGTTAAATCGCTGTATTAATTCCAATGCCGGTCTATTTTCAATCTGTACACACCTCAGACGTTCTGCCACATCAATAATCCATTCTGGAAGCCTATACCAACTCCATAACGCATACATTCTTTCTCTGCCTTGCACATCGTTCTTCCATCCAAATTTGTACTCGTTTGTTCGGAATCCGTGTCCCATCCAGCATCTGGTTAAAAATCTGCAGGCTCTATGATAACAATCTTCATTTTCTTCCTGATCATATGATTCATCGTAAATTTGTCTGCTGTACGGAGTTATTAAGACAAGTCTGGCCAACTTTTCAGGATCCTCTTGAACACATCTAAAAAGATTCACCACATCACCATCAATGTCATTGATTGTTTCAATGTCTGATGGAGGTTTGCTAAACAATACCGCAAGACTTCCAGCAAACGGTTCGAGATATGAATGATGATCTGGAATCATTTCGCAAATCTGTTTTGCAATATTCCATTTACTTCCTGGATATTTCAATATTCGTTTCATCCTTTCAAGAAGCCCGGTATACCCTTGCCCCGGCCGGAGGCTGGCTCCTTTCTGTGTTATTTTGTCATGCGAATCCTTCCAGATTCCTCTCTTACATTAATCTCAATCCCTGTCTCTTCTGCCATCTGTTTTCTGAAATCTTCCTATGTTGCCATGTCTCCGATCAGGCACGAGGCTTTCTTTTCCATCCGGTTTATTAACCTCTGCAATCTTTTTGCTCCGAAGTCAAATTCATCCCGAATTGTGGATACTGCCAGCAGGAGTACCGTGTCCAGTGTGTTCATCTTGATCTGCTCAGTAGCCTTCTCAAGGTCTTTCTTCGCCAGCTGTGTATGTATTCCAGTGATGCCGCGGTATTTAATCTCATCCTGCAGTCTTTTCAGACCGCCATCTTTTACCAGTTTCTCAGCCAGAAGCAATCCGTCTTCCCTGCCTGACTGGTAGTCTGTCATTTTCGACATTGTATATCCTCCTATCAGACTTTGCTTTTGCAGAAATATTTCCTGAGACTCTGAGTTACATTATCCCACTCATCCCAGATGACTTTTGGTATGGCGTACGTTTTTATACCACTTGTTTTTCTATCGCTATGCACAAAAAGTCCTTCTCCGTATCTACTGACGGTCCTTGTGCATATTCCTAACATATCCGCTACTTCATACCTGTCATATCCCATTTTCGCAAGTTTGACGATTCTATCCTGCGTTTCCTGCGTTGTTGGTATTCCTTTCATTTTTTGCCCTCCTGTCGAGTTCGTTAAGTACCGCCCATATCAGATCTGACATGAACTGACATGGGTATTTGTGATATATCATAGTTCCGGCCTTTTTGATTCGTTTCCGATCCTCATCCGTGTGCAGATGTTTGAATTCCCGGAACAGTTTCCATGCTGCTGTGAACATTTCGTAGTAGTTTTTTAATGTGATATCGTCCATAAAATACCTCGAGTTACCACTTTTTACTCTAAGTAACCAGTGAGTTACCATACGTTTGGTTACCGAAAAATCCTTTAAAATGGGGATTTTTAACTGTTTTTTAGTTCAGTAACCGGGTAACCATTGATTTCTCGCGTATAGAACACTTTTTTATGTGCATATCTTGTATTTTTTTAAAGTTTTTATTGTTAAAAATTCGCCGGTTACCCGGTTACTTGGTTACCTATTTGAATGGAAGGTCTTCCTGTCCTACGTCGACAAAACCGTCTCCTGCAGGCTCTTCCTCCAATTTCAGGAAAATACAGCGATATACATTGCCATCTATTTTCTTCGTTTTATTCATTCTTCCAGCCTGTGTCTGTATTAACGCTTTCCGGTCAGCCCATGAAAGGAACGATTTTTTAGAGAATCCTCCTGCGCGGCACAGTTCCTCAAATGCCTGGTTGAAAAATATTGCATATCCCTTTTCAATTATGCCCCATTTTTCTACATTGGTATCCAGATCGAATCTCTGAGGGTTCATAGCTACCTTATCCAGCAGATACCGGTAACACCGCTCATTATCAGAAAGTTCGTTCCGGTCCACCAGTACTTCCCTGGCATCATTGATAGATATGTACTGGCCGTCATTAAACAGAAAATCTGTTGCAATTCTGTCTGCGGTTAATACGATGGATAGTGACAAGCTCTGTTTCTGCATTTTCTCGTCATCCTGCAGCTCTTCCAGAATATCCTCCTGAATATCGCGGATAGAATCTACTCCGATCCGTTTTACGATATCAACAAAATCATGTCCGGCATGTCCGTAATTCTTTTTCACGATATCTGCAGTCTTTTGCGGATCCTGGTATACCTTTTCTCCACATTCCACTTCGAGAATCCTATTGATAGCTCCACCCTGGCTGACATATGAATTTAACGGGCGTTCCCCATTGGTTAATATACAGTTCTTCCATCGGTTTTCCCGGTTCATTCCAAGTTCACGGTTTGACCGGCTCTTTCCTTTTCCGGAACATAAGTCATATACCACGCCCTCGAAATTATCCCGTATCCTGGCGGACGTCTTGCTGGTATCGTCCAGTATCATTGGGAGATTATTGAGCATGTCTGATTTTGCTTCCAGGGCAACATCGGTCGTCTTGAAATCTCCGATATACTGACTCTCGTCCGGATTTGCCCAGACAGATGCAGCCACCATAAGCGTGACGGTCTTGCCGCCTTCTGTTTCGCCCCACAGGTCTACGAAAAATGGAAGACCTCCAAGTGGTTTAAGTAGAACGCTTGCAAAAGACGCAGCGAGCAGAAATTTTATTTCCATTCGGCCTGATCGGCGCAGTTCTTTCATGTGCTTATACCAAGCATCCTTTTTCCCATGCTCCTTGATGCTTTCAAATACCTGTTTGAACCTGGTATCTCCATCAAAAATAATCTCCGTATCATAAGGCATGAATCCACTCCCGATCCATCCAAGCTTTGACGTTGATTTCTGCACTGGGATATGGTCGTCATTCAGGTTTTCCACATCTGAAAGGTATTTGACCAGGAGTTTTGCATTCTCAGAAGTAACAGCTACACCAAGTTTTGAAAGAGCCACAATCTTATTAGCAGAAGATACCAGGTCTTTTGGAACTATTATCTCTCTCCATGTATGGTTCCGCTTGAACGCTAATTTCAATTGCTCCTCGCCCGTTTCCAGGTTCCTCAAGCGTTCCACTGGAAGTATTGGATGATAACAAACAATGACTTCATTGGAATAATCCTTGTTAAACGTATATATCCCATCATCAGACGCTACCCAGCTACCACACATCATGTTGTCATATTCTCCGGTAAAATTCGTCCAGTTATCCACCAGAGAATTCTGCTGTTTCTTTTTCTGCCTTGTTGCCTTTTCCACACGCTTGAATGCATTAACCAGCTTTGTGAATTTCCCTTTTACTCCAAGCTCTGCCGCCCGGTCTTCCAGAGACAGGAGGAGCCGTGCCTTGTATATCTCATCTTCTTGCTCAAATACTTCCGTCAATACTTCATCCGACAAGATACTGTCACTTGTCAGTTCATTCAGTGGCACCATGCCTCTCACCTCGCTCTGTTAGTTCTTCCTGCAGGTATAATTGATACTGCAGCCTGTTATAATTCTCGCACCATGCATCCGACAGGGGGCGGTTATGTTCCACACCACACCGATATGCACCGATCAGAAGATTGTTCAGATACCTCTCTTCCTCCCGTTTTCTGGCTTCTTTCTCCCGCATTTCTGCCCGTTTATGAGCCCGATACATGGCCAATTTTGAAGAAAACGTGGGCTTCTCATAAGTTCCTCCAAGGCTCTGGAAAGCTTCCTTAAAATCCACGTTATCCATCCTCTGGATGAAATCAAATATATCCCCATTGGCTCCGCAGCCATAACAATGAAAGTCTCTGGCATATATTTTCATGGATGCTCCCTTATCTCCTGCATGGAAAGGGCAATGAATAAACCCTTTTCGGTCAGGATGAAATCCATACCTCTCAACCACATCACGCATGGAATACTGCCGTTTTAATTCCTCTCTCGTCATAATCCGCCACTCAGGATCCGGACAATTTCCGCTCCTGTATGCTCCTTATCGCAAAACAAAAACCTGCATCCATATTTACGTTCCTGTGTACAGAGGATTTTATATAGAGTTTCACC
>JBJELT010000159.1:3288-5843 GCA_051879295.1 Oliverpabstia sp. | reverse complement strand
AAAATGCGCATTATGTCAAACATAATGCGCATTTTTCATCAGGTATGCCAATACATACCCTATTTACAGGTTTCCCTGCTATTTTCCCATCATATACAATTTTTCTACTGCTTTTTCCACATGTTCATTGTCCACAGCATGGAACACACCCTTGTCGGCTGCTTCCGCATACAATGGATTAATCGGCATCTTGCCGAGTACGTCTATCTGCAGTTCGGCTGCAATCTCGTCAATATGGCTCTCACCAAATACCTGCAGTTTTTTACCGCAGTCAGGACATACAATGTAACTGTAGTTTTCCACCAGACCAAGCACTTTGATATTCATCATCTGTGCCATCTTATAAGCTTTCTTAACAATCATCTTAACCAGATCCTGCGGTGAAGATACGATCACGATACCTTCCACCGGAAGTGACTGGAAGACTGTCAGCGGCACATCACCGGTTCCCGGAGGCATATCTACGAACAGATAATCCAGGTCGCCCCAGATAACATCTGTCCAGAACTGTTTTACCATATTGGCCAGAATCGGTCCTCTCCAGATTACCGGTTCATCTTCCTGAGGAAGGAGAAGGTTAACAGACATCACTTTTATGCCATTCTTTGCCTCCATCGGATAAATTCCCTGATCATCTGCCTGTGCCGGTCCGTGAAGTCCATACATTTTCGGAATAGACGGACCTGTAATATCTGCGTCCAGAATTCCCACACGGAATCCCTTCTGCGCCATCTGATTTGCCAGTGAGGCGGTAACAAATGATTTACCTACACCGCCTTTACCGCTTACTACGCCGATCACATGCTTAATCTCAGAGTAAATATTCAATTCCTCCAGCATGCTCTTTTTTTCTTTGCTTGGACATCCCTCGCAGCTCTCTTTGCTGCAGGATGTACTGCTGCATTCTTTTGCCATAACTCTACCTCTTTTCTATTATTTTCAGCAACTGAATTTGAAGTTCAAGTACGCCCTGGCGTACTTGCTGCGAGGTGCGCGTCATGCTTTGCATGACACAATACATCTGCACACCTCTGCAATCCGCCGGTGGCTTTATCTTGGAAGAAGATTGGACTCCCACCAAAACTAACTTGTTGCAACTCTCCACCAATAGAGGTGGGAGTCTTATCTTCTTTCAAGATAAAAAACAGTCATCATATTGGCTTCCTACTTCATAAACCGGTCAATGGCCCGGTTCAGTTCCTCCAGGGCTTTTTCATCACCCTCGCGCACAGCATCAACGATACAGTGCTCAATATGATCCTGAAGAATCACTTTTCCTGTATTATTGATGGCCGATTTGACTGCCGCCAGCTGAATTAGTACTTCAGAACAATCTCTTCCGTCTTCTACCATACGGCGAATGGATTCCAGATGACCGATTGCTCTGGATAATCGATTCAGAACAGCTTTTGTATTTGCATGGGTATGCGTATGAGTATGTTCTACTATTGTTCCATCCTCAAGGACATGTGTATGCTTGTGTTGTACTTCTGACATGATTCCTCCCGCCCGGGACTCCCACGATAGCTGCGACAATTCCGCAATTTGGGAACCACTTAAAAATTATATTTCCGTAAATGTATATCTTTCATGCATTCCAGATACAAATACCTCAAATACGATTGTCCCGTCACTGCGGACACTCTTATCATAAGTAAAATCCCGCCCTCTGTACTTTTCCCGGATATAAGCTTCCGGATCTTCACATTCGATTTCCTCAAACAACTGATCTCTGGAATGATTCAGCGGGCACTGATTGATGATTTCTCTGATTACTTCATATTCTTTCATCTGAATTCCTCCCGTAACGCTTATTATAACAGCCTGCGGCAGAAAGAACAAGCACCCCGGGGGGAAGTTTTTCGTATTTTTTGTCAAATGGGGATTGCACTCTGAAAAATAAAGCGGTATGATAATACAAATCATCAGGAGGGAAATCATATGCAGCTATTAGAAGAACGCATTATAAAAGACGGAATCGTTAAGCCGGGAAATATATTGAAAGTAGACAGTTTTCTGAATCATCAGATGGACATCCCTTTCATCAATGAACTGGGAAAAGAATTTAAGCGCCGTTTTCAGGACGCTCCCATCACAAAAATTCTTACCATTGAAGCTTCCGGCATCGGTATTGCCTGCCTGGTCGCTCAGTATTTCAATGTGCCTGTTATTTTTGCAAAAAAGGCACAGAGTCTGAATCTTGACGGAGAAATGTACACCTCCAAGGTGGAATCCTTTACTCACAAAAAAGTATACGATGTTATTTTGTCCAAGAAATTCCTTGGTCCCGAAGACCATGTATTACTGATTGATGATTTTCTGGCAAATGGCTGTGCACTTCTGGGCCTGATTGAAATTGTAAAAAAATCCGGTGCCACTCTCGAAGGAGCAGGTATTGTGATTGAAAAAGGTTTTCAGGAAGGCGGCCGTATCATCCGCGATATGGGCGTACATCTGGAATCCCTTGCAATCATCGATTCCATGACAGACGACTCCCTTACTTTCCGTCCAAATAATTGAAAAAGAATCCTGCTTTGCAGGATTCTACGCCTGCG
>JBJELT010000159.1:0-3188 GCA_051879295.1 Oliverpabstia sp. | reverse complement strand
CGGCAGCAAAGGTTCTTTCCCATTCCTATATTAATCGGAACAAGAAAGAACCTTTTTTATCTGTTTCCATTCATCTGTCAGACGTTCCAGGTTCCAGGCTGCATTGGCAGGACTAGTAGACGGAAGCCGGATTGCCTCTCTGCCGCTGACTGGTCTGATATACTTTTCATATAATTTCCATGCGGCAGTACCATTGGCATAAATCTGTGCTACGGGAGCATGTGACAGAATCACAAACAAATCATTAGGAACCACATCCCGTATACTGCTGTCACTGGACCCCTGAATTTGGCAGGATGCAATCACATCCCACACGGCAATGCCATGACACAGAAGCATCTGTTTTTTTTCTTCTATCGTCCGGGGAACCGGGCAATTCAGTATTGCTGCCAGCACCTTCCAGAATCGATTCTGCGGATGATTGTAAAAAAAATGTCCCTCTCTCGACTTGACAGAAGGAAAACTCCCCAGAATCAATACCCTGCTGTTTTCATTCCAGACAGGCGGGATTTCATGTCTTACCTGTTCCGTCCCAGTCATTCTTCCACATCCTCCTCATCAAATTCTACGTCCGTATAATATCCTCTGTCTGTCTCACGGATATCTTTCACAATCCCTTTTCTTGATTTCAGCCGTTCATACCCCAGATAATTCTTGCTCATCGCGATCATAGGCTGAATCGTATAGTAATAGGAGGTTGGCAGCGGACTCTCCGTAACTGTCACTTCCTGCCCCACCTGCAAAAGCCCCTGGCGTTCCATTTTAAATTCCATACTTCTCACAATATCACTCTCCTGTCCTGACAATTTCCTGTATGGATCACCATGTATTTTACTCCATGATAACAGATGAATGCAAGTGCAACCATACATCTGTGGATTTGAACTATGTATTTGATTTTGTACAAAACAACACAGGATTTTGATACTATTCCGTTATTTTTTGCCTTGCGTTCCCTAAAATGCCATTATATAATGGAGTACGTGGTTATTTTACAGAAAAAACTTGCAGCTGATTTCAGCTGCCTAATTTCATGACACATAAAAGGAGAACAAATATGGGTGGAATTTTTGGAGTTGCATCAAAAAATAACTGTGTTTCTGACCTTTTCTTTGGAACGGACTACCATTCTCATCTGGGAACACGCCGGGGCGGTATGGCAGTCTATGACAAGACACTTGGATTCAATCGGGCGATTCATAACATTCAGAACTCACCGTTCCGTACCAAGTTCGAACGGGATGTAGAAGAACTGACAGGAACTCTGGGAATCGGCTGTATCTCTGACACAGAACCTCAGCCGCTGATGGTACAGTCACATCTGGGAAGTTTTGCCATTACGACCGTAGGTAAAATCAACAATATGGATGAGCTGGTAAAACATTCTTTCAGCAACGGCTGTACACATTTTCTGGAAATGAGCGGCGGAAGTATCAACGCCACAGAGATGGTTGCTTCTCTGATCAATCAGAAACCAACACTTGTAGAAGGAATCCGCCATGCGCAGGACATGATTGACGGGTCCATGACCATACTGGTTATGACACCAAAAGGAATTTATGCTGCCAGGGACCGTATGGGACGTACCCCTCTGATTCTCGGCAAGAAGGATGATGCCATCTGTGCTTCTTTCGAAAGTTTTGCTTTCTGCAACCTTGGTTATCATGATTACAAAGAACTGGGACCATGCGAAATCGTTTTCTTCACACCGGAAGGTGCCGAGACCGTATCCCCGGCCAGAGAAGAAATGAAAATCTGTTCCTTCCTCTGGGTATATTATGGATACCCCACTTCCACATACGAAGGAATCAATGTGGAACAGATGCGTTATAACTGCGGTTCTATTCTTGCACAGCGTGATAATGTACGACCGGATATTGTTGCCGGTGTTCCGGATTCCGGTACCCCGCACGCAATCGGATATGCCAATCAGTCCGGCATCCCGTTTGCCCGCCCATTTATCAAATACACACCAACCTGGCCTCGTTCTTTTATGCCGACACACCAGAGTCAGCGTGAACAGATCGCACATATGAAGCTGATTCCTGTCAAGCAGCTGATCAAAGACAAGAGCCTTTTGCTGATCGATGATTCCATCGTCCGCGGAACCCAGCTGGGACAGACTACAGAATTTCTCTATGAAAGCGGAGCAAAAGAAGTTCATATCCGTCCGGCATGCCCGCCGTTGCTATACGGATGTAAATACCTGAACTTCTCCCGTTCCAAATCGGAGATGGATCTGATCACCCGCCGTGTGATCCAGAAACGTGAAGGCACCATCACAGAAGCCATTCTGGAAGACTATGCAAATCCTGATTCCCATAACTATGAGGGAATGCTGGATGACATCCGAAAAGAACTGGGCTTCACCACCCTTCGCTATCATCGTCTGGATGATATGGTGAAATCTATCGGTCTTTCACCGTGCAAGCTGTGCACTTACTGCTTTAATGGAAAAGAATAAGAAAAAATTTTTCTTTATTGAAAAAAATATCTGCTCAGTTCTCGCATTTTACGAGACTGAGCAGATATTTTTTAGCAGTTATTTTATAAAGTACTTTTATTGTTCAATTTTACTTCCACAGTTAATGCAGAACTTATCACCTGGTCTGATGGAACCGCCGCAGTTTGGGCATATCGGATTTTCCTGTATCGGTTCCGTAACCGGAGGAATCTCTTTCACGGTTGGCTCAATGTGTACTTCCGGCTCCTGCATCGATGGATTTACCGGCTGTGATACCGGTTGTGTCTGAGAATTTACCGGAGGTTCCGGGGCTGCCGGAGGAACACTTCCCATACCGCCAAACGGTGGATTCTGCGGAACAGGTCCGTTGACTGGATAACCACATCTCTTACAGTAATTCTTTCCCGGAGGAACAGGGGTACCACAATTCTTACAGGTCGGCATTGCACTCTGTGCACTGTTCTTGATGCTGTTGCCCATATCCTGTACTGCAGACTTGAACTGAGAACCAATCTGAGATCCCATACTCTGCATATTGCCGCCGCCATAAGGACGTACCGGCGGAACCGGTCCACCATAGCCACCCTGTCCATAGGTACCATGATTACCATATCCATTTCCATTCGGATATTTTTCTTCGTACTTTTCCATGAACTTATTCATAACATCACAGGCATAGAAAAACGAAAGAAACGGAATATTCATAAATATAGTAAATAATACC
>JBJELT010000158.1:0-29739 GCA_051879295.1 Oliverpabstia sp. | reverse complement strand
TCTTACAGTTTTCATCAAAAATAATCAGATATTTTCATTCATGCGTTTATTCTGCTTCCTGAACCATTATTTGAAGAATTTGGTGATGGGATTAAAGTGACTATGTTTAGAAAACAGAGTAGTGATGGCCAAAAAGTAAGCAGTGACGGTCAAAAAGTAAGCAGTAATGGTCAAAAAGTAAGCAGTAATGATCAAAAAGTAAGCAGTAATGATCAAAAAGTAAGCAGTACGTTTGAAATATATAGGAATATACTGGAAGCAGCAGCTATTTCAAATATTTTTATTAGCAACATAGAAAAAATATTTGTATCCTATGGTACAGAGGGGATATTTAACATGAAATGAGCAAGAATTCTCCCACCCCTGTAGGTGGTGAGATGAATTGCAAGATATTCTGATCAAAAAACAAAAAGAACACTTGTTCTGCACTGGAAAGTGTGATATAATATAATCAGTCGAAAGTGAAAGGATGCTGATTATATGAAAAATATGGATCATAATGCTCACTCAGTATATCTCTTATATTATCATCTTGTTATGGTAGTAAAATATCGGAGGAAAGTAATGGATGACCCGATATCCGACCGTGCAAAAGAGATCTTTGAATACATAGCCCCACGTTACGGCATTATCCTTGAAGAGTGGAATCATGATATTGACCATGTGCATGTTCTGTTTCGGGCCCAGCCCAAAACAGAATTGTCAAAATTTATCAATGCTTATAAGAGTGCGAGCAGCCGGCTGATCAAAAAAGAGTACCCGGAGATCCGGGGAAAACTGTGGAAGGAAGCTTTCTGGAGTCAGAGCTTTTGCCTTATGACAGCAGGCGTTGCGCTGCCCGAAGTGATACGACAGTATATTGAAAGCCAGGGGGAAAAGAATTGAACAAGGCATATAAGTTCAGGATCTATCCGAACAGAGAACAGGAAGTCCTGTTATCAAAAACATTTGGGTGCTGCAGATTTCTGTATAATACCATGCTGTCGGATAAGATCAGAGAATACCAGGCAACCGGAAAAATGCTGAGGAACACTCCGGCCATGTATAAGAAGGAACATCCGTTTCTGAAGGAAGTGGATTCACTGGCTCTTGCAAATGTACAGCTTCATCTGGAAAAGGCATATAAAAACTTTTTCCAAAAACCATCTGTTGGCTTTCCAAGATACAAGTCTAAACATAAGAATCATAACAGTTATACCACAAATGTGGTCAATGGTAACATTGTGCTGTCGGATGGACTGCTGAAACTTCCCAAGCTTGGAAAGGTCAGGATCAGACAGCACAGGGAGATCCCTGAGGACTATCGTCTGAAATCAGTCACCGTCAGCAGGGAAGCGTCCGGAAAGGATTATGCGAGCCTCTTATATGAATACGACTGTGGAGAAAACCAAACCACAGAGCGTGTGCATAGGGACACAAAAATACTGGGGATCGATTATGCCATGCATGGAATGACGGTATTTTCGGATGAAATGGATGCGGTCTATCCGGGTTATCTGAGACAGTCAGAAGAAAAACTGGCAAGAGAGCAGAGACGGCTTTCGCATTGTCAGAAAGGGAGCAGAAATTACGGGAAACAGAAGCGAAAAGTGGCATTGTGTCATGAGAAAGTAAGGAACCAGAGGAGAGACTATATCCATAAACTTACAAGAAAGATCGCAGATACATATGATGCAGTGGGAGTGGAAGACCTTGACATGAAAGCGATGAGCCGGTGCCTGAATTTCGGGAAGAGCGTCATGGATAACAGTTATGGGATGTTTCGTGACATTTTGAGGTATAAACTGGAAGAAAGAGGAAAGAAACTGGTGAAGATCGACCGGTTCTTTCCGTCCAGCAGGAAATGCTGCAAGTGTGGAAAGGTAAAAAAGGAACTGAAGCTTTCTGAGCGGATTTACAGATGTGAGTGTGGAAGTGTCATGGACAGGGATAAAAACGCAGCGATCAACATCCGGGAAGAAGCGAGGAGGATGCTGGCTGGATAGGCAGGAGTGAAAAAAATAAGTCCGTATCCGGACAAAGTGAAAAAAATGTCCATATCCGGGCAAAAATCAATCGCGGGACATGCGAGGGTAGCCTGCAGATACTTGGCTCATGAGAGCCATTGAACAGGAAGCCCCCACTTCAAAATCTTTGATTTAAATGGTGGGAGCATGTCACACAAGCGGATATTATGGATGAGCTTGGTTGTTCGAAATCAAAAGCAACGAATGTTATGAATGTTATGAGAAAAGCACAAATTATTGAAAAAGTCAAAGGATTTGGAAATGGTAAATACAAATTTGTTGACGTGAGATTTGGTGAGGAGTAATGAGAAATCCTGCATCAGGAACTGATGGAAATAAAAGATATTGAGTAATGTATCAGATGATTCTAAGATAAATCAGAGGAATGTGATAGATTCATTCGCTGCAGGGTGTTACAGTTAAGAAAATTGAAATGGGAGGTAGTACTGATGATACAAAATCCAATTCTTCCGGGCTTTAATCCGGATCCGTGTATTTGCAGGAAAGGGGAGGATTATTTTCTGGCAGTTTCTACTTTTGAGTGGTTTCCGGGAATTCCTGTATATCATTCCAGAGATTTAAAGAACTGGGAATTGTATACCCATGTGCTGACAGATGATGAACAGGTAGATTTGAAAAAATTACCGTCCGCCAAGGGTATCTGGGCACCCTGCCTGACTTACTGTGAACAGGAAGATTTGTTTTATGTGGTATATGGAGTGATGAATTCCATGAATGCCCGGTATTTTGATGTGGACAATTATCTGGTTACGGCAAAAGATATCAGAGGACCATGGAGCAAACCGGTGTATCTGCATTCTGCCGGATTTGACGCTTCTATTCTTCATGACGATGACGGGCGCAAATACATCGTTTCGCTGGAGTGGGAGACACGGGAAGGTTATGAAAAACCCGGAGCCATCTGTATGGCAGAATATTCTCCGGAGAAAAAAGAAATCATCGGGTATCCAAAACGAATCTGGACCGGAGGAACTGACCGCGGATGTATCGAGGCACCACATCTAACGAAACGAGGTTCTTCTTATTACATTATGTGTGCGGAAGGCGGTACCGGTTACAATCATTGTGTGACTATGGGGCGATCAGAGCAGGTATGGGGACCGTATGTGGGTGATCCGGCCAACCCGATTGTCACATCAGCTCCCGGTGAGTCATATGAGCGGCATGATCCGGATCATTTGAAACCAAAATATTTTAACCCAGATTCTGTTCTGCAAAAATCAGGTCATGGAAGTTATGTGGAAACTCCGGATGGTGAGGTGTATCTGGTTCATCTGACTTCCCGTCCGTTTGTGCCGGAGCTTCGGTGTACACTGGGTAGAGAGACTGCCATCCAGAAAATGATGTGGACAGAGGATGGATGGCTGCGTATGGCAGATGGATCCAATCTGGCAAAAATGGAAGTGCCGGAAAGTTCCCTGCCTGAATATTCCGTGCCGCAGATTCCGGAATGGGATGATTTTGAAGGGGAAGAGCTGGGTAACTGGTATTATGCACCCAGGATTATGCCTCAGCGGTTTGCAGATGTAAAGAGCCGTCCCGGTTATGTGCGTCTGCGCGGACAGGAGTCCCGGACTTCTCTGAACAGGGTCAGCATCCTTGCCCGCAAACTGACGGGGCTGCATGTGCGTGTTACTACAAAGATGGATTTTCATCCGGAAGTATACCAGCACAGTGCCGGACTGATTATCTATTATGACAACATGAATTATGTAAATCTGAGAAAATACTACAGCGAAACCCTGGGTCAGAGTGCGCTTTCCGTGATTCAGCTAGAGAATGGTGAGAAGACGGAATATCTGGATACACGGGTTCCGGTAGATGAACAGCCAGTTTACCTTCGTCTGTATGTGGAAGACAGGAAGACCTGGTTTGAGTGGAGTACTGACGGAGAGAACTACCAGAAGATAGGAAAAGAATTCGACACCACAAAATTCTCCGATGAATACTGTAAATACGGTGAATTCACCGGAACTATGGTGGGAATTACCTGTGCAGACCGTCTGCTCCATAAAAAATATGCAGATTTTGATTTCCTGGAGTATAAAATAACAGATGTAAAATAGCTCACCAGGACTCTTTCTGTCCATACTGCTCCCGATACTGTCGCAGTGTCAGGCCTGTCGCTTTTTTGAAACGTGTACCCAGATGACTCTGGGAGGAAAATCCAAGGTAGGATGCAATATCACTGTAGGAGTATCGGGAGTAAATCAGCATATTTTTTGCCAGTTTGATTTTTTCCTGCAGGATAAATGAGGTAATGGTCTGTCCCTCATGTTCACGAAACAGATCTGCCAGATAGGTGGGACTGGTGTGCAGTGCTTCTGCGATATCTTTCACCTGCAGCCGCTCGTGCAGATGGGAAATAATATAGTTTTTGCAGCGGATAATCTGGGAATGGGGAAGCTGTTTCCCTGCCATACGGTTCAGTTTCTTAACCTCAGCTACCAGTTGGGTGAACTGATATTTACACTGCAGGATAATCTGATTGACAGCCTGCGGATCGTTCAGTTCCTCCATTTTCTGAACATAGGCATCACTGAGGGTGAAAGCGATTTCGGGGATGACTCCGCCCCGTATAGCCGCACGGCTGGACAGTGTCACCACAACAATTCCAAGATTTTTTGCATTTCTCAGTTCTGATTTGGCCAGTCGGCCCAGTTTCCCTGTAAAATTTTCTTCCAGACTCTGCTTTAGAGCATCGATATCTCCATTTTCAATACTGGTCACTTCCCGCAATTCCTGATCGTAAGGATTATGGTGCTGCTGTAATTCCTGATTCTGAAAAACAGTCTGAGAATATAATTGAAGAATTTCTTCTGTGGTCATAAGAGTAACAGAATCGGTCATGAGTAATTTCCTCCAGGTTTCGTAAAATTGCCTTGTATCATATTATTATACAAGAGAAATATGATAAATTCCAGAGAAATCAGATATCATTCTTCAATTTGTCGTGTTACAGTTAAAAACAACAAAATAAATATCGAAAAGGAGAGTATCAAAATGCATGTAAAAGGTGTCAATCTGGGAAACTGGCTGGTATTGGAAAAATGGATGAGTCCTGCGTTGTTTGAAGGAACAGATGCAGAGGATGAATATTATCTGCCCCGCCGTTTATCCAAAGAGGTTTATGAGGCAAGAATCAAGATTCACAGAGCGGAATATATATCGGAACGTGATTTTGCGACGATCAAAGCGATGGGAATGGAAGCAGTGAGAATTCCGGTGCCGTACTTTATTTTTGGTGATCGCGAACCGTTTATCGGCTGTGTGGAAGAACTGGATAAAGCATTTAACTGGGCAGAAAAATATGGTCTGCAGATTCTGATTGATCTGCATACAGCACCCGACGGACAGAATGGATTTGACAATGGAGGAATCTGTGGTGTATGTAAGTGGTCACAGGAACCGGAAGAGGTAGAATTTGTACTGACCGTTCTGGAACGTCTGGCAGAACGTTATGGGCAGAGAAAAGGTCTGTGGGGAATTGAAGTGATCAATGAACCTATTACTGAAGGGGAAATCTGGGATACCTTCAATATTCAGGAGCGTTATCCGGCGGTTGATCCGGAGATGGCAAAAGGAACCGCCCCAAATACATGGGAGTTTCTTAGAAAATTTTATCTGGAAGCGTATGACCGACTGAGAAAATACCTGCCGGAAGAAAAGTATGTAGTCATCCATGATGGATTTGATATTTACAAATGGAAAGACTTCATGCGGGAAGAAAAGTACAAAAATGTCGTTCTGGATACCCATCAGTACCTGATGGTGGCAGAAGGACTGGGATGTGAACAGACCGTGGAAGCCTATGTGAAATTTATCAAAGAAAGATTTGAGAAGAGCGTAGAAGAAATGGAACAGTACTTCCCGGTTATCTGTGGGGAATGGTGCCTGTTTAATTCACTGGCCTGCGGCTGGGATACGAAAGGTGGTCAGACCGTATTGAATGGCCTTGAAGGCTCTGCACAGGAAACAGTATCCTGGGAAGAAAAGAAAAAAATATACAATGCGCTTGCAAAGGCACAGTTGGAAGCATGGAGCAAATGTTCCGGTTACTTCTACTGGAGTTACAAACTGCTGACCGACACAGTTAATACCCCTGGCTGGGTCGGCTGGGACAGCTGGGATCTGGGAAGATGTGTTGACCTTGGATGGTTCCCGGTAGAAAAATAGAATATTAGATAAACAGTGAAGAGAACCTGAAGTCAGGTTCTCTTTTGTTGAATATGCATTAAAAATATGATAAAATTCCATTATTATTATAAGAAATATCGTAACTGTGAAGGTACTGAACAGTTACGATATATCAAGTGATTCAGGATTGCGGCAAGACGATAAAAACAGGCGGGGGTAAATATTTTGAAAGCAATCATTGTGGAAGATGAAACTGTGATAAGAAATGGTCTGATCAGACATGTTCCGTGGGAACAACTGGAAGTCAAAGAATTGAAAGCGGCTGCCAACGCAGAGGAAGCCTTGCGAATGTGTGAGAAATATCATCCGGATATCGTGATTACAGACATCCGTATGCCCGGAATAGATGGCATTGCTCTGTGCAGAAAGCTGAGAAAAAAGTTACCGGAATGTGAAATTATTTTTATTACCGGGTTTGAGGACAAAGAATATCTGAAAGGTGCTATTGAACTGCATGCGGTTAGATATATCGAGAAACCCATCTGCATTGCTGATCTTTCTGACGCTGTGAGGGAAGCGGCAAAGCGGGTTCGTTCGACCCGGATTCAAAGCTCTGTCTATCTTCATTCGCTTCTTTTTGATGATGGGTTTTCCTGGGAAGATACCAGCGACAGCAGGAATTATTGTATTGCCTATCTGAAATTAAAAAATCCCGGTAAGGTATATGAAGTGGCTACGGCAATACGACCGTTCTGCGGAGAAAAGAATATATTTTTTACGGAGGAAGTATTTGATGCCACATCTCTGGTGATGCTGTTTGGTGACAGAGGAAATGTAGTGTACTGGGAAAATCTCATGAAGGAACTGCAGGATTTCTTTCAGAAAAATCTGGATAACACAGAATGGTTCCTGACCTTTGGCAGCGTGGTGTCTTGTGCGGGACAGCTGAAGGATTCCTGGAGGGAAGCGGTGGAGCGACAGCATGCGGTTGCATTCACCGGGTGGAATCAGATGCAAATTTCTCAAACGGAGAGAGAAGATCACCAGGATATCGCACTTGGAAAAAAACGTGTAGATGTATTTGCGGCGGCAATAGCAGAAAAGAATAAAGAAAAATCACTGGACTGTATCAATAATCTGTACAGAGAACTTCTGGAAAAAGAAATATATATGAATGGTGATGTTCGTTATACCTATTATTCTCTGGCACAGACGATTGCCTGGGCAAAACAGTCATTCCATCCGGGAAATGTAGAAGTCTCTATGAATAAACTGAATGCCGATTTTTTTGAAAATGCTGTTACTTATGAAGAAATGCATGAATATCTTCTGAAGGAAATAGAGGAATTATTTGCGGATGAGGCGGAACAGAACAGCACTTACCTTGTCAAACAGGTGATGGATTACATATTGAAGTATCATGTAGACAGCACACTTTCTATTCGTGTGCTTGCCGATTATGTGGGCCTTACACCCACTTATCTCAGCAACTTATTTAAAAAGAATACGGGAATAACAATCGGGCAGTATATGGTGGATGTACGTGTGGAACATGCCAAGCGGCTGATGCAGAATCCACGGCTGAAGTTTTATCAGATTTCTGATCAGGTGGGATATACAGATGCCAATTATTTTGCAAAAATTTTCAAAAAAAAGACAGGTCAGACGCCGTCCGAGTATAAAGAGAGTATAGGTATGCCATGAAAATGATATTCAGAAAAATGTCCATGCGAAAACGCATGATTTTGTTTTTTTCAATACCACCTATTCTGCTGTTGTTTTTACTTTTAATGCTTTTCTATCCGAAGATTCTGGATAAATACAAACAGCAGGTGCAGTATTCTTTCCAGCAGTCTGTCAGTCAGGCAGTTTCCTTCCTGGAAAACTATGTGCAGAACATGACATATCTGGGTGAGATGATTGAAAATAACGGAGAGGTCCAGGAAATTCTCTCTTCAGACACTTTCCGTGAAAACCGTAATTATGATAGCCAGTATGATGAATTTTATCGGCTCAACAAGGAATTTGGAAGGTTTGAATTTGACAATTCTATTTACCGATTTATTCTGTATGTTCCGGATTCGCTGG
Organism: Oliverpabstia sp.; assembly: GCA_051879295.1. Classification (GTDB taxonomy): domain Bacteria; phylum Bacillota; class Clostridia; order Lachnospirales; family Lachnospiraceae; genus Oliverpabstia. The sequence continues at coordinate 21,487 of JBJELT010000158.1, read as the reverse complement.
TTTATTCTTCTAATTCTTATTATTTTTACGGAGAATCCAGACTGGAAGAACGGGAAGACTATGAACGCATGCTGGAAAATTTTAAACGGGGAAAAGATTATCTGGAATACAGCGAAGAGAGAAAGGAATTGAGCAACTTTGATACCGTTGATATGCTGACATTATATCACCGTATTTTGTCAAAAAATACGCAGCAGCAGATTGGGGTCTGTAGTGTGAGTGTTCCTCTGGATGAATTTATCAACGTAATGGAAAATGCCAATATCACTCATGAGGGTCTTGTGTATCTTCAGAACGACCGTGGAAATATGATTGTCACGTCCAACCAGGAACTGTATGAACGAATAGCTGAGCAGTCATCTTTTCCGGGAAGTGGAGAGGAGTGGACTTTTCAGAACATTATTCTGGGTGAATCAAAGTACTACTGCAGCAGGCAGAATGTGGGCGCTGGGGGCTGGCAGATGATTTCACTGATATCCCGCGAGGAGTATGAGGGGCAGTATCGGATAATTGCCATATTGCTGGTGGCATTTGCGGTTATCATAGCACTTGTTATTGCGATTATAGCTACTATTTTGTCCGGTTACTATGTGGGCAGGCTTACCCGGCTGAGAAATGAGATGACAGATCTGCAGGGCGGTAATCTGAATGTACAGCTTCCTGTCGGTGCGGAGGGAGACGAAATCGAGGCAGTATACCGGGATTTTAACTTTATGGTAAATGAAGTTCAGCGTCTGATGCAGGAGCATTACCAGCTCGGTAAAAATGTAAAAATGGCGGAAATCCGCGCACTTCAGGCACAGATCAATCCCCATTTTCTGTATAATACGCTGGATCTGATCAACTGGATCGCCATGGATTACGGGGCATCCGATATTGAAAAAATTGCCTGGAATCTGGCACGCTATTACCGACTCAGCCTGAACCATGGGAAAAGCGTCATTAGCATTGAGGAAGAAGTAGAGCATACCCAGGTGTATGTTAACATTGAAAATTATCATTTTGATAATGCGATTCAGATGACGGTGGACATTCCCGAGGATTTGAAACATAAGGCATGTCTAAATATTATCCTGCAGCCCTTTGTGGAGAATGCCATTGTACATGGAATCGCGGAAAATTCAGCCATATCACAGTGCAGGATTCACGTAACTGCACAGCGCCAGGAGGATGATATCCTGTTCCGTATCCAGGATGATGGACCGGGAATGACGGAGGAACAGATCCACGATGCAGTCTCTGTAGATATGGCGCAGAGTGGAAAGGGATATGGTGTAAAAAACATCAACTTCCGCATCAAACTGTGCTTCGGTGAAAAATACGGCGTACAATATAAAAGCCAGCCGGGACAAGGAACAACGGCCATGATACGAATACCCGTCATGACCATAGATGAGGCAGAGGAGCGGATGGTGTGACTTTTTGTGGTTCGTTTGTAGGGAGGGGACGGAGAATCTCTGTGATTTTCAGAAGCAGGCCGCTCCTCCTCAACCCTGCACTAAGACTGTAATGGTTACATTGCCTTTTGGGATAAAAAAGTACGCTGGGAGGCGTACTTTTTATGATGAAGAGAGTTGGGTATTTTGTTCCCGATAGACAGAAGGAGAAATACCAAGTTTCTTTTTAAAACTATTGCTGAAATAGTACTGATTCGTATATCCACATCTGGTACTTATTTCTTTCAGAGACAGATTAGATTTTGTCAGGTACTGACAGGCTTTATCTATACGGCAGGAAGATATGGTATCGCTGATACTCTGTCCGCAGTTCTTTTTGTACAGGGCACTTAAATAAGCGGGGCTTACATTGGCGTGTTTTGCTATGTCATTCAGACAAAGCGTATTGTCTTCGAAATTTTCTATAATATAACTTTGAACCAACTCGCACAGTTGATTGTGGTAGGAGTTCAGGGAAGTATCTAGTTTTTGGCAGACCAAAATACACAAATCATTCATCCAATGATAAAATTGTTCATAAGTGCTGAACTGGTCAAATTGATTGTAAACAGATATAATTTTATTTTCCAGATCTGAAGTATCAATATTTAACTCGTAGAGAAATTTCAGTATACGACCCAACAGAGAATAAATTCTGATAAACAGAATATTTTTTGTGTAGCATTTCTGAGACAAATCCTGAAAAAAATTATGTAACCATTGGTCAATTGCCTGCGTATTTTTCTGACAGATCAGCTGTATGAGTTCCTCCTCCCGTGAATCTGAGAAGGAGAGCAGACTGAATTCTTTTCCCATAGCTTCTTTTGCATCAAATATATTCTGATGAGGAAAGAAAAAACGGTATTTCAGAGCATGTGAAGCATTTTCAAAGGAAATATGCAAATCCCAGATGTTGTTTACGATCGTTCCGATTCCAATATTTAACTGAAGTACGCCATCTTTATAGGTATCAATAAACGTTGAGACGGTTTTATGAATAACCTGAAAGAAATGATTGGAGTTATTTGTGTTTTGTGCCAAGATACAGATAATACCACTGAATTCTTTCACAAAGTAAATGGTATCAAATACGCTGAAAGTTTCCTGAAGCAAATCTATCACATTCATCAGTTCCATTTGATATTGTGTGATACCCAGTTCTGTTTCTATGAAAGCAGAATTTTCTATTTCCAGTTTAATAACAGAGAAACTATTGTAATCCAGTTTTAGATTCAGATACTCTGCATATCTTCCCAGATGTGTGTGTGCATCATTGCCGGAGTAATGAAGAAGGTCCAGGAAAAACTTTTCTGTCAAAACCGGACGGCTTTGTTTCAACAACTCCATATTGCGATGCTCCCGGTCAATGGCAGCAAATGCATGTTCAATTTTTTTTGTAAGATAATTATAATCCAAAGGTTTTTCAATATAATCACAGACACCCAGGCGGATGGCACGTTTGGCATATTCAAATTTATCATATGCACTAATAAGTATGATTTTTACTAAGGGGTTGATGGAGATAGCAAGACTGCTCATGGATATCCCATCCAGATTCGGCATTTCAATATCGGAAATAATAAGGTCTACGGGCTCTTTTTTGATGGCTTCTATGGCCGATTCTCCGTTATTTTCAATGTGAGTCACTTCTGCATTTAAACGTTCCCAATTGATATTTTTTATGATACCTTCTGTGGAAAGATAATTGTCATCTACAATCATCACTTTTTTCATTATTATTCCTCCATTTGTTCAAAAATAATGGTAACTTCAGTTCCCTCTCCGGGTGTGCTTTCGATTTGTACAGATCCATTACCGAAAGAAGGGCTTGAAATCCTTTTATTTACATTTCCTATTCCAAAATGCTTTTCATAGTTAACAGTTTTATTTTCCAATGTATCCTGCAATTCTTTCAGTTGCTCCGGTTGTATTCCGATACCATTATCTGTGATGGTAATAATAACTTCATCATCTCCATACATGATATTCAGTATGATATGAATACTGGTAGTGTTCCGGGAATATCCATGCTGAATGCAGTTTTCAAGAAACGGTTGTAATGTAAATTTGCAGATTAGGTAATTTTCTATACCATCTTCTGCATGTATTTCCCAGGACAGAGTGTCGTTGTGGCAGAGCTTTTCCATTTCCAGATAAAGCCGTGCAATTTCCAATTCATCTTTTATAGAAATACGGTCTTTCGATTTACGCAGAGATAACCGGTAAAAACGTGTCAGGTCAGTGATCATCTGATCGGCAATATCCAGTTTTCCCAAACTTTGGCAGGTTTTAATGGTTCCCAGAATATTGTAGAGAAAATGAGGGTTAATCTGGGATTGCAGCAGCTGGTATTTTAATTTTTCCTCTGAAAGAGACAAATCCAAAATGGATTTCATATTTTCATTCAGGGAAGATTGCATATTGGTAAAAGTAAGTCCCAGGGTGTCTATTTCATCATAAAAAGAAGGATCTTTGGAAGATGGTATCAAATCATTAAGGGAAATCTCTTTGCCCAGATGAAAGTTTTGCATGGCATTTGACAGACATCGAAGACGTACGGTGAGATTTCCTGAAATCAGAATAATGATTAATATAGTCAGAGGTATTGTGATGATTATAGTAATCAAAATCGTTTTCAAAAGAATCCGTGTGTTTTCCCTGATATAGCTTTCCGGGATTTCTGTCACGTGATACCAGCCGTTATCCAGTCGGACAGAGTGATAATGAATTTGATTTTCAATATATGTAGTTTCAGCAAGAGAAGAAATAGATGAAAAAATTTCTTGTGTCAGTCGGGTACCACATTTGGCAGCATCGGTATGTGCCATGATTTTTCTGTCGTCCGATATGATATAGCTGGTAATTCGGGAATCAGAAAAAGTTTCTTCTAAAATATCTGAAAATTCGTCCGGATTCAGAAGAATCAAATAAGCGTATTCCAATTTTTGGCTGCTTTGATTGCGCAGAACCCGGCAGCAGACAATTACATCATTTCCCGAGTCTGTCTGAGATAATACGAAAGGTAGTTTCAGATTGGGCTGATAAAACCATATAGAATCTGTACCTGGATTTTTCAGCTGATCATCAGGCAGATAATAATCTGAAAAATCTTTCATCGGATAAAAATAAAGACCTTCTGCAGATCCGATCTGGTTTTGCGGAAGAAAAATCATAATATGATGAAAACCAAAAGTAGTTTTGTAGAGGTAAATATTATTGCGAACCTCATTAAATACAGAGAGGTATTCATCCAGATCACTGCCGTAATGAGAAAGAGTGTACATATTGTACTGAATAGAATCAGCCACATTTTCCGTTTGTTTTATCCGGTCATTGATCTGAGTGTTTAACTGGTCATCGGCGAGAATGGTGGAGTTTATGATTCTGTCAGATGCAATATCGTAAGTCACATGATAAAAAATGATTCCGATAATGCTTAAAGGAAGTAAAGTACATATGAAAAAAGCCACAAGCAGTTTGGTACGAAAACCGGAAAATATAGAGCGTAGTTTTTTATAAATATTTTTCATGACTGTAAATCCCTTTCCTGCATAACAGCAGTATTTGAAAGCTGTTATACTGTGTTTACATTATAAAAAAAGAATAATCGGATTTCAACAAAGATAAAAATAATATAAATGAATCAAAAAATATTGTATTTAGGTTCTTTCATTTTTTTGTTATTTTTTACCTATCAAAAATAACAAACGGCAGACGAAAAGATAGATGCCGGGAATGGAGGAACGAATGAAGAAGAAAGTGGTAAGCCTTATGCTTTGTGCAGCAATGGCAGCAGGAATGCTTACAGGATGTGGTGGAGGAAATTCTGATAAGTCCACATCAACAACAGATGGTACAGAGGCATCAGGAAAGAGTGATGGAGAATATGATCTGACACTGTACAGTATCAACACAACAGATGCAGATTTTGATGAGTGGCTTCAGAATGTGGAGGAAGCAACAGGACTGAATATCAATGTGATCGCAGCTCCGACAGATTCCGATACCCGTCAGCAGAAAATTACAACAATTTTATCTACAGGTGATGCAAGTGTGGATATTATTGAGATTAATGATGAGATGAGTGCTTCTTTTAAAAATTCAGGATGGCTGGAAGGTCTGAATGACACTGTTATGACAGAGGATATCAGAGGTGAATTTGCACAGGGTTATCTGGAACAGATGATTACCGATAAAGATGGTAATATCGTAGGAGTACCTGGATATGCGGGATATCTGGCATTCTGGGTAAATCAGGAAATCATGGACGAAGTGGGAATCACTTCTATTGATACAAAAGAAGATTTTGTAAAATATCTGGAAGCTGCTTCAGGTGATGGAAGATATGGATATGGCGGTTCCTGGGAAAAAACTTATGTATTCAATGAAATTGCACAGTTTGTAAATATGTTCGGTGGTGACTATTTTGACTGGACAAATTCTGCAAATAAAGAAGCAATTCAGTTTATGCATGATATGGTAACAAATGGCCAGACACCAATCGATCAGATTGCTGATAAATACGAACAGATGAATCCGAAGGCAAATGACGGAAAATACGGCAGCTTGTTTATGTGGGGACTTGGAACTGATTATGAAAAAGCAGGTATGCTGGGAGAAGATAAAATCCATATGGCTATGGTACCGGATTTCAGCGGAACAGGGGAAAGAGCAATCTTCACAGATTCCTGGAGTTATGTATTGAACTCTGCTTCCAAAAATAAAGAAGCTGCAATTAAGTTCCTGCAGTATATGGCAGATGAAGGCGGAATGGAAACTTCCTATAAAGCATTTGACCGTTATCCGGCAAGAGCAGATGTAGCAGAAAAAATAGTACCTGACACAGATCCTGCAAAAGAAATGTACAGCAGATATGCATCAGAATGTAATGTACAGGGACGTCCGATGCTTCCGCAGACCATGGAATTCATTACAGATATGGGAACTATTTTCCAGTCATGTATGAAAGATGAAATCACTGTTGATGAATTTTGTGTAAAAGCGCAGGAACTGGTAGAAAAATACAGTGCATAAAAACCGTTGTGTAAAAGTACAGGGAAGAATACAGTTTCTGTAAATTATAAAAAGCAGTTATCGGGGCATCGCAGAAATAAATCTTCATGCGGTGCCCTTTATCCTGAGATACGAATATATATGTAAGAGGAGAAAAAAAGGTGACAATCAGTAAAAAATCAATGAAGTGGATACCATGGATACTGATTCTTCCGGTAGCAATCATCCGGGGATTTACAACGCTGTATCCAATTCTGGTAACTTTGAAAAATAGTTTGTTTGATATAAAAATTTTGTCCGGTGTCAATGAATTTGTTGGATTAGCTAATTATGTAAATGTATTCAAAGATGCAAAAGTAATTACATCTGTTAAGTTTACAGTGATTTTTGTTGTGGTATCCATGATATTTCACGTAGTCCTCGGAGTAGCTCTTGCTTTAATTTTGAACATGAAATTCAGAGGACGTCGTTTTCTGAGAACAATTGTGTTGATTCCCTGGGCAATGCCGGCGGTTGTAATAGGTATGGCGGCAAAATGGGCATTTAACAACGATTACGGTCTGATCAATGACTTGATTCGTCGTTTTGTGTCGGATTTTCAGTATAACTGGTTGATTAATACAGGCTCGGCCAGAGCAGCAGTAATTGCAATGGATTTATGGAAGGATCTTCCGTTTTTTGCTATTCTGGTTCTGTCAGGACTGCAGTTTATATCAGGTGATATTTATGAGGCTGCTAAAGTTGATGGAGCGAATGGTATTCAGAGCTTCTTCAGAATTACCCTTCCATTAATAACTAAAAATGTAATAACTCTTTGTATACCATTTACCCTTTGGAGATTGACTACATTTGATCTGGTGTATGCTATGACATCCGGCGGTCCCGGTGAGGATACTTCACTGATTGCATACCGTATTACTATGGAGGCATTTACAAATCTGAATGTAGGTTATGCATCAACATTGGCTGTGATGTTGTTTATAGTTATGGCAGTTTTCAGCTGGTTTAATATCCGGGTTATGAGTAAATATTCTGATTAGGAGGGGACATTGATGAAAAACAGTAAGAAATATCAGTTTTATAAAGGTTGTGTGGCAGCAGGACGTTGGGTGCTGTTTGCAATCGTGGCATTTTTTATTCTATTCCCTGTTTTCTGGATATTTATATCTTCCATCACACCACCAGGAGAACTGTTCAAAATGCCTATTGATTATTTGCCGGACCATCCCACATTGGATAGTTACAAATTTTTGATTGAAAATGTTGGACTTCTTGATAAAATAGGAAATACAGTATTCATTGTTGGGATTACTCTGGTGATCAGCACCATTTTATGTGCTATGGCTGCTTATGGCTTTGCCAGATTTCAGTCAAAAGGAATTAAAGTTGCTTTTGGATTTATTCTTGCTACCATGCTGATTCCGGAAGTGGTTACTGCCAGACCGCTGTATGAATTTATGCAGAAAGTTGGGCTGTATGATACCTATCCGGGGTTGATTATTCTGTATATCAGTGCGGTAATCCCGTTTACGGTTTTGATTTTAAATAACTTTGTAGGTGAAATACCGGTTTCTCTGGAAGAGGCAGCTGCCATAGATGGGGCTACCTTTACACAAAGATTATTTCAGGTGGTGATTCCGCTGATGAAACCGGCTATTGCAACAGTTTGTATCATCAATTTTATTACATGCCTGAATAACTTCTTCACTCCATTATATTATTCCAATGGTATTCAGGTATTGTCCGTAGCTATCGTACAGCTTCCGCTTCGGGATAACATGTATGGAGTTCCTTGGGATCTGGTAAGTGCTATGGGGTGGATTATTCTTCTGCCGATTATCATTTTTGTAGCGATATTTGAAAAACAGATTATGGATGGTATTATGGCAGGCGGCGTGAAAGCTTAAGAGAGGAAGGTGTGAAAATGTTTGATATGTCAGGAAGTTTGGGAACATTGCCATTGGCAAAGCATGTGAAAAGTCGGGCAATCAATGCTGAAAATCCCCGGGGGGAAAAAGGAAAAGGCGGAATGGCTGCCAGCCATCTGGGACCGTCCAGAAAAGGAAGTCCATGTCTGAGAGATATTCCCAGTGGAGAAACAGTTACTTTGGCAGAAATTGACGGATCGGGTGTGATCAACCATATCTGGATTACCGTTACAAATAAAACTACAGAAGCAGATTGTTTTGTCCTTCGGGATCTGGTGCTTCGTATGTACTGGGATGATGAAGAGAAACCTTCTGTGGAAAGTCCTCTTGGAGATTTCTTCTGCTGTGGTTTCGGAAGAGAATGTATCGTAAATTCAGTTCCAATCGTGGTGGTGCCAAGCAGAGGTATGAACTGTTATTTCCAGATGCCTTTCAGAAGAAAAGCGAAAATTACACTGGAAAATCAACATGCCAATCCAATTCCTGCATTCTTTTATCAGGTAGATTATTGTCTTCATGAAGAGCTGCCGGAGGATATTGCATATTTCCATGCACAGTGGAGACGTGAGAAAATTACGCAGCTTCAGAAAGATTATGTAATCCTTGACCAGGTAAAAGGAAAAGGTCATTATGTTGGAACTTACATGGCACTCACAACACTGGAGAGATACTGGTGGGGTGAAGGTGAAATCAAGTTTTACATGGATGGGGATGAAGAGTATCCAACCATTTGCGGTACAGGAACAGAAGATTATTTTGGAGGTTCTTGGAGTTTCGCAAAACAGGTAGATGGCAAGACGGTGGAACAGAATTATTGTACACCATATCTTGGATATCCGTATTATTCATCCCATGATGAAGAAATTCATAATTTGTATCATAATGATGATTGCATGCCAATGAGAGGTTTTTACCGGTGGCATATCCAGGATCCGGTCTGCTTTGATGAAGATCTGAAAGTGACTATTCAGCAGATTGGTGTTGGATACAGAGGATTGTTTGAACGTCAGGATGATGTGGCAAGCGTTGCGTATTGGTATCAGACAGAGCCACATCAGAACTTTGTACCACTTATGAAAAAAGAGGATCGTTGGCCAAGATAAAGTGACGGGGGATACGGTGTGAAAAAACTGGTCTTAGTATTTATATGTTCCATTATGTTATTATGCGTTGGGTGTGGTGTTGAGGAAAATCAAATAGAAGAAGCTCTGGATGAAAATGAATATTCTGAAGAAATTACCTTGATGCATGTAGATGGAAATAAGAAAGAATTTCAGCAGTTTATTAAAGAAACGGAAGAAAAACTTCAAATAAATATTAATGTTGTTACCAGTCCTCAAAATGCAGATAACCGCCATGCTAAAATTTCAACTATTCTTTCATCAGGTGATGATTCTGTGGATATTATTGCGGTAAATGATGAGATGATGAGCGAATTCAAGTCACAGGGATATCTGGAATGTCTGGGACAGGATGTAATGTCGGATGAAATTCTTTCCTGCTATCCTAAGGACTATATGGAAGAAATCGCTATGGTGGATAGGAAAGTTTATTCTGTACCCTATCTTATGGATATTATGTTATTCTGGGTAAATGAACAATATCTTTCCGAGGCTGAACTGAATGAAATAAATACAAAAGAGGATTTTGATAAACTTCTGTCAGTAAATTATGGATATCATAATTATGGTTACGGAAGTGCATGGGAGGAATCTTATGTATATAACGATCTGTCTCAATTTGTTAATATGTTTGGCGGTGATTACCAGGATTGGTCAAACGAAAATACCAGAGAAGCAGTAGTCTATCTTCATGATATGATGGAGGAAGGTTATGTTCCAAAAGAACAGCTTGTGGATCAATATGAGCAGATGGAACAGAAATTTATATCCGGACAGTATGGGTCAATTTTTATGTACAGTGGATCTATAGATGTTTTTATGCGTGCCGGCGTATACGGTGAAGATAAGATTCATGCAGCAGAGGTTCCGCTGTTCAAAGAGAATATTACCAATGTTGCTACCTGGCAGTATGTATTGAATAAAGCTTCTCAAAACAAAGAGGCAGCAAAAAAATTTCTCGCATATGCAGCAAGTCGTGAAGGCAGTATAGCATATTCTCAGGCAATGCATTGTTTGCCAGCCAGACTTGATATTATTGAGGAAGAAGATCTTAGTGTTCCTGATATGGATGTAATGAGAAATTATGTGAAAAATGTAGAACTGAAAGCCAGACCATTTACCAGTTATCCTATGGAGGATATTAAAGATACAGGAAAACTTTTCCAGAGATATGCAGCAGATGAAATAAACTTGGATGAATTCTGCAGGCAGGTACAGATTATAGTAGATGAGACAGATTAAACATGAGTTAACGGAGTACTGTGAATAAGAAGTTATCACGGTGCTCCGTTTTTTATGTATACTTTTTTTGTAATTCGTTATGGAAGGGGGACGGAGAATCTATGGTATTTTTCAGAAGCAGGCCGCTCCTCCTCAACTCTGCACTAAGCGCGACTAATTGACGCTCAGGAAAGCCTTCGCGCCAAAGTCTTGCTAAGTGCATATTTTCGGACTCGCTTTCCCCAATGCTTCTGAAAAATACCATAGATTCTCCTGTCTTATTCCAAACGAAACAAAATGCGCCCAGAAGGAATGTATGTGAAACTTTAATCACAATAATTGCTATTTTTGAAACGGATATTACTTGCCTAAAAGTACAACATCTATTTCTCCCCACGCATTTTGTTACGTTTGGGAGAGAACAGGAAACTTCCTATCATTTTTTCAGAAGCATTGGGGAAAGTGAGTCCGAAGAGCTCCGCAACCGGCCACTGGCAGGTTGCTACACACACTAAGGCGTCCGACGCTTACGGAGACTTTGGCGCGAAGGCTTTCCTGAGCGTCAATATAGTCGCAGTTAGCGGCTAGCTGAGGAGGAACGGCCTGCTTCTGAAAAAATGATAAAAATTTTCCGTCCCCTTACCAACGAAACAAAAAAGTATACATTTTGACGGAAAACCAGGTGTTTTTTCGTTCACTCCCGGCACTTTTTTAAAAAACATAAAATTTTCCTTATTTTCGTAGTTTTGTTATCTACAAATTGTCCATAGGATATTTATAATTAATTTATAAATAGTTCATATTTTATTATGAAGGGAGAGAACATATGGGAAAGTATTTTAAAAACTTTGGCCAGGAGCTGAAGAAGAATCATGCATTGTTTGTGATGCTGCTCCCGGCGACGATCTTCACCATCGTATTCATGTACCTGCCAATGTCCGGTCTGGTTCTGGCGTTTAAGAACTACCGATTCGACCTTGGCGTGTTCGGCAGTGAGTGGAATGGTCTGGAAAACTTCCGATATCTGTTTGCTTCAGGAACAGGTTGGTTGATTACCAGAAATACCATTTTGTATAACCTGCTGAACCTGATTACTTCTCAGCTGCTGGCAGTGCTGATTGCCATTTTCATTACTGAGATTACCAATGTGATTTTCAAGAAAATCACACAGTCCATTATTTTCCTGCCATACTTTATTTCCTGGGTAATCGTAGGAACCTTCGTATTTGCACTGTTCAATTATGAGACGGGTATTTTGAACTCTATCATTACAGCATTGGGCGGAGAAAAAATCAACCTTTATGAAATACCGGGTGTATGGAAATACATTATCTGCTGTTTCAACTCATGGAAATGGTGTGGATATAACTCTGTTATTTATATTGCAGCTATTATGGGTGTAGATGCAGAAATTTATGAAGCGGCTTCCATCGATGGTGCGACAATTTTCCAGAGAATCCGTTTTATCACGATTCCATGTATCCGTCAGACACTGGTTACCATGATTCTTCTTCAGGTAGGACGTATCCTGCGAGGCGATTTTGAAATGTTCTACCAGATCGTTGGTAACAATGGACAGTTGTATGAGGCTACAGACGTAATCGATACATTCGTATTCCGATCCCTGCTGACGAGTGCGAATATGGGTATGCCGGCAGCGGCGGCGTTCTATCAGTCGTTACTTTGCTTTATCATTATTATGCTTGTTAATACGATTGTAAAACGTATTGATGAAGACTATGCATTGTTCTAGGAAGGAGGAAAACAGAAATGGCAAATAATAACGCTAATACAAAAGCCAGTAAGATTAAACTTAGTGCTTCATCCAGAGCATTTTACATTATCTGTTATGTGTTTGTGGCTCTGATGGCTCTGATTTGTCTGGTTCCGTTTATCGTTCTGGTTTCCGGCTCTTTTACATCAGAAAGTTATATTCGTTTCCATGGGTATAGCCTTCTGCCAAAAGAATTTACAGCAGAAGCGTATGCACTGATTTTCAGGACTCCGATGACAGTAATACGGGCGTACGGTGTTTCTATCCTGATTACTGTGGTAGGTGTGCTGTTGGGCCTGATATTGACCACCATGACTGCGTATGTACTTAGCAGAAAGGACTTTAAGTACAGAAATAAATTTTCATTTTTCTTCTACTTTACAACATTGTTTAACGGTGGAATGGTTTGTACATATATTTTCTATATCCAGTATCTGCACCTGAAAGACAGTCTGTGGGCACTGATTCTGCCGCCGGTATTTAATGTATTCTACCTGTTGATTATGAGAAGCTTTGCTTCTTCTATCCCAAGTGCGCTGATTGAATCTGCCAAGATTGACGGTGCCAATGAGTACAGAATTTTCATCCAGATTATTCTGCCCCTTTTGAAATCAGGACTTGCCACCATCGGTCTGTTCCTGGCACTGGGATACTGGAATGACTGGTACAATGCAATGCTGTATATGAATACAGATACAAAATTCCCGCTGCAGTATATGTTGTACAATCTTCTGCAGCAGACACAGGCACTGGCTCGTATCGCCAGTCAGGCAGGTATCGTGGTAGCTGATCTGCCGTCCAACAGTTTGAAAATGGCCATGGCCGTTGTGGCAACAGGCCCGATCATTCTGGTATATCCATTTGTACAGAAATACTTTGTAGCTGGTATCACAGTCGGTTCTGTTAAGGGTTGACCGATTAAGATATGGAAAAGAAAAGGAGGAATTAACATGAAAAAAAGATTACTTGCAGTATTACTTGGTACTGTCATGACAGCGAGCCTTCTGGCTGGATGCGGAGGATCTTCTAATAAGAGTGATTCTTCATCCGCAAGTTCAGGAGAAGATGCAGGAGATACTTCCAAGGAAGTAAACCTGACCATGTATGTAGTTAGTGACAGACCGGCAGGACAGGATGCTGTGGACGAAAACTTCAACAAACTGATTAAAGAAAAACTGAACTGTACACTGAGCGTAAACTGGATTCCGTGGTCCGACTATGCCAACAAATATCCGCTGCTGTTCTCATCAGGAGAAGAATTTGATATGGCTTACTGTGCAACCTGGCTGAACTTCAAATCCCTGGCTCAGAAAGGTGCATTCAAAAATCTGGACGAACTGTGGCCAACCTATGCACCAACTAACTTCGCTGCTACAAGTGATGCTGCAAAGGCTCAGGCAACTGTAGATGGTTCTTATTACTGCGTACCGACACAGCTGGCAACCTACCGTGGATATGGTCCAATCTATCGTACCGATATCATGGAGGGAACCGACTGGGACGGCAAGATGGAAAACTTTGAAGATCTGGAAGAGTACCTGGATATCGTGAAAGCTACTCATCCGGAACTGGAACCACTGGAAATCTATCAGGCAGGTTCCGAAATGGATGATACTTATATGTGGTCTCTGGGCTATCAGTCTTCCAAGGGAGCATCCAACGATTTCCTGTTCTATGATCCTACAGAAGAAAATCCGCAGCTGTTTACTTACTATGAGACAGAAGAAATTGGCGATTTCCTGGAAATGATGAACAGATGGAACGAAAAAGGATTCTTTACAAAATCAGCTCTGTCTGATACAGATTCCACCAAGTTCCAGAATGGTAAAGCTGCTGTTAAAGTACACAATCTGGATAACCTGCAGAACTATGCAACCATGCATCCGGAATATGGCTGTGAATATTCTAACTTTGTAAAATATATGAGCCACCTGCCATTTACACAGGACGTAATGGTTATCTCCAATACTTCTAAGAATCCGGAAAGAGCTATGCAGCTCTGGGATCTGATCACATCCGATCAGGAAGTATATGATGCATTCATGTATGGTATCCTTGGTACTTCTTATGAACTGAACGATGAAGGTCAGTATAAGTTGCTGGATACTAACAACTATTCTACTTCTGCTATGTGGGCAGCCCGTACAACAGAGCTGAACAGAGATGTTGAGGGAACACCGGAATCCTACAATCAGTGGAAAGACACATTTGAAGAAATGATTGCTGCTGACGACACAGGAGAAAAATTTTCATCCTTCACTCTGGACACTTCCAGCATCGAGACTGAATATGCTGCATGCCAGAACGTACATCAGCAGTACTGGTGGCCGCTGGAACTTGGCTACACAGATGCTGAGGCAGGACTGGCTGACTATCAGAAGAAGATGGAAGCTGCAGGTATCGAAAAAGTACGTGCAGAATTCCAGAAACAGCTGGACGAATATGTTGTAGGTTTAAAATAACAGGAAATAGAATGTAGAAGGGATGGGTTGGTAGAAGTACTGACCCATCCTTTTCCATCTTACCACTTTGCTCTAAATCAAATACCCCGCTGCAAGCAAAGGGGTATTTGATCCTTGCGGCAGTCGCCAAATATCCGCACAAGTGCGGCTACTTGGCTCGTTGCTCGCGGGAATTAAAATGTTTTGGGAGGTAATGCAATGAAACAGTTACACATGTATTCTACAATTTTAGCAAAAGAAGGTCTGAAAAAACAGACTTACGAAATCGGTCTGATTCCGGATACCAAAGAACAGGAAATGTTCGTAGTAAATCTTTATCCTCAGAAGAAGTATCAGACAATCGAAGGCTTTGGTGCGGCACTGACAGAGTCAGCCGGTTATACCCTGGCCCGGATGAGTGAAGAAAATTATAAAAAAGTAGTGGAAGGCTATTATGGAAAA
Source organism: Oliverpabstia sp. (assembly GCA_051879295.1). Lineage (GTDB taxonomy): Bacteria > Bacillota > Clostridia > Lachnospirales > Lachnospiraceae > Oliverpabstia. The sequence continues at coordinate 6,091 of JBJELT010000158.1, read as the reverse complement.
GATGGAATCGGTTATACATTGGGACGCATTCATATGGATAGCTGTGATTTCTCTATTGACAACTACTGTGCGGTAAGTAATCCGGATGATCCGGAGTTTGGTGATTTCAATTTGGAGCGTGATGCCAGATATGTACAGCCGCTGGTGAAACTGTGTGCGAAGGCAGCAGGAAAACCGCTGGGTATGCTTCTGTCTCCATGGTCTCCGCCGGCATTTATGAAAGATACAGGGGTTCGCAATGGGGGAGGTCATCTGAAAAAAGAGTGTTATCAGACCTATGCGGATTATATTGTAAAATATTTGAAAGAGTATCAGAAACTGGGCATTCCTGTGCAGAGTATGACAGTACAGAACGAGCCGCTGGCAGTGCAGACCTGGGATTCCTGTGAGTATACGGCGGAGGAGGAAAAGGTATTCCTTCGGGATTATCTGTATCCGACTCTGCAGAAAAATGATCTGGATGTGGCAATCTATATCTGGGATCATAACAAAGAAAGGGTTTATGAGAGAGCCTGTGCAATTGCAGATGATACCACCAAAGGAATGGTGGCAGGTGTGGCATATCACTGGTACTCAGGAGATCATTTTGATACCCTGCAGATGGTACGGGAAGATTTTCCGGAACTGAAACTGATGCACAGTGAGGGTTGTGTGGAACTGGCCCGCTATGGAGCCGCAGCAGGGGATGATGTGCGCCATGCAAAAATGTACGCCCATGATATTATCGGTGATTTGAATCACGGCATGAACAGCTGGCTCGACTGGAATCTGGTGCTGGATGAAATCGGTGGACCAAACCATGTGGGAAATTACTGCGGAGCACCGATTATCTGTGATACGACGACGGACACAGTAGAAATAAAGCCCATGTTCCATGCCATTGAACATTTCAGCAAATACATCCAGCCGGGTGCAGTCCGTATCGGATGTTCATCCTTCTCGCCGGATATGGAAATGACTGCTGCACAGAACCCGGATGGAAGCTGTGTACTGGTGATTATGCATAATAGTCCGGAAAGAAAAATGATACAGCTGCGTGTAGAAGGAAAAATCGCACGCTTCCATATACCGGGAGACAGTATTTCCACTTTAATATTAGAATAGTATTGCGATTCAGGGACGTTGCATTTGTCATGAGGAGCGCCCTTTGTCATGTCAATATAGACAAAGGGCGCTCCTCATGGCAAAAGAAGCGTCCCTAAGTAAAATCTTTCTGTTTCAGGGTTATGATTGTATGAAAAGTACCTGAATTATTATCATAATACATCTGTAAATTTCCCTGATATTGTTTCACAACTTTTTTAATGCTTTTGATTCCGAATCCATGTCTGTCTTTGCCTGTTTTATGAGAAACAGGCAGTCCATCGTGATCGTACACAGGGGTACTTCTGCAGGAATTTATGACTATGATAATGATAAAAGGTGAATGTTCCTTTTTTTGTACTGTAAGCTCAATAAAAGAATCAGGGATATTTTTTGCTGATTCTACTGCATTATCCAATAAGTTACAGAATAACGATGTTAAATCGTGCTGATGAATATTTTGGACAGTTCCGCTTCTGATATCAGTATGAAAAACAATATGTTTATCATTGCATTGTCGCTGATAGCGGCAAAGAATTGCATTCAGCATTTCATTATCGCAGATTTTTACGGTTTCTTTCAAGTCAGAAGATTCCATAAGCTGTTGTATATAAGCATTTATTTTATCAGAAGCTTTTTGTTCATTCAGTAATTTGATAGATTGAAGATGTTTTTTTATGTCGTGAATCAGAATACTCTGGTTCTCATTTTGTGAAAGCATCATTTCATAGTATTCAACGGAATCGGATTCTTTTTGGAGCAGTAACTGTATATCGGTAAATTCCTGCGATTTTTTTTGATTATATTGGTTGATTCCAAATACAAGCAAATTGACCATAAGCAGAAAAACCGCACAGATTGTTACCATAAAATCAACAGGTGGTGCAAAGGCGGATGTTTCGCCAATTGCGGCAAAAGTAAAAATTATAAAAATAGACGAAACCGGAATTAACATCAAAAGAAGTTCGGAATGATCGTACTGTTCCTGATTTAATTTTTTCCCTTTGAACAGATGAATTAATAAATAGATGACTGCAAAAAAGAAAATCTTGCTAAAAACCGTATAAAAAACAAGTCCGGCATCTGTTTTTAAGAGAAAATGCGGAAAAAATCTTGATATAATCCCCAAAACTGCAATTTCAGATATCCCCATAATTGCTGTAAGTATAGCAGAATGGAAGAGGGCTAATAACAACTTGAGTTTAAACAACGCATAAAGAAAAGCAGTGTTAATCATAAAAAAGCTGATAATATTAAGCCCTGTTTGTCCAAGAAGGGATAGAAGAAACAGTATTGCATAAAGAGTACTTAATAATGCCAACCTTATTTTACTACTATGAGAGGGGGTAAAAAGACTGGATGCGTATTGCCATAGTATAACTGCCTCTGTAAAAAAACTAAAAAAAATTAAAATAATATGTTCCATCTATATTTACCTCATACTTTCCAGATATATTAAATAAGCATTTTTAAAGGAACTATATTTTCTACGTGTCAGGTAAGCGGTAATTTGCTGATCTGATAAATGTATGGTGGAATGATCAAAGTCCACTACATGTTCGAAATTGATAATAAAGCTCCGGTGTGTCTGGAAAAAGCTGTTTTTAGGGAGCTGTTCCAACCAGTAATTCATATTATGAATAGAGTCAAAATCCTGCCGGGTCGTATGTACAATTACTTTTCGTCCTTGTGCTTCTATGGCAATAATCTGCGAAGCAGGAAACGAATATACTCCCTGCTTAGTTTCAACAGGGATTTTGGTAGTAATGGAATTGTAATAAGCTAAGGCATCTTTCATATTTCGGAAAAAACGTTGTTTGTCTAAAGGTTTGGAAAGATAGCGGAACACATGAAAACGCATTGCCTCATCCAAATATTCAGAATAAGAAGTAACAACAAAAATGATGACATTTTTGTTTGCTTTTTTTAATTTATTTCCTACATAAATTCCATTCATTCCGGGCATTTCAATATCCAGAAAAACAATATCTTTTTCGTCTTTATCAGCTAATAAAGATTCACCACTGGTAAATGAGACTAATCTGGGACATTTTAAATGGTTTGATTCAAAGTAAGATTCGATATATTTTTGTAACTGTTCGATTATCAGAGCATCATCATCACAAATTAAAATACGCATTTTCCCACCGGACTTTCTATAAAAATTCAGATACATCATATCATATAGAATTCCCAAATGCAAAAAATGCGTATGAAAAGACAAATTAATTATAATTTTGGTTCGCTATGAGTTTTGTATTTCTTTTTACAAGAACCGTGGGTTGAAAAAATATATAAATCGACCAAAAACGAACTGTAAATGTCGTTTGGTGCAAAAGCGGTTGAAATCATGGCAAAAATAAGGATAATGAAAATTGTTGTCATTGATACATCTAAACAGTTCAGAGCGTGATGGTTGCTTACATAGTAGTTATATGGACACTGTTGCTCTCTGTTTATTTTTTTGAACCAGGAGGATATGATAGTGAAAAGTAGAATTTGTTTTTTAGTTGTAATGTTATCGACAGTTGCTTTTTTTAGTGCTTGTGAAGAAGGAAAGCCGCTGAATCTTTCATACAAGGAAAAAAAGACAGAAGATGCTGACATGAGTACAGATAAATATAGTAGTAATGATGAATTATTTCAACAAGATTCACTACAGGTTCAATATCAAGGTGGTACTTATCATGTGGACAGTTGGAAATTGTATGATAATCTGGCAGAGGCAAATATATCCATTGACAGCTTGAGTGATTATGGAGTTATGTTAAGCGAAACGGGCAAAGATTTTAAATTTATGCTCGTTACGATAAGCAGAACCAGCACTGCTGATTATGAAGGAGATTTTCCAGATCAGGCCTATGTAAATATATTTTGTCCGGTCACGTTGAAAAATTTGAGTGCTGCGTATTTACCAGAAGCAGAACCAGACATGGTAAGCCGCATTGATATGGAACATGGATACGAACCAGTGTATTTGGACATTGGAGAGATTGGAGCAAGTAATTATTTCGAAATTTCGATCCCGCCGGAAGGAGAAAGTGTTACATATTCTTTAGGCTTTTTTTTAAGTGAAGAAGAATATCGGGCTGGGGAAAATGGGGAACTTTGTCTCTGGTACAGTATGGATGAAGCACAATCTGTAGAAGATTTACAAGTGCTTTACCTTTCGCCGGAATTAATTCGGTAACAGGTGAAATGAGCAGAACTGGGAGATTTTTATTATGGGATGTTGCATAAAAACGGAAATGAAGAAGCTGAAAGACAATTCTTTGTTTTGGATTTGTCTGGGGATAGGAACTATATTTGTGTTTATGAGTGTACTGTATACAGGGCAGCTTTATTACAGTGAACTTGGAAGTGGAGGAATGCTTGCAGTGTTGGAAAGCAGCAATACAGAAAGTAAAGAGAATATTTTGGCAATGCAGACGCTTTATAATAGCTGGATAGGAGCAGATAAGCAGTCGATGGGGGCTACAATGTTCTACCTTTTGTCACCATTAATCGCAGCTTTGCCGTTCGGATGGCACTTTTCAGAAGAGCTGCACAGTGGGTATCTGCATGTGGCGGTTCCATTTAGCGGACGAAGATATTATTTTATCGCTAAGTTGCTGGTGTCGTTCTTTGGAGGCGGTATGCTCCTGGTTTTACCTCAGTTGTTTAGTGTTCTAATTACAGCTTTATATGTCCCGGCGATAAAAACAAGTGTGATATATAGTCCGTATACGGCAATTATTCATGGAGATATGTTTGCTGAATTATTTTATACTCATCCATTGGGATATATTATGGTGGTGATTGCAATTGATTTGGTGTTTGGGGGGCTATTTGCCTGGCTTTCTCTGGCAACAGCTTTTTTTGTGCATTCTCGTCTGGTAACGGTGATTGCACCGCTTCTGCTATTATTGTTGGCAGATTCGGCAAAAACTTGTTTATATTACATCAGCTATATAGAAATATCGCCACTGAATATTCTTCATCCAATGTCAGCACCGAATTATGTAAAAGGATGGGTTGTATTAATTTGGATTTTTTTTCTGTCGACCATAACGTCTTCTATTGTTCTGATTAGGGGGTGTAGGCGTGAAATTTTTTAGACTAATCAAATATGATTTTATTCAAAATTATAGAAAGACATTGGTAAAATGGGTGATTGCGGGTGGTGTAAGCTTGTTTTTCTTCCTGTACTTTTTCATGGATGTGCTTCATATTTTCTGGTCTGGTGAAACTTTAGCAGAAAATCTGGATGTTTTTCAAAAGCAAGGAGTATCAATCTGTGATAGTCTACTTTATTTGACGGGTGGAATGCTGCCGATTTCCTTTGCATCATTATTGGATTCTTTTCAATTTCCGATTCGATGGCTATTTCCTCATATGTTGGTTTTATTTTTTACACTTAATTATGCTAGAAATGATCTAACGCATGGCGGCATACAGGTGTTGACCCGTACAAATAATAGGGTCTCATGGTGGTTGTCTAAGTGTATATGGAATACAATAACTGTTTTATCCTGTTTTGCGGTAGAACTGGTGGTGTGGATTTTCTTGATGGGCTTGTCTGCAGAAACTTCAGTTTCTTCTTTGAATGAAATTTTATTTGAAGGTATTTTTAACGCAAGCTTGCCGGAGCAAGGAGTTTTTACATATGAATATATATGCACCTTTTGTCTTTTGCCTGTGATGGTGTGTGCATCAATTAGTTTGATACAAATGACATTGACGTTGTACATGAAACCTGTATTCGCATATATTATAGCTATAACTTATTATGTCGCGGGAATATATTATGTGACACCCCTGCTTTTATCTAATTATGCTTTGAGTGTGCGTAGCTCAATGATTGGTTTATATAATTTCCGACCAGAAACGGGATTCTTTTTATGCGTAGCATCTGGAATTATTGCGGTGAGTGTTGGAGGAGTGCGGCTTTGCAGGATGGATTTATTGAACTGGAATTAGTTAGTTTCTGTATAAAACAAAAATGTAGATGATTAGAGACAAAGAGAGA
>JBJELT010000157.1:0-5868 GCA_051879295.1 Oliverpabstia sp. | reverse complement strand
TAGTTGAGGAGGAACGGCCTGCTTCTGAAAATCACAGAGATTCTCCGTCCCTTCCAAAACAACCAATTAAGGAGGTTTTTTATGCTGATTCAATTTTCTGTTACTAATTTCCGAAATTTCCGTGATACGGCTACTCTGGATCTTTCGGAGGCTAAGATTACTGAATTTCCTGAGCATTTGTACAGAAGTTCAGATGGTTTAGGTGTTCTTCCCATGGCTGCTCTTTATGGCCCCAACGGAAGCGGCAAATCGAATTTTCTCAAGGCTATCTGGTATCTTCGCAGTCTGGTTCTGAAAGGTACTTCACACAGGGAGAACTTTCCCTGTTTCTGTTTTGATGACGACTGCAGCAGGTCTCCGATAGAATTTGATATGCTTTTCCGCATCGGGGAAGATGAATATGAGTATCAGGTGAAGCTCTTGCAGAATGTTGTCCTTGAAGAAAATCTTTTTGGCCGAAGTCTGGATGATGCTTCGTTTGATGTACTTTTTGACCGGGATCAGGATGGGGTGTTCCTCTGTGAAGCATGGGAACATACCGATGTATCTCTTCTGAGTGATGAGACGCCGCTTCTGTATTTTCTCGGTACCAGGGTTAAGGATCCACAGATCAATGCTGTCCTTACTTATTTTCGGAATATGATTTTCTTCTCTTCCGATGCTCCCGATATTACATATATAGAAGAAGTGCTTCAGTCCGCGGATTTGAAAAAAGCTCTGGTCAGTCACCTGCACATCCTCTGTCCTGATATTTCCGATATCAAGGAAACTGCCGAAGCAATTTTATTGACTCACAAAAACTCCGGCAATTCCGTTCAACTCTCATGGAAGGAAGAGTCGACCGGCACCCGACAGCTTATTTCCCTGCTGTCCTGTATGCTCTGTGCGAAAAAGCAAAAAACATTGCTTCTGGCAGATAATCCCGAGATTCACCTTCATCCCAAAGTACTGGGGTATCTGTATCGTCTGGCGTCTGCCTCTGACAATCAGTCCGAAGGAGCTCAGCTGCTGACGGCCACCCATGAGAATTCCAATATGAATAACCGTATCTTCCGCCGTGATGAAATATGGCTGACTGCCAGAGAAGAAGACGGTTCTTCCTCTCTCTACATACTTGCATTGTTCCTGAAGGAAAACGGTGAAAAAGTAAGAAAAGATGAAACCTACTTCAAACAGTATCTGGAAGGCCGGTATGGCGCTGATCCGTCAGACGGAACCTGGTGATTGTTCAGCCAATTATTTTCAGCCATTCAAATAATTCCGCATACTTTTCAGGGCATTTTTTTCCAGCCTGCTGACCTGTGCCTGTGAAATTCCGATTTCATTAGCAACCTCCATCTGAGTTTTTCCTTCGTAAAAACGGAGATGAATAATCTGGCGCTCCCTCTCATTGAGCCTGTGCATGGCATCCCGGAGTGCCAGATTTTCCACCCAGTTTTCTTCCCTGTTTTTTTTGTCGCTGACCTGATCCATCACATACAACGTATCACCGCCCTCTGTGTAAACAGGTTCATAAAGGCTTACCGGACTTTGAATGGCATCCAGAGCATACACGATTTCTTCCTTGTCGATACCGATTTCAGATGCGATTTCCATAATGGTCGGTTCCCTGAGATTTTGCCGCATATAATTTTCTTTCGCATAAATTGCTTTATAGGCAATATCACGAAGTGAGCGGCTGACACGAATTGCATTGTTGTCTCTGAGATATCTTCGAATCTCTCCTATAATCATAGGAACCGCATAAGTAGAAAATTTAACATTTAATGTGGTATCAAAATTATCAATGGCTTTAATCAGCCCCACACATCCAATCTGAAATAAATCGTCCGCATTTTCGTTGGTACTGCCGAACCTTCGGATCACACTCAGAACCAGGCGCAAATTCCCTTTAATATACAGTTCCCTTGCCTCCTGATCCCCCTGTTTGATTCTCTCAAAGAGCAATTCTTTCTCTTCATTGCTGAGCACCGGCAATTTTGCCGTATTAACCCCACAGATTTCAACCTTGTTAAGTGCCATAATAAGAATCCTCCTGAAATCACAAAATTGGAATTACAATCAATACTGCTTTCAATAAAGATGATTCTCATCTGCACTTTTATCTATTCACTTCGCGGAGAAATAAAAAAAGTTTTACGCCTTGACAAAAGATGTAAAACTTTTTTTTGAACAAATCGCCGGAAGCTTTCCTCTGCAAATATTACATAAAAGTACTTTATTTTGACTTTTCAGTGCAATTACCAGAACAGCAACCGCAGCTACAGCCACACATGGATTTACCTGATTTTTTCCTTTTCACCATAACACGAAAGATCAGCAGCACGACAACAATCAGGGCAAGAGCCACAAGAATTGTAGACAGATTTTCTATGAGCCACTCCATGAGATTACCTCCTTTGTAAGCATTTCTCCTCTTGATTTTACCTCATTTATTCGTAGCGCACAATTTCTTTTTTCAGTCGGCGCATAATTCTCTTTTCCAGTCTGGAAATGTAAGATTGGGAAATTCCCAGCATATCCGCCACTTCTTTCTGAGTCTTTTCTTTTCCATCCGGCTGATTCAGGCCAAAACGCAGACAGATGATCGTTTTCTCCCTCTGGGATAATTTATTGATTGCTTTGCCCAGAAGTTTGCACTCCACTTCATGTTCCAGATCCCGGTAAATCACATCTTCATCGGTGCCCAGAATGTCAGAGAGCAGCAGTTCATTACCATCCCAGTCCACATTCAGCGGTTCATCGATGGACACTTCTACTCTTGTCTTACTGTTGCGCCGCAGATACATGAGAATCTCATTTTCAATACAGCGGGATGCATAGGTGGCAAGTTTAATATTTTTTTCCGGATTGAAAGTATTGATTCCTTTAATCAGACCAATCGTACCGATAGAAATCAAATCTTCCATTCCCACACCTGTATTATCAAATTTCTGTGCAATATATACCACCAGCCGCAGATTATGTTCAATCAGACTAGAGCGGGCTTTTTGGGTTTCTTCCTCACAACCCTCTGCAGTAAGCTGCTGAATCACTTCTGTTTCCTCCTGCGGAGTCAACGGAGCAGGAAGTACATCTGCTCCCCCGATATAATATAATTCTCCCGGACGTTTCCATACTACCCTGGAAAATGTGGGGAGCATCCGAAGGTGAAAATGACTGGGTAACATTGCTTGCATCATAATAATTCCTCCTAACTGTCTATTAGATTTGGATGCAGGATCATCTGATAATTCTCGGGAAATACGGTTTCTTCATCGGAAAATGCCACTACAGGACGAGAGATTATTTTATTCTTTCCCTGTATTTCCAGGCTTAAATAGTCTATCGTAATTGCCACCAGCAGTCCGCCGGTACAGCCCAGACTGGAAAATGGCACAAAATGCGGGTGAAGATTTCCATAGTCCTCATCCGGACATTTCTCCGAAAAATGTTCCAGTGAATCCAGTATTGTATCTGCAATCAATCCGTTCAGCATTTCCCGGCGGATCACATTCACCGGTTTTCCATTAACTGGATCTGTCAGCCCGTTTCCCGTATCTAAAAGTGCCTTTCCTTCTCTGGATTTTTCTCCTTCATAGAGGCATACCTGATACGTACAATTTTCTTTTTTCTCTTTCCGGGCATATACCTGTATACCGGCTGCAAGAAACAGATAACTGATGGAACCTGCCAGCAATACTATTTTGATTTCTCTCATTTCCATTCTGCTCTGTAAAAACAGCATCATGCCGCCCAGCAGAAAGGAACAGATATAGAGAATCAGTACTCCTTTCAGAATTTCTCTGACAGTTTTCAGATTACATCCAAACCTTACCATCAACGTATTTATTACCACATGTACCAGTATCGTATTCAGCATCCTGCTTCCCGGCCGCAGGGCTATCAGGCAGATACCCACAGCACCGATCAGGGCTCCCAGCAGACTTCTCCACAGTGTGGCAGAACTATGAATCAGACGGCATGTCAGCCGAAGCAGAAAGTAATCCATCAGGAAATTCATCACGAACAGGACATCAAGGAATACCTCATAATACACAAAACACCCCCTATCCCTGTTGAATACGTACTTACTGGAAGAAGCAAATATCATTATAGGGGATAGGGGGTGTTTATTTTGTCAAAACAGGGAGACGTACACGGGAAAATCTCTCGACACAGTTTCCTATGGTTTCAGAATTTTCATGCTCATTCGCAATTCATCGATCGCAAGTTGACCGGGTGCCGAAGCTTCTCCTACCGTTCCAAATGTCACGGCAGAACCGAAAATCTGGCCACTGATACGTGAAATGGAACCCAGGGAGCCCATGGACATGGTAATCACGGGAGCCTTTCCTGACCAATTGGCATGGAAGGTAGCATACAGAAGGTCCAGCACATTTTCAGGACTGCCCGGCATCACCGCCAGCTTCCGGATATCGGCCCCGGAGTCATCCATTTCCGCCAGAATTCTTTCCATCGTTGTCCGAACCGGGGTACGGTCAAAATGATGATTAGAAGCAATGACTTTTTTCCCTTTCTCCTGGAGTCCGGAAATTAACGCTTTCATCTGCGGCACATCCCGATACAGTTCCACATCAATCAGATCTATTTCCACATTTTCTGCTGCCTGACTCAGCAGACTAACATAATCTTCTGTGGAAATATGGCAGTTACCGCCCTCACGTGATGTACGTACCGTAAAAATCATGGGAATATTCTGTAAAATATCTCTCATTTTTCCTGCCAGTTCATGGACTTTCTCCGGTTCGGTCAAAGACTCAAAAAAATCCGCTCTCCACTCCAACAGATCCGGCTGTTTTTCCACTGCCTGTGCCGTCTGCTCCAGAATCTCTGACTCTGTCACACCTGTGACCGGAACACAGATTTTCGGCATACCGGCACCGATTTCAATTTCTCTTATTCTGATAGTTTTCATAGAAATCCTCTTTTCTTTCAACAAATAACTGTGGTATGATATAAATATGTAGGGGCCAAAAGTTCAAAATACCTTTTGACCCTTGTATCATATCATTATATAATAAGGAGTTTATCATGACAATACCAATTACCGGACATACAGGATTCACCGGTCTCCTGGGGACACCTGTGAAACATAGTATATCACCACTGATGCATAATGAAAGTTTCCGTCAGCTTGGTCTTGATCTTGTTTATCTTTGTTTTGATGTGGGAGAAGAACAGCTGGAGACAGCTGTGGCAGGGCTGAAAGCTGCCGGAATCGCGGGATTTAATCTCACCATGCCCTGCAAAAACCGTATGGCGCAGCTTTGCGATGAACTTTCTCCTGCAGCTTCACTGATCGGAGCAGTCAACACAGTCGTACATACTGACGGCAAGCTGACCGGGCATAATACTGACGGCATCGGGTTCTGGCGTTCCGCCGAAGAAGCCGGATTCTCCGTCCCCGACAAAGCAGTTACTCTGATGGGAATGGGAGGTGCCGCCACCGCCATTGCTGTGCAGGCAGCCCTGGATGGGGTTAAAGAACTGAACATCTTCGCCCGTCCTACCAGCCGTTTCTGGAACCGTGCCGTCACACTCACCGACAGCCTGAATCAGCAGACCTCATCTCATGTTCAACTGTTCGAACAGCAGGACACAACTGCACTGAAACACGCCTTGGACACTTCCGATCTGCTGGTAAACGGTACATCCGTGGGAATGGCACCGCATACCGATTCCACAATCCTTCCTGACGCTTCTATGCTTCATCCGGAACTGACCGTAGCTGATGTCATCTACAATCCACGGGAAACCCTTCTTCTCAGACAGGCAAAAGAAGCTGGATGCAAAACATTCAATGGCATGTACATGCTGCTGTATCAGGGGGCAGAAGCATTTCGCCTGTGGACCGGACAGGAAATG
>JBJELT010000156.1:12695-88807 GCA_051879295.1 Oliverpabstia sp. | reverse complement strand
AATATTAGATTAGGAATTCTCATTTTGACTTGTACTATTTATATTCTAGCACCAAGTATTTAATATGTTCAAGGTAATTCTTTTCAAATCCCTTTGACCAATCAAAAGGAATATAGCACCCTTCAATAATAAGATTTTGCTTGTTCTCTATGGCGGTTTTAATCATTTCACGAACAATGGGCCACAAATAATCTGTAAGCTCGTTATCATCTTCGGGTGTAAGTTGAGTGTAACCACTACGAATTAAGCCCATTTTCAAATGGTCAATTGATAAATATGGATATTTATATTGTTCAAGCAGCTTTTGAGCAAGAACCGTTTTTCCTGTGTGCGAAGCACCCGTTATTAAAACAATCATTTACACTGTTCCTTTTCTGCAAAATTTCGATTTTCCATTAACTTCATCAGCACATTTCTTTCACTAAGTATAACAGAAAAAGAAAATCCCCACAATCATTTCAAAATAAATTCAGACTTGCAACTTTCCAAATCTGCATATACCTTAAGCAAACCAAATACTTTACCGTCTAGTACAAGTTTGAAATCTGCCTTATGATCCAGAAGCCAATCCAAGTAAAACAATCCCTGGTTGATAACATTCTCACTGGTACTTCGTTTGTATTCAAAAATCACCGGGCTATTGTTTTCATCAATTCCTATACTATCCATTCTTCCAGAAGTGATCGCATATTCACTTTTCAGAAAACGAACGCCGAAAAACGTCTCCATATTCTGTTCTATTGTTGTTTGCAACTGTTTTTCCAATAATACTGTAGAAGAGGTTCGCTCTTTTACAGATGTTCCAATTTCAAATAGTTTTATTTCAGACATCGCACATGCTCCTTTTTCATTGCCTCCAGTCCAACGGTCTGATCATCATAATAATGCCATTTGATGCCGTCTAGTATTTCGTCCACATGGCCGTCAACTACCGTTCCGGTGATGGTGGCAATATCTCTTCCGGCAAAATCCTCTTTAGACTCAAAAATGAAGTTGGAAGCTGCGCTACGTTTTCCGCAACCGGAAAGACAGAGAATCAGCACCAACCCTGCCAATATATAAATATTTTTTAATCGGTTTATCTCTCCAAATCCTTTCAAAAAAGAGGGCAGCCGGGAAACGGCCGTCCTCTTTCCATCAATCAGCTTGCCCGGGAAATGACCGGGTGCACAACCTACCTCCGGGCGTTCATCGGATTTCTGACTCCCTGTCGGGGGGAGCCAAAACTCATCGTTCATCTTGAGAATAATTGTATCATGGTTCCTGGTATTCCGCAAGAGCATTACTTCTCCCTCTTTCTCTCATTTCGATATTTGGTTACTGTTCATTCCGTGACCAGTAACCAAATGTGCATAGGTAGAACGAAGATTACTTCTTGGGAATTACATGTGAAACGATTTACACTGCCTTGAAACTATACTATAATAAGATATATTGTAATTATTCAGCAACCACTATATTTACTAATTCACTCACCCTCACGGAGGTCATTATTATGGAGAATCAAATGCAACAAAAGGGCAGCATAACCCTTCTTGAAAAAGGAAAAAAAGGAGTCATTCACATGATTTTCAGTCGATTTGGTATTGTACTGCTTCTTCTTGCTGTGCAAATACTCTTCCTTTTCGGTCTTTTTTTCAAATTTAGGCAACTGGCACCTCACTATTTATGGCTTGCTTCCCTTTTCTATTTACTTATGATAGTGGTATTGGTTAACAGCAATCACGATGCCTCATCCAAAATCACTTGGCTGATCGTGTTGGTTCTTTTTCCTATTTTTGGAGCTTTTTTATACATCTATACCAGTGTGGACATTGGTCACAGGGCTTTAAAAAAGAGAATATCACATATTATTGCTGACACCAGCCTTGCGATCTCTCAAGATAAAGAAGTTCTTAAAAAAGTAGAAGAAAAAAGTCCCGAACTGGCGGATTTAACATATTACATTAATCGTACCGGATGTTTTCCTGTGTACGAAAACACACAAGTCACGTATTATCCTTTAGGGGAAAAAATGTTTGAATCCATGCTCGCAGAGTTGGAAAAAGCAAAAGAATTTATTTTCTTAGAATATTTCATTCTGGATGAAGGATATATGTGGGGACAACTGCTGGAAGTCCTATCAAGAAAGGTCAGGGAGGGCGTAGAAGTTCGGCTTATGTACGATGGAACATGTGAATTTGCATTGCTACCACGAACCTACCCTAAGAAATTAGAAGCACTGGGAATTCATTGCAAAGTATTTGCACCTATCACCCCATTTATTTCTACCCACTATAATTATAGAGACCATCGAAAAATTATGGTTATTGATGGAATGACAGCCTTTAATGGCGGCATCAATCTTGCTGACGAGTACATCAATCATATCCAGAGATATGGTCATTGGAAAGACACCGGTGTTATGCTAAAAGGTGATGCGGTAGCCAGCTTTACATTGATGTTCTTGCAGATGTGGCATGTGAATGAAAAACTTTGCGATTTTTCACCTTATTTAAAAACAGTTGATAAAAACTTACATCCAACTAACCAAAGCAGCGGTTTTGTTATGCCTTATGGTGATTGTCCTTTGGATGAAGATAATGTGGGCGAGTCTGTTTACATGGATATCTTAAATCGTGCCCATGATTATGTATACATTATGACCCCTTATCTGATTTTGGATGGAGAATTGGAAAAATCCTTGACTTTCGCTGCGCAGCGCAATGTGGATGTACGACTTATTCTGCCACATATTTCAGATAGCTTTGTCGCACAATCATTGGCTAAAACCTATTACAAATCATTACTGAAAGCAGGGGTTAAAATATATGAATATACTCCGGGATTTGTGCATGCAAAGGTATTTGTGAGTGATAATATAAAGGCTGTAGTAGGTACGATCAATATGGATTATAGAAGTTTGTATCATCATTTTGAATGTGCAACCTACCTTTACGATACCCCTTGCATTCTGGATATGAAAGAGGATTATATGGAAGCATTAGACAAGTGCCAGGTCGTTACATTAGAAACTATTAAGAACGAGAAATGGTATGTAAAACTAACGGGAAATATCATGAAGTTTGTGGCACCGTTGCTGTAATACCCTCAGGGCAGAATCAATATTCAGTAAAAATCCGCTGGGGAGAACTGCCGTTTTGGAAAGTTCTCCCCGGATTTGATCTTGCCAGTCTTTCCTTTTATTTTTGAATAAATTACCAGTAGATTCCGCGCCTGCTGATTTCTTATCTATGATATGGACACCGTTCCCTAATACACTGCTCATTCAGACCGGAATACTCACATTTTAAATGCTCCTGTTCCAATGTCACACTATAATGCTCATTCACATATTCAATGGCATGCTTAAATGCAATCATTGCATCTCTCTTACAGCATCTTGGACCATTTATCTTTCCTAACTCTCCAATCGCATTTGAGGTAAATTGCATATGATTTCCCCAGGTACCATCCACAGACAAAGGCCCAGTTCCATCAATAATAGATAGTGCAGCTCCAATGGATGTGATTGCACCACATACTCCCCATAAACCACACATAGCACCTGGCATTCGTAAACCTTCTGCCATAAGCTTTTCAAATGCTGCTTCCAGATCTATATCTCCTCCTGCATTTTTATATGCAGCAAGCAAACTTGCACCATCTAATACATGGTGTTCCGGCCCGTGCATACTCACATAATCCTTTTTGGCAATGTTCTTGAAAATAATCATTGGATTAGTTCCTGATTCTTTTTTTATATCTTGAATTATTAATTTTGCTTTTTCATTTACAGTCATTTGATAACACCTCCATCGTTAATAACAGCTTCCTATGACAACAACATCAATGATTGTGGAATCAATACACTAATTAATCATCATAATGATTGATCCGGCAAGTATCCAACAACTGAAAAACATTATTTTTACATTAAAGAAGATAGTCTACTCTTATTGTCACTGTCCATCCCCGGCTGTCTTATTTAAGGAAACTAGGAGAAGAACAATCCCGACTCCTGTTAAAATATGTCCAATTCCTGCAATCCCTGAAATAGAAGCATTTGCCGCCGTAGACAGAGATATATTCAGAACCTGGGTAATACCGCGTATCACCATCATCACTGCAGTGATTGGTAAACCAATGTTATATACCCACAAAAAGATACGAAATGTCTTATACTTCTTCAATTCCCGATTTTCCGCAAACAACGCTACTATCAGGAAGACAATCATTCCCATCATAAGTAAATGTACATGTACCTTTCCAAGTGTGGTTACTTCATTATATCCATTCCATTTGGTAAATTCACGGTAGAAGACTCCGCAAATCATTGCTGCAATTGCATAAATTAAAGAGAGATTCAAATACTTTTTCACTTTCAATTACTTCCTTTCATCGCCTTATATCCAATCAAGACAACCCATACATAGGCACATGTTTTTGGAATCATTAACATTCCGACAGGCGGAACGGTATCCGCAAACAGTACCACCGGGATATAACAGGCAAAGCTTATGACCACTGCAAGCCACAGAAACCGGAAGGGTTTATCTTGTTTTGTCTTTGCACTTTGGTATAAAAGAATGACAATCACTACACCAAGGATTGTAAATGGAATATTTCTATAAATTCCCCATGATAGCGGTGCCTCTGCACTGGTCCATGCGTTTTGTGGCATCAGGCATAGAACAATACGTACAAGTGCCAATACCCATACTGTAATTGTAAGTTCGTTTTTGTTCTCTACCTGATAACGGAATCGCCATACATAATAGAGCAATACATAGAATAATGTCATTGTAACGGATGTGATCATTTTCCCAATACCGAGTGCCACTGTAAAACTTTCCAGCCCTGTTGTACAAAGTGCTATCGCTCTTGGTATCAGATGGAATGCATCCCCACATCCAAGAACCACCGCCATCAGCCCATATAGGAAATATTGTCGTCTTCCCTTGCTCCGACGAATCATCACGACTCCAAATGCAATAACTGACACCAGATACACAATGTCAAATAATGTTTCAAAAACTGCCTGCATGTTCCTTTCCTCCATTACATCTAAAAGTTTCAATCTAACCCAACATACATTTTTCTATTTTCTGAACAATTCTTTCATTAACCGGAAGGAAAAAATTAGCTACAGGACCTACACAGCCTGCACAGATAATTGTTCCCAATCCGAAAGAACCTCCTAAAAGAAACCCCACCGACACAAAAGCCAGATCCACAATGACACGGACAATTCCAAAACTGCGGTGCATTTTATCACTGATGACAACTGCTACCAAGTCATTGGGACCGGTTCCCGCATCGGATTTGATAACAATCGTCATTCCGTAAGCAAGGATAACACAGCCAAGAGCAAGCATGAAAATCTTGTAGGGAAGCGGACTGTTTTCAGATATCACCGGTTTCAATATAAACGTAAATATATCAATAATCGGTCCTCCACAAATCATACACAATATCGTTCCTATCTTGATATAGCTTCTATCGACCAGGAGCAAAACCAGAATAATCAGGAAACAAAGAGCAATATGTACACGACCATGAGTCAGAAATGTCCAACCTGTCATACCAGACAGATTACGGTATACCCCTTGAACCAGTACATTATAAGGATCTGAGCCAAGATTCGAGAGAAGGAACAAGGTTACTCCCAGATGTGCAATTGTCAGACCGACCAAAAGAATAAAAACTCTTATAAACATCAATTTATAATTCTTTTTCATCATTTCTCCCATATGTAAAAGGGAGCATTGCTCCCCAGATAATTTCTCATCTGTCTCACAATGCTCCCTGATTATCTTTTTATCTTTAAAGAAGATAAAGCCTCCGGCGGATTGCAGAGGTGCGCATATGTATCGTGTCATGCGAAGCATGACGCGCACCTCGCAGCAAGTACGCCGAGGCGTACTTGAATATTAAATCTGCGGACCAGCGGAAACCAGTGCTTTACCAGCTTCATTGCCTTCGTATTTAGCGAAGTTCTTGTTGAATCTTTCAGCAAGATCTTTTGCTTTTACTTCCCATTCAGCAGCATCAGCATAAGTATCGCGAGGATCAAGGATTGCTGGATCTACGCCCGGCAGTTCGGTCGGAACTTCGAAATTGAAATATGGAATTTTCTTGGTCGGTGCATTCAGGATATCTCCATTCAGAATAGCGTCGATGATTCCACGGGTATCTTTGATGGAGATACGTTTTCCTGTTCCATTCCATCCTGTATTTACCAGGTAAGCTTTTGCTCCGCTCTTTTCCATCTTCTTAACCAGTTCTTCTGCGTATTTGGTCGGATGCAGTTCCAGGAATGCCTGACCGAAGCAAGCAGAGAAGGTAGGAGTAGGCTCAGTAATTCCACGCTCGGTTCCTGCAAGTTTTGCAGTAAATCCGGACAGGAAGTAGTACTGTGTCTGTTCCGGTGTCAGAACAGATACTGGCGGCAGTACGCCAAATGCATCTGCAGACAGGAAAATAACGTTCTTAGCAGCCGGTGCGGAAGATACCGGACGAACGATGTTGTCAATGTGGTTGATCGGATAAGATACACGGGTGTTCTCGGTTACGCTCTTATCTGCGAAGTCGATTGTTCCGTTTTCATCCAAAGTAACGTTCTCAAGAAGAGCATCACGTCTGATTGCATTATAGATATCCGGTTCGGATTCTTTATCCAGATTGATAACTTTTGCATAGCATCCGCCTTCGAAGTTGAATACGCCGTTATCATCCCAGCCGTGCTCATCATCGCCGATCAGAAGACGTTTCGGATCTGTGGAAAGAGTTGTTTTACCTGTTCCAGACAGACCGAAGAAGATTGCAGTGTTTTCACCGTTCATATCTGTGTTTGCAGAACAGTGCATGGAAGCAATGCCTTTCAGCGGCAGATAGTAGTTCATCATGGAGAACATACCTTTCTTCATCTCTCCGCCATACCATGTGTTGATGATAACCTGCTCACGGCTTGTGATGTTGAATACTACTGCTGTCTCGGAGTTCAGTCCCAGTTCTTTATAGTTTTCAACTTTAGCTTTGGAAGCGTTGTAAACAACGAAATCCGGTTCGAAATCTTTCAGTTCTTCCTCTGTAGGCTGAATGAACATGTTCTTAACAAAATGAGCCTGCCATGCAACTTCTACAATGAAACGAATGCCCATACGAGTGTCTTTGTTTGCTCCACAGAATGCATCTACAACGTACAGTTTTTTGTCGGAAAGTTCTTTCAGAGCGATTTCTTTTACAGCATCCCAGGCTTCCTGTGTTGCAGGATGGTTATCGTTCTTGTATTCGTCAGATGTCCACCATACTGTGTCTTTGGAGTTCTCATCCATAACAATATATTTGTCTTTTGGAGAACGACCAGTATAGATACCTGTCATAACGTTAACTGCACCAAGTTCACTAACCTGTCCTTTTTCATATCCTTCAAGAGCTGGATTAGTCTCTTCTTCAAACAGAAGATCATAAGAAGGATTGTACACGATTTCTTTTGTTCCGGTAATGCCATATTTAGTCAAATCAATCTGTGCCATCTTATTTTCTACCTCTTTTCTTCGATAGTAATACCACGTGCCTCACAGGCGAGCCGGGTATCCTTACAAAAAGCGGAAATCAGCCGCTTCTTATCTAATTATACATAAACGGGTAAAAAAATCAACCAAAATTCTTTTGTTTTTTGGTAATTCCCCAAAATTTTGTTAAACATTTATCAAAAAAGAAGGATTTTCACCAATTTTTTACAATTTCGGTTCATCCCGATAATCTTCCTGTTCTGTCACACACTCATTTTTTATACGCCCCACCAGATATTGCAGCCCATCAAGAACGTGAGGACGAATATCGCCGCCAATCATCACGTACATCAAATCATCGCCCACATGCAGATAGCCCTCATTGAGCCAGACACGAACATGATAAATACCTTCCATCTTGTAGGTGTCTGCAATTGCCGCATCCACTTTTGCCTGATCATAAGTAAAATACATTCCTGTCACTGGTTTTGTATCCGTTGCTCCCAATCGCACTTTTGCCTTTGCAGACTGCCGCACAACCCCATTATGTGTCAGATACATCCCAATCATGGGCGCACTTTCGCCTTTCTTAGCTTCCTTCAGCCACTCATCCATACATGGAGTCTGTTTCTTTGTCTCCGTGAGTGAAAACATATGATTCATAGGGCCACTGCCGGAACCCAGGTCCAGCATGGCACCAAGAGCGCCGGAAATGTATTCCTTGGCACGTTTTACCGCTTCCTGAAGAGAATATTCCTTGGCAAGATTTGTTGCTATTGCACTGGAAAGTGTGCAGCCGGTACCATGGGTATTGGGATTGTCAATTCTGCGCCCATAAAACCACTGGCAATTTCCATCGATGCAAAGAAGGTCATTGGCATCATTGGTCTGATGACCGCCTTTAAGTAAAACGGAACAGGAATAAGCAGCACTGATATCTCTCGCAGCCCGCACCATATCATCCTCAGAATGAATCGGATAACCTGCAAGGATCTCAGCCTCCGGTATGTTGGGAGTCAGTACTGTAGCCAGCGGAAATAATTCTTCTTTCCATGCTTTCATTGCGTCATCACCAATCAGCCGTGAACCGCTGGTTGCCACCATTACCGGATCCACTACGATATTTTCCGCCTGATACTTTTTCAGTCTTTCTGCGATTACCCGGACGATTTCTCCGGAAGATACCATACCGATTTTAACTGCATCCGGACGGATATCTGTAAATACAGCATCAATCTGCTGTCCTACAAATTCCGAAGAAACATTAAGTATTCCCGATACACCGGTGGTGTTCTGTGCTGTCAGCGCCGTAATCACACTCATTCCATAAACACCATTCATGGTCATCGTTTTCAAATCTGCCTGAATGCCAGCTCCTCCACTGCAATCACTGCCGGCAATTGTTAATACAGTTTTCATATTCTATTCCCTCTGACTCTCAAATAATATTGTACCAGAATCTGTCAAAATCCTCGAAGTCTTCCATAGCATAATCCACAATACGACAGATTTCGTCCCAATCATTCTGACTTTCCGCATCTGCTACCGCAGCGACTTTTGCACCACTGCTTTTTGCTGAAACTATTGCATGAAGTACATCTTCAAAAACACATGTCTCAGATGGTGTACACTGCAGCAAATCCATTGCCTTCACATAAATCAGACTTTCCCTTTTTGTAGTCTGCAGACCTGTACAGGTGAGAATATTTTCAAAATACTCTGATACTTCCAGACGCTGCAGAGCAGCCATTGCCAGATTCTCATCCCCTGTCGTAGCCAGTATCATCCTGACACCATGTTCCCGCAGTTTATAAAGAAATTCTTTTACACCTTTTTTCAAAGGAACTTCTTCCCGATAAAAGGATTCCACGATTCGAAGTACTTCATTCTTTATCTCTTCTGCATTTTTCTCTGGTATATAGTGAAATCGCAGATATTCTGCACCTTCTTCCAGACTCATGGGAAACAGGATATCTGACAGCCCTTCCTGTTCAGGAATTCCGTTCTGTTTCAGATACCGATTGCCCACCTCTCTCCAGATTGGCATGGAATCCAGTAAAGTTCCATCGATATCAAATACAGCACCGCGAATCATCCCTGCACCATCTTTTCTGTCAAACTTTTTAACTCTTTCGTTGCTGCCTGTATATCGGGCTGCGCAAAAATGGCACTGATCACGGCAATACCACAAATTCCTCTTCCTTTTAACTGCAGCACATTATTTTTACTGATTCCACCAATGGCAATAACCGGAATCTGAACAGCTTCACAGATTGCCTGCAGTGTGTCATGACTGACATCATCTGCATCATCTTTCGAACCCGTAGGAAATACAGCACCTACACCAAGATAGTCTGCGCCTCTCTGTTCTGCCAGTACTGCCTGCTCCACTGTCTGAGCAGATACACCTATAATTTTATCCTCTCCCAGTTTTGCTCTCACATCACCGGCTTCCATATCACTCTGCCCCACATGAACACCGTCCGCATCCATCTCCAGTGCAATATCCACGTCATCATTGATGACAAACGGCACATGATATTGACGGCATAATGCCTGAATTTCAATTGCTTCTTTTAAAAAGTCCTCTTTGTCCAATTTTTTCTCTCTAAGCTGGATAAATGTGGCTCCTCCTTTCAGAGCATCTTCCACCTGTTCATACAGTGTTCTTCCATTCAGCCAACTGCGGTCTGTAACCGCATATAAGAGCAGACTATTCTTATCGCAGTTCATATTTTGCCCCCTGTTCCAAAGTAACGCCATCCATATGGTAAACAGCATCAATGATACGGTTACGGTAGGTAGAGTTTCCTTCTCCATCCTGCAGTCGGGAATACCCGATTTCACCGGCAAGTCCCATACAGCAGACAGCTGCTGCCGCTGCTTCCAGCTGATGATCCGGATTTGCCACCAGAAATGCAGTCATCATACCGGAAAGCTGACATCCTGTTCCTGTTATTTTACCCATTTCCGCACGACCATTGCGGATGACAAAGCATCTGTCCTTATCGGCAACCAGGTCGATTGCCCCGGTAATTGCTACGATACTGCCAGATTTTTCCGAAAAACTTTTAGCAAAATCAACCATCTGATTCAGATTCTCTTCTGTCACTGCATCTGCCACGTCCGCATCCACGCCTTTGGTCGTTCCGCTGCCATTTGCAAGTGTTTTAATCTCTGAAATATTTCCGCGGATCACATTGAACTTCAGCTCGTCCATGAGACCTACAGCTGTGTTAGTCCGCAAACTGCTGGCTCCTGCTCCTACCGGATCCAGAAGCAGCATATGACCCAGCTCATTGGCTCTGCGGCCAGCTGCGTACATCGCCTCAATGCTGCGTTTATTCAATGTTCCGATATTGATATTCAAACCACCACAGATAGAAGTGATCTCCACCACATCCTCCGGTTCATCTGACATAATCGGGCTGCCGCCGCAGGCCAGTAAAATATTGGCCACATCATTTACCGTAACATAGTTGGTAATGTTGTGTACCAGTGGGGTCGTTTTTCTTACATTGTCCATACATTCTTTAAACATCGTTATAATCCTCTTACCTTTGTGTAATTTTCTCAAATTCTTCTGCCTTCTCTTCTTCCTTGATTTCCCAGTGAATCAGAAAAGTCAGCGCCGCACGCAGGGCAATAATGCCTGCAACAATGCCAATTTCTTTCCATTCTCTCACAATAACCGTTCTCAGAATCTCGCTTCCCATTTTGAATTCAAGGCCCATGGCAAGTCCTCGTGCCAGGTAAATTTTAGTATCCCCGGACCGGGTCACAAATTTGATAAAGCTTCTGATGCCACTCCAGATAATGATACCTGCACCTATAAACTCAAAGATAATAATTGCAATACTGGCTACATTTTCCAATAATACTTCCAGTATCATTTCCATTTCTTTCATGATTCTGTACCTCCGGTTTTTGTTTATTATACCTGATTTCTTCAACAGAAACAAGCATTATCATTATCCCACAAGTGAACCATTGCCTCCTGTATAGAGCTGATAATACTTTCCTTTCTCTTCCATCAGCTGATCATGAGAACCTCGCTCAATAATATGACCATTTTCAAGAACCATGATACAGTCACTGTTTCTGACTGTAGAAAGACGGTGTGCAATTACAAATGTGGTTCTTCCGTTCATCAGCCGGTCCATACCATCCTGTACCAGTTTCTCTGTTCTGGTATCGATAGATGAAGTTGCCTCATCCAGAATCAGAACCGGTGGGTCTGCAACTGCCGCACGGGCGATGGCAAGAAGTTGGCGCTGTCCCTGGCTGAGATTGGATCCGTTATTGGTCAGCATGGTCTCATACCCATCCGGAAGACGACGAATAAATCCATCAGCATTTGCCAGTTTTGCAGCTGCAATTACTTCTTCATCCGTCGCATCCAGTTTTCCGTACCGGATGTTATCCATAACTGTACCAGTAAACAGTTGTGTATCCTGCAGTACGATACCGAGAGATCTTCTAAGATCAGCTTTTTTGATTTTATTAATATTGATGCCGTCATACCTGATTTTTCCATCCTGAATATCATAAAAACGATTAATCAGGTTTGTGATGGTAGTTTTTCCAGCTCCGGTAGAACCAACAAAAGCAATTTTCTGTCCTGGCTGGGCATACAGTTTAATATCATGCAGGACAATCTTCTTATCGTTATATCCAAAATCAACACCGTTAAATACCACATCACCTTCCAGTTCCTTATAAGTGGTCATATTTTCGGCTTTATGATAGTGTTTCCATGCCCAACATCCCGTATGTTCTTTGCTTTCCTGGATTTCTCCATTCACTTTCTTAGCATTAACAAGGGTGACATATCCTTCGTCTGTCTCTGGTTTTTCATCCAGTAGATTGAAAATACGTTTAGCACCTGCCAGAGCCATAACGATACTGTTCATCTGCTGGCTTACCTGATTGATCGGCATATTAATACTTTTGTTAAATGTCAGAAAGCTGGCCAGTCCACCGATGGTAAGACCTGCCACATGGTAAATCGCCAGCACACCTCCGGTAATAGCACAAATTACATAGCTGAGATTTCCCATCTGTGCATTGATCGGTCCAATAATATTACCATAGCGGTTGGCGTAGTTTGCACTTTCATAAAGACTCTGGTTCAGTTCATTAAACCTTTCAATACTCTCCTGCTCATGACAGAATACCTTTACAACCTTCTGTCCTTCCATCATTTCTTCGATAAAGCCATTAATCTGTCCCAGATCCTTCTGCTGTGCAAGGAAGTACTTTCCGCTTAAGCCAGCCACATTCTTTGTTACAAACAGCATCAGAGCTACCATCAACAATGTCACAATGGTAAGAGGGATGCTGAGGATAATCATACTTACCAGTACACTCACAACGGTGATCGCACTGGAAAGAAGCTGCGGCATACTCTGGCTGATCATCTGTCTCAGCGTATCAATATCATTGGTGTAGATTGACATAATATCACCATGTGCATGGGTATCGAAATATTTGATTGGAAGTTTTTCCATATGTCCAAATAAGTCTACTCTCAGGTTTCTCAAAGTTCCCTGGGTTACAAAAATCATAATCCTGTTCTGGGCGAATGTACAGATTACACCGGCCAGATAAAAACATGCAACACGGGCAATTGCCTGCAGAAGCGGTCCAAAGTCTGGATTCTGTTTTCCCAGCATCGGTGAAATATAATCGTCAATCAAGGTCTTCATAAACATGGTTCCCTGTACATTGGCAATGACACTGACAAAGATACAGACAGCCACAATAACTAGATGAATCCCATAGTATCTGGTGATGTATTTCATTAATCTGGCAAGAAGTTTGCCAGGATTCTTAACTTTTGGTTTTGGTCCTCTGGGCCCATGCGGTCCTTTTCCCATTCCTGCCATTATCTGTCACCTCCATTTTCATCAAAATCTCCACCGCCCTGGGTCTGAGATTCATATACTTCACGATAAATTTGGTTACTTTTCAGAAGCTCTTCATGCGTTCCAAATCCATTGACTCTTCCGTTATCCATAACGATGATCCGATCTGCACTTGAAATACTGGAAATACGCTGTGCAATGATCAGCTTAGTTGTATCCGGAATTTCTTCCCGGAATGCACGTCTTATTTTCGCATCTGTAGCTGTATCTACTGCACTGGTGGAATCATCCAGAATCAATATTTTCGGTTTTTTCAACAGTGCTCTGGCAATGCACAGTCTCTGCTTCTGACCACCGGACACATTAGTTCCACCCTGTTCAATATAAGTCTGATATTTATCCGGCATTTTTTCGATAAATTCATCGGCACAGGCCAGCTCACAGGCACGTTTGCACTCTTCCTCTGTTGCATTTTTATTACCCCAGCGAAGATTTTCCAAAATCGTACCAGAGAATAATACGTTTTTCTGCAAAACAACAGCTACCTGGTTTCTCAATACCTCCAGATCGTATCTACGCACATCAATGCCTCCGACCAGAACACTGCCCTTTGTCACGTCATAAAGACGGCTGATCAGGTTGACCAGACTGGACTTGGCGCTTCCGGTACCACCGATGATTCCTATTGTTTCACCGGGCCTGATTGCTATATCAATATCTTTTAATACAGATTCTTTACTGTACTTCATGTAGCTGAAATCCACATGGTCAAATACAATTCCTCCGTCCGGGACAGAAGTCACCGGATTCTCCGGATTTGAAATTCCTGTCTTTTCATTCAATACTTCTGTGATACGTTCTGCGCTTGCCATACTCATGGTGACCATAACAAAAATCATAGACAGCATCATCAGACTCATCAGAATATTCATACAATAAGCCAGAAGACTCATCAGTTCTCCGGTAGTCAGTTCGTCAACTACAATCATTTTTGCTCCCAGCCAGCTAATTCCCAGAATACAGGTATAAACTGTAAACTGCATCAATGGTGCGTTCAGTGTTATGATTTTCTCCGCACTGATAAACATCTTATATACATTTTGGCTTGCCTTTGTAAATTTTTTATTTTCATAGTCTTCACGAACATAAGCCTTCACAACACGGATACCGGAAATATTCTCCTGTACACTGGCGTTCAATTCATCATACTTTTTAAATACCTGACGAAAATAACGGTTTACTTTCGTAATCAGGAAAAACAAACAGGCACCCAATAAGATAACAGCAGCCAGATAAATCGAAGAAAGTCTGGCATTGATACTGAATGCCATAATCATGGCACAAATCAGACTGGATGGTGCTCTTGTAAACATACGCAGTATCATCTGATATGCATTCTGCAAATTGGATACGTCAGTAGTCAGACGGGTGATTAGTCCTGCTGTGCTGAATTTATCAATATTGGAAAATGAAAACGTCTGAATATTTTCAAACATTGCTTTTCTAAGATTTCTGGCAAATCCTGCGGAAGCATTTGCTCCACACTTTCCGCCCATAATACCGGCAAACAATCCTAACAATGCTGCCAGAATCATAAATCCGCCAACGATACAAATGTGACGGATATTTCCCTTTTCTACGCCATCATCAATAATAGATGCCATCAAAAGGGGAATGATCATTTCCATAATAACCTCAAAAATCATAAAAATGGGGGTCATGATGGAATCTTTTTTAAACTCCTTTACCTGTGCTCCCAGGGTTTTTAACATCAATCTCTCCTCCTGTCTGTTTCCATGTGAGCCTGCTCCATGTTATTTCTCATCTTCTGAACAATTCTCAGAAACAACTCCAATTCTTCATCTGAAATGCCTTCTCGCAGCTTCACCTCCAATTTCTGAAAGTTTCTTTCCGTCTGCTCATGAATCTGCTTTCCTTCATCTGTAAGAACCAATTGTTTAAGCCTTGCATCCCTGGCAACACTCTTCCGGCAGATATATCCCTTTTTTTCCATCAGCTGAAGAATTCCTGTAGCAGTGGACCGTGCAATGGAGAATTCTGCTTCAATGTCTTTCTGATAAACGTCTGTTCCCTGACGTACATACAGAAATCTGATAATCCAGCTCTGCATCCTAGTAAGATCACCGCCGCCGGTCTTTGCCTGAAATGCGGCAATATGACTTGCAATCTCATTATCCAGCCGCTTTAATTCCCGGCCAATATGTAATTCTTTCTCCAAAACACACCTCCTGCAGTTTGTTAGCTCCCGAATGTTCGGATACGAATGTTCGTTACATAACAATCTTAAAACAATCAATATGGATTGTCAAGAAAAAAACAGGTTTCTCTCATATTGAGAAACCTGTTTTTTTCTGTACCACTTGCTGCCATTGTCTCCGCAGCCAGCCGTTATTATTTTTCTTTTGCAACTACATAATATGGTAAAGCTACAAAAATGGCTCCGCCAATCATATTACCAAAAGTTGCCAGAAGTATTGCATACAGATATTGTCCGATATTAACACCGCCATTGGCAACGGCAACACCGATGATACTCATATCTGCAATACTGTGCTCCAGTCCGCAGACCATAAATACCAGAATGCACCAGAAAATCATAATTAATTTTCCGGACTCACTCTTCAGTTTCACTCCGCACCATACTGCCAGACACACCAGAATGTTACATAAAATCGCACGGAATATCATATTTACCGGAGTCAATCCTACTTTACCCAGAGAAACCTTAATAAAATAGTCTCCAACAGCATTTTCTGCCGCTGTCGGGATACCTGTCAGCTGAAAAGCAGCAACACTGAGCAGGGAACCTACCAGATTTCCAATCCAGCAAAATACCCATAATTTTACGGTATCCATCCAGGATACTTTTTTGGTCAGAGAAGCGGCTGTCATAATAAAGTTATTACCGGTAAATAACTCTGCTCCCGCCATCACCACCAGACTCAGTGCTGCAGCAAAAGATGCTGACTGTGCCAGTTTCACAAAGGAAGCTGCACCCCCTGCACTTACTGACTGAGCAAGCGTAATTGAAATAAAACTTCCGAATGCAATAAACATACCTGCCACCATTGCTGATACGAAATATCCCACCGGATTCTTCTTTAGCAGGTTATTTTTTGCCACACCTGCATTTCCCGCTGCCTGATACTCATCTTTGAACATACTTATCTTCCTCCTTAGATAAAAAATGTTGAAGCCCTTCTTTCAAATCAAACCCGTATACAGGAATGTTTGAAAAAAGGGCAGCATTTGCAGTAACAAATGCTGCCCAGACGGTCGGCTTTCTTCGAATCTGATTCCCCTGTGGTACTCCACATTAATTCCGTCAGTACTCAGATCCATTAAATTATAGTCTAAATATACCACTATCCTCGGATTTTGTCAATTAATTCCAGCATTTTTAACGAAAAAGAAATGACAATCTTTTTGTCAGAATCAAAGCCAATACAATCTTGATCAGATCAGGAATAATAAACGGAATGACACACCATCCCAGCACAGTCATCAACCCTACGGTTCCTGAAGTACCGGAATATACCATCATGAACCATACCGTCCCGATCACATAACAGGCAATCAGTCCCAGAACCATCTGCACGGCTAATGCCCACGTTTTTCTTCCCATCACCTTTTCCAGCCCCCACATTACAAGAGCAGATGCCAGAAAACCTACAATATAACCTCCCGTATTGCCAAGCAGACGACCGACTCCCCCTGTAAATCCTGAAAATACAGGAATACCTACTGCTCCTAGCAGGATATAAATCAGAACTGACAGAGATCCCCGTTTTCCCCCCAGAAGACCCACTGTTAAAAATACAGCAAATGTCTGCAGTGTAAACGGAACCGTTGTAGGTATAGATATCCAGGAACAAATTGCAATCAGTACTGAAAATAATGCAATATAGACAAGATCGTATGTTTTTGAATAATTTTTTGCTTCTGTTGTTATCATTTTACTCACCTTTTCTTTTATTTTTGTGGTTACTATACCATACCATTCTGTATTTGTCAACTATATTATATTATAGGTTAACAATATATAAAGTGTTGTAAAATGCCAAAATAGCGTATATAATAAACAAGGAATAATCTTCTGAACCGAAGAAAGGAAATTACTTTACATGAATTTCAAATTTAGACTTGCTGCTCCGGAAGATTTTCCTTCACTGATGCAGCTTATGAACCTTACAAAAAGTATCGTACATCCTGATGAATGGTTTGTATGCGAAACGGAGGAATCCCTTTCGGCCATGATCTCTGAACATGGATTTATCATCATCGCACAGCGGAAAATCCTTCCGATTCCAATGAAGTGGCAGGAATGTTTGCCATCAAATTTCCCGGAATGGCATCAGATAATCTGGGACGTTATCAGAATTTTTCTGAGGAGCAGTTACAACTCTGTGCTCATATGGAATCCACCATTGTCCACCCGCAATACCGGGGATACCATCTGCAGGCTCAAATGGCACAAAAAGCTGAAGAATTGTTAAAAAAATTTCCATATCAATATCTTTTTGCTACGATACATCCTGATAACCAGTACAGCATGAATAACATGATTCGCTGTGGTTACCGACCGGTTGCTCAGGAAAATTTATATGGAGGACTTGATCGCATTATTCTGCTAAAAGAAATATAGAAAAGGAGAAACAGAGATGAAGTTTATTTACCCTGCGGTTTTCCGCAAAACAGAAGAAGGAACCTATAAAGGATATTTCCCTGATCTGGAGAGTTGTTACGGTGAAGGGGATACACTGGACGAAGCTATTGAAAATGCCAATGCTGCTGCTTTTGACTGGATCAGTCTGGAACTTGACGAGGGCGGACAGCTTCCTGATATATCCGAACCAGATGATATTGATCTGCAGGAAGGAGAAATTGTACGCAATATTTCAGTGAATATCCGATTTTATGAAGGCTGGGATGAGTAACATTCATCCCAGCCTTTTTATATAATAGGAAAGTCCATGGACTTTCCTATTATATAAAAAAGCCCTCCGGGCAGGATCGCAAACTTCAGGCTGCTGTTTGTTTTCAGTACCTGACCGAGCAAATTACGACTCAAAGAAATCATTTCATCATAATACACTCATCTTTTACCACTTCCTATAAATCCCAATTTTTCTAATTTCAAAAACTGAATTGATTCAAGCACAAGGTGCAGGCTACCCCCCTTGTGCTTAGTTCTTTTTAATGTTCGTTTAGAATAATTGACCTGGAAGCTTTAGCTTTTCATCATAAGGAAATTCCTTGTCAAACGCCTCAGCTTCTGCTTCATCCACAAAATAGCCCTTCGGTGGCGTATACTCTCCCGTGATGCCATCCAAATATCCGGGGATTAATTCCTTGCATAAAAAGAAAGATTGATCTCCACCTTCCGGTAGATCATGATAACGGATACCAAATGTGCTTGCATAGGTAAATCCGCTTTTTCCGTAAAAATCAATGTTTCATTCAAAGCAGACAGCGCCGCCTCCAATCTCTTTGGCTTTCTCTAAAGAATAATCCAGAAACATTTTCCCAAAGACTTTTCTCTTTTGTTCAGGTGTGATGCAAATCGGGCCATTGCCATAATCACAATGTCTCTGCCATCATCAGCCTTGATAATTGCTCTCATAAACATATTCTGACCAATCAGTTTGCTATCCTTTTCCATAACAAAGTCAAGCTCCGGCACAAACGCCGGATATTGTCAACTTCAATTGCCTTACAGCAGGATTAACAAATACTCTTTATCCTGTTGACTTTTCAATCCAACAGCCAAAAAATTTACACGCATATTTCTTTCCAATGCGCCTTAGTCAATACATTTGTATGTCCAATTCGGATCTCATTCATCAACGGCACCGGAACATTTTCACATGTGTGATGATATATGAAACCAACTTTTTCCTGCACTCTTTTTGATTTTCGATTGCCATCATAGTATCCACACCAAATTGTATTCATGCCAATATCCTCAAATCCATGACGAATAATTTCTCTTGCCTCTTCCGGCATATATCCTCTTCCCCAAAATGGTCTGCCAGGCCAATAGCCCAGTTCACACTCATCGTCACGCTCTGTCATATCTGTATGCCCATTCAATTTAAGTTCAATAGCTCCGATCGCCATTTCGCTGCCCTTTTCGCAGATTGCGTAACACTCCTCTCCGTTGAATACATTTCGTATTACATCAAGGCTTTCATCAATCGACTTATGGGGTGGCCATCCTGCAATAGGACCAATATCCGGATCCTTGGCATATTTAAATAGACTGTCTGCATCTGCCTCAGTCCCTGACGGCATCCTGCAGCAAGGCAATTAATTCGCACATAACGGCCGACAGAATCGTTTGAAATAGAACAGCCACGTGCGGCTGCAATCAGCGACAGTGATAAAAGAACTACCAACAGTTTTCCTTTTTTCTCGGGAATCCATTCATCATCCTATATGACCTGAATGTTGTTTTCGATATCTTCCATATTTTCTGTTCCATCATTACCATCATCAAATAATCGTAAGACATTCCATAATATCTATTCTTCTTCACACCGTTTTATGTTCATTTTCATTCCATGATTTTTAATATCTCCGATTGTAGTTATTCAATTGTCCGATGAATATATACTTTTTCTGTAATATCATTAATAGCATGGCCAACAATCAGCTTTAAAACATACTCATCCATCTGTGATTCTTTTCCTTTTGTAATAAATGTATGCGGATGCTATTCTCGCTGAATCATGCGAATATTCGGATAAGCTTTACGGTCTAGGACCTTTCATATTATTTTGTATATTTTTCAAGGTTTCTATTTTTATATAATTTCTTACATTTTCAACATCTTCATTTCTTGGCTTTGATTTATTGTTTTTAGAAGAAAAATAATATACTATAGATATTATAAGAATAATTGGTATCGCTATAATTAACATACCTAAGATATCACTCATTTTACTCTCCCTTCTGCGTTTCGCTTTTCTTTCGATATAACAAGTTCATTGAAGTTCCTATAATATAAAATAAGGGCTTGTCAGGTCATTTCACATCCCAACAAACCCTTGTTTTAAGCCATTTTTAGAATTTACCAGCTTTTGCTGCCTCTTCAATCGCAACTGCTACTGCTACTGTCATACCAACCATCGGATTGTTACCTGCACCGATCAGACCCATCATTTCTACATGAGCCGGTACGGAAGAAGAACCTGCGAACTGTGCATCAGAGTGCATACGTCCCAGAGTATCTGTCATACCATAGGAAGCAGGACCTGCTGCCATATTATCTGGATGCAGTGTACGTCCTGTACCACCACCGGAAGCTACGGAGAAGTATTTCTTACCCTGCTCGATACATTCTTTTTTGTATGTACCAGCTACAGGATGCTGGAAACGAGTCGGGTTAGTGGAGTTACCAGTGATGGAAACATCAACACCTTCTTTGTGCATGATTGCTACACCTTCGCGAACGTCGTTAGCACCATAGCAGTTAACTTTTGCACGAAGACCTGTGGAGTATGCTTTACGGAATACTTCTTTTACTTCACCTGTGTAGTAATCCATCTCTGTCTCAACATATGTGAAACCATTGATACGTGCAATGATCTGAGCAGCGTCTTTTCCAAGACCGTTCAGGATAACACGCAGAGGCTCTTTACGAACTTTGTTTGCTTTTTCAGCGATACCGATAGCACCTTCTGCTGCTGCGAAAGATTCATGACCAGCCAGGAATGCAAAACATTTGGTATCTTCTTCCAGAAGCATCTTGCCCAGGTTACCATGTCCCAGACCTACTTTACGCTGATCTGCTACAGAACCAGGAATACAGAATGCCTGAAGACCTTCACCGATTGCTGCTGCTGCATCTGCTGCTCTTGTACATCCTTTTTTGATAGCGATTGCTGCACCTGTGATATATGCCCAGCATGCGTTCTCAAAACAGATTGGCTGAATGCCTTTGATCTGATCGTAAACTTCCAGACCTGCATCTTTTGTGATTTTCTCAGCTTCTTCCAGGGAAGCGATTCCATAGCTGTTCAGAACAGCATTGATTTTGTCTATTCTTCTTTCATATGATTCAAATAAAGCCATTTATTTCATCCTCCTATAAATGTTTGCGTTATGCAGAGATCTGATTACTCTTTACGCGGATCAATGATTTTAACTGCGTCAGCAACACGTCCATACTGTCCTTTTGCTTTTTCCCATGCAGTTGTAGGATCATCACCTTTTTTGATGAAATCGGTCATCTTGCCAAGACTTACGAACTGATAACCGATGATGCATCCTTCTTCATCCAGAGCGATACCTGTTACATAACCTTCTGCCATTTCCAGATAACGAGGACCTTTTTTCAGTGTTCCGTACATAGTACCAACCTGAGATCTCAGGCCTTTTCCAAGGTCTTCCAGACCAGCACCGATCGGCAGACCATCTTCAGAAAATGCACTCTGAGTACGTCCATAAACGATCTGAAGGAACAGTTCTCTCATTGCTGTATTGATAGCATCACATACCAGGTCAGTATTCAGTGCTTCCAGCAGAGTTCTTCCCGGAAGGATCTCAGAAGCCATAGCTGCGGAGTGAGTCATACCGGAACATCCAATTGTCTCCACCAGTGCTTCCTGGATAATACCCTCTTTTACATTCAGTGTCAGTTTGCAGGCACCCTGCTGTGGTGCACACCAACCAATACCATGTGTTAAACCGGAAATATCTTTGATTTCCTTGGACTGTACCCATTTTGCTTCTTCCGGAATTGGAGCAGCGCCGTGATTAACGCCCTGTGTAACCGGACACATCATTTCTACTTCATGTGAATAAATCATGTTAAGACTCCTTTCAAACTTGAAATACTTATTCTGAGATTATGTATCTCATGCAGGCATAAAATTAATGCCTACATACTACATTTATTTTCGCATAAACTGACAGATTAGTCCAGAAAAAATTTGTTAAAATTATCACTTTTTTATAAAAGCAGCTGATGTGTGGTAATTTCAAGCGATCCTTCCACTACTTTTCTGATTTCTGCACCCAGTCTTTTGAAATGCTCTGATGTCATATGGATATCCAGTTCCTCCTTACCAGGCCACTCTTCCACAAAAGCATAAATATTTTGCGATTCCCGGCTCTGCACCAGATGATAACTTTTATTACCAGGTTCCTTTCTTGTCTCCTCCACCAGTTTACCGGCCAATTCCAGAAAAGCCTTCCGGTTTTGACCTGTTACGACACACTTTGCATAAACAACAATCATACATAAACCTCCCCAAAAAAATTACCTATATTATAATGCCAAACCATATAATTGACAACCATCCATTCCATGATATACTAAAATGTATACTTTATGGAATGTTCCAGGAGGTTTTTTTTATGACTGCCAAGAATTTTCGTTGCCTTCCCGGCAGTACTCTCAAGTTGATCGCCGCTGTCTGTATGTTGATTGATCATACTGCTTTCTGTATTATCTATTATGATATTCTTCTTCCTCAGGCTCCGATCGTGGAGGGTTCACCTGTTTATAAGTGGTATGTCCTTTACAAGGTCATGCGGACCATCGGTCGCCTTGCTTTTCCTATTTATTGTTTTCTTTTGATTGAAGGCTTTGTCTATACCTCCAATCGGAGAAAGTATGCTTTGCGTCTGTTTTTATTTGCTCTGATTTCTGAATTCCCATTTGATCTTGCATTATTTCAGACGCCTGTGACCTGGGAATATCAAAATGTTTATTTCACACTTTTGATTGGTTTTGTAACTGTTTGGGGGATGGAGGCTGTACGCGAACGCAAATACTACCTGTATCTGCAGGTTGGAATTGTTCTCGCAGGCTGTCTGGTGGCTTATGTACTGCATACGGATTATGATTACAAGGGAATTATTCTGATCATGCTGTTGTATTATTTTCGTTTTCAGCCATCAGTCCGCACCCTTGCCGGCTGTATCAGCCTTCTTTGGGAACCGGCCGCCTGTCTGGCTTTTATTCCCATCAATATGTATAACGGCAAACGTGGACTGCCTGTCAAGTATATGTTCTATATTTTTTATCCTCTGCATCTGCTGATTCTGGGAATTTTTTCCTGTATTATCACGTAAAATGGGGCTGTATTCCAGCCCCATTACCATCAGTCTTCTCTTTTTGTCACAATCTCATCTTTATTTTTGAATATACTATTTTCCGGCACTACACCTCTGACGCAGGATAATGGATAAATATTGGAATTTCTTCCAACGACAGTTCCGGGATTCAACACGGAATTGCATCCGACTTCCACATGATCACCTAGCATTGCACCAAATTTTTTCATTTCTGTCTCGATGGCAAAATCTTTTCCGTGTACCACTACCAGTTTTTTGTCTGATTTTACATTAGATGTAATAGAACCTGCGCCCATATGTGCTTTATATCCTAAAATAGAATCGCCCACATAATTATAATGAGGTACCTGTACTTTATTAAACAGGATTACATTTTTTAATTCTGTAGAATTTCCTACTACTGCACCTTCTCCGACAATGGCATTGCCACGAATAAAAGCACACTGGCGTATTTCCGCATCTTTTCCAATAATACAGGGACCATTGATCGATGCGGTCGGAGCGATTTTGGCTGATTTTGCAGCCCAGATATTTTCCCCGATTTTATCATACTCGTCCAGATCCAGGGTATTGCCCAGTTTGATAATAAATTCTTTGATCAGCGGCAGAAGTTCCCATGGATAGGTTTTTCCTTCGAAAAGTTCTGAGGCGATTGTTTCATCAAGGTTGTATAGATTTTTAATCATAACAGATTCCATACTCATGTTTCAGTTCCTCCTTTTGACTGTGTAACTTTCTTTCTCTCAGGTTGTTTTTTACCGCCTGAGGTTTTATAATTAGCAGCAATGGCATCGTAGCGGCTGCGGAGCGCATAATGATTGTTGATGGTCTGAACGCCCTGCACCCTTACCCGAATAAAATGCTCTAATTTATCCATGTATTCCTGCGAAGTAATAGTTCCCTCCGCAACATATGTAAGACCCTTCTCCCAACTGGCCGTCAGCTCCGGATTCAATAGTGAACGGATAGACGCATTCACAACTTCATAGATCATTTCACCTAATTGTGTAGGGGTAATTACCTGTGTTTTTTTATTCAGCGCGATATACTGAATATTCACCAATTTTTTAAGTATTTCCGCTCTTGTGGCGCTGGTACCAATCCCGCTTCCTTTAATCTGGGCACGCAGTTCTTCATCCTCAATCAGCTGACCGGCATTTTCCATGGCCAGAATCATCGTACCTGAATTGTACCGTTTTGGCGGAGAAGTCTCCCCCTCCTTAATTTCATACAATTGTACAGGAAGGATATCTCCTTTTTTCAGTTTATGCAAGGATTCCAGAAAAGAAACATCACATGCATTCTCCATATCATCAGAACTGTTCTGTTCCTCATCATTTTGTGCTTTTCTCGAAGAAGAAACATTGGCAACTTTCAGATAGCCCTCTTCCAACAATACTTTAAAACCGGAAAATAGCTTTTCAGTTCCTACCGTTGCCACAAGATTCACTTTCTCATAAACAGCCGGCGGATAAAATATACTTAAAAATCTTCTTACAATCACCTGATAGACTTTCTGCGACACAGCAGGAAGCCGATTCAGATTAGGCAATCCCTGCCCTGTCGGAATAATCGCATAATGGTCTGTAATCTGCTTGTCATTCACATATCTGGTTCGGGCAATTTCCTTATAAGTTTCTTTCTGTAAAATCTCCTCAGCAAATGGCTGTCCCACAGGATAACGAAGTAGGCCATTCAGATTTCTGGTGATTTCTTTGCTGACTGCCGTAGAAAGTACACGTGCATCCGTTCTTGGATAAGTGACAAGTTTTTTTTCATATAATTCCTGAACAATCCGCAGTGTCTCATCCGGACTGATTTTAAACATCCGGGAACAGTCATTCTGCAGTTCAGCCAGGTTGTATAACAGAGGCGGATTTTTCTTTTCCTTCTTTTTCTCGATTTTCTCCAGAACGGCATGCATACCGAGTTCCTGTTCCAATATTTGAATACTTTCCTGCTTCAATAACCCAAGAAGCTCTTCTGCTTTCTCCCGTTCCTTGAAACCATTTTCCTTATAAAGATATGGAGACTGAAAATATTTGCTGCCTTCCACAGCACGCCATTCCCCGTCAAATGTTTTTTCTTCCAGCGTAAATTTCCCAAGAACTCTGTAGAAAGGAGTTTTGACAAAATCCCGGATCTCGCGCTCTCTTCGTACTACCATACCAAGTACGCAGGTCATAACTCTTCCTACGGAAATTGCCTGGTACTTACTTCCCAGATAATTGGAAATACTATTCCCATACAGCAATGTCAAAAGCCTTGAAAAGTTGATTCCCATCAGATAATCTTCTTTTGCCCGAAGATAAGCCGAAGCACTGAGATTATCATAGGCACTCAGATCCTTTGCCTCCCGGATTCCACGTATGATTTCTTCTTCTGTCTGGGAATCAATCCATACTCTTTTTTCCTGTTTTCCTCTGACCTGCGCCATCTGTGCAACCAGACGGTAAATATACTCTCCCTCTCTCCCGGAGTCGGTACAGACATATATGGTCGTCACATCCGGACGATTCAGAAGATTTTTGACAATTTCATACTGTTTTTTTACTGCCGGGATAACTTCATATTTGAATTCTCCCGGAAGAAACGGCAGCGTATCCAGTGACCATCTCTTGTATTTGATATCGTAAACTTCCGGATAACTCATTGTCACCAGATGTCCCACACACCATGTAACAATCGTATTCTCGGATTCCAGATAGCCATCCCTCCTTTGTGCGTTAACTTTGAGGGCTTTGGCAAATTCCTGTGCCACACTTGGCTTTTCTGCGATAAATAATGACTTTGGCATATGATTAACCTCCGATAGTTTTTAAGTATAACCTGTTATGTTATAAAAGTAAAGGGTTTACTACTTAACCTTTCTGTTCGAAATTAGAAATTCCGCAAAATATAATTGTGCTAATTTTTCCCACAAAACTTCTTGTAGTTGTCTGAATATGTGAGGTATAATTGATAAAAATATAATTTCAGGAGGGTTTTCGCATGAAAGATCAGAATTGTGGATATTGTGTAGGGGGAGCGCCCCTGGCAAAGTTTGGAATAAAAATCTGTGACCTGGATGTGAGCCAGCTGATTCTCTTCAAAGAGCAGAGTAAACCGGGTAGATGTATCGTTGCTTTTAAAGATCATGTCAGCGAAATTGTAGATATCAGTGATGAGGACCGGAATCGATTCTTTGCTGATGTTACAAGAGCAGCAAGAGCCATTCACAAAGCATTTGCTCCGGACAAAGTAAACTATGGTGCTTACGGCGACACCGGCTGTCACCTTCACATGCATCTCGTTCCCAAGTATAAAGGACAGGATGAATGGGGCGGCGTATTCCAGATGAATCCTGATAAAAAATATCTCAGTGATGCGGAATATGAAGAAATGATTGAGAAGATTAAGGCTAACCTTATGTAATTCATTATGGTAACGTACGGAAACTTCTTATCATTTTTTCAGAAGCAGGCCGTTCCTCCTCAGCTAGTCGCGCTTAGTGCAGAGTTGAGGAGGAGCGGCCTGCTTCTGAAAAATACCATAGATTCTCCGTCCCCCTCCATAACGAATTACAAAAAAGTATGTTTTAGTGATTCTCCAGCAATTCCAGTAATTCTTCCCGGCTAAAGGATGCTTCCTGTATGCCTTCTCCTCCCAGTACCTGGGAAGCCAGTTCTTTTTTACGAGTCTGCAGCTGTACAATTTTTTCTTCCAGTGAGTTTTTTGCAATCAGTTTATAAACAGTTACCACCTCTTTCTGACCAATTCGGTGTGCCCGGTCTTCCGCCTGGGTTTCCGCAGCCGCATTCCACCAGGGATCAAAATGGATAACGATATCTGCGCCGGTAAGATTCAGACCTGTGCCGCCGGCTTTCAGCGAAATACAGAAAACAGAGGT
Source organism: Oliverpabstia sp. (assembly GCA_051879295.1). Classification (GTDB taxonomy): domain Bacteria; phylum Bacillota; class Clostridia; order Lachnospirales; family Lachnospiraceae; genus Oliverpabstia. The sequence continues at coordinate 61,448 of JBJELT010000156.1, read as the reverse complement.
ATCATCCTGATTGAAGGCTTCTGCCATCTGTACCCGCTCTTTTTTCGCGGTATGTCCGGCGAGCAGATACCAGGATATTTTTCTTTTTGTCAGTTCCCGTGTGATATGATCCAGCATGGAGGTAAATTGAGAAAACAACAAAATCTTGTGTCCGGCCTGCACGGCACTTTCCACCAGTTCCATACAAAGATCCATTTTAGCTGCCTGACCGCAATAATCCGCATAGAGCAAAGACGGGTCACAGCAGACCTGACGCAGGCGTGTAAGTTCTGCCAATATCTCGATTTTAGATGTCCGGAATTCTTCATCGGACTGTTTTGCCAGCTGCATCTGCAGACGCTGTACATGGGCATCATACAGTTCCCTCTGCTCACCTTCCATAACGGCAGGCATAATCCGTTCAATTTTATCCGGCAGTTCTTTCAGCACTTCTTTTTTGGTTCTGCGAAGAACAAATGGCTGAATCATTTTCTGCAGCCGTTCCAGAATCTCCGGATTTTGATTTTTCACAATTGGTGTTTCCATTTCTTTTCGAAACTGCTGGTATTTGTACAAAAATCCCGGCATCACATAATCAAAAATACTCCACAGTTCACTCAGTCTGTTTTCTATAGGAGTTCCGGTCAGGGCCAGACGGAAACGTGCATTCACAGCTTTGACTGATCTGGTAGTCAAATTGCCCTGATTCTTGATAAATTGTGCCTCATCAATCACCTGATAGTCAAATTCTATATCTTTATAAAAAGCTTCGTCTCTGTTCAAAAGCTGGTAGGAGGTAATATATACCACCTGATCCGGACCATTGGAAAGCATTTCTGCCCGTTCTTTCACATTGCCAACGACCGGATAGACCGTTATTTCCGGTGCAAACTGCTCAAATTCATTCTTCCAGTTATAGACCAGAGAAGCCGGTGTTACGATCAGTGCCTTTCGCGCTTCGCCCTGTGCCTCCTGGAATTCCGAGAGCAGGAATGCAATGGTCTGCAATGTTTTTCCCAAACCCATATCATCCGCAAGGATACCGCCAAATCCGTTACAGCACAATGTTTTAATCCAGAGAAATCCTGTTTTCTGATAACTGCGAAGGACAGGCTCCAGAGATTCCGGAAGTTCAAAATCATTGTCATCAATGGTTTTCATATCTCGAACCATTTTCTTGAAATCGCGGCTTTTTTTCACAGATAACCCTTCTCCCTTCAACCGGGCATCCAGGTATAATGCACGAAATCTGGGAACTGTCGCCTGTCCTTCCAAAATCTGCTTATCCGTAAGCTGTAGATTTTCTTTCATATCCACCAGAGCTTTCATGGACTCCTCGTCCATACGGATGAATTCACCACTTTTCAGGCGGTAATACTTTTTCCTTTTCTCATAACGAGATAAAATCTCCGCCAGCTGCTCCCTGGTAAACTGTGTACTGTCCATGGAAAGCTGCAGCAGACCTCCCTCAAAGCTTACTCCTACCTGAACCTTCGGTTTGCTTACGATCTGGAACTTTTTCAAAGTCTCTGACAGGTAAACCTCACCCAGGGCACGCATTTTTTCAATACCCTCTGTCAGGAAATCATAGATTTCCTCTTCCCCCTGAAGTACCATGGTCTGTGTTCTTTCTTCATAAGCATGGAAATAACCGGCAATCACTTCTTTTGCCATTCCTTCTTTTCTTAGATCGCGAAGTTGCATTTTTGTCATCTTCCCATACGGTTCAAACAGAGAAAATTCTTTATCACCATAAACAGCAGATGCTTTACAGGAAATCATATCCGCCTGCGGTGCATCCAGATAAATCTTTAATTTCAATTCTTCCGGAATATATGTCTCAGGAGAAAAATTCTCATAGTTCATCTTATGATTTGTTTCAAGAATGGGAAGAATATTTTTACAAAACACAGGAAGTTCTTCTTTGCCGATAAAGATATCCTTTCCATTCGTTGATACCATATATTCAAGAAATTCATCATTATATTCCGTATCTTTTCTAGATACTCTGTAAATCTTTCCCTTATCAGGACTGGACAGATAGTATGTATAATACTTGCCGTCAATGCCCCTGGCCAGTGAATGATGAAGAATGATTCCATCATCACATCCCTTCACTGTAATCTTCTGCATGGGACTCTGATCCAAAACCGTACAGCATTTTGTGGTTTTCTCATTCCTCACCGTATATTCCACGTCAATCGTCTGTCCCAAAAACAAAGTCATAAAATCGTCCAGATCTTCATCTCTCAGCTGCAATACTCTTTCATCGCCACTGTACAAACTTCCATACCGCTGAAAAAACACCATCTCATGTGTATCCGCATAATGCTCCAGAAAATGAACGATTTCACGGCTTTTCTCATCGAATGCGTCCATGCAATGCAGAAAACTCAGTTTCTTTCCATAGGAACGATTCTCCACATTACGAATATCCGTAATAAGCTGATAGATGCTTTTCAGCACATACATCTGCGTAATACCGATTTTAAAATCAACAGACAGTTTTCCCGATAGAAAATGAAGCAACGGTGTAATCTGTACCTGACCGCTTTTTGTTTCCGGCAGATAAGCTGCATGTTCCCGCAGGGAGTACCTGGTCAATATTTTCTGCAAAGATGTCTCTGTTTTTCTTCCTTTAACATTTTGCATTCCCTTTTGAATCCCCTGGCTTTTAAAAAATTCCTCCAGATTAAAGCCTTCCTCTTCCAGCGCTTTTTCTCGCTCCTTAAGATACTCCAGAAGTACAGCCACGCAGTGTTTACAAATACCGTCATACGTTTCAAAGGCCGGACATTCGCAGAAAACCGAAGTGATCTCAGAAATTGTTTCATTCACTTCCAGCGAAATCTCATATTCGTTTTGGTAACTGCCACAGACCCATGCCTCTATCTCCCGAATCTCATCTCCCCATTCATCGGTATAAGTGTGCATCTGAAAGTCTTCTACCTGACGATTTTCAAATAACTCCTTTCCTCTGACGAAGGTAATACTCCTTGTCATTTTCCGAATCGTAGATTCATTAATCATAAATGTAACCTCACTGAAGTTCAATTACTTTCCTATTATATAGCAAACCGGACAACATCCCTGTCATCCGGTTCACTTCAACCTTTATCTTTTGTTACTTTGCTGTAATATATCCTTTTGCTTTCAGTGTCTCTGCACAAAGAACGGCACCGCCTGCTGCACCACGAACGGTATTATGAGACAGACCTACGAATTTCCAGTCATATACGGTATCTTCACGGAGACGTCCCACATTGATTCCCATACCATTTTCAAAGTTAACATCCAGTTTTACCTGCGGACGATTATCTTCTTCCATGTAACGGATAAACTGCTTCGGAGCACTTGGAAGTTCTGCTTCCTGTGGGAATCCTTTGAAATTAACCAGTTTTTCAATCAACTGCTCTTTGGTTGGTTTCTTGCGGAACTTTACAAATACAGCTGCTGTATGACCGTTCAGTACCGGTACACGGATACACTGACAGGTGATCACCGGTTCCTTGGCTTTTACGATCACACCATCTTCAATCTTACCCCAGATTCTCAGCGGTTCCTGCTCACTCTTCTCTTCTTCACCACCGATATAAGGAATAATATTTTCAACCATTTCCGGCCAGTCTTTAAATGTTTTTCCGGCACCGGAGATTGCCTGGTATGTAGTAGCAACTACTTCATATGGCTCAAATTCTTTCCATGCTGTCAGAACAGGTGCGTAACTCTGAATGGAGCAGTTCGGTTTAACTGCAATAAATCCACGTGTTGTACCCAGACGTTTTTTCTGGAATTCAATCACATCGAAATGCTCAGGGTTAATCTCCGGAACAACCATAGGAACATCCGGAGTCCATCTGTGAGCACTGTTGTTGGAAACAACAGGTGTCTCTGTTTTCGCATATTCCTCTTCGATAGCCTTGATTTCGTCTTTTGACATATCAACAGCTGAAAATACAAAATCAACAGTGGACGCAACTTTTTCCACTTCATTTACATTCATAACAACAAGTTTTTTTACAGCTTCCGGCATCGGAGTATCCATTTTCCAGCGTCCGCCAACGGCTTCCTCATATGTCTTTCCTGCGCTTCTCGGGCTCGCTGCTACAGTTACAACTTCAAACCAGGGATGATTTTCCAGAAGAGAAATAAATCTCTGTCCTACCATACCTGTTGCTCCTAAAATACCTACTCTTAATTTGCTGCTCATCACACTTTCACTCCTCATATGATAATGTTTTTCTACCACGCACATTTGTATGTACTAGGTAATACTATAACAATTTCCGAAAAAAATCAACACTTTTTTACTTCTCATCCAAATATTTTTTATTGTTTTCTACAACCTGTGCCATTACCTCCGATCCCGGAGCACCAAAAGTCATACGTTTTTCCACACAGGTTTTGATGCTGATAGCCTCATAAATGTCTTCTTCAAATACCGAACTAATCTTCTGATACTCTTCCAGAGTCATCTCGTCCAAAGAAATGCCTTTATCCAGGCAGTATAATACCAGACGTCCTACGATACCATGGGCATCCCTGAACGGCACACCGTGATTTACCAGGTAATCTGCTGCATCTGTTGCGTTGGTAAATCCATGTTTTGCACTGTTCTCCATCACATCCTTGCGGAAACGCATGGTTGCCAGCATGCCGTCAAACAATGCCAGACATCCTTTTACGGTGTCAATGGCATCAAACGTCAGTTCTTTGTCTTCCTGCATATCTTTATTATACGCCAGAGGGATTCCTTTCATAGTGGTAAGAATTGACATCAGAGCTCCATAAACGCGACCTGTCTTTCCGCGAACCAGTTCAGCGATATCCGGATTCTTTTTCTGAGGCATGATGCTGCTTCCCGTGCTGTAGGCATCGTCAATCTCCACAAAACGATATTCGTTGGAATTCCAGATGATAACCTCTTCTGAAAAACGGCTCAGATGCATCATAACCGTGGAAAGAGCTGACAGCAGCTCAATCACGTAGTCACGGTCAGATACAGAATCCATACTGTTCATGGTAGGACCATCAAAATCCATCAGCTGAGCACTATAAGCGCGATCCAGCGGATACGTAGTACCTGCCAGTGCGCCGCTTCCCAAAGGACAGAGATTCATTCTCGTATAAATATCTGAAAGACGGCTTCTGTCTCTTTTGAACATCTCAAAATAAGCTCCCATATGATGAGCCAAAGTAATCGGCTGTGCCTTCTGCAGATGCGTAAAGCCCGGCATATAGGTATTGAGATTCTCTTCCATAATATGATTCAGTGTTTCCAGAAGGTTTTTCACCAGATGATCAATCTCCTGAATCTCATCCCTCACATAGAGTTTCATATCCAAAGCCACCTGATCATTGCGGCTTCTTCCTGTATGCAGTTTTTTTCCGGCATCCCCAATCCTGTCAATCAGATTTGCCTCCACGAAGCTGTGAATATCTTCATATTCACTGGTAATCTCAAGTTTCCCCGACTCCACATCAGTCACAATGGAATCCAGCCCTTCGATGATTTTATCTTTCTCCTCAGCGGTCAGAATCCCCTGCTTAGCCAGCATCGTTACATGCGCCTTACTTCCACGCACATCCTGATGAAAAAACTTCTGATCAAAACCAATTGACGCATTGAAATTATATACAAGTTTGTCCGTTTCCTTTGTAAAACGTCCTCCCCATAACTGTGCCATATTATATTTCCTCTCTTATCTATTTTTCGTAATATTTTAACACTCAGTCTTTTAATATGCAAGACATTACCTCAAAGAATACACGCATCCACAGTAATCCTGCCGATACATGCCATATTCTCTCGACAATTCTGTGGAGCGTTTGTAACCATTCTTTTTCTTAAAGTCAGAAGGAAGCCAGTTTACTGACGCATTTTGACATAATTCCTCTCCAACTGCATTTAGAAGAGGGGCATTCTTCATGGGACTGATGGTCAGCGTTGTTGTCACATAGTCATAACCGCCCGATTCTGCCACTCTGATGGCTTCTCCCAGTCTGAGCCGGAAACAGATTTCACACCGGGCACCGCCCTCGGGTTCTTTTTCATACCCTTTGACAGCCTGATAAAACCTGTCTTTATCATATTTACCTTCAAGAAAAGAAATCGGATATCTGGTTGGAAGTTGTTGGATAAAACGCTTCTGCTCCTCCACCCTTTTCCAGTATTCCTTTTCCGGGTAGATATTGGGATTATAGTAAAAAACTGTAATCCTGAAGTATCCTGATAAACTCTCCAACACATAGCTGCTGCACGGAGCGCAGCAACTGTGAAGCAGCAGAGAGGGAACAATCTGAACCCTCTCTGCTGCTTCAATTATTTTTTCCATTTCTTTTTGATAATTTCTCTGATTTTCCATTCTTTTCTTATCGAACTGCAATTCCGATTCTCTCTCCCATCTTTACCAATGTTTCATATCCGTCCTTGCTGTTTTTCAGCAAATCCTCATCGATCGTCACTTTTCCGGCCTCTGTCAGCAGAACAATCGTAGATCCGCCGAAGGCAAATTTTCCTTTTTCTTGCCCACGATATACTTTCCCAGCACCATGATAATTCTGAATCCTGCCAACCATAAGAGCGCCAACTTCCATCATAAGCACCGTGCCGAAATGGTTCGTATGAAGCAGACAGTACTCTCTTGTATTTTGTTTGTAAATCGGCTCCACATCATTGGCAATAGGATTAACCGTATGAAACACACCTGCAATTCTGTAATTACTTGATTTCACCCCATCATCCACATAACAGTACCGATGGTAATCATCTACTGTCAGACGAAATACCAGTGCCTGACCTCCGCAAAAATGTTCCGCAAGCCGTTTATTTCCTAACAAATGTGCAACTGTATAAGGTGTATGCTTAATCCTGAACCGACTCTTCCCATCGATGGAATATACAGAAAGTTTGGCGTCACATGGACTGATCAAAACCATACTGTCTCTGTCAATGGGCCGCTCAGATTCCTTATATCTTCTGGTAAAAAAATCATTATAGGAATGAAATGTCTTCTTTTCCCATTGTTCCGGATTCATATGGTACTTTCTGATGACAGACGGTACTGCCAGGGAACTTATTCTTGTATCCATCAGCCAGCCGCCGGCTTTCGAAATCCATGGCTGAATCAGTACTTTGATCAGCATTCTTCCACACACAGAGTTATAGAGATTTTTTAGAAATGCATCCTGGCCTGAAATTTCTTCCCAGCGCTTTCCCTTCCGATTCGCATACTTCATCTTTTTTCTTCCTTTATTATCGATGTAATCCAATCCACAATAATGCGGACGCAACAATTGTAATTAGAACTGCAATCGTGGAATTCTTAGGTTTCTTAACCCGAAAATCCACAACAAATAACATACCCACTACAAGCATACTCAGATGCAGCAGCATCGAAAAATATCTGCAGACAACGGTCCTTGCCAAAAATACAATCGGCAGCACCACCGCAATCGAAGTAATCGGAAGACCACTGTAGTATTTTCTTGATTCTTCCGTTTCCTGCTGCCGTTTCATTTCCATTACATTAAAATATCCCAGCCGAATCACACCTGCAACCGCATAGAATGCCAGAATCGTGACGCCTACAGGTCCCCTCATTCCCAGGCAGTAGGACAGTATAACCGGAAACATGCCAAAGCATACAATATCACATAAGGAATCAATCTGAATACCAAAACATTTTTCATCCTCAGTCCTGTCTTTTTTCATCCTGGCCACTTTCCCATCTAGTGTGTCACACAGTCCTGAGATTGCCAGACATAAAACCGAAGCCCGAAAACATCCATTAACAGCAAACATCATACCTGCCACTGAGCTCACTAACCCTAAATAGGTCAGAAGCACTGTGTAATTATAAAAACCAATCACTTTATCTTTCCCTCTTCCACTTACTTTTTCCTAATACAAAATGGCCCACTACTGTCATAATCGCACTGATCAGAAGTTCTGTATAATAACTGAGTCCTCTTGAGAGTACCATCGCAGGCAAAATTAACGCAGCGCCAAATACCGGAAGAAAGATAACGGAAAACAATTTCTCCGATATCCCCATGCCTCCGGGAAGCGGCAGCATATCCACTGCCACAGAAATGACTGCCTGCAGCATCACCAATTCATATATGTTCAGATTACTGAAACCAAATGCTCGATATACAAAATACGTTACTGCAAAAAGCACAACCCTCTGCAGCACGGTTATTAAAAATACATTCACAACAACGCCAAAATTCTTCCGAAAATATCCCGCTGTCTCATGATACAAATCCATAGATTCGTCCAATTTCTGCACACGCGAAGACTTGTGATGCAGCAAATGAAGTTTAACCAGTGTCTCATGACCCCAGTTCATTAGTTTTTTCATCATCTGCGGATGAAATACAAGCATCAGCAAAACAGCCACACAGACAATATTCAGTATGAGACCAAGCCAGACCACCGGCAAAATATCCTGCAGATAATCAGATACAAAGTTCTGCTGGAAAACCAGAATAAACACTCCCAGAAATACCAGAACCAGTTTATATGTAATCGTAACGATCATCAGTACCAGTGACGATATTGCCAGAGGCACTTTTTCTTTTTTCAGATATACCATCTGCATCGGCTGTCCTCCACTGGCAGATGGTGTAATACAGCTGAAAAAAAAACCAATGGAAGAAATCAGAAAACATTTTATTTTTGAAAGTCTATACTTCATCGTTCCCAGCAAATAGTAAATAATAATGGATTCACCCCATATAAAGAATACAACACATCCGACTGCCGGTATCAGGAATCGTATATCTGCTGTCTGTATCGCATCTCCAATGGTACCAATATCCTCGCCATAAAAGACACCATACATGGTCAGAGCAAAGACCAGTAGCAGAAACAACACATTCCAGACTGTTTTTTTCTTTCCCTCCATGAATCTTTACCTTTCAAGCAACATTTTTTTACATTTTTTTAACAGTATTTCTATTATAACGGAAATTTCGCCATACCACAACTGTCTTTCATAAAAAAATAGCCTTTCGTAATGTTTTCTTAATAGTTATGCTTCTGGTTACTATGAAAGAATTATGTTTCATCCGAACAGTTACTTTTTACTTTTCATATGATACTATATAATATCTTATCTATTGTTTTTGGAGGAATCGATGAGCTCTTTTTTAGAACTTCATGATGTGGGGATGTCTTACCATTCAATGAAAGGGGAAATTCCCGCACTTTCCCATATCAGTTTTTCTGTCAATGAAGGAGAATTTGTGGCTCTGGTAGGTCCCAGTGGATGCGGAAAAAGTACATTACTTAACCTGATTGCCGGACTTCTCCATCCTGAACAGGGTAATATAACCATCCAGGGCATCCCTTTACATGAAACAAATGTATCGATTGGCTATATGCTGCAGAAGGATCATCTGTTTGAATGGAGAACGGTATATGAAAATGTCATTCTGGGACTGGAGATTCAGAAAAAAATGACGACTGAACATCTGTCCCATACGGAACAGCTGCTTGAGAATTATGGACTTACCTCCTTTCGAAATGTACATCCATCTCAACTTTCCGGAGGTATGCGGCAGCGAGCCGCTCTGATTCGTACCTTGGCATTAAAACCTTCTCTCCTTCTTTTGGATGAGCCCTTTTCTGCACTGGATTATCAGACGAGACTTACTGTCAGTGACGATATCGGAAAAATCATTCGCAATGAACACAAAACTGCGCTTTTAGTTACTCATGATATCGCGGAAGCTATCAGCATGGCTGACAGAGTAATCATATTGACTAAAAGTCCGGCTTCTATAAAAAGAATTCTTCCGATTCAACTTTCTATACCGGAACATACCCCCATGAAATCCCGAAGTGCACCGGAATTTTCCAAATATTTTAATATCATCTGGAAGGAGCTGAATACCATTGACTAATTCATCATTTCAAAAAGAATATCTGCGAAAGCAGAGAAAAAAGAAACAGTTCATACGATTCATGCGTATGCTGCTGTTCCTTCTTTTTTTACTTATATGGGAAATCAGTGCAAGAACAGGACTGATTGATTCTTTCATTTTCAGCAGTCCCTCCGAAATCCTTCATACTTTTGTCCTTTTATTAAAGACGAATCATCTTTCAAAACATATCGGAGTTACTCTGTTTGAAACTCTGGCAAGTTTTTTCCTTGTAACGATAACCAGTGCGGTCACTGCAGTTCTTCTCTGGTTTTTCCCCAGACTTGCAGCCATTCTTGAGCCTTATCTGATTATATTGAACAGCCTTCCCAAATCAGCACTGGCTCCTCTGCTGATTGTCTGGCTGGGAACTAATATCAGAACCATCATCATAGCCGGCATGTCTGTGGCAATTTTTGGATCCGTCATCAATCTATACACAGGGCTTCAGGAAACCGATCCCGAAGATTTGAAACTGATTCATACCCTTGGCGGGGGAAAGAAAGATATCCTGCTGAAAGTACTGCTCCCGGCTTCTGTTCCTTACCTTTTAAGTGTTATGAAAGTCAATATCGGACTCTGCCTGGTGGGCGTAGTCATCGGTGAATTTATCGGAGCCAAACAGGGACTGGGATATCTGATCATATATGCAAGTCAGGTATTCAAACTGGACTGGATGCTGATGTCCATTGTAATCCTGTGTCTGATCGCAGCTGTTTTGTATGGTGTTCTGAATCTGGTTGAAAAACACTTTAATCATTCAAAGTCCTGACGTATTTGCAATCAGATAATTATCATCGCATCCCCGAAGCTGAAGAAACGATATCTTTCTTTTACTGCTTCTTCATATGCATGCATGATCTTTTCTTTTCCGGCCAGTGCTGATACCAGCATCAGAAGTGTAGACTCCGGAAGATGGAAATTCGTAATCAGTCCATCGATGATTTTAAACTGATATCCCGGATAAATAAATATTTCTGTCCATCCGCTGCCGGCATGAAGGATACCATCTTCATCGGCGGCGGATTCCAGGGTACGGCAGCTGGTGGTTCCCACAGAAATCACTCTTCCGCCATTCTTTTTCGTCTCGTTGATCAGTCTGGCCTGGTCTTCTTCTACCACATAGAACTCGGAGTGCATATGATGCTGCTCCACATCATCTACCTTCACCGGGCGAAAAGTTCCCAAACCCACGTGAAGTGTCACATGGGCGATGGATACGCCCATTTCTTCAACTTTTTCCAGCAGTTCTCTGGTAAAATGCAATCCTGCCGTGGGGGCTGCCGCAGAACCTTCATTCTTCGCATACACTGTCTGGTAACGATTCTTATCCTGTAACTTATGGGTGATGTAAGGCGGCAGCGGCATCTCTCCCAGCTGATCTAGAATTTCTTCAAATATACCCTCATAATGGAATTGAATCAGACGATTACCCTCATCTACGATATCGATAATCTCTCCGGTAAGAATTCCATCTCCAAATACAATTTCTGCTCCGAGTCTCGCCTTTTTCCCCGGTTTTACAAGACATTCCCAGATATCATTTTCCCGGCGTTTCAGAAGAAGGATTTCAATCACTGCTCCGGTTTCTTTTTTGTGACCATATAGACGGGCAGGAATCACTTTCGTATCATTGATAACCAGGCAATCTCCCGGCTGTAAATACTGTAAAACATGTTTGAAATCTGTATGTTCAATCGCACCTGTTTCTTTGTCCAGATGAAGAAGACGCGATGAAGACCGGTCTTCCAGCGGATCCTGTGCAATCAGTTCCTGCGGTAAGTCATAGTAAAAATCTGATGTTTTCATACTTCTGTACTCCTTTTTCCGGATCATCTGATATCCAGCATATTTTTCATATCTTCCCTGCTGCATCCTTCACGGCTGTAGCGGGCTTTTTCATAATAATAACAAAATACTTTTTTCTGGTTTTCATCCATATCCATCAGGCTAACCATTTCCTCTGGTGTCTGAGAGGGTTCTGGACTTTGGCCAAGATCATATAATACCCATTTTTTGTAATACTTCCGGATCCGTCCTTCCGGCGACCGGTCCCAAAACAGATTTTCCCTTTTCGTTCTGTCCAGACGTTTTTTCTTTTCGGCAGCAGGGGGTGCAATCAGTCGTTCAATGGTATCTCCATTGTCATCCGTATGACAGTTAAAATTTCTGTACATCTCATACAGTTTCAGAATCACTGCCCGAAGAGCCCAGAGAATCAGAGCAATCACAAAAACCCAACTGAGCACATTCAATATTTTATAGATGAATTCCAGCCATGCAGGTGCAGCTTCTGCTGTACCCATACCCATATCTTCGGCCTCTTGTACAGTGTCAGTCATCATTTGTTCTGTTGTCCCTGATGGAAGTAAGGAAATAAGCCAGACTAACAACCGTTTTCCCAGACTGCCTATAATTTGAATGATCTTATCTAACCCTGCGTAAGGCACCAAAAACATGGTAATTGTCAAAACTATAGTCTGAATCCACATCATTCGTCCGTTAATCTTTCCCAGTCTTCGAACCGGAAGCCGCTCAAGGGTCTCATGCCTTTTGACAAAAACATCCATTTGTGTAAGATTCGTATGAATATTACAGATCAAAAAATAAATACCCGTTTCTGCAGATGCATATTTTTCTATAAAAGAACTGTTAAAGTACCTTCCAAGACAAAACATCATAAAAAACAGAATCAGCCATGGATAAGCTGGTTTTTCCAGCCAGCAGATATCATTCCCTGCCCGCGCTTTAAAATAGGACAAAATAACAAGCACTCCCAGTATCATGAGAAAAATTCGTCCAAATCCCGTATCTGCAAGAAACCAGATGATGGTAAGTGAGGCGGCACCTGCCAGCAGAAACTGCCAGAAATGCTTTGCAAGGCGAACAGCTATATATTCTGTCACAAGTAAGAGCAGTATCCACAGACTCTGACCAAATACGGTTTTCTCATCTGACAAAATCTGATACATGACCGCACAATAAATAGAAGACAACAATAAAAATCCCTGCAGAATTTCCATCAAACCTATCAGGTACTTTCTCATTTTCTCACCTCCCAGCGCATGACGGAGATGTCCGGTGTATCCTGCAGCTGCAACAGCATATCGTTATATAAAGTGGCGATCCAGATACCCCCTGCACCCTGACGAATCAGATTGCAAAAGCTTTCATAACATCCGGGACGCTGGTTTTTGGAAATCATTACATAAGTACGATTGACCTTTTCACTCTGTTCCTTCTCTCTATCCAGTACAAACTCCATACAGTCTGCTTTTTGCTTAAGATCCAGCCTTGCAAGACCTTCGCTGGCCAGACGAATCTGCTGTTTTCCTGTACCTGTCTTCAAAGAAAATACTTCACCGCTTTTCAGATCTCTTCCGTTGGTCCGTATCCCCACAGGAATTCCACTTTGAATACACCTGGCTGTCAGAGAAGCGGTGATTCTTATGCCTTCTTCGTGGATATCATCATATTTCCATATCGTCTCATCTTCCACGTCCAACAGTAGAATCACTTCCTGGGAAGAAGTGGAACCGTACAGATTGACCATCCACTGATCGGATCGTGCCGAAGCTTTCCAGTTGATCCGATTCATGGGATCGGAAACCTGGTATTCCCGGATGCCCTGAAATTCAAAGGGGTCTTCATATAGATTCTTTCTGGTCATTACAGAACCCATAATTTTCTGAAAGGGAATCTCCAGCAGCCGATCATCCACCAGCCGGGGATACACATAGATTGCATCCGGGTGGCTTATGGTTTCATAGTGCTTCTTTGTCAACAAAGGACTTCTGGTTACAAGTTCCACGTTTCCCAGTTCATAGTATCCCCTTCTGCTGCAGCGAAAGGAAATTGTCCTGGTGATTTTCTGATATCCTCCTACTGAGAAAATATCCCGCTTATAACATTGATCCGACACACTGGTATTTTCACCATCTGCAAAAATCAGATTTCTGTGAATCTGAAATCCTACCTGAAGAACGGGAAGAAACATCCACTTCTGATTGACAATTGTCTCTGTAAGTTCTGCCTGTTCGCCTTCCAATGCAGGCTCTTTCTGAAATTCCACCCTGGCATCCAAATTTTTCTTCCAAATCTGACGATATGCCAGCTCCAGGAGGTAATTCATCAGAAAAGCACCGATCAAAATAACCACAATTGTCATTATCTTCTCTCCCAGTCTTCGGTTGGCACACTCACTCTATCAAGAATTTCCCTGATTTTTTTCTCACCGGTGAGAACACTTCCATAGCCTCTGGCGAGAACCAGACGATGGGCCATTACCGGTACTGCAACAAGGACGACATCTTCAGGTACTACATAATCCCGTCCCTGTATCCAGGCATACACTTGAGAAGCACGCAGAAGGGCCAGTGTACCTCTGGGACTTACTCCCGAAATAATTTCTTTATCATTTCTCGTTTCCTGAGTCAGTGCCGTCATATATTCCAAAAGTAAGGGATGTACAAAAACATGTTTTGCCTCTTCTCTGGCGGCAAGAACATAGGCTCCTGTACAAACAGGTTCCAGACTGTCGTAAGGGGAATCTGTCAGAAATCGTTCCAGAATACGAAGTTCCTCTCTTTTATCAGGCAGCCCCATGGATAATTTCATAAAGAAACGATCCAGCTGAGCTTCCGGAAGCGGAAATGTTCCTGTCGTTTCCAGGGGATTCTGCGTAGCAATTACAAAAAACGGTTCTTCCAGTTTTCTCGTTACTCCGTCAACAGTCACCTGCCGTTCTTCCATACATTCCAAAAGGCTGGCCTGGGTACGGGGAGTAGCTCGGTTTATCTCATCAGCCAGAATCGTATGAGCAAAAACAGGTCCTTTTCGGAACTGAAATTCGCCCTCTTTCTGATTATAATAATTCAGTCCCGTCACATCCGAGGGAAGCAGATCAGGTGTAAACTGTATCCGTCCAAAAGACACATCCAATGACTTCGCAAGTGACTTGGCCAACATAGTTTTTCCTGTCCCCGGCACATCTTCCAACAGTACATGACCACCTGCAACCATTGCGGTAAGGACCAGATCAATCAGACGTCCTTTCCCCACAAGAACTTTTTCAATATTCTCTTTTACTGCATGAATCCACACAGTTGTTTCTTTTTCTTTTCCCATTTTCTTTTCCTGCCCTTCTTAATTCCCACGCCGCAGATGATTTAACTTTTAATTATGCATCTCTTAACGTGGACCAGCGGGAACAATCCCACACATTTGTAGCAATGTCTTCATAAAAATCCGGTTCATGGCACACCATAAGAATACTTCCTTTATATGCCTTCAAAGCTCGCTTTAGTTCATCCTTTGCATCCACATCCAGATGGTTGGTAGGCTCATCCAGAACCAGAAGATTTGTCTCTTTATTTATCAATTTACACAGTCTGACCTTGGCCTGCTCTCCACCGCTCAATACCCTCACCTGACTCTCAATGTGTTTGGTAGTAAGGCCGCACTTTGCCAGGGCCGACCGCACCTCGTACTGCGTATAGGATGGAAATTCCTCCCAGATTTCTTCAATACAGGTTTTCGTATTATCATAAGAAGATTCCTGTTCAAAATATCCGATATACAGATAATCACCCAGCTGTGCAAACCCATCCAACGGCCTGATGAGACCGAGGATACTTTTTAACAGAGTTGTTTTTCCAATTCCATTGGCACCGGTAAGTACCAGTTTTTCTCCCCGCTCCATTTCAAGATTCAGAGGAACCGACAGGGGAGTATCATATCCGATCACCAGATCTTTGGTACAAAACAGCTGTTTTCCCGCAGTTCTGGCTTCCCGGAACAGGAACTGCGGTTTGGGGCGTTCCTGCATCAATTCAATTTTTTCCATCTTGTCCAGTTTTTTCTGACGGGACATAGCCATGTTCCTAGTAGCAACGCGCGCCTTATTTCTTGCCACAAAGTCTTTCAGTTCGCTGATTTCCTGCTGCTGTTTTTTATAAGCGGCCTCAAGCTGTGCTTTCTTTACTTCATAAACTTCCCGGAAATGATCATAATCCCCCACATACCGATCCAGTTTCTGATTCTCCATATGATAAATTATATTCACCACGCTGTTCAGAAATGGGATATCATGTGAAATCAGAATAAAGGCATTCTCATATTCCGTCAGATATCTTTTGAGCCACTCAATATGCTGTACATCCAGATAATTTGTCGGCTCATCCAATAGCAGAATGTCAGGTTTTTCAAGCAGCAATTTGCCCAGAAGAATCTTAGTTCTCTGACCTCCGGATAATTCTGTCACATCACTGTCCAGTCCCAGTTCCAAAAGGCCCAGTGCCCGTGCAACCTCTTCCACCTTCGCATCAATAATATAAAAATCATGAACGGTAAGAAGATCCTGTATCGTTCCCAGTTCCTCCAGCATCACTTCCATCTCTTCTTCTGAGGCTTCTCCCATATGTTCACAGATGTCATTCATCTTATTTTCCATATCATATAACCAGGAGAATGCCGATGACAACACATCACGGACTGTCATCCCTTTTTCCAGAGAGACATGCTGATCCAGATATCCCACCCGGACATTCTTCGCCCATTCCACCGTTCCTTCATCCGGCATCATTTTATCTGTTACTATTTTAAAAAACGTGGATTTTCCCTCTCCATTGGCACCCACAAGTCCGATATGCTCTCCTTTCAGCAGTCGAAAAGAAACATCCTGAAATATTGCTCTGTCACCAAACCCATGGGAAAGGTGTTCTACGTTTAAAATACTCATTCCCAAACTCCTTATCTTAAGTATTATGCAGGACAATTGTACACTATTTTATATAATCTTTCAATAAACAAAGTGAGCATTCTATAGATGTCCACTTCGTGACCGGCAACACCTTCTCCTAAAAAAAGATGTTCCGCCAGGCTACCATACCAGCGGAACATCTAACAGGAACAAAACAAATTATAACCAAGTATCATCAATCCTGCCGCAATGATAATGGTCCAGATATTGGTAGGAATCAGAAGCTGTATCAGCATCCCCACTCCTATCCAGAATAAGATAAATCCAAGGATTCTCGTGATTTATCGTCTCCTATTTTTCTTCTTGCTTTAATATATGCTCAATCTCTTCTGAAGAACACTCATCCTCTTTACCTTTTCCGGTAAATTTTTCTGCCAGATCAGGAATCATATCCAAAATCTTGGTAATCGCATCCTGATTTCTTACATTTACCAGTTTAGTACCTGACTTGTTGATGACCAATACAGCAGAAGGAGTGATTTTTCCTCCCATACCGCCGCCGCCATTATTCTTTCCGTTATCAGAAAATGCCCCGGCTCCCACGGCGAAAGATACATCTACCAACGGAAGGATAATATTCTCTCCAACGGTAATCGCATCACCTACGACAGTCTTAGTAGTAATAAAACTGTCCATTCCCTTAAACAGGGATTCCACTGTACTCTGAAAATTGTTTTCTGCCATTTTTTATGCCTCCTTATGCTGAAATCTCTGATAGGTTCTCCTGATTTCCTTACAGCAGTAAATCTGCCATGCCTGAAGCAGCAGATATCCGCCAAAAACTCTTCCTTTCAGATTTACTTCCCCTTCCAGAACCTTTTGCTCAAAATCCGGTATAATCCGGAAAGTTTTTCCATACAGGGGATATACCATACCGGCCACAGCCAGAACCTGACCGGTTATCGAAGGATCCTCAAAACCGAAATGCAGATTTCCCTGAATCTTACCCGGCAATATATGCCGTAACACAAGAAATCCCTTTCCTTTCAAAAATAGCAATGCCTGCTTTGTGTCATCCATCCGTAAAAATCTATACCATTTCTTTATTTTATCACAAAACTGCCGGAATGTTAACCGTGATTTACGAATTCGTTCCAGAACTCTTCCAGGAAACCGCCATACTTTCAGTATTATTTCTTTTATTTTCTGAAAAAGCATTGCTGCAGTATCTGTTTCCTGCTCCATGACATCGGAATCCGCCTGATCCTGTACTGGCTTTTGGGCAGGTTTTGTCACCTGAACTCCTTTATCATCTTTATATATCTCATCTGCCGGCTTCGTATCAGATGTGCTGTCAATTACAGAAGGTACTGATTGAGAAGATTCCTTCTTCTGTTGTACCGCTTTCTTTTCTGTTTTTCTCTGGCTCATCCTGTTTCCGGATTTCCTGCGTTTTTTTCTCCACTGATTGATTCGATCCTTCAGCGCCAACAAGGGAATTCCAAATAGATATAACTCCATCTTCAACTGACTGTCAACATACCCGACTGACAGACGAATCAGCCCGAACAGCCAGGATACTGATGCTTTTCCTTCTAATACAGTCGCTGACCGTTTTCCCCACATCCGGTAACAGACCGGGACAAACAATGCCGATAATAGAAAAAACAACACCAGCCCCAACACAACCAGAAGAAGGATTCCGATTACTTTTAGTACTGCTATAATAATATGTAGTATCATTTTTCACCTGCTCCATCATCTTCTTCCAGCCGGTTTTTCAGATATGTCCGCACATCTGTATCCCCCTGGCACTGATACGTTTCTTCTATAATTTTCTGCACAAGCTGCAGTGCCTCTTCATATCCATCCGCCAGCCCCACAATCATGGGGCAACTGCTGCGGAGAACTTTCTGCTTCAGATGACTAGCAGGGAAAAAATCCAGCAGATTTTTTTCATTCGATGCCAACGTGATAACATAAACTGACAAGACCAGCCTTCCCTGATTCAGTTTTTTTATAGTGGCCTTTGCCTTCTTTTTAGCATTATCCCCGATATATAGCTTTTTATACCATTTCAGCATTGACAAACTCTACCTTTACTCTTCCTCTTCTTTCAGACGCTTCTCGATCGCGTCCACTACTGATTGAAGCACTTTGATTCTGGCATAATACTTATTATTACCTTCCACAATGATCCATGGAGCATAAGTCGTTGAAGTCCGGACAAGCATATCATCAACAGCCTGTTCATATTGATCCCACTTTTCTCTGTTTCTCCAGTCTTCATCCGTGATTTTCCACTGTTTTTCAGGATTTTCCATTCTTTCTTTAAAACGTCTTTCCTGCTCATCCTTATCGATCTGCAGCCAAAACTTCATGACGATGGCACCGGAATGAACCCAGTTTGCCTCCATATCATTCATTTCTTTATAGGCACGCATCCACTCTTCTTTTGAACAGAAACCTTCAATACGTTCTACCATGACTCTTCCATACCAGGTTCTGTCAAAAATGGCTATATGCCCTTTTTTTGGTACATTATTCCAGAATCTCCACAAATAATGATGTGCCCGTTCGATATCATTGGGGGCAGCTGTAGGATTTACCTGATAACCACGGGGATCCATTTTTTCTGTCAGACGTTTGATGGCTCCTCCTTTGCCGCCGGCATCCCATCCTTCAAATCCAAGAATAACAGGAATCCTTCTTCGATACAGTTCACCATGAAGTTCCTCAATCCGATTCTGGAGTTTTTCCAGTTTCTCTTTATACTCTTCTTTCGTATAGCTGAGAGAAAGATCAACACTGTTCAGACTTGAAGTACGCAAAACAGTATCTTCGTTTTCTGCCGGTTTTATGCTTTCTGCTTTTTTAGCAGTCTTCTCTTTCTGCTTCCGCTCTTTTTCCTTTTTCACAGATTCAATTTTTTCAGACAACGCCTTTATCACTGCTGAGTAAATTTTAACAGTGGCAAACTCACGATCCGTAGCCTCAATGATCGTCCAGGGTGCATAATCCGAATCTGTCTTCTGCAGCATTTCATCATTCATTGCTTTATAGACATCGTATTCACGATTACGTTTCAAATCCCCTTCGCTTACGCGCCATGCACTGGATTTGGATTCCATCAGCTTTTTAAAGCGCTTTTTCTGCTCTTTTCTGTCAATCGCAAGGAACAGCTTAATGATTACATAACCACCGTCTGTCAGCTGACGTTCAAAGGAATTGATTTCTTCGTATGCATATTCGAGTTCCTTTGTGGTTGTCACTCCGTCAAAACGGTCTACCAGTACTCTACGATACCAACTGCGGTCGAATATGGCAATTCTTCCTTTTTCCGGAGTCTTTGTCCAGAAACGCCATAAAAAAGGACGAAGATTCTCATCTTTCGATTCACCGTCAATCGCATGTACATGGAATCCTCTCGGATCCAGCGATGAAATCAGTTTACTGATCTGAACGCCTTTACCGGCTGCACCAAATCCTTCAAAAACGATCATGACCGGTATACCCAGTTCCTTACATTCCCTCTGCAGCCTGGATAACTGAGGCATCATCTCTTCCATACGCTCTTTATACGCCTTTTTATCCATCTTTTTTGTCAAATCAATCTGGTCCAACATTGTAATCCCTCCCATCTTCACATATTATCGTTCTCAGACTGAAAATCCCCAGCAATATTTTTATCTTGAAAGAAGATAAAGCCTCTGGCGGATTGCAGAGGTGCGCAGATGTATCGTATCATGCAAAGCATGACGCGCACCTCGCAGAAAGTACGCCGAGGCGTACTTGAATTTAAGATAAAAACGAGGGAGTTTTTCATCCCTCCCTCGTTTCTAAAAATACTTACGATTTCCCCACAGGTTGGATTTCCTCAAATCCAGGTATTCATTATATGCCATCTCCAGAATCTGACGTTCATTGGAAAATTTTAGCAGATGGTATGCCTCGTGGAACTTGTAGTAACCGGAATCGATAAAATATTCTTCTCTCTGCGGTTTGCTGTAATAACTGTTAGCCATCATCAAGAACCAGTGTACTTCTTTCTCAACAGTATCTTCCGGTACGGTAAAATTATACTGGCTTTTTCCTACATACTTGATAATTGACGCGTTTACACCAGCTTCCTCTCGCACTTCGCGAATCGCAGTATCTCTAAAATCTTCTCCCTCTTCAACAGTTCCTTTAGGCAGAACCCATCCTTCGTACTTGTTCTTGTAACTTTTGTATAATGTCAGAATTTTTCCACGATATATTACCACGCCACCACAGCTTGTTGCCTCAATCATTTGCACTTCCTCCTGTAATGCGTTGTCTTTCTACTACATTCAGTATACCTCTTTTCGGAAAGCTGTGCAACCGTTTATTCTGAATAATAACAATCGAATATTTTTGCTGCGATAGGAACTGCGATTTCACTTCCGGCTCCTGCTTCTTCAGCTATTACGCTGACTACAATATCTGGTTCTTCCACATTAGAAAATCCCACAAACCAGGAATGCGGAGTGGTAGAAGATACATCTCCATGTTCTGCTGTTCCAGTTTTTCCTGCCGCAGTATATCCTCTTCCAGCAAGCGTCGCTGCGGTACCTCCCTCAACAACTCCTGTCATCAGACTGGTCAGTTTTGATGCCTCCTGCTCCGTCATCAGTTTTTTATAAGTCTTCGGCTCATAAGTCTTTACACTCGTACCCGTATAAGTTTCTATGCGATCTACAAGATAAGGCTGCATCAGGCTTCCTTTATTGGCAATAGCACTGACGATCATTGCCATATGCATAGGTGAAACCAGAGTCTCCCCCTGTCCGATCGCAGTCTGCATGGTCAGTGCATCTGCTGTATTCTTTTCCAGTGAGAACCGGCTTTTCTTATATTGAAAATCCAGAGGAAGTTCCTCGTTAAACAACAGACTATCCACCGTTTGCCTATATTCTCCCCGATTCAGGTCCACACCGATCTGTGCAAACGCTGAGTTGCAGGATCGGGCAAAAGCAGTTGGAAAATCTTCCTGACCGTGAACGCTGTTATGATAACAGTGAATCGTATAACCACCATTCTCTACCTCGCCGTTACAATTGAAAGAAAAACCGTCAAATGTGTTGTTCTGTCTCCAATATGCCAGAGAAGTAATGATTTTGAAGGTTGAGCCCGGCGGATACAGACCCTGTGCGGCACGATTCACCAGTCGGGAACTGCCCGCGTCTTCATTAATCGCTTCCCAGTCCTGCGCGATGGTATTTGGATTAAAATCAGGTTTGCTGACCATAGCAAGAATTTTTCCGGTATCAGGCTCCATAACTACTACCGCACCTTTGTAATCTCCCAGTGCATCATATGCCGCCTGCTGCAACCGGCTGTCCAAAGTGGTTATAATATTATCCCCGATATTTTTTTCATTTTTAAATTCATTCTCAACCTGCTCCACCATATTAGCATGGGAAGTAAGAAGCTGAGAATTCATACTCTGCTCCAGCCCGCTGACACCTTTGGAAGAATATCCGACAACATGTGCAAAGACTCTCTCATAGGGATAAAGACGAAACTCGTTGCCCTCTGCATCTTTTTCCGTACTGGCAAGTACCTGACCATCTGCGGAAATAATTTCACCCTTTACAACTCTTTCTTTATAAGTACCCTGTCGTTTAGCATTATAGGGACTGTTGGCATATTCGTCACGCATTTCCACATTAAAATAAACCAGATAGCTGATAAGAGCAAGGAATATTCCCACAAAACAATAGGCAATTACCACATATTCTTTACCAGTTGAGGCTTTTTTCGGTTTGTTCTTCGATTTTTTCTTCGAGTGTTTTTTCCCGCTGTGGGTAACTTCCCGATCCATAGCCACCGGATCCATTCTTCTTTTTTCTGCGTTTTTCTTTTTGTCTCTCTCTTCTCTGCCTTTCAAGTTCTTCACCTTCATCTTCCCTGAGGATATATAATCCCTGAATAATCGCAAACATCATAATACTGCAGATCACCGAACTTCCCCCGTAACTGACCAGAGGAAGTGTAATACCTGTCAGCGGAATAAATTTGCTGCTTCCGCCTACAGTAAGAAATACCTGAAATGCATATTCTGCTCCCAGTCCCATAGCAATCAGTTTATAAAATGGTTTACTCATTTTCATGGAAACATTGACAATCATCAGATAACAACTCATGCAGACCAGAAGCATGCAGATGGCAAAAATTGCCCCCAACTCTTCACAAATGGCTGCAAATATAAAGTCCTTATCTACAACCGGTATGATTGTGGGCATTCCCTGTCCCAGTCCCATACCGAACCAGCCGCCGGCACTGATGCCAAATAAGCCCTGAGCCAGCTGATATCCGCCGCCAATCTGATCATACACAGCAATCGGATCTTTCCAGGCAATCACACGCTGTCTGACATGATTAAACATAAAATAAGCTGCTACGGCTGCCAGACACCCTGCTGCCAGACCTGCCAGTGCATACAGCGGTTTTTTCGTAGCCACATACAGCATAACAATATATGCTACAAAAAATACCAGTGCACTTCCTAGGTCTTTAGACAATACAAGTATCAATACATGTAATGCAGCAACTGCTGTTGTAATGACCACACGCTTAAAGCTCTGATCCTCACGCAGCATACCTGCCACAAAAAACACAAAGGTAATCTTTACCACTTCAGAAAACTGAAAGGTTACCCCACCGATTTCAATAGACAGTTTTGCACCTCCGGATATGGCCGCCAGCACAAGAACCGCACCCAGCAATCCAATCCCGACAATTCCATACAGCCATGTCAGATCTTTCAGCAGTTTCACTTTTCTGACAATAACAGGTACAATAAATGAAAGTGCCATAGACAGTACAACAATCTGGAACTGTTTGATTGCCTTGTCAAATTTCAGTCTGCTCAAAATCAGGAATCCAATACTGAGCAGCATGCACATATTATTTACAATCAGAAGATTTCCTTTTTTATAAATCACACGATACAGAAGCTGAACTACCAGAATAAATGCCAGTACAGAAACATACATGACCAGCATTTTAATATCCTCCGTCTGAAGATACAACACAGCATAGGCAATAAAATTCATAAACAGCATCAGTATGATCTGCCTGCGTAAAACCTGATTTTTATCTTCCTGATCATGCTTCCTGAAAATCGTAAAACATTGAAACGTGAAGATAATCATGGTAAATATAATCAGATATTTTGATATTTCTGTAATTACTGTTTTCACGTGTTCCTCCCACTCTATTCCACTTTGCGGTTAAAATGCCCTCTTGTCGTCTCACTGGTCAGCCAGCCCGGCTCAACTTCACAGTCGTGCATATAGACTGACGCAAATCTTTCCGCTATTTTTCTCGTTTCCAGTTCCGATTCCACGGTAAATGACAGACGATATCCGGATACTCCTAATTTTCTGACTTTATCCGCGTCCTGAAGCAGAGACATTGGCAGAGTATTATAAATGGTATTATAACAGAATTCGCAGTTGCAGACTGCATGAAATTTTTTCTGATAACGGTCCTCCAACGTCAAAACTGCACATTTTTTATCGCAGTGATCCATATTTTTTTGCAGACACTGAACCGAAACCATCATGGGAGTATAACCATAAATGATCATCTCACTGTTATCGTTATAACGATAACTGATTTCTTTCTGATTCAATTCCAGAGGAACGGTGTCACGGCATGCTCCCTGTTCTTCCCAGAACAACTGGCTTTCCCTGTTCATCGTATATAAATTGGCATCCAGTACTGCCCTATGCGCAAGATGCGACTGTTTCAGAATACCAAAACTCTCAAGGTTTCTCACCAGAAAGCCACTCAACCCCTTTTCACACAAAATCCTGAAAGACTCTTTTCTTCCGTCCAGTTCATGAGCACGTACCATATGAGGCAGCATCAGATATAATTCTTTCCCGGCCATGCGGCACGCTTCCACCGCCTCTGTGACCTGTTCTTCAAAACTGCCTCTGCTGAAAATTCCACAATCGGCATAAATCCCGGTAACATCTCCTACCTCCAACAGGGCCTGAAGCTGATTTTCTGTCCGTACTGATGCATTCAAGTGGGGAATCCCTTTTTTTCTGATGAACGTATCATTTTTATCCGGTCGTACAGGAAGCGTTCTTCTGAAAGGATCTGTCATCTCTCTTTCCAGGGATTCCAGTGCATTTCTCCGCAATTCATTGAGCTGCTGCATGGGCATAAAAATGTCATCTCCCATGAAAATCTCCAACTGTTCAAAAACAAATTCTGTATCACCTGTTTTCTGTATCTGCCTCCGAACACGTTCCTCATCCAGAGGACGATTGGAAGCCTGTTGTACCACCGCACCTTCCACCACTGCATGGTATTGTCTGCAGCTTACCTCCATAATAGCAGAACATCCGGTATAAAGAGTTAAGATTCCCTTAATCTTTTCCTGTTTTTTTCTTTCCAGATAATTATTTCTCAACTGAGAAAATAATTCTTCATTTCTCTCTGCCCGAATATCTGTACCACTGACGGTTTTCTTTTCGTTACGAAGCGCAATCATATCTCTTCCATTGCGAACTTTATAATAGCTTTCGTGAAAACCATCGCGGTTATACAAATCCATAAGTATCTGATAATCTTCCCGGCTTACCTGTGGATTCTTTTCACCAGCGAGAACCCGATCCAGATATTTCCGGTAAATCTGTACAACTCCGGCAGTGTACTCGGGTTTTTTCATTCTTCCTTCGATTTTCAGGGAAAACACACCGGACTCTATGATATCTGACAGAATTCTTACAGTACACATGTCCTTAGGGCTGAGTACATAAGCTGTTTTTTCATCATTGAGCCGTTTCCCATTCCGGTATACCTGATAAGGAAGCCGACAGGGCTGCGCGCACCGGCCTCTGTTGCCGCTTCTCCCGCCAATCATACTGCTCATCAGACACTGACCAGAATAACAATAACATAATGCCCCATGAATGAAACTCTCGATTTCCATCCCTGTTTCCTGATAAATTGACTGTATTTCTTCCAGAGACAATTCCCGGCCAGTAACTATTCTTGATGCGCCGGCTTCTTTTAATAGTCTTGCGCTTTCTACTCCGGTAATCGTCATCTGCGTACTGGCATGGATATGCATACCAGGAAATTCTCTCCGGATAAACCGCAGTACTCCCATATCCTGTACGATCACAGCATCAAGCCCCTCTTCATAATATGGAGCCAGATACTCATACAATTCTTTTTCCAGTTCCCTGTTTTTCAGCAGCGTATTTACAGTCAGATATAATTGTTTGCCATGTATATGAGCGCATTGTATTGCATCTTTCATCTGATCAGTATCCAGATTATCAGCATACGCTCTTGCACCGAACTTTTGTCCTCCAAGATAAACAGCATCTGCTCCTGCACGAAAGGCTGCTTCCAGAGCAGCATACGAACCTGCCGGTGCAAGCAATTCCGCCCTGTTCTCCCTTTTAACTTTATTCTTTTCCATATAATCACTCCTGTTGAGGTGCGCAAAAGAGCGTGACCTTTGTCACGCCCATCTTATCATTATTTCAACAGATTATCCATGTCTTTTTCCAACTGTCTAATCTGTTCCATCAGTTTTTCTTTTTCTGCTGTAAGATTTTCAACCTGAATCTGAGCCTCGATCAGATCATGTTTGAGATCATACATTTCTTTATCCTTCAGCTGTGAATCTTCTTCAAAAACTTCAGCCTGGCGTTTTGCCTTAAAATAGTCATCTGCAATATTCAGACTTAGCAATGTATGCTTTGTTTCTACAGGTTGACGATTATATCCCGGAAGTTCACTGAGCTGCGTAATTTTATGATTCATATACGAAGCCACTTTCTGCAGATAATCTTCACTCTCATATCCGCTTAATGTGACTATTTTCCCTCCAATTAATACCTTCGTTGTATTTTTTGCTGGCATAGCTGGCAATTCCTCCATCCTGACAGCTATGTATTACCACAGTCTGTCCTTTTCATTCTGTTTAAAGATAGCACTTCCATCTGATATACATTATAAACAAAATTACCCAAAAAACAACCTTTTTTTATTTAGTAACCTCATCTATTCCTAAATGATGGCGTGCATGATCCGTTACCATTCTTCCTCTCGGTGTTCTCAAAAGGAACCCATTCTTTATCAGATATGGTTCATACACATCCTCAATGGTTCCTGCATCTTCACCAATCGCAGCTGCCAGTGTATCCAACCCCACCGGACCACCCTGGAATTTCTGTATAATAGTATTTAATATATATCGGTCCGTCTGATCCAGTCCGAATCGATCTACTTCCAGCAAATCCAAGGCAAAGGAAGCCACTTCTTTGTTAATTTTCCCATCATACTTAACCTGTGCAAAGTCTCTGACCCTTTTTAGAAGCCGATTGGCCAGTCGAGGGGTTCCTCTTGAGCGTTTTGCCATCTCGGCAGCCCCTTCAGCATCAATTTCCACCCCAAGAACTTTCGCAGAGTGCTGAATAATCGTCTGCAGTTCTTTTTCTGTATAGTATTCCAGATGATGAATAACACCAAAACGATCTCGCAGCGGAGCTGTCAGCAATCCCGCCCTTGTTGTCGCTCCAACCAGAGTAAAATGCGGAAGATCCAGACGGATGGAACGAGCGGATGCCCCCTTCCCTATCATGATATCGATGGCAAAATCTTCCATGGCGGGATAAAGTACTTCCTCCACCTGCCGATTCAGACGATGGATCTCGTCTACAAACAATACATCACCCTCCTGGAGATTATTCAATATGGCAGCCATCTCTCCCGGTTTTTCTATGGCAGGACCGGATGTTACTTTCATGTGCACACCCATTTCATTGGCAATAATTCCTGCAAGTGTGGTTTTTCCCAATCCCGGAGGTCCATAAAACAGCACATGATCCAGAGAATCCTTTCTCTGCTTTGCTGCCTCTATATAAATTTTCAGATTCTGTTTCGCTTTTTCCTGTCCGATGTAATCTTTCAAATACTGTGGTCTGAGACTTCCCTCAATTCTCAGATCTTCTTCCATCACATCTGTCGTTATAATTCTTTTTTCCATCATTTACTCCCGGTATGATTCATCAGATCATTTTCTTTAAGGCAGCTTTCAGAATCTCTTCTACTGTCATGGATTCCGCACCTTCCACCTTTTTAACTGCGCGCAGTGCTTCTGTTCCCGGATATCCCAGTGCTGTCAATGCCTGTACTGCCTCCTGTACCTGAGATCCTGTATCAACGGCAGAAGTATCCCTGGCAGCCTGATTTGCCAGTTTCTGTTCAAAAGCATCTTCCAGATTCAGTTTATCCTTAAGTTCAAGAATCAGCTTCTGAGCTGTCTTCTTACCAACACCCGGTGCTTTTGCAATAGAAGAGGCATCATCAGCCAGCACAGCAAATCGCAGTTCATCTGCTGTCAGTGCAGACAATATACCAAGTCCTGCTTTCGGACCTATTCCATTAACTCCCAAAAGCATCCGAAACATGCGAAGATCATCTCTTGTCAAGAATCCATATAGCTGTATAGCATCTTCCTTAACAGAAAGATAGGTGTAAATCTTTACTTCTTTTCCAATGGGAAGAGCACCCGAAAAAGCTGACGACGGAACAAAAATCCGATACCCGATCCCATGATTATCTATAATAACAGACTGTTCATCTGCTTCATCCAATATTCCTCTGATATAACCAATCATACGCTGTCACTCCTGTCCTTCCTGATACTTTTTCGGATACGCTCTGTCAGTTCTCCACCAAGGATGCCAATCAAAATTCCGGTAATCATCCCGGTAACTGCAAGGACAGAGAAATAATAACTCACACGCACATTTTCCACAACAAAAACCGCCACAAGAATCTGTCCGGCATTGTGAGCCACACCGCCCACCATACTGACTCCGATACAACTGAGCTTTGCAATCCTCCTGGCAGCCTCCATACAGGCAAGACTTATGATACCACCTGCAAGACTAAACGCTATACTGAATGCATTGCCAAATAAAAAGCCAATCACCAGAATCCTGACTACAGATATTGCCAGTGCTTCCCTCCATGTATACAGATAAAGTACCATGACGATTGCCAGATTGGGAAGTCCGATTTTCATACCGGGAATTCCTACAAATACCGGAAACAAGGATTCGATATACCCCAGAATAATCGCCGCTGCACATAGCAGCCCCAAATATGCTGTCTTAATCTTCAAATTCATCCACACCTTTCAAGAACTGATGGTATCCACTTCAGGTTCTTCCGGTACCTCCGACACCACTTCCAGTACCACCCGGTTCGGAAGACAGACGATGGTACTGCCGTCCCGGGAAATCTCTGCTGTTCTGACACAAATCTGATCCGAACATTGTGCAGATATCATTCGGACTTTTCCGTCCTTAATCTGGCACAGATTCGTATCTCCAATCCTGATTTCCTGATCTTCTTTCAGAGCATAAATTCCATATACATCACCGTTTACTGTAATTCTCAGGTAGTTCGCCGGTTTTTCCAGTAACCTTCCCACACCACCCACAAGCAATGCCGCCACAAGAATCATCACAGCAACGAATATATCTCTTTTTTTCATACTGTTCCAGTCCCTTTCGCTTAGGTACATCCTCAGCCTGATATCGGTAATCATACCACAAACGCCTAATTATTTCAATCATATGTTCGAATTCTTCCATACTATTAAACCTGTAATGAAATAACTGCAAAAAATAAGAGAAGCGCATAAAAAACTTATACGCCTCTCTTATTTTCTAAATGTCATTCAAAGCAGCCAAAGGGCGCTCCTCGTGACAAAAGCAACGTCCCTACGAAATACAGTGCCGCGGACAGTTTTCTTTACACAGTCCACAGTTGGTACATTTGTCATAATCGATATGAGCCACATTATTGGTTACGGTGATTGCCTGTACCGGACAATTCTTTTCACATTTCTTACAGCCGATACAGCCGTTGTCGCAGGCATTCATTGTTGCTTTACCTTTATCCAGAGAACTGCATCGTACTCTCATTTTCTGATCATACGGTACCAGTTCAATCAGATGATGCGGACATACGGATACGCATTTACCGCAGGCTTTACATTTATCTTTGTCAACGACAGCGATACCATTTTCGATGTGGATGGCATCAAAGGTACATGCTTTTACGCAGGTGCCGTAGCCCAGACAGCCCTGGTTACATTTTTTAGCTCCGCCTCCCGGAATAAATGCCATGATGGAACAATCTTCGATACCATCATATACGTAGTTTTTACGGGAATGCTCGCAGTCACCGGCGCATCTTACAAAAGCTGCCATACGACGGCCTTCTGTCACTTCCTGACCCATGATTGCAGCAACTTCTTTTGCCACTTCCGGACCACCTACCGGACATCCGTTGACAGGAGCCTGACCCGCCGCAATGGCAGCTGCCAGACCATCACATCCCGGATATCCACAGCCGCCGCAGTTATTTCCCGGCAGCTTAGATCTTACTGCAACTTCTTTTTCGTTTACTTCTACTGCAAATTTCTTTCCAGCCACACCCAGAAGGAGTCCGATTATTAATCCGGTACCGCCTACCAGTACGGCTGCAATGATAATCCCTGTAATCATATTGCTCCTCCTCTAAATCAAACCGGAAAATCCAAAGAATGCTATGGACATCAATCCGGCTGTCAGCAGCACGATCGGCATTCCCTGGAAAGGTTTTGGAATGTCATTATACTCGATTTTTTCTCTCAGACCGGCCATCAGAACAATGGCAATGGTAAATCCAACTGCTGTGGCAAATCCATTGATTGTTCCTTCCAGTACATTGTAGTCATTCTGTACATTCAGAAGTGCCACACCAAGCACTGCACAGTTGGTGGTGATCAGCGGAAGATAAACACCCAGACTTTTGTAAAGTGCCGGTATTGTTTTCTTCAGGAACATTTCAACCAGCTGTACGAGAGCTGCGATTACCAGAATAAATACAATTGTCTGCAGGTATTCCATATTTGTCGGAACCAGAATGAACTTGTAGATCAAACTGGTACAGAAGGATGACAGTGTCAGTACAAATACTACGGCGCCACCCATACCTGCTGCCGTATCCATCTTTTTGGAAACACCAAGGAAAGGACACAGTCCCAAAAACTGACTGAGAACTACGTTATTAACCAACGCAGAACCAATCGCAATCATCAATAATTCTCTCATGCGTTCTTTCCTCCTTCTTTCTGATCTGCTGACGGATGACCTCCGCACAGAGTATTAGCACAGGAAGCACAGCCGCCTTCCCCACATCCATGTCCGGATGATGTCTTCTGTGGTTTTCCTGCTTTCACTTTATTCTGAAGCGCAACAAGCATTGCCAGAACAAAGAAAGCACCCGGTGCCAGGATAAAGATCGTAGCTCCGCCATTAAATAATGTGATGCCAAATACTTTTCCTGAACCAATCAATTCACGGACAATACCGATACAGGTAAGACCTACAGTAAATCCAAGCCCCATACCGATTCCATCAAACAGAGAACTGATGACACCATTCTTAGAAGCGTAAGCTTCAGCACGTCCCAGAATGATACAGTTAACTACGATCAGCGGAATGTAGATACCTAAAGAATCATACAGCGAGGGGATAAATCCCTGAAGAAGGAACTGTACAATTGTTACAAATGATGCTACTACGACAATATAGGCCGGCATACGCACGCCGTCCGGAATCACTTTTCTCAGTGCAGAAATCATCATATTGGACATGGCAAGAATTACCATAGTAGTCAGTCCCATACCCAGACCATTGATTGCAGATGTGGTAACAGCCAGTGTCGGACACATACCAAGCATCAGCACGAAAGTCGGGTTTTCTTTTATAATACCGTTATACAAACGTTCTGCAGGTGAATTCGCTTTCATCCTATTCCCCTCCTTCCATTACACGAAATGCACAAAGTCCGGCATTGACACCATTTGTCATGGCGTTTGTGGTAACAGTAGCACCACTCAGAGCATCAATTTCATTATCGGCAGACGCACCGTTTTTAGTATAAACCAGTTTATCTACCTGTTTTCCGACAAACTGAGCCTGAAATTCCGGTGTTGTTGCATTCATACCAAGACCGGCAGTCTCAGAAATGGAGAGAATAGCAATTCCATTTAACACACCATCATTCTGAACGCCCATAGAAAACTTGATATCTCCGCCATAGCCTTCAGATGTAACCACGGTAAATGCATATCCCAGCACATTGCCGCCATCATCCTTAGCTTCCATGACTTCTTCAATCTCCTGTGCCTTGTAACCTTCTGTATCCAGACTTTCCCGAAGAGAAGCAGACAGTTCATCCGTCATCTCCACAACGGAAAAATCGGAAGCAGTCTCAAATACCTTTTCATAAGCTTCTGCCTTTGCTTTTGCTTCCTGCTGTGCAATCGGCTCTTTTGTAATGCCATGAACAGCACCAAGAGCCAAACCTGCAACCATGGTAATCAGGGTCAGAGCAATGGCATCTTTCACGATTTTGTTACTCATGCTTTCTTCCCTCCTTTACCAAATGCAGTAGGTACTGTCACACGTTCAATTACCGGAATCAGCAGGTTACTGAAAATAATCGCATAGGATACACCTTCTGCTGATGCTCCGAACAGACGGAACAGACCTGTCAGGATTCCCAGAATCACACCATAGATCAGCTGACCTGACTTGGTGATCGGAGTTGTCACATAATCGGTAGCCATAAACCAGGCACCAAGCATCAGACCGCCTCCAAACAGATGTCCCAAAAGGAAGTTAACATCAAATCCATGACCGCCGAAAATCAGAATAAATACCATGAAACTTGCTATATATGTACCGGGAATTCTCCAGTCAATAACTTTTGTTCCCAGAAGAATCGCAGCACCGATCAGAAGTGCCAGCGCAGAAGTCTCACCGATAGTACCTGTTGTATTACCAATAAACATGCTGAAAATATCTAACTGTTCTCCTGCTTTCAGAGCTGCCAGCGGAGTAGCTCCAGATGCAGTATCAACAATTCTGCCGAAACCTTCCGTTGCTGTAAAGTCTGTCATATATCCGGTAAAGGATAGCAGAAGGAAACAACGGCCGGCCAGTGCCGGGTTCATGATATTCTGTCCCAGACCGCCAAACAGCTGTTTTACGATCAGAATCGCAAATACACCGCCGATTACCGGAATCCACCAGGGTGCAGATGCCGGCAGGTTCAGTGCCAGCAGCAAACCTGTAACAACAGCACTGAAATCATTGATTGTCATCTTTTTATGCATCAGTGTTTCATAGATTGCTTCCGTAGCCACACAGGTAGCAACAGAAATACAAACCAGAAGCAATGCCCTCATTCCGAAGTTATAAATACCAAACAGAGTAGCCGGAAGCAGTGAAATTACAACCAGCTTCATAATATCCTCTGTTTTAATCCTGGCACGGACATGCGGTGAGGACGATACGTGTAATAATTGGCTCATGTCTCTTCCCCCTTATTTTTTCTTTCTGTTTGCCAGCACAATTTTTCTCATGGACTTAATATCCTGGGCAAGAGGCCGCTTTGCAGGACATCCGTAACTGCAGCATCCACATTCGCAGCACTCCATACCATTGTACTTCAGGAACTTTTCCTGGTCTTTATGAGCAGCGAAAGTTGCCAGTCTGGCCGGGAGCAGATGTTCCGGACACTCGCTGACACATCTTCCGCAGTTAATACATGCAGTTGTCTCCGAGTGACAGACTTCATCTCTTGTCAGACAAAGCAGTGCTGAAGTTGTTTTTGTCACCGGTACATGGATATCAAACATAGCAAATCCCATCATCGGACCGCCGGAGATCACTTTCTCCACATCCCCGCTAAATCCGCCTGCGGCTTCCAGCAGTTCCGTAAAATCCATACCCACCGGAACATAAAAGTTGCCGGGATCTTTCACTCCGTCACCTGTCACAGTTACAATTCTGTGCATCAGCGGCTGGCCAAGCACAACAGCCTTATAAATAGCAACAACAGTATCTACGTTGTCAACCACACAACCTGCATCAGCCGGAAGCATGGAAGAATTGATACTTCTTCCGGTCACCGCATAGATCAACATACGCTCAGCACCCTGGGGATATTTTGTTTTCAGTGGTTTTACTTCAATCCGTGGTTCATTTTCCACCATTTTACTCAGCTTCTCGATACAGTCCGGCTTGTTATCTTCAATACAGATACACCCCTTTGCATGATCAAACAGTTGTAAAATCACTTTCAGACCACCGATCACTTTTTCCGGCTCTTCCAACAGTCTCCTGTAATCGGAAGTAAGGTACGGTTCACACTCAGCTCCATTTACCAATATGTAATCAATCTTATCCGGTTCCTTCGGTGAAAGCTTTACATGGGTAGGGAATCCGGCTCCACCCATTCCGACAACACCGGCATCCTGAATTTTTTTTCGGATTTCTTCTTTGGAAAGTTTCTCCGGATGCTCTGTGGGATGATATTCCACTGTCTCATACAGACCATCATTCTCCACAATAATCGCATCACAGGTGCCTCCTGTTGCAGTAAGCCTCGGCTCAATGCCTTTGACTGTTCCGGACACTGATGCATAAACAGGTGCGGAAACAAATCCCCCTGCTTCTGCGATCATCTGTCCCATCAATACCCGATCGCCCTTTTTTACAATCGGTTTTGCAGGCGCACCGATATGCTGAGATACCAGATACGCCAGCCGATTTTTGGGGTTCAGAGGCTGAATTGGCTTGTTCTTTGACAATTCTTTTCCATCATATGGATGGATTCCGCCTTTGAATGTAAGTACTCCCATAATGGTCTCCTCCTTTATTTTTTCTTGTGTTCCTTTTTCAACTTTAAACGTGCCGCCTTACTTTTCAGGTTAGGGTACGCACGGAGATGTCTTCTGGACCCAAGATGAAAACTTCTTTTTGCTTCCAGATATTTGCCTGCGAATTCATCATAACGTTCAAGAAAAGCATCTCTTTTTTCCTGAATATCAATTTCTTCCAGATGTGCCAGACTTTCTCTGAGTTTGACTCTTCTGTTATCAAGATATTCACTGACTTTACCGACAGAAACTTCACGGCGATATAATTCTGCTTTGTCTTTCAGTTCTGAAGCCGCTTCATGCAGAGGACTGGAAACAAGATACTCCTGAAATTCGTCCCAGATCTTGTCCAGTTTCTGCTGTTTGGCACGAAGATCGAACGCTCCGGCAACTGAGAATCCAAAGTCAACCATATAATACACAAGCCATACATATATCAGTATAATACCCGTATCTCCAGGAACCTTTTCCACAAGATTTGATACCAGAGGCTGCAATACATAGAACAATAACAATGTAAAAAATCCCCATGCAACTGAACTTCCCAGACAGATTTTACCTTGAAAATTGAACTTTTTATCGCTGTAATCCCACCAGTTCGTATGAAAAATAGCCTCCATCAGCACTCCGGTTATATATTCCAGGGCCGTTGCCAGAGCAACACCAAAAAAATACAATTCCACAACCCGTCCGCTCAGGGGCCGAAGTACTACATAGACTATCACTGCACCGAAACCATAAATGGTAACAAATGGTCCATTGACAAATCCACGGTTAACCCATTTTTTACTTTTTATGGATACATAACAGCTCTCCCATATCCATCCAAGAAAACTGTACACGATGAACCAGCTTATCATATGGTACAAGTCCACGCCCAAAATTTTGTACGACAATACTACTCTCCTCTCTGTATTTATTATTCTGTTATATATAATAACTCATTTTAGACAAAAAATCACTATGTTTTTCGTATTTTTTGTACTATAATAAAAACAATGTAAGAAAAAAATGCTGATTCACAAGGAGTATGTCCAGTTATGATTACACAGACATATCATATAACCATTCCATCAGAAATTTTAGAAGCCGAAAATATCCCCGCTGAGGATTGTTTATTTTTTGACATAGAAACCACCGGTCTTTCCTGGCGTCAGTCTCATCTGTATCTTCTTGGAATTGTACTGTATGAGAATGACCAGTGGACTTTAAAACAATGGTTCTGCCAGAGACCATCAGAAGAAAAAGAAGTGATAATGATATTTTCAGAACTGCTGAACGCACATAAATATCTGATTCACTTTAATGGCTCCACTTTTGATGTGCCCTATCTGATGCACAAATATACCTTTTATCAGCTGGAACAGTCCTGGGAACATCTGGAACAGATCGACCTGTACCGCCGTCTGCTTCCCTATAAAAACTGTATGGGGCTCACTCGTATGCGTCAGAAAGATCTGGAAGTTTATCTGGGAATTTACCGAAAGGATACCTTTACCGGCGGCGAACTGATTAACTGTTATCAGGAATATCTGAAATCCGGTGACGAAACTCTTCTTGCTATGCTTTTGCTGCATAATAAAGAAGATGTGGATGGAATAACAGCGCTGCTTTCACTGCTTACTATTCCGCAGATATTTGCAGGGAAATTTGATACTGAACTGACTCAGATAGATTTAATCACCACAGCAGGTAAAGAGAAGCCGGATATTTTGCAGATTTCACTTCCTTTTTCGCTGCCCTGTATCCTGCATAGCGAATGCGAATACTATCAGTTGTCTGTTGTATCTGGTCATATGGTATTATCCGTCCCTTTCGTATCTGGTACACGGAAATACTTTTTCTCTAATTACAAAGACTATTATTATCTCCCTCTGGAAGATCAGGCAATTCATAAAAGCGTGGGAGCCTATGTAGATAAGGAACATCGGGAAAGGGCAAAATCATTCAATTGCTATCAGAAAAAAGAAGGCTTATTTCTCCCCCAGTTTGCACCCATTTTCACACCGGCATTTCAGAGAGAATACAAAGATCCGGTATTGTGGTTTGAAGCTGATGAAAGCCTAATTCAGGATAAAGAGAAAATGGCGGCTTACATGGTTCATCTGATTGGAACTATTTTAAAGCCAGGAAAGTAACATTATTTTCTCTGCCGCAACGCAAAAAGGGACAGGATGTAAACCTACAAATTACATCCTGTCCCTTTTAAAGTCTTATAATTCCAAATATATGGTTATTATGCTTCTGTCTCTTCAGCCGGTGCTTCTGCAGCTGACTCCAGTGCTTTCATGCTCAGACTGATTTTTTTGTCTTCGCTGTTGAAATCTACAACTTTTGCTGTGATCACCTGTCCTACACTCAGTACATCAGCAGGTTTCTCTACATGTTCTCTGGAAATCTGAGATACATGAAGAAGTGCATCTACACCCGGCTCCAGTTCAACGAATGCACCAAAGTCAGTCATACGTGCGATTTTACCTTCTACAACATTACCTACAGCATATTTCTCATCTGCGTTCAGCCATGGATTCTTATCAGCAAATTTTAGGCTCAGCGCAATCTTATCACCATTGATATCTTTGATCAGTACAGTGACAGCTTCACCAACTTTGAAAATCTTTTTCGGATTCTCAACTCTTCCCCAGGACATCTCGGAAATATGAAGCAGTCCGTCAGCTCCGCCCAGGTCGATGAATGCACCAAAATCTGTAACATTCTTAACAGTACCTTCTACAACATCACCAACTGCAATTCTTTCAAACAATGCTTTCTGCTGTGCTTCTTTTTCAGCAACCAGAAGCTGTTTTCTGTCACCGATAATTCTTCTTCTTCTCGGGTTGAACTCAGTAATAACAAACTGAATCTCCTGATCCGCATATTTGCTCAGATCTTTTTCAAAAGTATCGGAAACCAGGCTTGCAGGAATGAATACTCTTGCTTCATCAACAACAACACTCAGTCCACCATTCAGAACCTGAGAAACTTTAGCAGTAAGAACTTCTTTGTTTTCGAAAGCTTCTTCCAGTCTCTTGTTTCCTTTTTCTGCTGCCAGTCTTTTGTAGGTCAGCAGAACCTGTCCTTCACCATCGTTGACTTTCAGCACTTTTACTTCCATCTTATCACCAGGTGTTACCACAGTGGTAAGATCCAGGGATGCGTCATTGCTGTATTCCGCTTTTGTAAGAATACCGTCAGCTTTGTAACCAATATTTAAAATAATCTCGTCTTCTTTGACGTCGATTACAGTACCTTCGACAACCTCCCCGTTTCTAATTGTTTTTAATGATTCTTCCAGCATTTGTTCAAAACTTAATTCTGACATGTTTATGAACCTCCTCAATTATATTATTTGGGGTGGAAGCCCCCGCTGTAATACCTACGCAACCAATACATTGAAAAGGCCTAGTATCCAAATCAACAAGTGTCTGTATATAGTAAGTATTTTTACATTCTTTTCTACATATCTCGTATAATTTCTGCGTATTGGAACTATGTCTGCCGCCAATGACAATCATGGTATCTGCTTCGCAGGCAATTTGCCGTGCTTCCAGCTGTCTTTCCTCTGTTGCACTGCAAATCGTATTTAAAACAATTCTATCATACCTCTTTTTCTCAAGAATTTCAACTAATTCTTGAAATTTGTTGTAATTAAATGTCGTCTGTGACACAATACACAGCTTTTCTTCCGGTAAAACCGCCAAATTTTCTGCCTCTTCTTCGTCAGAAATCACAGTAACCGGTCCATGACACCATCCTTTGATTCCTTCTACTTCCGGATGTCTGTCATTGCCGATAATAATAATATGGCGTCCCTTGTTACTTTCTCTCTCAACGATTCTGTGGATTTTCTTAACAAAAGGGCAGGTGGCATCCACACATTCCAGTCCCTGCGATTCGATCAGCCGATAGATTTCCTCAGAAACACCGTGAGAACGAATCACTATTGTTCCTTCTGTCAGTTTTTTCAGATCATCTTTTGTTTCCAGTACATAGACACCCTTAGATTCAAGATCGGCCACCACCTCTTCATTGTGAATGATTGGTCCGTACGTGAATACTTTTTCTTTTCCAAGTTCTACCTGCTCATATACTTTCTCAACTGCACGTCTGACACCAAAACAAAAACCGGCAGTTTTTGCAACTTTTATTATCCGTTCTTCCATATGATTTCTCCCTGTTCCACCTGCATTCAGAATCGTATCAGATGTCTCTCTTTCTCCCAAACACAGTAATTACCGCTTCCACCACTTCCTCAACGGTCATATCCGATGCATCAATAAGCACTGCATCATCTGCCTGTCGAAGCGGAGAGATTTCTCTTGTCATATCCCTGTGATCTCTCTCGATAATATCTGCCTCAATATCAGCAAGGACACCCGGCATTCCTTTCTGCTGCAGTTCCAGATAACGTCTTCTGGCACGTTCTGAAGCACTTGCTGTCAAGTATATTTTAGCAGTGGCATCCGGAAGAACCTGTGTTCCGATATCCCGGCCATCCATAACAACATTTTCTCTCCTGGCCAGTTCTCTCTGCAGAGCCACCAATTTTTCTCTTACCTTCCCGTTCACCGATGTTTTGGAAGCCATATTTCCAACTTCTTCTTTTCGAATCTCGGCTGATACATTTTCTCCATTCAAAAGAACCTGCTGCTCCCCATTTTCATATCGGATGGAAACCTGAATCTCATCACAGGCTTCTTCAATAGCTGTTGCATTTTCCGGCACAATGCCTTTTCTCAGAAAATACAGTCCCATTGCTCTGTACATAGCTCCGGTATCTACGTAAATAAATGACAATTCCTTTGCAACTTTTTTTGCGATCGTACTTTTGCCAGCTCCTGCCGGTCCATCTATTGCAATTGTATAACTCATAGCCTCTCTGCTCCTTTTCTATCGTATTCAAGTACGCCTCGGCGTACTTGCTGCGAGGTGCGCGTCATTCTTCGCGTGACACGATACATCTGCGCAGGCTTTTGCCGCCGCACAGGCTGTTGACCAGGCAATCTGAAGATTGTATCCGCCGGTCAATGCATCCAAATCCAGCACCTCTCCTGCGAAATACAAACCATGTACTTTTTTCGACTCCATTGTCCTGGGATCCACTTCTCTGACCTGGACACCACCTTTTGTAATGATGGCCTCCTGAAATCCACGAAGCCCTGTAATCGTCAAGGGAAAGGCTTTTATCTTTTCAACAAATGCCATTCTCTCTTCTCTGGTAATCTCATTTACTTTTCTGTGAGGATCAATCCCTCCAACCTGCATCATCACCGGAATCAATTTTGAAGGGAACATCGTATCCACTGCATTCTTGAACTGTCGTTTTTTTCCCGCCTCAAACTCCCTGAGCATACGTGCATCCAGTTGTTCAACTGAAAGAGCTGGCTTCAGATCGATTCTGGCTGTCAGATATTTCTTTTTTAATAGTTTTCCCACTTTTGCACTGGCTGATAACACCAACGGTCCGGTAATACCGAAATGCGTAAACATCATTTCGCCAAATTCTTCAAAGAGACACTTCTTTTCGTCATATACTGACAACGTTACATTTTTCAGAGAAAGTCCCTGCATTCTGGGAATATACTCTTCAGCCGTTACCATGGGAACGAGTGACGGTAAAAGTTCTGTCACCGTATGTCCCACATCTTTTGCCATCCGATAACCATCTCCGGTGGCACCTGTACTGGGATAGGAAATACCGCCTGTGGCCACAATAATCTTATCGCCACTGACTACAGAACCATTTTCCAGTTCAATGCCCTGAATCTGAGAAGCTTCTTCATCTATAAGCAGCCGGCTGACTCTGGTTTTCAAATGAACCTTCACACCAAGCTCTTTCATTTTCCTTTCCATAGAGAGAATGATATCTGAAGAATGGTCGGATTGAGGAAACATACGGCCGCCCCGCTCCATCTTTGTGCGAACTCCCAGGCTCTCAAAGAAATCAATCACATCATAATTGGTAAATCCATAAACCGCACTGTACAGGAATCTGGGATTGGTCATAAAGGCATCAAATAATTCTTCCGTTGCACAGGCATTTGTAAAATTACATCGACCCTTTCCCGTAATGAACAATTTTTTGCCCAGTTTTTCGTTCTGTTCAAAAAGATATACCTCCAGGCCCTGCTGTGCTCCCATCACAGAAGCAAGCATACCGGCGGCACCGCCTCCAATAATCAGAAGTTTTTTCATAATCCCTCCCTGATGCTATTCACTGAAACAGATGGTTCCACATGATTCATCTCATCACTGCTGTACACCTGATACTCGTCCCAGATTTTCTCCATAGATTCCAGTGTGTTGACAACCTCACTCTGACGTTTCATACAGAGGGCCACCACCAGTGCATTGACCACACTGAGTGGAGCCACCAGAGAATCAACAATAGAAGCCATATCGCTTTTTGCAATCAGGTTACAGGAAGAATATAAATTGATCGGTGAATGCACACTGTCCGTAATCGTAATCACCTTTGCGTTCCGATTGTTGGCAAATTCTATGGCCTTCAGTGTACGCATGGAATATCGCGGAAAACTGATTCCGATAATCACATCTTTTTCGTTAATCCTAATCATCTGCTCGAAAATCTCACTGGCACTGTTCGTCTGAACCAGCCGGACGTCATCCAGAATCAGATTCAGATAAAACCCCAGAAAACTTGCCAGCGGCGCACAGCTTCTGATTCCCACAATGTAAATCGTTCTGGCCTCCAGCAAAGTATTCACCGCCAGTTCAAAAGCATTATGATCAATACTTTCCATCGTCATCTTGATTTTTTCAATGTCTGACTGAAAAATCGTATCCAGAATCTCACCCTGCGGCACATGTCCATAGGTCACTTCCATACGCTGAATCGATGTCAGCCTGTTGCGCACCAGTTCTTCCAGTGCACGATGAAACTCCGGAAATCCCTTATAACCCAACTGTGTAGCAAATCTTACCGTAGTCGATTCACTTACCCCCACCTCTTTGCCCAAACGGGCTGCCGTCAGGAAAACAGCTTTATCATAATTTTTTATAATATAATCAGCAAGATTCTTCTGCCCTTTACTGAATGTATTGTACTTCTTCTGTATTCTGACCAACAGATTATCTGTCTGTTCCATGTCACTATACCTTCTTTATTTGTCTTGTAAAATCCATATGTCATTTTACCAAAATAATTTCTTTTTGGCAAGGTTACTATTACACTTCAAACAGTTCCTGGTAGGCTATAAAATGTATTTCAGCGGTTTTTGGCCTACAATACTCTCTGGGAAGTAGGCTACAAAGTCTGCTTTGCTGTTCTACGGCCTATCATTTTTGCCATAGAATAGGCCACAAAACCTGTCTACATGTATTATGGCCTACTATATTTTCTGGAGAATAGGCTACAGCGTTTGATATTTCGGTTTTCCATCCTACTATAATTTCTACAAAATAGGCCACAAGGCTTGTTTTACAATTTGGGATCCTATTATTTTTGCAAAAAAGTAGGCTGAAAGACCTATTTAGTGCCTTTACAGCCTATTACCTTTAATTAAAATGCGTTGAAAATCAAGTTTGACCAGGAGAGAATGGAACTTTCAGCAATTCAAGTACGCCTAGGCGTACTTGGAAGGAGATTGGACTCCCACCAAGACTAAATTGTCACAACTCGCCACCTATAGAGGTGGGAGTCTTATCTTCTTTCAAGATAAAATCTGCATAGACCCCCGCAATTTATACGTTGAGATATGCTTTCAGGTATTCTTCCACTGAACGTGTCATTTCCCTGGAAAAGTCTGAATTGTACTTGCGATTGCAGAATCTTTGACTCCATTCTTCAAAGTCACAATTTCTGCATTCTTTTTCAAACATATGTCTCAGTTCCGTTCCTGTTTTTCTGTGATATGTATTTTCGCAGACAATATCTTCCAACCGGCAGCGTTCCGGTTTCTTCCGCTCTTTCTGCTGCTCTGTAGGATATCCGAACACTACCATGGCGGCTGGGAATACATATTCCGGCAGTCCCAGGATTTTTCTGTGTGTTTCACACTGTTCCATAATATCACCGATATAACAGGAACCGATTCCCATACTCTCTGCTGCTGTGACAGCATTCTGAGCGGCGATACAGGTGTCTGAGACTGCCAGCATCAGATCCCCGGCTCCCGGTTTTCTCGGGTTGCATTCACCTTCCAGAAAAGTATCGTACCATTTCTGATAATCTGCGCAGAAAATCAACACCATGGGGGCTTTTGCGATAAACGGCTGGTGGTCGCAGGTTTCCGCCAGCTGCTCTTTTAATTCCTGGCTGGTAATATCTAAAATTGTATACATCTGCTGATTACCGGCAGTTGGTGCTGCCATGGCACATAACAAAATTTCTTTTTTCTGCTCCGCCGTAATCAGCTTGTCTGTAAAAATCCTCACCGACTTTCTATTTTTTAATTCATCGATTGTTTTGTTCATCCAATCATCTCCTGACATATTTTTTCTCCAAAATTATTGTCTCTTCAGATCTACATTTTCAACTATTCCATTATGGTCATGCAAATTTCTTCTTCCACGATCCCTTATAAAAACGAATACATAAAAGGATACACCGGGTCACATTATCTGCCACCATGCAGACCCACACCATTTCCAGTCCTGCATGGAAGACATAGATAAACAGGGATGTCATGGCAATCCGCATGACCCACATGCAGAATACGGAAATAAAAAACGGAACCTTTGTGTCTCCGATTCCATTAAACAGACCGTCAAACACGATCACTGCTCCATACATAGGTTCCGAGACCGCCACGATACGAAGTACAATAATTCCACCGGCAATAACTGCTGCATCTCTGGTAAATATGGACATAGTAGGTCCTGGAACGAGAAACAGTGCAAGACCGGTCAGTGTCATCATGATTACGGTAATTCCCTGAATGATTCCTGTAATCTGGCTGAATTTTTTCGGATTTTTTTCCCCCAGTGCATTTCCCGCCATGGTGGAAGCAGCTGCCCTCATTCCATAGCAGGGAATGTAAAATGCCTGCTCCGCCGTGATGGCAATGGAGTGAGTGGCAAGTGCAACGGTTCCCAGGCTGGTCACAAGAAAAGTAAATACCACCTGTCCGAGACAGGTACTGAGCCGCTCCATG
The DNA here is from genome assembly GCA_051879295.1 of Oliverpabstia sp. Taxonomy (GTDB): domain Bacteria; phylum Bacillota; class Clostridia; order Lachnospirales; family Lachnospiraceae; genus Oliverpabstia. Next base: position 17,935 of record JBJELT010000156.1, on the reverse strand, counting down.
GTCACAGGAATTGCAATGGAAAGGCATTTTGCAGATAATACTTTTTCAAATAACATTTTTTCACCTTTGGGCGACAAAATTGGATTCCGCCAGTAAGCAGCAAACATAAAGATGCCGCCCACACAATAGGAAATTGCCGTAGCAATGGCCGCGCCCACAACGCCGAGACCCGCTCCGGGCATATGGACGTCAATTCCCATAAGCATGATTTCTCTTGATTCATAAATCAAAAAGAAATTCAGTATAATATTGGTAATGTTCATCAGTACATTGGCAATCATCGGGCTTTTTGTATCACCGGCACCCCGCATGGTCGAGCCCAGAATTGCCGATGAAGCGCGGAATATCATAGGGGTGCACACGATACCAAAGTACAGAGAGGCCTCTTTTTGAATGGCTGGGTCTGCTCCCAGCCATCGCGGCAGATGTGGGCTGATTCCTAACATAACAGCTCCCAGAACCACACTCAGAACGATTGTAAAATATAACGACTGAATCCCGTATCGTCTGGCCAGTTCCGGTTTTCCTGCACCAATTGCTTCTGCCACGCAGGAAAGAATACCGATACCAAAAGCCAACAAGACTGAAATTACCAGCCACGACATGGCTCCTGTCAATCCAACGGATGCCGATGCATGAGCACCGATTCTTCCAACCATAGCCGTATCGATATACTGCACGATCGTCTGCAGAATCTGCTCCAGAAAAGCAGGCCATGCCAGACAGAAAATTGTCTGAAGAATAATTTTTCGTTCCTGACTGTCAGCCAGGCTTTTTCTTACGTTCCCCATTTCCCCCCTACCTTTCATTATTACCCGCAAAAATTGAGGTGTCAAATCGGACTTTTGACACTGTAATCAAAACTTTGCTTTTAACATACGGTCACCCTCCCGGATGACACTCTCCCATTGTGGATATTCCGGTTCCAATACCTGACGAAAAACCTGATATTCATCCATCAGACCCTGCCCGTGCAGTACACGATAGGCACCGGCATCACTGCCCAGGGCAAGATGTACCCCCATCTCAAATGCAAGTTTCAGGTTTTTCTGTTGTCCTTCCCAGATTGTCTGTACCACAGTTTCCGGAAATCTTCCATCCCCCAGAAGATTTTTTACAGTAACAATCGTGGGAACCCAGATAGCTTCTGAAGATGCCATTGCAGCTATCGCATCTTCATCACAGAAATTTCCATGTTCAATGCTGTCCACTCCGGATTTTACAGCAGCACGTACTGCCTGGCTTCCGTTGGTATGTGCCATCACAGAAAAGCCTTCCTCATGGGCAATATGAATCATCTCCCGGATTTCATCGTCAGACAGTGAATCCTCCGTCAGCCCACCGTGATCAAAATCCATGATTCCCGAGATCATAATTTTAACGAAATGACCTCCCTGAAGGCGGAGCTCCCGGATCAGTTCCTGATACTCTTTCATACTGTCGAAGGATCTTCCTACAATTCCTCCATAATGTCCCTGCTTATGAATGGCAAATACCGGAGTACGGTAAGTAATCCCATACTCATGAGCCAGTTCCATCGCCTTTTTTGAGGTGCCATAGATATCACCACCATCACGCATCCAGGTAATTCCCTTCTCACGGTATGCTTCCAGATTCTTTCGAATCACATTGACATCCACACCATTTTGCTGAGCACAGACAGCCTCTTTATAATTAATTCCATTCATAAAAATATGCATATGACCTTCCCCATAAGGGAAGGTCTCACATACACCATTCATATTCTCATCTCCTGCCCGATAAACATCGATTTATCGTCTGTCATCCATCATATAAAGCAGTGCATTACAGATACAGGCCGCTATATTACTTCCGCCTTTTCTTCCTTTTGCAACAATATACGGCACATCTGTTTTCATGATCAGTTCCTTGGACTGAACCACATTGACAAATCCCACAGGTACACCGATAATCAGTTCCGGCTGTACTTTTTTTTCCTGCATCAGCTCATATAGTCGAACCAGTGCTGTCGGAGCATTCCCAATGGCAAAAATCAGCGGACGGTTCATGGCTGCCGCTTTATCCATACTTGCCGTTGCACGGGTAGTTCCCTGTGTCTTTGCCTGTTCTGCCACGTCTTCATCCGACATGAAGCAGAACACTTCACCGCCATATCGAGACAGAGCCTTCTTATTTATCCCCGAACGTCCCATCTGGGTATCCGTCACGATACAGGCGCCATTTCGGATAGCATCCATCGCTTTCTGTACAACGCCTTCAGAAAAACAGAGATTGTCTGCATAATCAAAATCTGCACTGGTGTGAATACATCGTTTAATAATCATCTCTTTATCCGGATCCAGTTTTCGATCCCCCAGTTCTTCCGTGATGATTTCAAAACTGCGCCGCTCAATATCTCTTGGTTTTACATTTTCCAGTTCAATTTTCATAATATCAGATCCCCTCCTCTAAAATTTTGTATATTTTTTTCATATCCAGGTGTTCCCGCAGTGCATCTGCCAGAATATCGTACTGCGTTTCCTTAAACTTCTGAAAATCTACTCCGGTTATTTCATCGGTATTGATTCCTTTTTTGCGGCCAAGGGCTGAGATTATCGCTTTTGCCACCTCTTCTTTGTCAAACACACCATGTACGTAGGTTCCGTAAACATTCTTATAGTAAGCCCCGTCATTTTTCTGGTCTGTGGTCGCTGCATGATCCCTGATAAATGTCAATGTGCCGGATCCTTCCCGCAGCGTGCTGACACCCATATGAATCTCATAGCCTTCCAAGACAGTTCCTGACAGTTCCTGTAAATCTCCTTCAACGTTTTGGAAAACGCCACTGACTCTCGTTCTGGTCTTTTCTGAAGCAAATATCGTATCCATGGGTAAAAGCCCCATTCCTTTCATGCTTCCGCCTGCCTCTACACCTTCCGGATCCGCCAGAGTCTCACCCAGCATCTGATAACCGCCGCAGATACCGAAAATCACTTTTCCTTCTGCAGCCTGTTTTAAAACAGCAGCTTCCATCCCGCTCTCCCGCATCCACTGCAGATCTTCCATGGTATTTTTCGTTCCGGGTATGCATATCATATCCGGATTTTTCAGTTCACTGACTTTCTTCACATATCGTAAAGACACACCAGGCATGCTCTCAAAAGGATTAAAGTCCGTGAAATTGGAAATGCGGGGAAGTCGGATGACGGCAATATCAATCACGCCAACCTCTCTGTGACTGTCAAATCGTTCTGTCAGACTATCTTCATCCTCCACTTCAATCTGAAGGTAGGGAGCTACTCCCACCACTGGAATCTGACTCATCTGTTCCAGCATCTCTACACCGGGATCCAGAATGGATTTGTCACCGCGGAACTTATTGATGATCATACCTTTGACCATGGCTTTTTCATCTTCTTCCAGCAGCATGACCGTCCCGATCAGCTGTGCAAATACACCTCCCCGGTCAATATCTCCCACCAGTAACACAGGAGCCTTTGCCATCTTTGCCATTCCCATATTTACAATATCTTCCTGCTTCAGATTGATTTCCGCAGGACTCCCCGCTCCCTCAATGACGATAATATCATTTTCAGCTGCCAGCGTATTGTAAGCTTTCATAATATCCGGAATCAGCTTATGTTTATATTTGAAATAATCCCGGGCGTTCATATTTCCAAGAACCTCACCATTCACGATCACCTGACTGCCCACATCATTGGTAGGCTTCAGCAGAATCGGATTCATCAGAACGGACGGACGAATTCCAGCTGCCTCCGCCTGCATCACCTGTGCCCTTCCCATTTCCAGACCTTCTTCTGTGATATAGGAATTCAGGGCCATATTCTGGGACTTAAAGGGTGCCACACGATACCCGTCCTGGTGAAAAATCCGACAAAGCCCGGCAGCCAGCAGACTCTTGCCTGCATTTGACATCGTTCCCTGTATCATAATCGCTTTTGCCATAAACATTTCCTCATCTTTCGCAAATATTGCCGCATCCAACTCTTTTCATTGTCTCCACAAGTTTTCTGTTCTCATCCGGAAGCCTTACGGCTATTCTGTAATAGCCTGCCGAAAGTCCCGGATAATTCGAGCAGTCCCGGATCATAATTTTCTCTTTCAAAAGTTTCTGTCCAAGATCACTTTCCCCTTTAAAAAACAGATAATTGGCTCTGGAATCATACACCAGGTAACCAAGATTCTGTAATTCATTCCTGAGATATTCCTTTTCTCGACTGATCAAATCCATCGACTGTCTGACATACTGCTCTTCCTTCAGAGCTGCAATTCCTGCCATCTGTGCAGGTGTGGAAATATTCCAGGGCTGTACCCGAAACTCCATCTCATCCAGCAACGCTCTGTCAGGACAAATACCATACCCCAGCCGTAAACCTGCCATTGCATATCGTTTGGTAAACGCCTTTAATAGAAATACCCTGTCACCGGAAACCAGTTTCTTTTTAAAACTCATTGTTTCTCCCTCATCCACAAAATCAAGAAAACATTCATCCGCCAGAAGACAAATATGATTCTTTCTGCAGATTTCCAGAATCCTGTCGGCCAGTCCCTGCTCTACCAGTAATCCTGTGGGGTTATTGGGATTGCACAGCACAAAAAAATCGATATCTCCGTTCAGCTGTTCCAAAACAGATTCCTGCAGCACAAACCCACTCTCTTCTTTCAGGTTTTCATAAACAATCTCACATCCCACACTTCGAAGTGCCTGTTCATATTCGGCAAATGTGGGAGCCGGAAGCAATGCCTTCTTCGGCTGCAGTGCCTGTACAAGAAGAAAAATCAATTCTGCCGCACCATTACCACAGATTAGCCAGTCTTTCGGAACCTCTTCATACAGGGACAGTGCTTCTTTTAATTTTTCCTGGTGGGCATCCGGATAATGTGCTATCAGCTGCAGGCCCTCTGCCGCAGCCTGAAGAACCGACGGAGGTGTGCCCAGAGGATTGATATTAGCAGAAAAATCCAGTACCGAAGGATTGCGATAGATATCACCGCCGTGTACATATTTTTTCATGATAACTCCTCACTTTTTCGTCAGAAACTTGCTATTATAAGTACCAGAATGCGAACAGCTGCAAAAATCCCGGCACACAGAAACTCCGTGGCATACATCAGTCTGTGAGACCGGCAGATATCCTCCACGGAAATCGTACGAATGGCATCTCCGATATATGGTTTTTTATGTAATTTCCCAAAATACCAGGCATCTCCGGCCAGCTGCACCTGTAAAGCACCTGCCATAACTGCCTCTGTATGGG
>JBJELT010000156.1:8871-12595 GCA_051879295.1 Oliverpabstia sp. | reverse complement strand
GCATCTCCGGCCAGCTGCACCTGTAAAGCACCTGCCATAACTGCCTCTGTATGGGCGGAATTGGGACTTGCATGTTTTGTACGGTCTCTGCGATAGATTTTCAAAGCATTCTTTCCATCCATCCGCAGAAGTGCCGCGGCTCCAATCATCACCCATGCACTAATTCTTGCCGGAAGATAATTCAGCACATCATCCAGACGCGCTGCTGCTGTCCCAAAATACTGATATCTGTCATTCTTATATCCAACCATAGAATCCATGGTATTGACAGCTTTATAAGCAAAACCCAGAACCGCACCGCCAATCATCATATAAAACAGCGGTGCAATGATTCCATCCGAAGTATTCTCTGCAACTGTCTCTACTGCTGCCTTTGTTACACCTTCCGTACTGAGGTTTTGTGTATCTCTTCCAACAATCATGGATACGGCATATCTGCCCTGATCCAGATTGCCTGTTTTCAGTGCATCATACACTTTTTTGCTCTCTGACTGCAGAGATTTTGCTGCAAGCAGCTGATAACAGAAAAATGTTTCAATCATAAAACCAAGCCAGAATTGATATCCATACGCCAGCCACAAAATAACAGCCGGAACTGAAACGGAACAAGCTGTGACCAGCAAAACCAGCAGAACTCCGGCTGCACGTTCTCCTTTACGGCCTGATGGAAATATTTTCCTCAAAATCATTTCAAAAAATGAAATTCCTTTTCCTATGATTCGTACCGGATGATACAGCCAACGGGGATCCCCCAGAAGCAAATCCAGCATCAGGCCACATAAAACTGCCGCCCAGCTATATTTTATCATCATGTTCATCACTCTCCCACCGCCCCGGCACATTCACCAAAGCCTAGTTCATATTTCTGTGTATCGCGCAGCGTGTTACTGGTCACAGAGTGAACAGTAACTATTTCCCGCCTGGCCGGTGTCCACAGGGACGGTTCTACCATCACCAGATAACCTTCACCATTTTTTACATGCCAGTCATAAAAACTCTTTTCTGACACCGCATAGCGTTCCATGATACTCATAATGGTTCCGCCATGCACCACCAGCAGGGCTCTGGATATTTTTCTGCGTATACACTCTGCCACTACTTTCTCAAAGCCACGGCAGCAGCGTTTACGAAACTCCTGCGGATCCTCTCCTCCCGGAAAAGGCAGCGTTCCGTTACTGTCAATCCATGCCTGATACTCTGCATTATCCTTTAATTCCTGCCAGTTTTTATTTTCAAAAGAACCAAAATCACACTCTGCGAATTCGTCGATCATCTGCACCGGACGTCCCGGACAGATGATTTCTGCAGTCTGCCGGCAGCGAAGCAGCGGACTTTCAAATACTGCTTCTGCATCCGGCCAGTTTCGGCTCTTTAATTTTTCCATTTCTTCTTCCAGAACAGGCTCGTCAGTCGTTCCGATATACCTTTGATACAGGTTTCCCATGGTCTTTCCATGGCGAATCAAAAAGATTTCCATTATTTGATCCGGCCTCCTATTCCACAGCACACACGTACCACCTCATCTGCAAAAGAAGCCAGAATCGTACAGGTTCTTCCGCAAAGTTCCCGCCATACTCTCTCTTCTTTTTCCATGGGCACAATTCCATATCCCACCTCATTGGTTACAATAACGATCCGTGGATTCTGCATGTAAAGTTCCTGTGCAAATCCTGCCCAGTCAATCTCCGGAAATCTGCGGATCAGCTGATGAAAATGGTTCACAGCACCAGCCTGATACAAATCCTCCGGTTCACAGATTTCTCCGTCCGCCCACTGTATTTCATTTAAATGATATTGCAAAGAGGCATACGCACGTTTTCCCTGATATGCCCCACCGATAATCAATTTCACTTATATTCCTCCTCAGATTTCCGGATTATGCCAGAATCATGGCTGCAATCACCACAGCTGCAGTACAAAACAGTTCACACAGTGACAGAAAACAGCCCGCCAGGTCACCGGTAACCCCTCCAAAGTATTTCATAGCATTTTTGTAATAAAGTCCAAACAACACCAGTGCGGTCACAAAAGCAGCCAGTCCCAATTTCCAATCCACCAGAAGCATTCCTGCAAGAATCAAAACCAGGTAAACACTAAGCACTGTGATCACCTGTCTGTCTCTGGCATTTCGTGCCATGGCGGAGGCTGATCCGGTTTTTTTAGCTTTTGGAAAAGTTAAAATAGCAAGACCGCTCAGTGTCCGCGATAAGATAAATACAAATGCAGCGACAGGAAATACTCTTGCGGCTGCCTGTGTATAGACGCCAAAATAAAACAGAAAATACACGACACACGTGATGACTGCAAAAGCACCGGAACGGGAATCTTTCAGGATTTCCAGCCGTTTTTCTTTTTCCTGCCAGGAGCTCATGGCGTCTGCCGTATCCAGCAATCCGTCCAGATGAATTCCCCCGGTCAGCAGCCAGGGAATCAATACCAGAATCACTGCATAAAAAGATTGTGTCAGACCGATTCCTGCTCCAAACACACCAAATGCCCAGGTCACAGCTCCAATTACAGCCCCTACCCAGGGAAAAAAGCACATGGCATAAGCCATATTCTCATCATTCCACTGACACTGCGGCACGGGAATCCGGGAATACATGGAGAATGCAATTAAAAAACTGTTAAAGATTCGTTTCATCTGTCTGTACCTTCCTCTTTTTTGTCACCGGGATTCCATAAACAACTTCCGTCACCTGATCTGCCATTTCAGCCATCCTGCAGTTGATGTCACCCAAATACCCCAAATACCGTATGGTATCCGGATCATAAAGGATCCCGTCAGAAAAAACCTCATTGGTCACTACCACCAGATTACGCACGCTCTGACTGAGTTTCTCCACCCCCGCGATTATAGCTTCCGGTGTCTTCTCTCCTGCACCATTCGGCTGATACATTTCATTGGCAGTCAGATTAGACATACATTCCAGCAAGACATCAGCATCCGCAGGCAGTTCCAGATCTTTTAAGCCCGTATAACATTCAATCGTTTCAAATTTCTTTTCTTTCCTCATGTCCCGATGGCGTCTGATTCTCTCATGGCTTTCCTCATCGAACGGGTACATGGTGGCAATATAAATCCGTTTTTCTCCATCAAACCCGACAATACAGCTTTCCGCATATGCAGATTTCCCGCTGCCGCTGCCGCCTGTAATCAAATGAAACATTTCATTCTCCACTCCTTCTGTCAGCTTAATGGTATGTAATTATCCATATGGTTATCTGCAAACGTACACATACTGTAATAAATCTTCAAAGCCAGGTCAAGCAGCGGATAAATGGCAACCGCACCGGAGCCCTCGCCAAGACACATATCACAGTCCAGAAATACCGGAATGCCCAACGCCTCCAGTACCATATTGGCAGCAGGTTCTTTTGACTTATGTGATGTGATCAGATAATCTCTGACCTTAGGACACATCCGGACAGCACATAATGCGGCTGTGCAGGAAATAAATCCGTCCGCGATCACAGGAATATGGTATACCGCACCGCCGATAAATACACCTGCAAGGCCTGCCAGATCAAGCCCTCCCACTTTTGCCAGCACATCCACCGGGTCATTCCGGTCCGGTCTGTGAAGTTCCAGGGCACGCTCAATCGCATGGATTTTCTTCTGGAGGCCTTCACTGGATAATCCTGCCCCTCTTCCAGTTACTTTCTCCGGTTCCACATCCAGCAGAACAGAAGTCACAGCACTGCTGGTGGTGGTATTACCAAT
>JBJELT010000156.1:0-8771 GCA_051879295.1 Oliverpabstia sp. | reverse complement strand
GTTCCACATCCAGCAGAACAGAAGTCACAGCACTGCTGGTGGTGGTATTACCAATGCCCATCTCACCGGTGGCAATAATACTGTAACCTTTCTCTTTCAATTCTTCAACCATCCGGATTCCCACCTCGATGGCACGAATTGCCTCATCCCGGGTCATGGCGGGTTCTTTGGTCATATTTTTTGTTCCATAGGCAATTTTCCGATTGATAATTTTACTGTCTGATGCAATCCCAATGTCAACCGGAAAAATATCTACTCCGGTATGCCGACAGAAAATGCTTGCCGTTGCCTTTTCGTTCAGGAAATTCTCTGATACCAGCAATGTCACTTCCTGCCCGGACTGGGTAACTCCTTCTTCCACCACACCATTATCCGCACACATCACAACCAGTGCTTTTTTTGACAGATCAACATGTGGATTCCCTGTCATACCAGCAATCCTGACAATCGTATCCTGAAGTCTTCCCAGGCTGTGCAGGGGAATTGCTATGTTATTCCAGTGCTCCCAGGCAGACTCTATTGCCTGACTGTCAGCAGGCTGAATTTTGTTCAATGCTTCTTTCAGCTTCATATGATCTCCTTTCTGCCATATCGGGCGGCTGCACGCAAAAATGATTCCGGAATTGCACGACAGCCATAATAATACAGATGGGGGAAGCCCACCATCCGATATTCATTGCTGTGAATACACTTCCAGGATCTTTTGCTGTTTGGCTTCAATGCCAGATAATCTTCTCCGCAATTTTCCGAATCAAAATAATGAAATTCATGTGCCGGTATGGGAGGTGTTTCCTGTCCAAAACAAGTTCCCTCCTGCAGTGTGATATAGCCAAATCGATTCAAATGACTTGTCCGGTATACTGTTCCCGGTATGGTTCCCACCATCGGCCAAAAATTACCATCCATATCTTCCATCTGTTCATGAAGATACATAAATCCGCCGCATTCCGCCATGTGAGGCATGCCCTTTTCCAATGCCAGCCGGATAGACTCCCTCATGGACAAATTATTGCTGAGCTGTCCGGCATACAGTTCCGGATATCCACCGTGCAGAAGCAGACCATCCAGATGTTCCGGCAGATGGCTGTCATGGAGAGGAGAAAAATACACCAGTTCTGCTCCCATTTCCTGCAAAAGTTCCAGATTATCTTCATAAAAGAAACAGAACGCCTCATCTCTTGCCACACCGATTCTGATTTTCTGACTCACAGAAATCGTCTGTGTAATCTGACAGGATGAGGTAAGAGGTTCACTGCCGTCTGCCAGCTCCAGAAGCCCATCCACATCCAATGTATCTTTCAGGATTTCTGCCAATTTCTGCAAGTTCTCCCTCAATCCGTCAATTTCGTCAGGCATGACCAGACCCAGATGACGGCTCTCCAGTACACAGTCCCGCACGACGGGAACATACCCATAGACACGAACCGGAAGTTCCTCTTCTATCATTTTTTTCATTCGCGGATACATCATAGGTGAAACCTGATTCAAAATCACCCCCTGAATGCCGCTGTCTTTCCTGTATTCCAGAAAACCTTTCAGAAATGGAACCACAGACAGGCTCATCCCTTTACAATTCACCAGAAATACCACAGGGGTTCCCGTACTGGAAGCCACATCATACGTACTGGCTTTTTCTGAAATTCCCGCCAGGCCATCGTAATATCCCATTACACCTTCGAGGACTGCAATATCACAGTCAGACGCATTCTTTTTCAGTAGATACCGGACGGTATCAGAATCTGCAAAAAATGAATCCAGATTTCTGCTTTTTGTCCCGATCACACGGGAATGAAACATAGGATCAATATAATCGGGACCACATTTAAAAGAGGCCACCTGCAGTCCCCGGTTTTTCAATACCTGCAAAATTCCACAGGTAATCAGTGTTTTTCCGCTGCCGCTCGCCGCTGCTCCGATCAGAAACCGGGGCGTATGTTTCTCATTCATCCTGCTTTACTCCTGTACACGAAATGATATACACCGGATTCTGTCCCATCATCAGGTGGTAAGGTCCGGCAGTTTTTCCTTTCGATACGGATATCTGTGCGATATCCACATCCTTGAAAGAATCATGCTTCAGACATTCAAGAGTTTCTGCCACCGTCTCCAGTGTAATACAATTGATCACAATCCGAACTTCCGGATTCTTCTCAAGAATCAGATACAGAATTTCTTTCAGATTGCCGGATGAGCCGCCGATAAATACATGGGTTGGACTTGGAAGATCACGGAGTGCTTCCGGAGCTGTTCCTTCTATGATTTCCAGATTGTCCACACAGAACTTTTTCTTATTGGCAGCGATAAGTTCCACTGCCTCCGGTTTCTTTTCGACAGCAAACACCTGACCTTCCAGAGCGATTCTCGCCATTTCCACCGATACGGAACCCGTCCCGGCTCCCACATCATAGACCACTGCATTTCCGGTAAGGCGGAGTTTGGAAAGAGAAACACTTCTTACTTCTTCCTTTGTCATCGGTACCTTACCGCGGATAAACAACTCATCACTGATTCCCGGTGTCAGCACAGGATTCTCCATCATGGTTCTTTCCAACAGCATAACACTGAGCGGATCGGTGACGATATCCTGCATTTCTTCCGCACGGCCTCTGGTAATCTTCTCGTCCGGATAAGACAGACGCTCACCCACAGACACCTGCACATCACCCATCCCATAATCTGTGAGTTTTCGGCAAAGTTCGGCAACACCATCCGCACTTCCCACAATCAGGAAAATCTTTGGACACTGCTGAAGCAAACCGACCACATTGCGTTTTCTGCCGTGAAGACTCACTGGAAGTACATCATCCCAGCTGGTTTCCAGTCTTCCGCAAAAATAGATCATGGAAGAAATACCGCAGTATATTTTCCGGGTACTGTCCGGCATCCTCTGGTTCAAAAGATCCAATAATTTTTTTGCACCGCTGTAGAATCCCACATCGCCGGACATAGCTACAGCGATCCGCTGATACTCCGGATGATTTTCCAGGTAATCACAGATTTCTTCCGGTTTATAAGATATATACTGTTTCTGATTACTCCTGCTAATCTGCTGCAGCATTCGTCCGGCACCGACCAGCAACTGGGCATTTTCCAGTGCCCTCTGGGCATCTCTGGTAAGTGTCCCGGAGGTACCCATGCCAATACCGACAATTGAGATTTCTCGTTTTGTCTGACGGTTGAGGGAATCCTGCTTCAGATTCCATCTGCTTCTCAGATAATCCAGACATTCTTCCAGGCTGACCCCTTCTTCTTTTTTTGGTCTTCCCACAATAACCAGACCGCAGCCGGTCTCTTTTGCAGCCAGGTATTTTTCCATGAAGCCTCCGGCTGTCCCTGATTCCTTTGTCACCATCCAGGAAGCATTCACCTGCCGGATCATCGCACAGTTCATTTCCTGTGAAAAAGGTCCCTGCATGCAGATCAGATGCTTTCCTTCCAGCCCCAGAGACGCACAGGACTTTACAACTTCAACCAGTGACAATACACGGGCAAATACACGATTCTGATAGTCTGTCAATGCAGTAAACGCTGATAATTCTTTACTTCCTGTAGTAACCAGAATATTGCCGCTGGTCTCCTGCAGATATTCCACCGCCTCACGGATTCCTCTGGCATATACCACAGGAAAGCCTTCAGCATTTGCCTCGGAAATCACACCCTCACTCTCATCGGTGAGCACTGTTTCCTTTCGCAAAACACGCAGATAGGCTGTGCCTGTGTGGATACATGCCTGCTGAATATTCTCCGTCACCAGTTGTGCGTAAGGGTGGGTGGCATCAATAACCACGCCGTCTTCCATGCGCAGCATCAGTTCTTCCATTTCTTCTTCTGTAAAACGCTGATGGGAAACCTCCAGGGAATTCCCTTCCGGAAGCAGGCTTTCCCCATACTCTGTTGCAACACAGACTCTGGCCGGAATTTCAGCATCATTCAGAAATTCTGCAATGGTACGGCCTTCTGCCGTACCCGCAAATAATAAAACTTTATACATTTCGATATCCTCTCGGTGTAACCATCTTACCACTGACTACTTTTGTCTGGGAATTTCCCACCCATACAGTGGTAAACATATCCACAGGAGTATCCCTCAGTTCTTTCAGGGTCATCACCTGATACGACTCTCCTTCCCGGCCAATCTGACTAACGATACCACAGACTGTCTCCTCTGACTTATACTGCATCATCAAATCGCATGCTTTCTGCAGATAATCATGTCTCTTTTTACTGGACGGATTATACAGACAGATGACAAAATCAGCCTGAGATGCCCCCAGCAGACGGGCTTCGATTTTTTCCCAGGGGGTCAGAAGATCACTGAGACTGATCAGACAGAAATCATGAATCAGAGGTGCACCAAGCACGGCAGCGCCGCCTGTTGCAGCCGTCACACCCGGAATAATTTCCAGTTCCACTTCCGGATAATTGACACCAACTTCATACATAAGCCCTGACATACCATAGACACCGGCATCACCGCTGCAGATCATGGAAACAGTCTTTCCTTTCTGTGCCTCTTCAAAAGCCAGGACACAGCGATCCACCTCTTTTTTCATAGGAGTTGTCATAAATTCCTTTCCCGGAAAATGCTCTTTCACCAGATCTACATATACGGTATATCCGATAATCACATCGGACTTCTCCAGTGCATGAATCGCTTTCAGTGTCATCTGCTCGTATTCTCCGGGACCAATTCCCACTACATATAATTTATTCAAAATTCACCCTCCATTCTCTCACAGCACAGGCTGCCGTCACACCATCCTGTGCCTGTTTTCTCACAACCAGTTCACCCATATGACTTCCCAGAACTGCACTGCGCTCACAGACATTATCCACGCCGGTCACCTGCTGCACAAACGGGGAAGTTGTAAATTCTCCATTCACGGTTTTCAGCTGTTCACTGCTGTAGGTAACAAACGGAATCCCCCATTTATTAGCCAGCTGTAAAATCCCGGGTTCTTCCTTTTTCAGATCAATGCTGGCAATCTGTTCAATTCCCTGCGGAAATATTCCATTTTCCGTCAGTATGCTGCTGACTACATGCTCAATGGTATCTATGGAAGTTCCTTTCCTGCACCCGATTCCCAGTGTGATAACAGCCGGAACCAGATGGAGATATTCGCTTTCTCCCAGGCGAATCCAGAAAGTTGCTTTTTTTCCATCTTCACAATTCTGATGCTGAAGCTCACCAATGCCGCCCGTACATCCGTCACCGCATCCCATGGGTAGTTTTTCATTTCGAAGTATCCGGGCAGATACCTCTTTTGCCAGTTTCATACTCGAAATCCACAAATGGTTTTTCTTTGCAAATACATCAACGGCAAACTTATGATTCACATCCGTAGCCGTTGTCAGCACCGGTACCGCCATGATTTTTTCGGAAAGCCACAAAGCCAGTTCATTGGCACCGCCCATATGCCCGGACAGCAGCGGAATCACATAGTTCCCCTTTTCATCCAACACCAGCACCGCCGGATCAACCGTCTTACTTTTTATAAAGGGAGCAATCGTCCGGACAGCAATGCCTGCCGCACCGATAAAAATCAATGCTTCCGCAGCCGGTATGTGCTGCTGTGCCCACTCTGACAGGGGAGGTTCAACAGAAATCACCGGGCTGCCCTCGTCCACAGACACATAGCGGCTTTTGACAAAGACTTTTGTTTCCCAGCCTTCCTTCTGTGCCAGATTAAAGATTCTTTCTCCCAGCTGCATTCCATTTTGTGTAAATGCCACGATATTAAGTTTCATCGTATGGTTCCTTTCCGAAATTCTGTTGTAAATTCCGGATTATATAATTCAGACCTCTGGTAATGGCTATGTTCTACTACATCACCAATAATCATCAATGCCGTTTTCGTAATCTGATTCTTTCTGGCAGTCTCTGCCAGAGTTCCCACCGTGCAGACACATGTTTTCTCATCTTCCCAGGTGGCCTTATACACGATTGCCGCCGGGGTATCTGCCGTATAGCCACCGGCAATCAGCCTCTCACTTAATTCTTCCAGCATTCCCGTACTCAGGAAAATAACCATGGTAGCATGATGAGCGGCAAATGACTCAATACTCTCTTTTTCCGGCACCGGTGTTCTTCCTGCCATTCTTGTGATCACAACACTCTGAGACACATCTGGAAGTGTATACTCCAGATTCAGAGCTGACGCCGCCCCGCAAAAAGAACTGACTCCCGGACAGGAATCAAAGGAAATATTTTTTTCTTCCAGCACATCCATCTGTTCGCGAATGGCTCCGTACAGACAGGGATCGCCGGTATGAAGGCGTACGGTTGTCAGACCTTCTTTTTCCGCCTCCAGCATAACCTCCAGCACTTCTTCCAGTGTCATTTTCGCACTGTTATATATCTTGCAGTCTTCTTTTGCATAATCCAGCAGCTGCGGGTTGACCAGGGAACCGGCATAGATGATCACATCTGCCCCCTCCAGATACTTTTTTCCCCTCAGTGTAATCAGATCCGGTGCACCGGAACCTGCTCCAACAAAATGTATCATACGTATTCTCCTCTACTTATCTTTTACAATGATCAATGAATAATATCCCGAATTTTCAGGGATTGCTTCCGCACTTTCATAGATTTTTTCTTCCGGCATTCCGCAGTTTTCGATCATAACCGCACTCTGACCACTTCTCAGGATACTCTCCCGGATTTCTTTCATCTTTTTACCGGTTTTCATCAACACCTTTGTTCCGGGAAGCTGAAGGATTTCATCCATCTCCTGGGCTTTATAAGTTGCCGGAATCACATGCAGCGGTTCCGCCATTTCTACCAGACCCATATTCAGCCGCGCCGCAACGGCACAAAAAGATGTGATACCACTGACAATTTCTGCCTCATAACCACGTGCAAGAATCCGTCGGTGCACATACAGATAGGTAGAATATACTGTAGGATCCCCCAAGGTCAGAAATACCACATTGATACCGCGGGCAAGCCATGCTTCTACATCATCAGCCGCTTTCTGATGATTCTGTTCCAATACTATCGGATCCTTCGTCATCGGCATAGCCACAGGAATCAGTGTCTTTTCATCCAGCGCTTCATACGCACCTTTGACAATCTGGTAAGCCACACTCTTTGTGATCTCATTACCCGGAACTGCTATCACATCATTTTCACGGATCAGGCGCAGAGCTTTCAAAGTAAGCAGTTCCGGATCCCCCGGCCCTACACCCAGTCCATATAATTTTCCCTTCATTTGTTATTCCTCTCTATTTTTATTTATCAATCGGCAGAGACTGTCTGCATTCCCTGTTCGTCCCAGTTCTCCATGAACACTGGAAAATACCACAGCACCAACCTGCATCTGGTCTCCGGCACGTTTACCAAGATAATACTCTATTTTTTCTAAAATCTGTTCCATCGTGGGCTGCAGGATTCCTTCCTGCAGAAGCAGATCAACACACTGCTCCGTTGTAATGGAATCCAGTATCTGACGCAATACAGGGAGACCGGCACCTGCGCGCAGGGCACTGGCCACCATCAGCTCAGCGCGGCTGTCCGCATTGCGGGAATGAGTATTCATAATTCCCCCGGCAACCTTGATGAATTTTCCGATATGAGCAATAAATAAAATACCGCGGATTCCCATTTCCCTTGCCATATCCAGGGTCTCACCCACATAATTACTGCACTTCATCGAAAAAGTCAGATTAAGATCCATCTGGTCTTCTGAAAAAACCTGCCCATAATTCCCGGGCGTAATCACCAGATACTTTGCACCATTCTGCACCAGCATATTCATCTCCAGGCGAATACTTTCCACCAGTGCCGCTTCGCTCATGGGAACAACGATTCCTGTGGTACCAAGAACGGAGATACCCCCTTCTATTCCCAGTCTGGGGTTAAAGGTTTTTGCCGCAAGCTTAACTCCTTCCGGAATCTCAATACGCACATCAATTCCGCCTTGATATCCGAACTTTTCGCAAGCCTCTCTGACATTCTCCTCTATCATCCGCCGGGGAACCGTATTGATCGCTGCTTCTCCCGGAGGCTGAGACAGGCCGGGTTTTGTGACTCTTCCCACACCGATTCCTCCGTCAATGTGCACCTGATCGCTCGAGATTTTCTTCACACGGGCATAGACCAGAATCCCATGCGTCACATCCGGATCATCACCACCGTCTTTGCGAACTGCACAGATAACTTCTTCTTCAGTTTTCCTGATGTCCTCAATCAGCAAATGAAGTAGAATTCCTTTCGGAGTCAGCAATGCTGTCTCTTCTACTATTTCTCCTGAAAGCAGCATCTGCACGGCTGCTTTAGCCGCCGCAGCCGCACAGGAGCCTGTCGTATAGCCATAACGCAGTTTTCTGTTCTTCTCATCGATCGTACAAAACATTTCCAGACCGGTTCTGTGCTCCATGTTCTAGTTCCCTTTCTGTATGCTCTTTAATCAAAGTGGGCAAGCCCACTCCGACTCTTTATCTTCTTTATTCTTATGAGGCTTGCACGCTTTGCGCGCCGATACACGGCTGCTTTAGCAGCTTTTCTCTCACAAGACAAAAGAATCTCGCAATGCGAGATTCTCCATGTTCTTTATGAAACTTCGGTTGCCGCAAAATCTCATAACAGAACACAGGCAGTAATCTGGCTTTTACAGTAACGGACTTGCGCAGGACTTCCACCCGCTTCCCTGACTCTGCATTCTCTGATTCTTTTTCAATTACGGCAATATTATAATCTTTTTCTGAAATGATGTCAATGTCAATCACTGACAGCAATCAAACGCTTTCACTATTAAATAATAATACACACC
>JBJELT010000155.1:0-6064 GCA_051879295.1 Oliverpabstia sp. | reverse complement strand
GTAAGACATCTTCCGAACAAGAAGCTACAGTTATATATGAGAGGTATGCTGAAGATTTTGCTGGTAAGCATGTACTACTTGTTGAGGATATCTATGATCTGGTTCTGATGGATGTGCAGATGCCTAATATGAACGGATATGAAGCAACGAAAACTATAAGAAATCTGGATAATAGTACATTAGCTAAAACGCCAATCATTGCTATGACTGCCAATGCATTTGAAGAAGATAAAAAAACGCGTTGGCAGCCGGTATGAATGGGCATATTGCGAAGCCTGTTGAGGTGCCAAAACTGGTGGAGATATTGGTCGGGATATTTACAATAAAATAAGCATCGTACATTTTCCCGTGAAGAAAACATTGTTATTGAGCAGAGTATGTAACATTGCTTTGTTCACGGGAAATAAATGTCATTTTTCATAGTGAACTATGGTTTTCTTCATCCTTTCCATCAATGAGATATTCATAGGAAACGTGAAAAATCTCAGAAAGTGCTTTTAATTCCAAATCTGTAACATAACGTTTGTTTGTTTCAATTCTTGTAATTACATTTTTGTCCATATCGTAGCCATTTAACTGAAGCTGATAGGCTAAAGCCCGCTGAGACATTTTATGTTGTCGGCGTAGTTCGATGAGTCTCTTACAGATAAGATTTTTTTCTCCTGTTTGTGTTTTTGGTTTTGGCATATTCCAATTCCTTTCTGCAAAACAATACGAAAGATTGTATCGCTATTTGCACCTTTTTTAAAGATTCTACACGGAATCAGGAATATAATAGGTTGTAAAAATGAGACAAAATGGCAGCAGCCAATAAACTGTAGATTTGATGCCAATAATTACGTATAATGATAGAAGGATGGCTTCGTTCAAACTTCCCGAGTAAATGAAAATTGCTTTGTTTTACTCTAAATTAGTTTGAATACAACTCTATATGGAGTAATAAATGAATGTTTTTCCGCTACACTATTAATGAGTGTAACATTTAGTGGCAAATCATATGGACAGGTAGGAGAAACATTTATGTATACGAGGGTAAAAGATTTGAGAGAACAGAGAGGGATCAGCCAGCTGAGTCTGGGGTTGAGGGTTGGTTGTTCACAAAATACCATCAGTAAGATTGAAAAGGGTGAAATTGATCCAAGAGCCGGTGTTCTGCTGGAAATGGCAAAATATTTTGGAGTATCAGTAGATTATATTCTGGGAGTCAGTAATATAAAGACTTATGCAGAACTAAATCTGAAGGCTGGCAAACAGTCAGACATAGCGTTTATGTATCAGCAAAAATTAACCTGTCTGAGCCGTGAAAGCCAGAGAGTTGTGGGACAGGTGATTGATAGGCTGGAGGAGATGGAGGACAGTCTGAAGAAGTAGTTGTCGGATAATGATGGACGAATAGGGGAAAACATGTTAAACTGAGAGCAAATAAAGATTCATGAAAGGTTAAGAGGAACGTAAAATGAAAACTACATTACTGATTATGGCTGCAGGTATCGGCTCACGGTTTGGCGGTGGAATCAAGCAGCTGGCCTCAGTGGATGACTACAATCACATTATTATGGATTATTCCATTCATGATGCTATCGAGGCCGGATTTAATAAGATTGTATTTATCATAAGAAAAGACATTGAGGATGATTTTAAGGCAGTTATTGGAGATCGTATAGAAGCAGTGTGTGCTGCTCATGATGTGGAGGTCGGTTATTGTTTCCAGGATATCAATGATATTCCAGCCGTTGAACCGTATCATGGAGTGGTTCCGGAAGGAAGAACAAAACCATGGGGAACCGGTCAGGCAGTACTGGCAGCAAAATCATTGGTTGACGCTCCGTTTGCTGTTATCAATGCCGATGATTATTATGGAAAGGAAGCTTTTCGCCAGCTTCATGACTGGCTGATCCTGGAACATGCAGATAATGCTATTTCCATGGCCGGTTTTATTCTGAAAAACACATTGTCTGATAATGGCGGTGTGACCAGAGGTGTGTGTAAAGTGGATCAGGGTCATACCCATATTACAGATGTCATCGAGACCAGTAATATTGTAAAGACACCGGAAGGTCCGGAGGCTGACGGTGTGAAATTGGATCCGGATTCCTATGTATCGATGAATATGTGGGGATTTCCTGCAAAAGAAAATCAGGTGCCGCCGTTTATGAAAGTTCTGGAAGATAATTTTGCTGTATTCTTCCGTGAAATTGTGCCTGCGAATCCATTAAAAGCAGAATATTTACTACCGATACTGATTGGAGGGCTCTTGAGAAAGGGTGATTATTCCGTAAAGGTACTTCCAACGAACGACAAATGGTTTGGCGTGACTTATGTGGAGGATAAAGAAGCGGTAGTTGCAAGTTTTAAAGAATTGATTGAAAATGGCACATACAGAGCAGATTTATTTTCTGATCTGGGATGACTAGGTGACAAGGGACGGATACATGGACACGACTAGTGTCCATGTACCCGTCCCTTTGTCACCTAGTCATCCCTCCATTTTTGGGTGAAAATGTACAATGGGGCTGTTATAGAAGTTTTTTTATTTCTGTCTGTACCTTTTTGATATTTTGTAGTATACTTTTTTTGTATTTTTTTTAATCAGTAAGAAAGTACTTTCATATAATGATAGTAGAGACCAGAGATACTGGAAGAAAACAGGAAAGTATATACTGAAAAGGAGGAGACATTTGCATGTGTGGAATCGTAGGTTATAATGGTACATTGTCGGCTGCACCTATTCTTTTGAATGGTCTGCAGAAGCTTGAATATAGAGGTTATGATTCGGCAGGTATTGCTGTCCGGAATGAGGAAACAGGGAAGATTGAAGTAGTAAAAGCCAAGGGGAGACTGAAAAAGCTGATCGAGATGACAGATGCCGGTTTTGCAGTACCCGGTACCTGTGGAATTGGTCACACCCGTTGGGCAACGCATGGAGAACCGTCCGTGCAGAATGCCCATCCTCATTGTTCAGAGGATAAATCAGTGGTTGTTGTACACAATGGTATTATTGAGAATTATCAGGAGCTGAAAGAGAAACTGGTTAAATCCGGCTATCATTTTTATTCTCAGACAGATACCGAAGTGGCAACAAAGTTAATTGACTATTACTATAAAAAGAGCGGAACCCCGCTGGAGGCAATCTCACGTGCCATGCTGCGTATCCGCGGATCTTATGCCTTTGGTATTATGTTTCATGATCTTCCGGGTAAACTGTTTGCTGCAAGAAAAGATAGTCCGCTGATCATCGGAAAAAATGAAACGGGATGTCTGATCGCATCTGATGTACCGGCGATTCTGGACAGTACCAGAAATGTATATTATATCGGTAATCACGAAATTGCTGAGATTACATCCACGGATATTCATTTCTACAATCTGGATCTGGAAGAAATCCAGAAGGAAATGGTTGAGATTAAGTGGGATGCAGAAGCCGCTGAAAAAGGCGGATATGAGCATTTTATGCTGAAAGAGATTCATGAACAGCCCAAAGCCGTTCAGGATACCATCGGTGCCTATGTAAAAGACGAGAATATTTCTCTTGAAGATACCGGACTGTTGGATGATGTGCTGGCTGATTTTGAGAGAATCTATATTATTGCCTGTGGCTCAGCTTATCATGTTGGTGTTGCGGCAAAATATGTGATCGAGAATCTGGCTCAGGTTCCTGTAGAAGTGGATCTTGCGTCTGAGTTCCGTTATCGGAATCCTATTTTTGCTGACCATTCTCTGGTGATTGTGATTTCCCAGTCCGGCGAGACGGCAGACAGCTTGGCGGCTCTTCGTCTGGCAAAGGAACATGGTATTCCTGTGCTTGGCATTGTCAATGTGGTTGGTTCCAGTATAGCCAGAGAAAGTGATTATATCATGTATACTTATGCAGGACCGGAGATTTCTGTTGCGACCACGAAGGCTTACAGTACCCAGTTGATCGCATCGTATCTTCTCGCGGCTCAGATGGCCAAAGTAAAAGGAAGAATTGATGAAGAGCGGTGCAAAGAACTTCTGAAGGAAATGAATACCCTTCCGGGTAAAATTCAGAAAATTCTGGATGACAAGGAAAGACTGCAGTGGTTTGCCAGCAAGTATGCTAATGCAAAAGATATTTTCTTTATCGGACGCGGAATTGATTATGCGATCAGTCTGGAAGGCAGTCTTAAGATGAAAGAAATCAGCTATATTCATTCCGAAGCGTATGCAGCAGGTGAATTGAAGCATGGAACAATCAGTCTCATCGAAGATGGAATTCTGGTTGTAGGTGTGATGACACAGAAAGATCTTTTTGAGAAAACTCTGAGTAATATGGTAGAAGTGAAAAGCCGTGGGGCTTATCTGATGGGACTTACATGTTACGGCAACTATAGTATTGAGGATACGGCTGATTTTTCCGTATACGTACCAAAGACCGAAAAATATTTTGCTACAAGTCTGGCGATTATTCCGCTGCAGCTGCTGGGATATTATGTCAGTGTGGCCAAAGGTCTGGATGTGGATAAACCGAGAAATCTTGCCAAATCCGTCACAGTAGAGTAAAGTTACGCAGAAGTATCGTGTCATGCAAAGCATGACGCGTACCTCGCAGCAAGTACGCCAAGGTGTACTTGAACCTTCGGGGAAAGACAACTGACTTAATAAAACGGAAGAGGTTTCCCATGTGGAAAAATGTGAGAAAAAAATTTATTGGAGATAAGGCATTTTATAAAATGGTGCTGCTGATCGCAGTGCCGATTATGATACAGAATGGCATAACAAACTTTGTAAGTCTTCTGGATAATATTATGGTAGGGCAGATCGGAACCGAGCAGATGTCCGGTGTAGCCATCGTCAATCAGCTGATGTTTGTATACAATCTTTGCATTTTCGGCGGTCTGTCCGGCGCAGGTATTTTCACTGCACAGTATTTTGGTCAGAGAGATGAGGAAGGTGTTCGTCATACCTTCCGCTATAAGATTTGGATGGCTGTTCTTCTGACGATTCTTGCTGTTGGGGTGTTTATTGTGGGCGGGGAAAGCCTGATCAGCAATTACCTCAATGGCAGCAGTGACGGCGGTGATCTTGCAGCAGCTCTTTATTATGGAAAACAGTACATGTGGGTAGCTCTGGCAGGTCTGCCTGCGTTTATGATGGTGCAGGTATATGCCAGTACCCTTCGTGAGTGCGGTGAGACACTGGTGCCAATGAAAGCCGGAATTACAGCGGTCCTTGTTAACCTTGTATTAAATTACCTTTTGATTTATGGTAAATTTGGCCTGCCGGCGCTGGGAGTTGTGGGTGCCGGTCTGGCAACGGTTATTTCACGATATGTGGAAATGGCAATCGTGCTGACCTGGACACACAGACATACAGAGAGAAATCCATATATTGTTGGTCTGTACCGTACTTTGAAGGTGCCGGGTTATCTGGTAGCACGATTTATCGTAAAAGGTTCACCATTGCTGGTCAATGAAACTTTGTGGGCAGCAGCACAGGCATCTCTGATGCAGTGTTATTCCATTCGAGGGCTGAGCGTGGTGGCTGCATTTAATATTGCCAGCACCATTGCAAACCTGTTTAATGTGGTATTCATTGCACTGGGTGATTCGGTGGCTATTGTTGTAGGACAGCAGCTGGGTGCCGGCCGGATGGAAGAAGCACGGGATACAGACAATAAGATGATCGCATTCTCTGTTATGTGCTGTACCGGTGTGGCACTGGTCATGCTATTGATTGCACCTCTGTTCCCACGACTATATAATACAGATCCGGGAACCAGGCAACTGGCGGCATACCTGATTATGGCTCAGGCCATATTCATGCCGCAGAATGCATTCTTACATGCGGCATACTTTACCCTCCGGTCCGGCGGCAAGACAATGGTTACCTTCCTGTTCGACAGTGTATTCGTCTGGTGTGTCAGCGTGCCCATCGCTTTTGTACTGAGCCGATATACTACCATGTTCGTAGTATTCATATTCGCCTGCGTACAGATCGGTGACTGGCTGAAATGTATCATCGGTTTTGTACTGGTGAAAAAAGGAGTATGGATGCAGAATATTGTGGCTTAAAAAGTTTCCGTCCACATCCAAAATAAAGTACT
>JBJELT010000154.1:0-30683 GCA_051879295.1 Oliverpabstia sp. | reverse complement strand
TTAAGATGAGGAAAACCTCATTTTAACTTGTACTAAATCTTGACATAGGACCAACCAACACCTCTGACATTTTTGCATTCGATGTTGATATCAAATCTCCCATCGGCTCGTTTTTGCCTGGCATTTGATATTACGCGTTTATAAAATTCAACCTCTGTATCCCCTTCAACAAACAGCACAAGACATTTACTCATGTACATCACACTCCAGATAATCTTCCCAATTACTCTCCTCATCAGCTAACATTGAGAACAAGTAATCTCCTGTACTCATCTTAAAATCAGCAGCATCTTGTTGCAGTAAGCGCTGACCTGATTTTTTGAAGGTAAAAAACTCTGCAATTCCTGGATGTTTATTTACACCTACATGAATCCACGAAGGATCTAAATAACTCACAATGTAGGGTGAATGACTTGTTATAATTATCTTACAATCATCCAATAACTGACTTATAATTTGTATATAAGCCTGAAATAAACTTGGATGCACAGAATTTTCTGGTTCCTCAATGGCAATCAGAGATACATTTGCCACATTTGCCAAGATAATCCTTGTTAAAATCATAAACACTCTTTTGGCACCATCTGACATCATTGCAAAATCAATTGGATGCATTAAATTTTTATCTTTAACAAATAGAACATATATTGCATTTGTTATAATAAATGGAGCATCTGCTGGCAATTTATCACTATCTCCAGCATTAATTTTGTATCGCTTTACAATAATATCTTCAACATCCGGGAATAAGTCTTTGTATACTTCTTTTAACAACGCAAATTTATTTGGATTTTTTTCACGCAATTGATATATTACACGAGGAAGATTTTCCGCATCAATGGTCATATCCTCTAACCCTTTACGAATAATAGGATCTGGTTGATAGAAACTCTTTGCATCCAGATTATTCTCCATATAAAATCTCATGCTATTCAATTTCTTAATAATTTCAGCATAAAATATCTCGTCAAATGCCCGAAGTTTATTCACAATAAGTTCTGTTGGCTCAACATTTATCTTAGATGAGCATCTGCCCGTTTCTGAGCTTTTATATAATGCATTCTGAATATCTCTATTAATCAGTTGCGTATATTTTTGTCCCTTATCTTCCGGTCTAATTCTTAAATGTTCAGACACAATATGAGGCTCCACATTTTCATCGCACTTCCAAGCAAATTCATAACCATAAAGTACACGATATTCTATATCATCCAGTTCAGTTAAAATCTCCATTTCAAACTTATAATTTCTCCCAAACATTTGACTATTAATTGGTATTAAATTCGAATTAGACATCATATCAGCTTTATCTTCTATTGTAGCCTTAATAAATTTTAATCCAAAATCAATCGCTGCAAGTACGTTAGATTTTCCAAAATTATTTAATGCTACTAATGCTGTAATATTATCAAAACCAATTTTTACATTTGAAAGATTTTTAAATCCGTCAATCAATACTGCTTGTATTTTCATAACAACATTTCCTTCCTTCTGTAGTATATTCATATCATACCACCTCATTTCATAAAACGCAATACTTTTTTTCGTTATTATATATAATATTCCACATTTTATCTTTTATTACACTTAAAACGCAATTTCAAAACACTTTTTCTGTAAATTTATTCATTTTTATCAATCATTTAAAATTCAATGTACTTCAACTATACTATTCCATATTTCCAAAACGGAAACATTAAAAATAATGACAGATAATCTATTGACTATCTGCCATGTTTAAATCCTCGTGTCAAATCACAACCATCTGAATTCAACATACTACACGAATTCTACAGATTACCAACTAAAGTGCAAGTCATTTTTATGAATTTGCTCGTTATTAATAATACAAGGTTTGGTGTATTTTCCAAGTATATAAAACTGTTCAGTAGCCCCGTCCTAATTTCACACAAAAAAAGCTACCAGTAATTCTGCCAGTAGCCTCTGTCTTACTCTTCAAAATTGCAAATACGTCCGTAGTTCTCCTTCGAATACTTTAATAACTGATACATATTATCTGTCTCAGCTTATACATATGAGTATTTACCTTGGTGAAAACTTCTTTTTCTCTGTTGCATGATTTACAAGTGGATTAATGAATAAATGCGTCAAGGTAAACCTGCGTCACTATAATTTCATCACACGCAAAATTAAACGGGGCTGAAAACAGCCCCGATGGGAATTGGAGATTTGAACCTCCCGGATTCTTCATGTCATGCCAACCGTAATTTTTCCCACTGCCCCTGCACACTTTAGCAAAAATTCCCAGAAATTCCGTTGCCCACCATAATGCCTTTTACAGTTGTTATTATTGTCATAATTATATTCCGCCTTTCTGCGAAAGCCACCAATAGGGTTATGAAACTTGTTGGAGAACTTCCGCTATCTTATTTTAATTCTTTCTGATATATTCTTTTTATAAGACTGACACACTACAGAACACGCGGAGGTGAGTGGCGGGGCTGTATAGCGGCGACCTCGCATAATTATTTGTTGTCGGTCATCCGTTAAGGCATCAATGAATGGCGCATACCGTAGCCCGTAAACTTATCTCTTCCAAAGTCGACTCGATTTTGCCGGATGACCAGTCACTGTCAGTTTTATAACGATATATCTCAGGAGGTTATTTTTTTGTCTTTCAAAATCTTTCGTAAAAACTGTTGTGGACTTGATGTCCATAAAACATGGATCTATGCCTGTATCGGGATTACCGATGCAAACGGTCGTACTGATTATAAACAGGCTCGTTTCTCTTCTTTCTCCAAAGGGTTGCGGGAACTGTCTGATTGGCTTGTAAAATATCAGTGTAATGAGGTCTGCATGGAATCTTCCGGTAAGTACTGGATCCCTGTTTTTAATATCTTAGAGAAGAATAACGTATCTGTTGTTCTTGCTCATCCAAAATACACAAAACCTCAAAAAGGTAATAAGACCGACCGTAAGGATGCCAAATGGATCTGCGATCTGTTTATGTGTGATATGATCAAACCTTCCTTTATCCCACCAGCTGATATACGTCACTTAAGAGATCTTGTAAGATACCGTTTCAAACTCACCTGTATGATTACCGGTGAAAAGAATCGTGCACAAAACTGTCTTACTGTATCTAACCTTAAGCTTGATGATGTATTTTCTGATGTGTTCGGGAAATCTTCAAGATCGATCACGGAACAGATCCTTGCCCATCCTGGGGAATTTTTTGATGTGACACCTTACGTGGACAATCGCTGCAAAACACCCATTGCAGAAATCCAGGCCGCAGTTGATGGGGCAATCTCTCCTGAACAGGCAATCAAGCTCAGACAGTGTCTTGATCACATCGATGAATTAGAAGTGCACATAGAAAATGTAACACAGGAAATCCTTCGTATCAGTGATAAGTATCAGGCTGCTCTTGATGTTATTCGTACTGTTCCCGGGTTTGATAAAAACCCTATGACTGCAATCCAGGTTCTTTCTGAAATCGGCGGTGACATGTCTGTCTTCCCCACAGCAAAACACCTCGTTTCATGGGCTGGCTGCTGTCCCCGTAATGACCAAAGCGCTCGTAAAATCAAATCCACTCGAATTTCCCGTGCTGGTTCCTATTTTAAACCAATACTGGTACAAGTGGCAAGTTCTTTAACAAACGCCCGGTCAAAAAAACATCCGGAAATCAAGAACCGTTACCAACGCATAAAAGCACGTCGTGGTCATAAGAAAGCTATCATTGCTGTTTGTCGTATGCTCCTGACCGCTATCTGGCATATACTTTCAGATTTAAAGCCATATACACCGAATGGTTTTCTTGAATCACGCCCTGTAAGTGAGTCAAAAGTTTTGACCACATCTCAGGCACTTAATCTGTTAAAACAACGAGGCTATATCATCAAAGATGAAGCTGTTATATTCTGACAATTAATTAGGTGTCGTGTCTATATTCTGTTTTTAAGCCACCAAATTGATGGCTTTCTTGTTATACCCTTCTATATTTGCTATCCACTACTTCTTTGTTTCAAACTTGTACCTCCTGATATTATAAATCTCCACTGAAATCTACTTTTAATTTGTCGAGAATACATGACAGAGCCGCATGAGAAAACACAAATCAACAATCCTAACCATGACTATTAAATTGTTTCAATGTTTGAATGATATCACAACTCTAAAGTGACCCACTTTGTCAAGACAGTTTTTTGATAAATTTATCGTTAGGTGCTAAAC
Organism: Oliverpabstia sp.; assembly: GCA_051879295.1. Classification (GTDB taxonomy): domain Bacteria; phylum Bacillota; class Clostridia; order Lachnospirales; family Lachnospiraceae; genus Oliverpabstia. The sequence goes on along the minus strand of JBJELT010000154.1, from coordinate 26,480 downwards.
GTATGTTCCTGGATATATCTGGAACATATTATCCCTTTCTTTCCTTGGTTACAAGATACTTGGGGATAATCAATGTGTCAAGGACTTGCCGCAGTGCGGTGTGCATACATCCTTGATACATTGATTATTCTCAAGTATGATCATGGGTGGAAAGAACGGTCTTTCCCTTCATGATAAATCTGGCTGGGTGTTTTATACCCCAGACTTTGATGTGGGCGTTCATTGTTATAAAACTCCATATATTCTCGAATCCCTTTTCGTGCTTCCCGGGGATAACTGTAATCTTTTAGATAAATATCCTCATATTTCAGACTTCGCCAGAACCGTTCTATGAAGATATTGTCATATGCACGTCCCCGGTGATCCATACTGATTTTGGAACCTTCCTCCAGAAAGAGTTCTGTATATCTTGGGCTGGTAAAATGGCTTCCCTGATCACTGTTCATGATTTCAGGCACAGAGCCGCCAAGTGCCTTTTTGCAGGTATCCAGAACGAATTTATTTTCCAGAGTGTCATCTATCTCCCATGCCAGGACATACCGGGAATACCAGTCTATAATGGCGGTGAGATAAAGCCAGCTCTTCTGTATCGGAATATAAGTAATATCAATACTCCAAACATGATCCGGAAAGGCAGCCTGTATCCCGTTGAGAAGATAGGGATATACCTTATTGGCAGGATTTGCTTTACTGGTGTTCTGCCTGGGGTAAACGGCTTGTATCCCCATTGCCTGCATTCTGGAAAGCACTGTTTTTTTATCTACATGAAAACCATAATAACTGTCCAGCCATGCTGTGATACGGCGATATCCAAATTCAGGATGCTTTGTGTAAGTTATATCAATCAGTCGGTTAAGCTGCAGATCCCATTCAGAAGAAGGGCGCGGCTTATAATACAGAGAAGTGCGGTTGAGACTCAACATTTCAGCCTGGGTGGATATTGAAAAAACAGGGTCAGTAAAATCAACCATGGAGATTCTTTCATCCCGAGGGAATTTAGATTCCAGATTTTTTTTTCATCCACTCGTACTGAGCAGTAAGTTTTCCGATTTGTGTGTATAGTTCTTCGATTTGTGCTTCATACTGCTTAGCCTGCTTCCGCATTTTAGCATTTTCATTTTCAAAAAGCACGTGTAAATTATTGGAAGCTTCTGTCTTCCAGCGAGTAAGCATATTGGGATGAACGTTGTTTTCTGATGCAATTTCATTGAGCAGGCGTTCTCCCCTGAAGACTTCCATGACAAGTTTTGCCTTAAATTCAGGCGAATAAGTTTTTCGCATAGTGTCACTCTCCTTTAAAATTAGTATGTGTGACCTAACGAAAAACTATTTAAAATTTTGTCTTAAATCATAGGACCATTATACTCAGTAATTTCTTCAACAATAGATGAAACTTGAGTTTCCTCACCTTGCCAAATAAAAAATTTTGTTTCTTTTAATCGCCCAAAATATTATTGTGTCCCATAAATAGTATTGTTATATTTTTTCTACGATGCTACCATTCATGGCGGGCGTTTAGTCCTTCCCCAGAGGGACTGCGACCCTATGTTTACATAGAAATCCCCAGACTATCTGCGGAAATCTTGCTAAAGGAGGGGATGCTAATGTTGACTCTCGAATGTCTGATTGCTGTTATCAGCTTATGCTTAGCAGTCTTTGGACTTGGTTACGCAATAGGATGCAATCACGAAAAAAATAACCGCCCCAGCCTCGCAAACTGAACGGTTATTTTCTTAACTAATCATTATGTAGGCTAACCGTCTATCGGTAGCACCTTTTCTATAAATTATATTAGCATCGAATTCTCAAATATGTCAAAACCTTTATTTCCATCCACCACAAAACATTCGATGAGTATTTTTCCTTACTTGTCTCAGATTTCTGGTTTCTTACTCTGATCATCATTCCGTCAGATTATAAATCAATCGTCATTTTTATATGTGGCATTTTGACTTTTACATGTCGCGGATAAACATTTTTGTACCTGTATATGCTTAATACGATACCAATCAGCCCGTATGAAACAACAATATAACTTCCACCTGCAGATAAGAATGGAAGAAATGTCGTTGTTGGCGGAAATGCCCCTAAATTTTCTAATACATTTATCAGAAAACTTACAAGGAAAATCATGCCACATCCACATCCCATCATCATACCTAATTGGTTCTTCTGTTTCAAAGCTGTTCCAAAAACAAAAAGTATTAAAACAGCTAAGACACAGCATACAAGTATCGCTACGATCATTCCGTATGTAGATGACAAATACGTTAGCAGATAGTCTGCATTAAACCCGGGCAATTTTTCCGAAATATCTGCTCCACTACTTCCTATCATTTTATTTGTTTTCAAAAACGAACGTATTGTTGCAGTCAGATAATTTGCATCTCCAGTGTTAGAAACAAATGCCTGTATACGTGCCTTCTAGTATGACGCCAGGACATTTCCAAAATACATCCCAAAGAAACTCACAACTGGCAGAACCATAAAAATCCCCCATAATCCGGCTATCGTTTTTTTCTTCGGAATGATAAACCAGTCTTTCAAAACAGCTATTGTCAACATCACAAGCATCGATATCATCATCAAACCTGCTGTCATTGTTGCAGGCATCCGCATGACAAAAAGAATCGGCAGTACCATCCAAGCTACTGCTTTTACGAATCCCTTATACCCTAATCCATGATACTGGTAAATGACTCCCCCGTAAATCGGAACATAGAACAACATCAATGCCTGTATGGATATGACCCTTCCACCAATATTCATGTAATATGTCATACCATTTATGCTAACTCCAAAAAACAAGGTTAGTAAACATGTCGCCAATAATATAACAGCAATCAACTTAGAATATCTTGCTAATAATGTATAGTCCATAAAATATAAGACCATCATGACTACAATTCCCACCAATACATGAATCACATATCTACTGGAAGCAAATGCATCTGCCCCATCCATATTCGTGGCAATCATTATATGCGTCACAATTCCAGCTACACTAATTAAAGCGATCATAAAAAGCAACTTCCATGCAATCTGAGGCTTATGAATCCGGTCAAGTGAAATTCCCGCCTCGACCGGATCTCCCATATCCTTAACAGCCTCTTTTTCTGCACTCTCGTAGTTCATGCCAGCATGAATGTTGGCCTCAATCTGATCCTCCATATGATTCTGCAATTCCTGTCGTATATATGGTCGAGCCTTCTTGCAGCGAATCTGTTCTAACAATGTCTTCAAATATTCATCCATAAATCACACCTCCAATGCAAGAACATTCGATACTGCTGCCGAATACTCTCTCCACTCTTCCGTTTTCTTCTCCAGAAGTTTTCCTCCCTGTTTTGTCAGACTATAATACTTTCTGGTTTTTCCGCCAAATTCCCGTTCATATACTACCAATAAGCCTTTCTCTTCAAGACTGTGCAACAATGGATATAGTGTTCCAGCCTTTAATTCAAACACATTCTGAGACTTTTGACGTAATGTGTCAATCATCTCATAACCATACATATCCTTCTCAGACAACAGTTTTAAAATAAGCATTGTCATGCTTCCAGAAACTAATGATTTTTCAATAGCCATAAACTTCAACCTCCTTATGTAGATAATCTATATATCGGTTATCTATATAATATGCGGATAAACATTATTTGTCAAGACTTTTTATCCTATTATAAGCAATCTCGATTATGAATTTTTCGTTGCCTAACATAATCTGCATTTTGCCCCTGTCGTTTCTTCTCCTCCAACCGTTCATGAATACTCCTTTTCTGCCTTTCTCGTTTCTCCGCATTCTGCACATTCGCCGGAATCCTCAGATACATTTTCTCCGGTTTTGTTTCCGGTGCATCCCATGCTTTTTGAGCCAGTTGAACTTTCTTTAATTCCGCTTTCGCAAGCTTCATTGCCTTTGTAACTTCCAGTGCATTTTGATATCCATGTTGAGCTGGGATCAAATCCAGTGTAACCTTTGTCTTTTCCAACTGGACTTTTTTCGCATCAATCTTTCCTTCCAGTTCTTTCTGCTCTTTTCGGTGGAACCATTTCTTTTTCACTTCCTTCAGCTCTTTTTCCAGTTTCACGATCGCTTTCTCAATGGCATATATCTTCTGTTCCTGCTTTTTCATCTTGTTCAGGATTTGCTGCAACCGCATAACTTCTGCTTCCTGCTTTTCGGAAGAAGGTCTTTTCCCTTTCGGTTTTGCCGGAAGTGGTTCTGGCGTAATGTCAATCCGCATATCATGATCAATCAGAGGATTTCCTTCTGTATCTCTATCGCAGTATTTCATCTCCCGCAGAAATTCTACAAATCCCCTTAGGTATCCGACTGCTTTCTGAAGGATCCCGGTAAATAATTTCGGATCCTGCCCATGTTCCCGGAGTGACTCCGCCACCGGTTCATCAATCTGTGATTGCTTTGCCATCATCACTTCTACTTCTGATGCACCTGTAAGTAATGCCCGATCTACATTCCGGTTCCATTCCTGTCGGAGATAATTATCTGCCCTGATCTCCGCTTCTTTGGGATTGTTTTTCCCAATCTTTTTGGTAGCAAGATAAGGACTACCTTTCTGAAATACCTGCAGCTTCTCATTTTCATCTTTCACAATCTCATTGATAGCATCCGTCATGACCTGCTTCATATTTTCGAGAAACGCATTGGACTTAAATTCCTCTTTCTTTGGCTGAAAGAAATTGGTCTCATACACTTCCCCTTTTTTGATGATCTTACATCCGTATCGGAGATTTCCATCCTCATCCAAAATCTCCTTTTTCGTTCGGACATGTTTACCGGATTCATTATAAAACATATTTCTGCTGGCAATTTTCCGCTCCACTTCCTGCCGGATCTCCCGTTCGGAGAAAATCAAATGGATATGTAGATTCGTTTTACTCTTATTGTGATGCAATGCCGCACAGCATCCTACATCATATTTCTCCAGGAAAACCGAAGTCATATACTTCAACAACAGTTCATGGTCATACCTGATCAGGCTCGGCGGTAACATGATAATCAGCTCTCTGGCTTCAATGCAAGTTCCTTCCGTTCCACTTTTTGCAAAATCCCTTTGATTCTGTTCAGCAAGCAGATCCCAGTAGCTGTCCTCCACATTGGAAAAGACCGCATACAGATTCTCCTGCCGCTTTGGGCTGCTGATATAATCCACTCTGCCTTTTACGTCATGCAGCTTGCTTTCCATCACAAAACTATGATTTCGTCTGTTCACACTCCCCTCCTTTCCGTCGGATACGCTGCCATCAGAAATCTCATCCGCTATTCGCTTTTACAGAATATTGGGAAAAGAAAAACTCGCCCCTGCGAGGCCCTCCGGGAGGACGAAAGACACAGAGCATAAGCTTTAGCTTGTGCGATGGGTGTATTTCGCTCTCAATCGCCGAGGGCTCTTTTTGTCATACCCGGATGATTCTATATGTACTGATGATTAATTTTTTCTGACTGGCGTATCCTCCATTTTTATTGATGCCCGTTTCCGGGCTGTTTCTCATTTCTGCTTTGTTTTCAAAGTTTTTTCAATCCTGTTCACACCTTCTTGTTCACATTCCGCCCGGATATTTGTGAACAGAAACCTGTGAACAAGGCTCAAAACATTTTAAAAGTAATGCTTAATCAAATGGGATTTCCATGTTTTCATCCACCTTCAGGAATCCCTCTTCATCTTTTTTCGGCTGAATCCGTTTCCACGACCTCTGCGTTCCGATCGCCCCACCAAATCTGTGATTGCCATGTTTCATCCAGCCAACGATTTCATTATCCATCAAATCGCCGATTTCCTTGGATTGCCATTTTGGTACGATTCCTTCCTGATGAAATACCTGCTGATAGATAATGGTCGAACACACATAATCTTCTTCGTATGCATCAAGAAATGCCTGGATCATACCTGTCTGGGTATCTTCCGGCATAAATTCCCTCTGGAGAAGTTTGACGTGATCTTCCATCTCCGGCGAAAAGGTCATTGGATAGTCTCCGCTTCGATATATCTCCATTGCTTCCGCCCACGCCTGCATAATGTATGCTCTGGATTCTGCTTCATTCTCATAAATGGTGGTTTCCGCTTTTTCCGGAAATACTCTGACTGGGGCAAATCTCCGGTTCCCGGTACGATCAAAAGGGAGAAAATTCAGGTCATTGGAAGTACCGCAAAAGACACACTGTCGATATCTGTCCTCTGCCCGCCTTTCATATGGAATACGATAAATATCCTTCTGTCGGCTCAGGAACGATTTTGTCTCTTCGATGCTCTTGGCATTTGCTACTGCGTTCATTTCTGACATTTCCACGATCCAGTGTCCCTGCAGATATTCATAAACCTTCTTATCATCGATCCGTTTCATATCGTCCGTAAACCATTCATCTTTGATTGCCAGATAGCGGAAGAACGTGGATTTTCCGGTCCCCTGACCTCCGACCAGACAGAGCATGATGTCATATTTTGCTCCAGGCTCATACAGCCTACGGATTGCTCCCATCATATGCATCTTCATCACCTCTCCGGTATATGCAATATCTTCTGCTCCAAAGAAATGTGTCAGCATATGCTGAATCCTCGGAATACCATCCCATTTCAGACTCTCCAGATATTCAAGAATCGGGTGAAAACTGTTTTCATTCGCCACGATATCGATTGCCTTTACAATCACCCGGTCACTGGTCAATCCATAATTCTTTTCCAGATATAAAGCCAGATTATTCATATCGGTATCGGTCATATGGACACCTCGCCTTTTCCAGGGCATTTTCTTCATGATGTCAATCTGACACGTCATTTCATTTCTGCAGATAGCTCCTTTCAGACAGGGATCATGCTCCAACGCATATTTGCAGTTCTGAATGGACTGACGAATTTTCCCCTTTTCCGTGGTATCCAGCCGTTCCCGGGTATCCTCCACTGTCAGAAGCTCCGTTTCCACAATCTCCTCTAAGTTCTGCAAGAACTCCTCGCTCATATTCTGCAATTCTCTGTTCATACCGCTTCACCTCCTCCCTTCCGTTCTGGAAAAATCCAGAAGCTCTTCGTCCGTTCCAAACATCAGCTTGTCCACCAGATAACTGATCTTGCTTTCATTCTGTAAGGCTTCGACAAATAACGGATGCCATTCCTCTTCCATCGATTCCGGTTTGTAAAATTTCTTCCAGAATTCCATCCATCTCAGATACCTCATCAATACATTCGCAGCATCCTTTGCCCATCCGTCAATTTTCTTTTGAACAAATTGAATTCGTTCCTCTTTTGTTGGAACCTTCTCTTTTTTATTAGCTCCTGAATTTTGTTTTCTTTTTACCTCTGGCTGCCCGATTGAAATTTCCAATGCAAAATCTTCATTGATCTTCTTCGCTGCTTCGAACTGGGATAATCCAAACAGCACTGCCACATAATTGACTGCATCACCTTTTGCCCCACAGGCAAAGCAGTAATAATTCTGATTAATCTTCATACTGGGGTGTTTATCATTATGAACGGGACAGCACGCCATCCCGTTCCGTCTGACTTTCAATCCATATCTCTCTGCCACCTGTCTTGCGGTGACACGCTCTTTCACTTCCTGAAAAATGTTCATGTTCCGTCCTCCTGTATCCTTTGTTATAAATTTCAGTAATTTTCCCTCTTTCCGTTACAGGAGAACTTTGCTATACTACACATAAAGCTATATGCGTATAGGCAGACTTCTCCCGTAAGGATTGAATTTTTGTCTATGAGGCTTTACCAGAGCCTGCATAAGTTTGTATGAGTTTTAGAAATGTCCTTGTTACCAGCAGGGGCATTTTCTTTTTTAAGGATGTTCCAGGGATTCCACATGTTGCGGCTCCTCCTTCATCCCATTCAACGTCACAGCAACCATCTGGATAGTCTGAAGCAGTTCTTCATTTTCTTCACTGCACACTTCCAACCGTTTCAATTCATCAAAAATCTGTTGCATCTGATTTTTTAGAGCTTTATAAACTCTTGGATTTCCCTGCACAGTCACTTCCCAGTCCATCAACTTTCTCAGGATGTACTTCTGTTTGGTAAGCCCGGATAACGCCACCATGCGGTCAATCATTTTTGCCTCCTCTTCGGATACCCGAAAACCCACCGTCCGGTTTCTCCATCGTCCTTTTGCGTCTAACGTTCTCTCCATCAGATTTCATCCTCCTTCTCCATCCGTTCCACATCCAGCTTATTCGCCATTTCCGTCTGCACCGTTGGAAACAAATGTGCATACCGGTACGTGATTTTTTCTGCTTCATGTCCCACTCTGTTTCCAATGGCAAGAGCTGTAAATCCCATGTGAATCAGCAGGGAAACATGGCTGTGGCGAAGATCGTGAATCCGGATAACCGGAACTCCTGTCTCTTTGCATCCCCGTTCCATTTCATGTTTCAGATAAGATTTGGAAAACGGGAAAATCCGCTGATCCGGTGCCAGTGAATAATACATCTGAAAATAGTCCTGCATTTCTTCACAGAGGAACTCCGGCATCACAACGATCCGGTTACTTTTCGCTGTCTTTGGCGAAGTAATAATGTCCTGCTTTTTCATCCGGTGATACGTTTTATTGATCCGCACCGTCTGTTTTTCAAAATCAAAATCTGCCGGTGTAAGGGCAAGCAGCTCTCCTTCCCGGATTCCGGTCCAATAAAGCATCTCAAAGGCATAATAGGATCTGGGCTTGTCCATCATTGCTTCGGCAAATTTCAGATACTGTTCCTTTGTCCAGAACTTCATTTCCTTCGGAACTTCTTTTCCCATACTTCCTGCCTGTCTTGCCGGATTGCAGGGCAGATTATAATAATTCACCGCATGATTGAAAATTGCTGTAAGCTGTGCCTGAATCGTTTTCAGATAATCCACGGAATAGGGCTTGCCCTTTTCATCCCGGTATGCCATCATCTCATTCTGCCAGGCGATCACATCTGCCACGGTAATCTCATTGATCTTCCGTTTTCCAAAGTAAGGAAGGATTTTTGTCCGCACAATGTGGCTTTTCGTCTCAAATGTACTTTCCTTCACCCTCTGACGTTTATACTCGGAATAAATCTCATAAAAGCTCTCAAACGTCATATCCAGCTTATTTCCTTTTCGGAGCATCATCTCATGTTCCCATGCAGTCGCTTCCCGTTTGGTCTTGAAGCCACGTTTCTGCGTCTGCTTTCTTTCCCCGGTAAAATCGGTGTACCGGAACACCACTCTCCATGTACCTTTGTCTTTTTCCTGATATACAGCCATCTTAAGTACCTCCTATTTTTCTTCATAAAACAACTTTTTCTTGAAATAATTGGCATCCACACGCCCCGGCACTGTGATCAGTCCCATTCCGCTGAGTTCTTTATTCAGCTGGCGGATAATCTGGTATGCCTTTGACTGCTTGACCTGTAAAATATCCATTACCTCTTCCGCAGTCAGAAATCCATTCTTTAATTCAGACATTCCATTCACCTCCTTCCGCATCATCTTCGAGGAAAAACCCCTCTACTTATCCAAACTTTCAAGGCACCTTATACAACCTCATTTTCAAATTTTCTTTAACTTAACGTTATTCAGTTAAGTTTTGATTGTATTATATTAACTATTTTCCGTTAAGTCAAGTGGTTTGAATATCGGTAATTAAATTTTTTTGTTTAAGTTTTTCTTGCGTCTTATTTTTTCATATGCTATACTGATTTAAACAAATATCGTTAACCACCAGTTCCTATTCATTACATAACGGTAGGAACTTATATTCAAAATTGAATAAAAGATTTCAGGAAAAGGAGAGATCCCTATGGCATTTGGAAAACGTATTAAATTTTTCAGAAACAGAAAAGGTATGAGGCAGAAGGAACTTGGCGAACTTCTTGGATTCCTCGGAAAAACTTCGGATGTCCGTGTGGCACAATACGAGACAGAAGCCAGAACCCCTAAAACTGATCTGGTCAAAGAAATGGCACAGATCTTCAATGTCAGCCCCAGAGCAATCAATGTTCCGAACATTGACTCCTATCTTGGTCTCATGCACACCCTCTTTGCACTGGAAGATATGTATGGCATCAAAATCGGAGAAATCAACGGAGAACTCTGTCTCCGGCTTGACCGGGAACACAGGGAATACCAGCACCTGTTTGAACCTTTTCATGCATGGCAGCAAATGGCTGCAAAACTGGAAACCGGAGAGATCAGCCAGGAAGAATACGATACCTGGCGATATAACTATCCGGAACTGGACACCTCTGAGAGATATGCCAAAATGTCATCATCCGAATTGAGTGATTACCTTATTAAGAATTTAAACAAGCCAATAAAATAGGAGGAAAAACATGGACAAACTTGTACCAGCATTTGAAACAACTTTATTTGATTCCACATTAAGCGATGCTTGCTCCGAGATGGCTGAATTAGGAATTGATTCTTTGCTTGACGAAAGCATTTATAAAAGCATTCCTGTTGTCAGTCTTCTCGTTGGTGTTGGTAAAACAGCGCAAAATATACATGATCGAAACTTGCTCAAACAAACGATAAAATTTATAAACACTTTTAATGAAAAATCCATTTCTCCAGAAAAAATAAATAAATATCGAAAAAAGTTGCAATCTAATCCCAAATACGCTGAAGAAGAACTCGGTAGAGTCATTATCCTTTTGAATTCCAATGTTGAATTAAAAAAGTCTGAACTTTTGGGAAAGTTTTATCGTGCATATGTAAATGAAACTATAGATTGGGATACCTTTTGCGAATTCTCAGATATCACCTCCCGTCTATTTGTGTCGGATTTACAGCTTTTATACGATATTTACCATTCGCAAGTATCTGATACCTCCCAATGTCCTGTTTACAAAGCAGACAGACTAATTGCTTTGGGATTATTGGATTCAGCTACCAAATCTATGACCATCGGCAGTTCAACCGGTAGCCAAACCCAACGTTACATCCAAACAAACTCTCTTGGTAAGCTATATTGCCAAATCAGTTTATCCTAAAAGAAAAAACCTTACTGACTGCTCTTTCCAATTTGGAAACAGTTCATCAGTAAGGTTTTTATGTTATAGAAATATATTTTTATTCAAGGAATATTGCAAAAAGTGTTGCCAATCCGTTGCCAAAAAATAACGGAATTTGCTTGGAACCCGCATAAATACTTGGTCTATTTTTGCAAAATCCTATTCAAACTCAATCGTAGCCGGCGGTTTCCCGGTGCAATCGTACATTACCCTGTTAATGTGTTTCACCTCATTAACAATCCTGCTTGTGGTCCGTCCGATTACTTCCCACGGAATCTCAGCGCTCTCCGCTGTCATAAAGTCCGTAGTAGTAACTGCCCTCAAAGCAATGGCATAATCATAGGTTCTCTCATCACCCATAACGCCTACAGATTTCATATTTGTCAATGCCGCAAAGTACTGACCGATTTCTTTGTCGATTCCGGCTTTGGCGATTTCCTCTCTCCAGATGGCATCAGCATCCTGTACCATTTTTACTTTTTCTGCGGTTACTTCGCCGATGATACGGATACCAAGTCCCGGTCCCGGGAATGGCTGACGGAATACCAGATATTCTGGGATTCCCAGTTCCAGACCAGCCTTACGAACCTCATCTTTGAACAGGTTGCGAAGAGGCTCGATGATTTCTTTGAAGTCTACATAGTCAGGCAGACCTCCCACGTTGTGGTGAGATTTGATAACTGTGGATTCCCCGCCCACACCGCTTTCTACTACGTCCGGATAGATGGTTCCCTGCACCAGGAAATCTACCGCACCGATTTTCTTAGCTTCCTCTTCAAACACACGGATGAATTCCTCACCGATAATCTTGCGTTTCCGCTCAGGCTCTTCGACACCTTTCAGTTTCTCATAAAATCTTTCCTGTGCATTGACACGGATAAAATTCAGTTCATAGGGTCCTTCTGGACCAAAGACTGCCTCTACTTCATCGCCTTCATTTTTGCGAAGAAGTCCATGATCAACAAATACACAGGTCAGCTGATTGCCAACTGCCTTTGAAAGCATAACTGCAGCCACAGAGGAGTCAACCCCGCCGGACAGTGCACAGAGAACTTTTCCATTGCCTACTTTTGCGCGGATTGCTTTGATAGACTCTTCCACAAAGGAATCCATTTTCCAGTCACCGGAGCATCCACATACATTGTACACAAAATTAGAAAGCATCTTCTTACCTTCTTTTGTGTGCAGTACTTCCGGATGAAACTGAGTTGCATACAATTTTTTCTCCAAATTCTGCACAGCAGCAACCGGGCAGTCCGGTGTGTGAGCGATAATTTCAAATCCCGGAGCCTTCTGCTCAATATAATCGTTATGACTCATCCAACAGATGGTTCGAGGAGATACATTTTCAAACAAACGAGAGGTTGTATCAACAGTTACTTCTATTTTTCCGTATTCACGAACCGGAGCTTTGCACACACAACCGCCAAGCTGATGCATCATCAGCTGAGAACCATAGCAAATGCCAAGAATCGGCACGCCAAGTTCATAAATTTCTTCTGCATAAGTCGGTGAATCTTCCAGATATACGCTGTTGGGTCCGCCAGTGAAAATGATGCCTTTCGGATTCATTTCCTTGATTTTTTCAATATCAGTTTTGTAAGAATAAATTTCACAGTATACATTGCATTCACGAACACGTCTTGCTATCAGCTGGTTGTACTGACCGCCAAAGTCCAGCACAATTACGGTTTCTCTTTTCAAATAAGTACCCTCCTGTCTGGTTATAAATCAGCATTAATTTTCAAGTTGTTTATTTTCCAATCTTAATATGCCCGTCCCCAGTATACCATTTTTTTCGCCGGTTTTCCACAGCATACGCAGGTATCTGACAGATGTTCCTGTTCAAACGGGATACAGCGGGAAGTAGCTGCTGTATCTTCTTTAATCTTGTCCTCGCACTCCTGGCATCCACACCACATTGCTTTAACAAATCCCGGATTTTCATTGATTGTATTTACGAATTCATCATAATTTGTGGCGACGTAAGTATGAGAATCTCTGTGATTTCTTGCCGCCTCCAGCATGTCATGCTGGATGGAATCCAGAATTTCCTGTACTTTCTCTGCCAGCTCATCCAGGCATACCACGATTTTTTCTCTGGTATCTCTTCTGACTACAACAGCCTGGTTTGCTTCAATATCTTTCGGACCACATTCGATACGAACCGGAATACCTCTCATTTCCTGTTCTGCGAACTTGAATCCAGGACTCTTGTCTGTATCATCTGTTTTCACACGGATTCCTGCTGCCTTCAAAACTGTATTCAGTTCTGCTGCCTTTTCCAGAACTCCTTCTTTTCTCTGCTGGATCGGAATGATGACAGCCTGCACCGGAGCAATTCTAGGAGGAAGTTTCAATCCGCTGTTATCTCCATGTACCATAATGATGGCACCGATCATACGGGTTGTCATACCCCAGGAAGTCTGGTGAACATACTGCAGTTTATTTTCCTTATCCGCATACTGAATACCGAATGCTCTGGCAAATCCATCACCAAAATTATGGCTGGTACCGGACTGCAGAGCTTTTCCGTCATGCATCAGGGATTCGATTGTATAAGTTGCTTCTGCACCTGCGAATTTTTCTTTATCTGTCTTACGTCCTTTTACAACTGGAATAGCCAGCACTTCTTCACAGAAATCTGCATACACATTCAGCATCTGAATGGTTCTTTCTTCTGCCTCTTCCGCCGTTGCATGTGCAGTATGACCTTCCTGCCACAGGAATTCTCTTGAACGAAGGAAGGGACGTGTAGTTTTTTCCCAACGAACAACAGAGCACCACTGGTTGTAAAGTTTCGGAAGATCTCTGTGAGAATGCACGTCTCTGGAATACAGATCACAGAAAAGTGTCTCTGAGGTAGGTCTTACACAAAGACGTTCCTGCAGCGGCTCCAATCCTCCGTGAGTTACCCATGCAACTTCCGGTGCAAATCCTTCTACATGATCTTTTTCTTTCTGAAGAAGACTTTCCGGAATAAACATTGGAAGATATACATTTTCCACACCCGTCTCTTTAAATCTTCTGTCCAGTTCATGCTGAATATTCTCCCAGATAGCATAACCTGCCGGTTTAATTACCATACATCCTTTTACACTTGTGTAATCTACCAATTCTGCTTTTTTTACAATATCGGTATACCACTGTGCAAAATCTTCTTCCATAGAAGTAATTGCTTCTACCAGCTTCTTATCCTTCGCCATTTCTCTTTCCTCCATGTTTTACGTATTTACGTTATTTTACAAATTGGGATTAAGACAAAAAAAGCATCCAATCCCACTACATAGGGACCAGACACTGTCCGGCGGTACCACCCTGATTAACAGCCTCCATCCCGGCTGCTCACTCTTTACCTTACTTTCTTAACGCCAAAGTACGCGTCCTGCTTCTCACAGGCAGCTCCGGGGCCGGTTCCATACATCCCGCACAGAAATCTTCCACCAATGATTTCCTCTCTGCAGATTGGTCTCTATGTACTATTCCCATCTACGCCATTTTACTCTTTTCATTGCTAAATATGAGCATCCCTTTTACAACTTAAAAGGAAAATGCAAGGCGTAACCGGTAAAAATATTATTTACTCCGTACACCTTGCTCAAATTCTACCCAAATCTTTTGCTTTTGTCAACCCTATCTGACAGCTGAACTCAAACTGTAATTTCGATTTTACGTCCTGTATGATTGTACTGATAATATCTGACTCCCGCCGCATCCATCATTCTCTTTGAAGCCTTTACAGCCGGCGTATCCGGATACTTGTCCACTTCGTAAACGATAGTCTTGATTCCAGACTGAATAATAGCTTTCGCACATTCGTTACAGGGGAATAAGGAAACATAGAGTTTTGCACCCTCCAAAGATCCTCCCCGATAATTTAAAATAGCATTCAATTCACTGTGAGTCACATAAAGATATTTGGTCTCCATGGCATCACCCTCACGGGTCCAGGGAAATTCATCATCAGAACATCCCATCGGAAATCCATTGTAGCCCATAGACAGAATCTTATTATCCTGGCTGACGATACACGCACCCACCTGTGAGTTGGGATCCTTGGATCGCATCCCTGAGAGCTTGGCAACTCCCATAAAATACTCATCCCAGGTAATATAATCTTCTCTTTTCCCCTTCATCGTAAAACCTCCCCGACTACTCCAGATCTGCTCTTCCTATTTTGTTCCGAATATACGGTCTCCTGCATCTCCCAGACCCGGAACAATATAACCATGATCGTTCAGATGATCATCAAGTGCACCGATATACAGATCCACATCCGGATGACATTCCTGCATTTTCTTAATACCTTCCGGAGCAGCAATAATACACATAAACCGAATATTCCGCACACCTTTGTCTTTCAGCATCTGAATCGCAGCTGCTGCTGATCCTCCGGTTGCAAGCATCGGATCCACCACAAAAACATCCCTCTCGGAACAGTCTGCCGGAAGTTTGCAGTAATATTCTACTGGATCCAGGGTTTCCGGATCACGATAAAGCCCGATATGACCAATTTTAGCTGCTGGAATCATGGCCAGCATTCCTTCCACCATACCCAGACCAGCCCGGAGAATCGGAACGACTGCCAGTTTTTTTCCTGCCAGTTCTTTTACCGTAGTATCTGCAATCGGTGTATGGATATCCACATCTGCCAATTTCAGATCTCTCGTTGCCTCGTAGCACATCAGCATGGCAATTTCGCTGATCATTTCACGAAATTCTTTGGAACTTGTCTCCTCTTTTCTAATAATACCAATCTTATGCTGGATCAGAGGATGATCCATAACTACTATCTTTGACATTTGTACTCTTTCCTCCTGTTGGGAATTACTATTTTATTTATTCTTCCGATTCAATCAGATGAATACGGCGTTTGTGACGTTCATCATTTGAAAAAGGTGTTTCCAGGAATGTCTGTACGATCTTAATTGCAAGTCCCGGTCCGACAACTCTTCCTCCCAGAGCCAGAATATTGGCGTCATTATGCTCTCTGGTTGCCTGTGCACAAAAACAGTCTGTACACAATGCAGCCCGGATTCCCGGAATTTTATTGGCAGCAATAGAAATTCCGATTCCTGTGCCGCAGATCAGGATTCCTTTCTCGCAGCTTCCATCCAGAATCGCATGAGCCACTTTCCGTGCATAGACCGGATAGTCTACTGATGCTGTACTGTCACAGCCAAAATCTTTGTACTCAATTCCTTTCTGATCCAAATACGCCAGAATTTCTTTCTTCAGTTCATAACCACCATGATCACATCCAATTGCTATCATTACAGTTCCTCCTCTTCATTTAATCTGATTACCAGTTTTCTTAATAAAAGTTCTATTTCTGTATAACACTGTGCGTATACTTCCAGTGGCTGCCCATGCAGTATCGGTATATCACCGGTCTCGCCCACATATTCCCTGAGTGTATAGACATGGGGCGCATTTTCATATGTTTCCCAAATCTCTGACTTCTGTCTGTCTTCCATCGTCAACAAAAGAACATCGTTGTCAATATCTTCCTGCTTTAACTGGCAGGCGATGTGTACCGGAGTCGGATACCCGTTTTTTTCCATCACCATCTCTGCCTTTGGCATCATCGGTTCCGGAAACAGCACCACAAGCCCCCGGGATTCAATTGCCAGAGGATTCGTCAGGAATTTTCTTTTCAAAATAAATTTTGCCATGGGAGCTCTGCAATTATCATTGGCATCTACAAAAATAAGTTTTTTATACCGTACTACCATTATATTTCCTCACACCTGAATCTTCTGCTGTCCTGCCGCTTTTAAAAGTCGATTCATAATTGCCTGCCCCATGCGGGGAGTATCAAATGCCTCCGAATAAATAAATGATACCTCACAGTCATCAAATTCCCTGAGGATACCAAACAAATGCAGGGCAATGCTCTCTTCATTTTTCCTTGTTCCAATTCTCTTTACCAGTCCCTGTGGATAAGCATCCGAACTTTCATCTGTAGCAATAATCCCCACCTGATATCCCTGTCGGATTTTTTCTTCAGCTAATTCCCGTATTTTTTTCTGAACATCTTCCTGAGCACCTTCTACCACCACCAATTCAGCTTTCGGAGCATAATGACGATACTTCATGCCAGGTGCTTTGGGACGGATACCACTGTCAGATGCAATCAATCCGCGATCCATCTCCACTGGTCCGATGATTTCTTCCAACATCTGTCTGTTGACATATCCTGGTCTCAGAATCGTAGGAATATCTTCTGTAAAATCAACAATTGTCGATTCCAGACCGATTCCCACCGGCCCTCCATCCAGTATCATATCAATCTTCCCGGTCAGATCTTCTTCTACATGTTCTGACCTGGTGGGACTTGGACGCCCTGAAGTATTGGCACTGGGGGCAGCTATATATCCCCCTCCCGCACGGATCAATGCAAGAGCAAGTGGATGATCTGGCATCCTCACTGCTACGGTGTCCATACCTCCTGTTGTCCCATAGGGAACAATATCACTTTTCGGAAATATCATTGTCAGGGGACCTGGCCAATAGGCATCAGCCAGAAGCCGGGCTTTCTCCGGTATCTCTGTCACGATTTTTTCCAGTGAATCCATGTCTGCAATGTGAATAATCAGCGGATTATCAGAGGGCCTTCCCTTCGCGTGATAAATTTTTTCTGCTGCCCGTTTATCCAGGGCATTTCCCCCAAGACCATAGACCGTCTCCGTTGGAAATGCCACAAGTCCGCCCTCCCTGATAATTCTTCCGGCTTCCTGTACAGCTTCCTGGTCAAAACCCCCGGGCTTCATCCGGATTACTTTTGTTTTCATTTTAATCACCTTATTTCTCTGTCCTTCAACACTAGTTTCAGTATACTAGAGACAGCTCACGGGGGCAAGAGGTAATTTTTCTTTCAGGTATTCCATTGTACCGTCACAAATTGCAACTGCAACCTTTTTTTGATATTCTTTAGAAGTTAATTGAGATGCTTCCTCCGGATGGCTTAAAAAACCACACTCCACAATGACTGTCAGGGCGTCCGTCTTTTTCAAAAGATAATAACTCCTGTTTCCTTTTGCCTGCCTGTGGTTTTCTTTATCCAGAATTTCCACCAGATGTTTCTGAAGAATATCAGCAAGTATCTTTCCTTCCTGTGAATCTTCATAGTAGAATACCTGTGCCCCCTTGACGGAAGCATCCGGATAGCTGTTCTGATGAATACTGATCACACAGTCCGGCTGGACCTCATGAATCAGACTGCATCTGCGCTTAAGATCCTGAACTTTTTTATTTGATGTACTTTCATCCGCCAGCCCTTTATCCGATTCCCGTGTCATAATCACCTTGACTTTTTCCTGCTCCAGAATTTCTTTCACCAGCAAAGCAATCTGCAGATTAATTTCTTTCTCCTGTTCCTTATGTACGCCCACCTTTCCCGGATCACTTCCTCCATGCCCCGGATCCAGAACCACCGTGTAGTCATAATCCTTATTTTCTCCGGCCGCCATTTCAGCCCCTTCACGGGCAAGAAAGAAAACCCCAATCAGCAAAAAGACTGCCATGCTCAATTCTATTATATTCCTTTTCACAAAAAAACTCCCGGGAACTTATTCTTTTAAGTATATGCCCCCGAAAGTTTTTTCTTTCCATTTATTCTTCCTCATCATCATGCAGAATATGAATAAGCTGTTCCTCTATCATATCATCATCCTCTTCATCCAGGCTATCCTGATTTTCTTCGTATGATTCCCGGATGACTATCTCTGGAACAATCTCATCCACTGCCTGCTTTTTATTATGCTCCTCTTCGACTTCATCTTCCAGTTCACGCATAGATTCCGGCATTGAACTGATAATCTGATGCACTTCACGATAAGATGCCATAAATCTTCTCTGGGCCTGATTGATCAGTTCCACAATCTCATTCATCTCTTCCTGCACCGCAATATATTTCCGCTTCCCTTCTGCCAGCTTTTCATCTACCTCCGACTGTACAGCATCCAGACATTTCTGAGCTTCCACTCGTGCCTCTTCCATCAGCATATCACGTTTCTGTTCTGCATCCACAATAATTCTTTCTGCTTTTTCCTGAGATTCCAGAACCAGATTTCCAATCAAATCATAACGATCAATATATTTCTGATATTTTACAGAAATATCCCGCTCCAGCCTGTCCTTTTGTTCTTCCTTTATACGCAGACGCTGACGCAGTTCATTCAGATCATTTTCATGCTGAATCCGCAGCTCATTCAGATCATTCTTATGCCGAGCCCGCAGTTCATTCAATTCGTTCTCATGCTGAGCCCGCAGTTCATTCAATTCGTTCTCATGCTGAGCCCGCAGTTCATCCATCATCTCTTCTCTCTGCATATCTTTCAGATTCAACTGACGTTTCAGTGCTTCAATCTTTTTATCTTTATCTTTTCCCGCTTTGATTAACTTATTTTTTTCTGCATAAGCTTCGTCTTTCATCCTCTGCACTTTCGCAAGAACATCATCTTTATCAAATCCACCCATCAACGTCGCTTTAAACATTTCTTCTGCCATTGTTCTTTCACCTTTCTTTTACTGCAAATATTGAGAAATCACCGGCCAGACAGAAGCCCTTTCAAATCCCAGCTTCCATGCTGCTACACCTGCCAGCTGATTTTCCTGTACTAATTTCATTTTTTCTGCTATGGATTGTTCATCTTCTACCCAAATCGTATAAATCGCATCTTCTGTTTCTGCGACTGCAACATTCTGTCCTGATGTTTCATCCCAGAACACATCCATTCCTTTTTCTTCAATATAGCGGGATGCACCATCCATACTCAGTGTTTCATTGGTAAGATTTCCTCCACCAAATGGTTCTATCCACACTCTGGTATAAAACGGAATTGCATTAATGGTTTTCTCTGCCGGTACTTCTTTCAAAGTTTCCAAAATTCCATCTTTTACAAATCCTATCGAAGCTACCGAACCAGCCTCCGTATCCTGTGAATGATGTTCATCATACCCCATGACAATCACATAATCAGCCACAATCCCCTGTTCTTTGCGGTCATAATGCATGGTATACGGCATAGGAACCGGATTGTCAACAGAGAATACAAGTCCTCTCTGCCTGCAGGCAATAGAGAGTTCCCGGATAAACTGCAGGTAATGTGGTGCCTGTTCTTCTGTAATCATTTCAAAATCCAGGTTGATTCCATCCAGTCCTACTCTTTCAGCCTGCGCCATCAGCTGACTGATAATGTTTGCTCTGGCCTGTGTATTGGAAAGAAATGTCAATGTATCTGCATTTTTATTGAAATTATCAATCAACCCCCAAACCTCAAGCCCCATACTATGTGCCTGATTCACATAATCGGCACTGGCCAGCGAAGATATCGTTCCACTATTATCAACAACCGAAAACCAGGTAGGGGAAATCGTATTCAACCCCTGTGTATTAGCCAGAACCTGCTGAAGTGTGGCATTCCCGCTTTCACTTGTCACCTGATGCCACGCCAAATTAATTTTATAATCCCTGCGCACACTGGTATATTCCGGTGTTACACTGGTATAATCTACAGATACTGTTTCCGGATCTGACAAATACTTTTTCTCAACATATCCGGAATAACCATCCTCTGTGGACACTCTGCTCCAGTCTTCAAGCTCTTCTTCCAGATAAAGCTTCTCACCTTTCTCTGCCTCATCTACAATAATGCTCTTGATTCCTCCCTTTTGACGGAGTTTGCAATCTGCTGAAGCGGTTACCATCTGTACATCATCCCAGTTAGTACGAATCACCACGCGATCAGGGTTCTCATATACCGTACAATCCATATCTGTGTACGTTTTCATGAATTCCAGATCCAGATAGTAAGAATCTCCATCTTCTTTCAAAATTATATAATCAACGTCCTGCACTCCCTGAGACGTCTGATATTGCTGCGTCTCCGGAATAATCTGAAACTCTTCCAGCGGCAGGGTATACAACATAACCTTCTGATTGGCATCCCAGTAAAATCTGCCATTAATATATTTTCTAACAACGGTATCCTCAACATAATATCTGCCGTCGATGATCTTCACTTTTTCTTCTGCTGCAGTCCGATCAACAATCAGAGCTGCTTCATTCTTTGTCTGAATCTGGAAATATGATTCCCCATCCATCATCTCACCTGACGGCGTATACTTTTTAATCAAAAACGTAATCCCACCGGTTGCCAGTACAAGGATCACCAGACAAAATACTGTTAAAACCGGCAATAATTTCTTCTTCATGTTAAAAACCTCCTACTGCATTTCATTATAGCAATAGAAACCTTTTCCGTCATCATTTTCTTCAAGATTTTAATATTTTTTTTACAGTTCTGTTATTTGCAGCAGAACAAATCCGGCATGTATGCAGGGAGGGAACCTGATTGTATCATGCCGGATTTTTTTCCTCAGTATCTTGTCTCAGATTCACCAGAGGAATCCTGATCCCTTACCGGATCAAATCCCAGGCTTGTCAGTCTCCCCTGGGAATCTCTTACGTAATCTCTCATATAAGTAATATCTTCAGCAACTTTATGAGCCTTCGCTATTTTTTTAGGTGTACTCGGAACTCCATTAAGCCGCAATGGTATTCCTTCTCTTTTGTAAAATTCCAATTCTTTCAGGAAAAGACTTTTGTTTTTTTTGCTTTTTTTCTTCATAATTCTACTTTTGCGGATTTTTTCGTGATATATAACCGCATCCTCTCATTAATTTCCAAAAAGCAACCAAAAATGCACTTCATTATGTACTATAAGATTTGTACTTGAAAAGATGACATCTGCCCTATAATATTTTTATTTTTTATATCCGGGAATATATTTGGTGAAAAACCATTAGGAACTTGCAGAATACTGCTTTAACCATCAGAAATGACACATTAGAAATCTCACACTATATCAGCTGGCATCACATCCTTTCAAAGGCCGATGCCATCCTTTCTATCTCTATTATAAACCTATCTCACTATATTTCAAGAAAAACCATACTCCTATTTTCAACAATTTTTGCAACAATAAACAATTCTGAAAAAACTATGAACTACTTTACATTTAGAAGGATTTTAGTATATAATATCATAGGAGTATTATATAAACCTTAAATGATAATAAAGGATGTGATATCTGTGAAAATAGAAAAAATTAACGACAATCAGATTCGCTGTACCCTTACCAAAGATGATCTGGCTAACCGTCACATCAAACTCAGCGAACTGGCTTATGGAACAGAAAAAGCAAAAAGTCTTTTCCGTGATATGATGATTCAGGCACAGGAAGAATATGGATTCGAAGCAGATAATATTCCTCTGATGATAGAAGCTATTCCGGTGACACCGGACAGTATTGTCCTGATCATAACGAAAGTGGAGGATCCCGAGGAGCTGGATACGCGTTTTTCCAAGTTTGCTTCCAGTTCAGACGACACTCCAACTTCTTTAGGGGAAGTTCCTGACATTACCGGAGCTGACGATATTCTGGATTTGTTCCAGAAGCTCTGCGAGAGCAAACTGAAGAAATCAGCTTCAGCAAAATCCGCTGAAAAGAAAAAGGAAAAGGCTGCCGATAAGCCATCGGAACCTGAAACTGTTCATGAAAACCAGCCGGACCTTACCCGTATCTTTACCTTCCTGAATCTCGACACTGTCATTGAAGCTTCCAGAGGACTGAATGGCTGCTACGATGGCCAGAATACGCTCTACAAAAACAGTGAAAAAAAATATGTTCTGATACTCCATCAGACCGGAAGTGCACCGGAGGTATTCAATAAAGTATGTAATATTCTTTCCGAATATGGCACGGGAAAAGCCTGCTCTTCTGCCGGCGAAGCATACTTGCAGGAGCATGGAGAAGTAATTATCGCTGACCAGGCGCTTCAGCAGCTGCAAATACTTGCCTGACACCTCTGCAATCCGACGAAACAGATATAAGAAAGAATCCTGCCCGGAGAACTTTCCTATTTATATAAAAAACTGGCCTATCAGAGAAAAATCTCTCTGATGAGCCAGTTTTTTATTTTCCGGACATCACTGTGCCAGATAATCGTTAATCTGGTCTACCAGCTGGTCCGGATCGATTCCATGTACCAGGCAGGCTTCTTCCAGAGTTTCACCCTGAGAAGAAGGACATCCGATACAATGCATACCTGCTCTCATAAGAATAGCAATCATGAACTGATCCACATTCAGCAGATCTGCAATTATAATATCCTTGGTGATTTTTTTCTCCATTTTTACATCCTCCTATTTCTTTAAATTATGAAAAAACATATTTATTAAGCCTGTCAAAGGCTTCCTGTACCAGAGAAAATGGCACAGCCAGATTCATACGGATGGTATCCGGTTTATTGAACGGACGACCGTCCTGCCAGATCACGCCATATGCCACTCCTGCACGGAAAAGTTCATCCAATGTCTTTTCATGGTCCTTACACCATTCACTGCAGTCCAGATACAGCATATACGTTCCCTGTGGTTTCGCCAGAGAAACTCCCTTCCAGTGCTGTCCGATAAATTCACAGGCATAATCTACATTTTGAGTCAGAACCTTCCGCAGCTCATCCAGCCATTCTTCTCCTGTTTCACTATAGGCACCGATCAGTGCATGCATAGACAATACATTCATATTATTATAATGGCTTGACTGTGCACATTTATTCACGCGATCCCTCAGCATAGAATTATAAATAATATGATAAGAACCAACAAGCCCGGCCAGATTGAATGTTTTGGATGGTGCATAGACAGCGATTGTCCGGTTCTTTGCATCTTCTGAAATACTCTGTGTAGGAATATGTCTGTTGTCAGCCAAAATCAGATCTGACCAGATTTCATCAGAAATAACTACACATTCATTCTTCCGGTAAACCTCCATGGCTTTCTCAATTTCATCCTTCTCCCACACTCTTCCGCTGGGATTGTGCGGTGAACAGAAAATGGCACAATGAATATGGTTTTCTTTGATTTTCCGGTCCATATCCTCATAATCCATACGCCAAATTCCATTTTCATCTCTGATCAGATCACTGAGCACAACTTTTCTTCCGGTATCTTCCATCACATGGGTAAACCCGATATAAGTAGGTGCATGCAGAAGAACCGCTTCTCCGGCATCTGTAAATGCCTTTAATGCAGAGGCTACACAGCCGAGAACTCCATTTTCGTATCCAATCGCTTCTGCAGTTAAACCCTCCACACCATTTCGCTTTTTCTGCCAGCTGATAATTGACTGAAAATATTCTTTTGTCGGGTTGAAATAACCAAATGCTGGATGCTGCACCCTTTCTATTATTTTCTCACAAATAGACGGAGCTGTGGAAAAATTCATATCAGCCACCCACATGGGTATGGCAGAAAATCCCTCCTTCACCTCTCCTCCCGGTTTCGGAATCACTTCCACCGCAATGGCATCCTTACCTTTTCTATCCATAATTGTGGTAAAATCGTACTTCATACACTTCTCCTCCTGTCTGTATAATCCCCACTAATAACACCCTATTTCATCTGACGCATTTTGTCAAGTAGACTTTTATTCCTGCGAACGGCGTCCTCTCCTAAGATGAAATGTTTTCAATTTTATACTTGTATTATTTCATGTATTATATTAGAATGTGCTTATAACCTGATTAAACAGTATGTGTTTCAGGTAAATTTATAAAGGAGGATGAATAACTATGGCATATGTAATTTCCGATGAATGTGTAGCTTGCGGAACATGCGCAGGTGAATGTCCAGTTGAAGCTATCAGCGAAGGCGATGGAAAATATGTAATCGATGCTGATACATGTGTAGAATGTGGAACATGCGCAGGTGTATGTCCTACAGAAGCTATCGTTGAAGAGTAATTAAATTTCCCCGGGGATTTTTATTTGTTCCCCGGGGATTTTTATTTGTTTTTTACCTTTTTTCTGTGCTTTTGCTTTTTTCCACCATTTTCCTGTGTAATGGCCGCCATCTTTCTGGTCTGCTGACATCGGCGGATTGCCTCATCCAGTCTGCGATATCTGCCCTCTTTCCGCTCGTCCAGTTCAATATCATGAATCAGACGCTCCATGATTTCTCCGAAACGCTGCTCCACAGATTTTCCTGAACTGCATGGTACATGTATTTCTCTGGACTCGCCTTTCTTTTGAACAGTTGCCGCACACGCAGCTTCCTGTATTCCTGATTCCCGTTGTTCATCATTTCGTTTGTCGCTGTTTATGATTTCCCGGATCGCCCGAAGCTGCATCCCTTTCTTTTTCAGTTCTTTAATATCCATAAACGTTTGGATATCCTTTTCCGTATAGTATCGATGTCCCATCTCATTTCGTCTGATTGCCAATCCTAACTCTTCCTCCCAGTACCGCAGTACATGAGGTTCAACCTGAGTGATTTTGGCAGTTTCCGAAATCATGTATCTGGTATCATTCATATACTTAACCTCCATAGGAACATTATATCATCCGACATTGGAAATACAAGAAATTCTCTTCGACAGTTTATGCCATCTGCCGGACAGCACATTGAAGTAACAGAAATTTTATGATAAAATACAGACACGTCCTATACTGAGGTGATTTTATGAAAATCTGTAATTCCTGTAAAACTGCGATTCAGACCTGCCTGGATACCCAGACATTTGCGGCTGCCCATCTGTACAATGATGAAAAGCCTATGGCCATTCATATTCATGACTGCTATGAGATTTATTTTTCTATATCCGGCGGTAAACAGTTTCTGATTGATAATCGATTTTATGATTTTTCTCCCGGAGATATCTTTTTTATTAACCAATATGAAAGTCATTATCTCTCACAGATTGACAGTGTGACGCATGAGCGTATCGTTCTTTCCATTTATCCTGATTACCTGAAAAAATGCAGTTCTCCCCAGACGGATTTGAATCACTGTTTCTCCTGCAGAGATACTGTATCAGGTCACAAACGTACCTTATCTCCCGATGAACAGAAGCGGTTTTTATATTACATCCATAAGCTGG
Organism: Oliverpabstia sp.; assembly: GCA_051879295.1. GTDB lineage: Bacteria > Bacillota > Clostridia > Lachnospirales > Lachnospiraceae > Oliverpabstia. The sequence goes on along the minus strand of JBJELT010000154.1, from coordinate 548 downwards.
GAAATGCCGAAGAGTTCGGACAGGACATCCTGGATCACGCTGTCTTTCTGGAACTGATGACATTTTTGAATCGTATTTTTATCCGACAGAGTGCCATGCAGAACATAGATGTTTCCGATTCTCCCGCCTATCATGCACAGATTCATGATATTTTGTCCTATATTAATCAACACTTGACGGAAGATCTCACGATCAAAAATCTTGCCGAACACTTTTATCTCAGCAGTTCTCATCTGTGTAAGATTTTTAAGGATACCACCGGTACAACCATCAATCGCTATGTGATTGCCAAACGAATCACCCATGCCAAAGAACTGTTGACCGAAGGAAATTCCGTAATGGAGACCTGTGAGCAATGTGGTTTTCGGGATTACAGCAATTTTCTAAAAACATTTACCCGAACCGTAGGGATCTCACCGAAAAAATATGCCCAATATGAACACTAACATCAAATACCCCGGAAGCTTAACTCGTTTCCGGGGTATTTTTTTATGTTCAAGTACGCCTCGGCGTACTTGCTGCGAGGTGCGCGTCATGCTTTGCATGAC
>JBJELT010000153.1:0-6351 GCA_051879295.1 Oliverpabstia sp. | reverse complement strand
CAATATATACTATCATCTGAATTTCTAATTGACAAATGACAGAAAAGCAGGTATACTTGACTTTGCGCAGCCGGGGAGATAGCGGTGCCCTGTACCTGCAATCCGCTACAGCAGGGGTGATACCAATCTGAGGGCTTTTTCTTGTGGAGCTGCCTTCTATAAGTGGCGTTGACGTTTGGGTCTTACGCAACAGAACTCTGTGAACCGTGTCAGGTCAGGAATGAAGCAGCACTAAGCAGAATCCTCTGTGTGCCGTAAGGGTGCCTGGGCCGAGTTAACTGTAGGAGTAACGTCTGGGAGGGAAGTTCGAAGTGCGGTGCGCATTAAAAATTGTATAAATTTCCCCGGGGATTTTGTAAAAATCCCCGGGGTGTTTTTATCTTGGAATCTCCTTCCAAGATAAAAACACCGGCGGATTACAGAGGTGCGCAGATGTAATATGTCATGCAAAGCATGACGCGCACCTCGCAGCAAGTACGCCGGGGCGTACTTGAATTTATTCTGCTTTTAATATCATTTTCAGGATTCGTCTGACGCAGACGTTGATTTCTTCTCTGGTAATCAGTCCTTTTTCCAGTGCTTCCAGCACTCTTTCCGGATATCCGCATCCCATCTTGATATCGCCGCCGGCCTTTATCTCCATGTAATGTTCTGCATGATTCCACCAGTCTGTTGTCACCATTCCTTCAAATCCCCACTCATCCCGGAGGATATCGGTCAGAAGTTCTTTGTTACAGGAGGTAGGACATCCATTCATCAGATTGTAGGAACTCATAATTGTCCATGGCTGTGATTCTTTTACCGCAATTTCAAATCCTTTCAGATAAATCTCACGGAGTGCTCTCTCGGAAACGCGGGAATCGCTGTCCTTCCGATTTGTTTCTTTGTTGTTGCAGCAAAAATGCTTCATGGATGCACCGATATGGCGGGACTGAATTCCCTGGATCATAGCAGCTCCCATCTTACCGGAAATCAGGGGATCTTCCGAATAGTACTCAAAGTTCCTTCCGCAGAGAGGACTTCTGTGGATGTTCATGGCCGGTGTCAGCCAAATACTGATATTATTTTCTTTTACCTCATCTGCACCTGCCATTCCTACCTCACGCACCAGATCAGTATTCCATGTGCAGGCAAGAAGGGTTGCACATGGCCATGCAGTGGTGCATACTCCGCATTTTGGTGCAATTCGCAGACCGGCCGGTCCGTCAGCTGTCATCAGATTGGGAATCCCGTGATCCGGAAGATTTCCCATTCCGAAGGTGTTGGCCACACCTGTATTGGGCTGTCCGCCCAGAAGTTCCGCCACTTCACGATCTGTCAGCTGTGCAATCAAATCGTCCAGGTTGGCTTTTCCCTGTGCTACCTGCAGAAGAGAAATATTAGCATTCTGAATTTTTTCACGTTCCGGTATTCTGCGAGAAATCACCCCACGGTCAGCAGGTTCCATTCCTTCCAGTATATCAATAGGCTGAGGAGTCAGTCCATTCACCGGATGCTCATTACTTCCCATAGGAAGTTCTTCATAGCTGCCATCTGCCAGCATACGGAATTTCAAAGCAAATGGTGCACATTTTCTGCTCAGTTTTTCTGTCACACGATCCGTAGTCTCTGTATATTCATAGTCAAGTTTCTTTACATCACGAACAGAATGACCCAACCAGAAGGTGTAAGTGCCTGCTTCCATCACATAAGCGGATACCGCAACTTTTCCAAGATCATCATAGGAGGCCATGGAATCCACTGGAAGTTCCAGACGAACCACCTGTGACATTCCAGGAGCCAGAAGTGATGTCTTGGCGAAGGCCCCCAGAACTTTTGCCGGTTTCCCCAGTTTGCCCTGAGGAGCACTGTAATACAGCTGAACGACTTCTTTTCCTGCATAATTTCCCACATTGGTCACACAGGCATCCACATAGATTCTTCCGTTTTCTTCACGTATTTTGCGGGGTTCGATTTCAAATTCAGTATAGGAAAGTCCATAACCAAACGGGTAATTGACTTTTTCTGAAGCTCCCGGAATTGTTTCAAAGTAGCGATATCCCACGTAAATATCTTCTGTGTAGTCCACATAATCTTCTGATTCGTTGAAGCTGGCAGACGACGGATAATCGTCAAATGTACCGGCAAAGGTGTCTGTAAGTTTTCCGGATGGATTGCTGTCACCGCAAAGAAGATCTGCTGCTGCCAGACCACCTTCCATTCCGCCCTGCCATGCCAGAAGTACTCCCTGAATGCCATCATGATTGCGGAACCAGGAAGTATCAACCATACCACCCACATTCAGTACAACAACTACATTTGCAAAATTGGCAGTTACCGTGTCTACCATTTCCTGCTCTTCTTTGGTAAGATAGAAATCACCATCTCCCGGTATTCCCTTTCTGTCCCATCCTTCTCCTGAAAATCTGCAGATAGAAATCACAGCTGTATCCGCCCAGGCTTTTGCTTTCTGCAGTAAATCCTGCGGAATCTGAGGCTCGGTTGTCTGACCCGGCAAAATACCGGCGGCATACTGTTCCTGTACATTATTTCTGTAGAAATCACTCAGAGAAGACAAAACCTGTACCTTGCCCTCTTTTTCCTTGATTTCCAATCCTTCCTGCAGGCTGCGGACATATGCTACCGTCACGTCACCACTTCCGCCACCTCCTTTTACATAATCCACACTTGCTTTTCCAAACAGAGCCAGGCGGGTTCCCTTTGCAAAAGGCAATATTTTTTTATTATTTTTCAGTAATACCATACCCTCAGCCGCAGCCTGTCGTGACAACTGGATATGCTCCTCACATCCGGTAATACGCTTTCCATCTTTTCCTATAGGAAGGCAGGGCTGATACAATGCTCTTGTCCATTTTTCCATGACAATTCTCCTTTTCAACTACTTATCCATGCCAGGAAATAATTATCGTTCTACCTGACAGATATTGACTTTGTCCTTATCATATCCCACATTCTTTTACAAATCCAGATAACATTTTGACTTTTCTCCTACACAATTTTGACTTCTTGCTGAAAATGATTTTTTGTCGTATAGTTGTATTAATACTACATTTAAACAGGAGGCATTCACATGAAAAACATTCAGACACAGGAAGAAAAGTTCCGCATGATGACCGAGGATCCGGTTCCCGGTCTTGTGGGGAAGCTTGCCATTCCTACCATTATCAGTATGTTGATCACTTCTATCTATAATATGGCAGACACGTTTTTTGTCGGGCAGATCGGTACCAGTGCTACTGCCGCAGTGGGAATTGTATTTCCGCTGATGTCCATCATTCAGGCACTGGGTTTTTTCTTCGGTCACGGTTCCGGAAATTCCATGTCACGAAAGCTGGGAGAGCAGGATACCCAGGAAGCTTCTTTTCTGGCTTCTGCCGGATTTTTCCTGGCACTCCTGACAGGCCTGTGCATCACCTGCCTGGGGCTGATTTTTATTGACCCACTGTCCAATCTGCTGGGGGCAACACCTACCAGCATGGAATATGTAAAGGCATATCTGCGCATTATTCTTCTGGGTGCCCCGTGGATGACAGCCTCTCTCGTTCTAAACAACCAACTGCGTTTTCAGGGAAGTGCATTTTTCGCCATGATCGGCATCGGTACCGGAGGAATTCTGAATATGATTCTGGATCCTGTTCTGATCTTTGCCTTTGATCTTGGAATATCGGGAGCTGCTATCGCAACTATTTTCAGTCAGTTTGTCAGTTTTTGCCTGCTTCTGATGGGAACTCGACGCGGAGGAAATATCCGGATAAAACTTTCCTGTTTTCGTATATCCGGGGAACGCCTGGCCACGATCGCCGGGGGAGGGCTTCCCTCACTTTTCCGACAGGGACTGGGCAGTATTTCTGTTATTGCCTTAAATCTGGCCGCACGGCCATATATGGATGCAGCCATCGCCGCCATGTCCATTGTGTCAAGAATTTGTTTCTTTGCTGCTTCGGCATTGATTGGTTTCGGGCAGGGATTTCAGCCTGTCTGTGGCTTTAACTATGGGGCCAAAAAGTATGAACGAGTGCGGGAAGCCTTCTGGTTCAGCATGAAGATTGCAGTGGTCATTCTGAGTATTCTTGCTGTGGCTGGACTTGTGTTTGCAGAACCTCTGATTACAGTTTTCCGTAAAGACGATGCCGATGTTATCCGAATCGGTACTCTGGCACTTCGTCTGCAGTGTATCACACTTCCGCTGCAGAGCTGGATTATCCTGAATAATATGATGCTCCAGACTATCGGAAAAACGTTCAAGGCCAGCCTCCTGGCCATGTCCAGACAGGGACTATTTTTTATTCCGGCGATTCTGATACTGCCGCTTATTTTCGGGCTTTTCGGCATTCAGCTCAGTCAGCCGGTGGCTGATATTGCCTCCTTTATTCTGGCTCTTCCGCTGGGCATTGAAACACTGAATGAAATGAAACAGACAACCGCATAAACTGGTATGGTCATTTTTTCCTTAACTGGCTATTTCTTTCAATCCATTTTTCCTGTATGGTATGTGATAAGAAAATAGAAAGAGGTAAGCATATGAAAATGAACTTAAAAAAACTGGTAATAACAGCTCTGTTTGCTGCTCTGGCCTGTGTAGCCACCATGTCAATCCGGATTCCCACCCCGGGAACGAATGGATATATTCATCCCGGTGATGCCGTTGTCATTCTTTCCGGAATCATCCTTGGACCGGTATATGGCTTCCTGGCGGGAGGTATCGGTTCCGCTATGGCCGACCTTCTGGGCGGATACTTTATCTATGTTCCGATCACACTGATCATCAAAGGTCTGATTGCCCTGTTCTCCGGTATTGTCTATCAGAGATTCGGAAAAACTAAGAAAAGTCGTTATATCTGCGTGATACTTGGTGGCATCACTGACATCGTACTGGTAGCCGGCGGATACTTTATCTGCGAATTCTTCATGTACGGTGCAGTTGCCGCAGCAAGCATACCTGCAAACCTGATTCAGGGAGCAGGCGGGTTAATCATCTCTCTGGTATTATATCCAATCCTGATTGCAGTACCGGACATCAAACAAATGAGCATGGTTTCTCATCAGTAAATCAGGTACATTCTGGAAATCCTCCGTATGTTGTGAGTATACGGGGGATTTTTTACTGCATATTATTCAAACTTACTGGCAGCCGATTTATCTTGAAAGAAGTTCAAGTACGCCGAGTCGTACTTGAATATATATCCATTTACACCAATATATTTACATCAATAGGTTTTTATTGTATAATTAAGCCATAACAGAAGAAGTGTATCTATTTTTATGAATACCACTTTGCAGAACAAGGAAGTGATATTATGACTGCAGAACCAAAAGTAAGTAAAGCTCAACAAAAAGCAGTAAACAAATATGTGAAAAACAATTATGATCGCATTAACGTTACGTTTCCTAAAGGTGAAAAAGATTTATTAAAAAACCATGTTAAAAACACCGGTGAAAGCGTTAATGGTTTCATACTACGTTCTGTAAAAGAGACAATGGAACGAGACAACCACAAATCTGAATAACTGCTGCCATGACACTCTATACTATCTATGAAAGGATGTGTGATTATGCCATTACCACAGGAAAGTATCTATACCATAGAAGATATTTACGCTCTTCCAGAAGGCACCAGGGCCGAACTAATCGACGGACAGATCTACTACATGACACCACCAACCAGAAGGCACCAGAAAATCTTGTTATCCCTCAGTCGGTTAATTGCAGACTATATCGACAAAAAAGGAGGCTCCTGTGAGGTCGATATTGCCCCATTTGCCGTGTTTCTGAACGAAAACGATAAAAACTACGTTGAGCCGGATATAAGCGTTATTTGCGACCAACACAAGCTTAACGATAAGGGTTGTGTTGGTGCTCCAGACTGGATCATAGAAATTGTCTCACCCGGCAGCAGGCGAACAGATTACTTTACAAAACTGTTCAAGTACAGAACTGCTGGTGTTCGTGAATACTGGATTGTGGATCCGGATAAAAGCCGTACCATGGTATATAACTTTGAATCCGAGGATACTCTGGAATATTCATTTTCTGACTCTGTACAATCAGGTATCTATCCTGATTTTGTGATTGACTTCGGCGAACTAAATTTTTAAACCAGTGGGAGACGCAAGCTTCCGAATTTCGGACGGTTCACTGCTTCCGGTACTTCCGGACATTTTTGTCCAAAAGTCCTGCTGCCGTGTGAACAGTAACTACACCGTTACTGTTCTGCCAGTCGCTATTTTGAACCTTAAACCTCTCAGGATAGGCCAAAATCTATATAAACAAGTTATGCAGCCTACTTGCCATTAAAGGGTTCTTTCTCAACTTGGGGTATTTTGTCAATCTGTAATCTGGCGAAATGTCTGT
>JBJELT010000152.1:0-6389 GCA_051879295.1 Oliverpabstia sp. | reverse complement strand
AGGGCGGATTAGGAACTTTCATCCATTAGCGACGTGCGCCGCCAGGCGCACATAAGTGAAACCCACTGAAGAAATCTCCAGTGGGTTTTCTTATTTCCTTTCAAGATTAATTCAGTGCTTCCGGAGCTGCAATCTTAAATCCTTTGCCTTCCAGAATCTTTGCTGCTTTTGCATCAGCATTCGTACGAATGATCATATAAGCAACAGCTTTTTTCTTTCCTAAAATGGTGTACATATACTCGATATTGATTCCTTCAGCGCCAAGTACACCAATCATATTTGCAAGCATACCAGGCTCGTCCTGAACTTCTACAGCAAGGACATCGGTAATTGTACAAATATATCTTTCACTTTTCAGAATAGTTACTGCATTAAAAACATCGTCAACAATGATACGAACAATACCAAAATCAGCGGCTTCAGCTACGGAAATAGCACGAAGGTTGATTTTCTGTGCGGAAAGAACTGCTGCAAACTCAGCAAGTTTTCCAGGCTGGTTTTCAAGAAATACAGAAATCTGTTTAATTGCCATGAATTTTTCCTCCTACTCATTAACCCCGATACAGGTTTCGTTTATCGATCACTCGAACTGCTTTGCCTTCACTTCTTACAATGGTCTTTGGAGCAACCAACTTAACCTTTGCATAAATACCAAGCATCGCTTTCAGTCCGTTCACAAGTTCTTTCTCTTTTTCTGATACAATACTCAAGTTATCAGAGAACATCTCAGGTGTCATTTCTACCTGAACTTCAATGGTATCGCTGTTGTTTACACGATCAACAATGATCTGATAGTTAGCCGGATAGCCCTGGTTCATAAGAACGGTCTCAATCTGGGATGGGAACACATTTACACCCTTAACGATGAGCATATCATCACTTCTTCCAAGTGGTTTAGTCATCTTAACATGTGTTCTTCCACAGGAACATTTCTCTCTGCTGAGGATACAGATATCACGAGTACGATATCTCATCAGAGGGAATGCTTCTTTGGAAATACTGGTAAATACAAGCTCGCCTTTTTCTCCATCCGGAAGAACTTCCCCGGTAATAGGGTTAATGATTTCAGGAATGAAATGGTCTTCATTTACATGCATACCTGTCTGTTCTTCGCATTCGAAAGATACACCAGGTCCGGAAATCTCGGTAAGACCATAGATATCATATGCTTTGATGCCCAGCTTCTCTTCAATATCATGACGCATTTCCTCTGTCCATGCTTCAGCTCCGAAGATACCGGCTTTCAATTTAATCTGATCGCGAACTCCTTTCTCATGAATTGTCTCTGCAAGATAAGCAGCATAAGATGGGGTACAGCAAAGAATCGTAGAACCAAGGTCTGTCATAAACTGGATCTGTCTCTCCGTATTTCCGGAAGACATAGGTAGTGTCAGACATCCAACTTTGTGAGATCCGCCATTTAATCCAGGTCCGCCGGTAAACAAACCATAACCATAACTTACATGGCAGACATCCTCTTTCGTTCCGCCTGCTGCTACGATGGCTCTGGCACAGCAATCCTCCCATAAATCTATGTCATGCTGGGTATAAAAAGCAACTACACGTCTTCCGGTAGTACCACTGGTAGACTGAATACGAACACACTCAGAAAGTGGACGTGCAAGCAATCCATATGGATATTGATCTCTTAAGTCATCTTTTTCAATGAACGGTAACTTTGGAAGATCATCAACAGACTTGATGTCTTCTGGAGTAATCCCTTTCTCTTCCATTCTCTTTCTGTACATTGGTACATTGTCCCAAACATTCTGCACTTGCTTTACAAGTCTCTCACTCTGGATCCTGCGAATTTCTTCTCTGGATGCGCACTCAATCTCTGGCTGATAATATCTGCTCATCTCTTTTTCTTCTCCTTATACTTCATATTTAATAATGTTCATTCACTCTCTCAATTAACCTCTTCCAAGAGCAAATGCTTTTTTATTCATTTCCACAAATTTAGCAGGAACACACTGCTCAATGGCACTGAGCCACTTTTCTTCCGGAATATCAAAATATTTAGATAATCTTCCCATCAGAACCAGATTAACTGCCTTGGCGGAACCAGCCTGCTCTGCAAGAGAAAGGCAATCCATGGCATCAACTGCGATTCCTTTTGCTTCCAGTTTTTCGATAAGATTTTCCGGATAAGAAGCAGCACCGATAATAACCGGCATAGGATCGATCTGCTGAGTATTTACTACGATACGTCCGCCTTTTTTCAGATATTCCACATAACGTGCCGCTTCCAGTTTTTCAAAAGATACGATAAAGTCAGCTTCTCCTCTGTCAATGACCGGTGAATAAACCTTCTCGCCAAATCTTACATATGTAACCACGCTTCCGCCGCGCTGACTCATACCATGTACTTCAGAAACTTTCACATCATAACCTTCGTTCAAAAGAAGATATCCTAAAAGTTTGCTGGCAAGAAGAGAACCCTGTCCGCCTACACCAACAATCATTACGTTCTTTGTCATTTCTTTATTCCTCCCCGCTCTGTAATGCATCAAACTTACACAACTGCTGACATACACCACAGCCAACGCACAATGTTGTATCAATCACAGCTTTTTTGTCTTTTACGCTGATTGCCGGACATCCCAGACGCATACAGGATTTACAGCCTACACAGTTATCAGCCGCAACTTGCAAAGGTGCCTTATGTTTTACATACTTAAGAAGAGCACATGGCCGGCGGCTGATGATTACAGATGGTTCATCTGCTGCAAGTTCTTCTTTCAATACTCTGTCACATTCCTCCAGATTGTATGGATCAACGACGGCTACACGGTTGAATCCCATAGCTTTGCAGAGGGCCTCCAGATTAATCTTTCCTGCCGGATCACCTTTAATGTTGTATCCGGTGGTAGGATTCTGCTGATGTCCGGTCATACCTGTTATAGAATTATCCAGAATGATAATGGTGGAATTACTCTGGTTATAAGCAACATTGGCCAGGCCGGTCATACCAGAATGCATAAATGTAGAATCACCGATTACAGCTACTGTCTTTCCTTCACTTTCTTTGCCATTCGCTTTATTAAATCCGTGGATTGCACTGATGGATGCACCCATACAAAGAGTCATATCCATAGCTGCAAGCGGAGCTACTGCACCAAGCGTATAACAGCCGATATCTCCGAGAACAGTACATTTATTTCTGGAAAGAGTATAGAATAAACCTCTGTGAGGGCATCCTGCGCACATAACAGGCGGTCTTCCCGGAAGCTGTTCTTCAAGAGAACAGAACTCTGCACATTTTCCATCAATCTTTTCAGCGATGAGATTCTGAGAGAACTCTCCGCAGATTGGAAGCAGATCTTTACCGGATAAGGTCAGACCAAGCTGTTTACAATGATTTTCAATAATGGGATCCAACTCTTCGATAACGATCAGTCTCTCAACTTTTGCTGCAAAATCTTTAATAAGTTTTACCGGCAGCGGGTTTACCATACCAAGTTTCAAAATACTTGCGCTCTCACCGTAAACTTCTTTCGCATACTGATAACTGGTGGAAGAAGTGATGATGCCAAGTGCAGTTCCGCACATTTCTACACGATTCAGCGGACTGGTCTCTGCGTATTCCGTCAATTTCCTGGTACGTTCTTCTACAAATGGATGACGCCGTATAGCATTTCCAGGCATCATGACATATTTCTGAATATTTTTCTCATACGGCTTCTGCTCCGGAACCACGCGCTCACCCGGTTCTACAACACTCTGAGAATGGGCTACACGAGTACACATTTTCATAATTACCGGAGTATCAAAAGTTTCAGAAATCTCATATGCAATCTTTGTAAATTCCAGCGCTTCTGAGGAATCTGATGGCTCAAGCATAGGCACCTTGGCTGCGATTGCGTGATGACGGGAATCCTGCTCATTCTGAGAAGAATGCATTCCTGCATCGTCTGCTACACAGATTACCATACCTGCGTTAACCCCTGTATAGGAGCATGTAAAAAGTGGATCAGCCGCTACATTCAGACCAACATGCTTCATACCGCAAAAGCTTCTTTTTCCTGCAAGAGAGGCTCCAAAAGCAACTTCCATTGCAACCTTTTCATTTGGTGCCCACTCACAATAAACTTCATCATATTTTGCAATTTCCTCGGTGACTTCCGTACTTGGAGTTCCAGGATAACTGGATACAACACTGCATCCTGCCTCGTATAAACCTCTGGCAAATGCCTTATTACCTAACATTAACTGTTTCATAGGTATATTCATTCTCCTTTCAACTTTCACTTTCTGTCTTTGCTTCGTTCTCTTCCAGGCGATGCAAGGCTTTTTCCAACATACCAGTTCCGCCATTTAATGCACGGTTCACACGGCTGATGGTTGCTGTACTTGCACTTGTTGTACTCATAATGTCGGAATAGACCTTTTCCTGAGCAAGCATTCTCGCTACTTCGAAACGCTGCTCAATGGATCGAAGTTCCGTCTGAGCACAAATATCCTCAAAAAAGTCCATACACTCTTCCAATGTTTCCAGCTGAAGAATTGCCTTGTACATGTCTTCTTTTCTGGTTCTCTGAAAATTTTTTTTCATATAAACCTCATCTTTCTGCAAACAAACACATTTTTTGTATTATTGTATCATTTTTAACCTGAATCGTAAACAATTTTTTTTACTTCTTTAAAAGGTTAAACAGCTGACTTGTAAGCAATAACAATTATCTGTCCAGGTTGTTGACTTTAGTTCTTAAATATGCTATCTTGGTTTAAAGTCTTAAAGCATAAAACAGAAAGGAAAATATCATGCCTGTTACTGATTTACTTGAGCGAAATCATAAATTATATGGGGACGAAGTCGCTCTGGTTGAATTAAATCCCTCTCTGAAAGACACAAAGAGAACCAGCTGGAGAGAATACAGCCTGGTACAGGCCACTTCTTTTGAACCATACAGAAGAGAAATTACCTGGAGTGTCTTTGATGAAAAAGCAAACCGCGTAGCGAACATGCTGATCAATCGCGGAATCAAAAAAGGAGACCGCGTAGCAATTCTTATGTTTAACTGTCTGGAATGGCTGCCGATTTACTTCGGAATCCTGAAAACCGGTGCCATTGCGGTTCCTTTCAACTTCCGTTTTGATTCAGAAGAGATCAAATATTGTGCAAATCTGGCAGAAGTTCATGTCCTTTTCTTTGGACCAGAATTCATCGGACGTATTGAATCAATCGAAGATGAGCTGGCAAAAGGACGGCTTCTTATTTATGTAGGTGACACCTGCCCTACTTTTGCAGAAAGCTATCATGAATTGGTTGCTGACTGCTCCAGCCAGCCTCCACTCATCCGTCTGGAAGAAGAAGATGATGCAGCGATTTATTTCTCTTCCGGAACTACAGGATTTCCAAAAGCGATTTTACATAACCATGAAAGTCTGACCCAGGCTGCTCAGATGGAACAGCGGCACCACCTGACAGACCGGAACGATACCTTCCTTTGCATTCCGCCACTTTATCATACCGGTGCAAAGTTCCACTGGATGGGAAGTCTCTGTGCAGGAAGCAAGGCGGTTCTTCTGAAGGGTACCTCTCCAGAGGTTATTCTGGATGCTGTTTCCAAGGAAAAATGTACCATCGTATGGCTTCTGGTTCCGTGGGCACAGGATATCCTGAATGCACTGGACAGTGGAGAACTGAAACTTGAAGATTATGAGCTGAGCCAGTGGAGACTGATGCACATTGGTGCACAGCCGGTTCCGCCTTCTCTGATCAAGCATTGGAAAGAATACTTCCCGAATCACCTCTACGATACCAACTACGGACTATCCGAATCCACCGGTCCCGGATGCGTTCATCTTGGTGTTGAAAATATTCACAAAGTTGGAGCCATCGGGGTTCCCGGATATCGCTGGAAATGTAAGATTGTAGATGAAAATATGAAAGAGGTTCCATTTGGAGAAGTTGGAGAACTTTGTGTTAAGGGACCTGGTGTCATGACCTGCTATTATAACGATCCAAAAGCTACCGAAGAAACGATTGTAGACGGATGGCTCCGCACCGGTGATATGGCTATACAGGATGAGGATGGTTTCTACTTCCTGGTAGACCGTAAGAAGGATGTCATTGTCAGTGGTGGAGAAAATATTTATCCGGTACAGATTGAAAACTTCCTGAGCGGATATGAAAAAGTGAATGATGTGGCCGTTATCGGTCTCCCGGACCCACGTCTCGGAGAAATTACAGGTGCTATTATTTCTATTAAAAAAGGCATGACCTGCACAGAAGAGGAAATCGAAGCGTTCTGCAAAGGACTTCCGAGGTACAAGAGACCAAAGAAGATTATCTTTGCAGATGTTCCAAGAAACGCCACAGGCAAAATTGAAAAACCAGCTCTTCGTAAAAAATACGGGGCAGAACAGCTGGTTGCTCAGCAGAA
>JBJELT010000151.1:0-6405 GCA_051879295.1 Oliverpabstia sp. | reverse complement strand
TAGCTGAGGAGGAACGGCCTGCTTCTGAAAAAATGATATGAAGTTTCCGTCCCTTTCCAAAATTAACAAAAAAGTATACTTTTATAAATGAAACGGAGAATGAATAATGATTAGAGTAGGAATGGGTTATGATGTTCACAAACTGACTGAAGGGAGAGATTTGGTTCTGGGCGGGGTTACGATTCCCTGGGAACTGGGGCTTTTGGGGCACTCGGATGCTGATGTGGTAGTACATGCCATTATGGATGCTATCCTTGGAGCTGCAGCACTTCGTGATATCGGAAGACATTTTCCAGATACAGACCCACAGTACAAAGGGATTTCCAGTATTCTTTTGTTGAAAAAAGTAGGAGAACTGCTAAAAGAAAAAGGATATCGCATTGTTAATCTGGATGCGACCATTATTGCACAGAAACCTAAACTGCTTCCCTATATTGATACTATGATCAGAAATGTCGCTGAGGCACTGGAAATCGGAGAAGATCAGGTAAATATCAAAGCGACCACGGAAGAGGGGCTGGGATTTACCGGAACACTGCAGGGAATATCCAGTCAGGCTATCTGTGCTATCTGTCCACTGAATAAATAAATTGTAGATTATTTACCATCAGAGTTTATATGAAACAAAATGACTCCCCGGAAGCTTCAGCATGATAATGCCTCCTTTCGTATTTGTATTAGTCTACAAATAGGATAGCATATTATGTTGGAGCTTTCATTATTTAACTAACACAACAGGTTAATTTAAGAATTATCAGACAGCTTCCTGTAAATCCCAATTCTTCCCCTGCCACTACCTGTATGGGGTTCTGGAAGGAAACCTCCATTCATCACAGACAGGGACCTGGTATTGTCCAGGCCTTTCCCCATAAGCCCCCTGAACCAATTGCCATCATGGCATTCTGTTGCTGCTGTTACCGGTTTAAATGTAGTACCAGGTGCTGTCCTTTGCTGTGTTGCTTTATTATGCAGAGGCAGTGAATGATTCCACCGTTCACTGGATAGCAGACTGCCGCATACAGCATCTCCGTCAGCTGAAGTACTCCCGTTTCTAAATCAAATTCATATCTTTTATTGCTTCCTTTTGTGATTGTCACATAGACAGGAAATTTAATTGCTGTTACCCTTTGTCTGGGCATATCATGCCATATATTCATTTAATATCCTTTCTCTGTTTTCTTCTTGCATTTTTTCTCCACCAGTTTTTTCCTCCCCCCGGTAAACCTTTGAATCCCATTGGAAGTATAATGTGCCAGAAAAATGAACAATCCCACAATAGCGACATACTCCGTAAAAAAGAGCAGAACAGGTCTTTCAAAATCAAAAAATACAAATGAAGATATCAAAAACATATAGGACAGAAATTGGTTTTTTACAAAGGAATAAAGACCATATCCGGCAATCACAGCAGCAACCATGCGCAGAACGATTCGCTTCCACTTAGAAGCAACTGGCCCTGTTGCTTTCCGTACCATGCCAAGAATCATATTCCAGTGCAGACCGAGATGCAGTGCCATCAGCACAAATCCCCAAAATGCGGAAAGCACATGTAACGGCCTTGCCAGAGCGATACCGCCGGAAATCGGCAGGAAAGCGAAAACCTCTCTGGAAAGAATGATACTACTCACCATTAAACCGAACATGGAGAGTAGTACAGCGAAATTTGTCACTGTCTGCAAAATGCGCATAGGCGTATATTTTCCTTTGAAAAGATGGCTATACCAGCTCCGATTCAGAATATGATGGGCAATCCATAAAATAAGCATACCCGCTCCAAGCCATTCATGCGCAGAATCCCCGGTAAGCTGTCGCGCCATAAGAAACAGCAATAAGACTGTCATTACCATATCAATGGCTATCTTAAATACAAATTTTTTCTTCATCAGAAACATTCCTCCCATTTTCAGGTAAGAGCCTGCCTGTCAAACCACGGGCAGGCCCTTACTTGTCATCATTACTCGGCGTTCAAATTAAGACCATTCACCCAAGCTACAACATCGCTTTCTGCCCTTGACACACTGTTTCGGGAGATAGAAAGACCGTCAGAAATAACTGTTGCACCCGGCTGTAATTCAGAAATGGTCTGAATGGTTCTGGAGAATCCGCTTCCACCATGAGTAGTAAACGGAATAATGGTTTTGCCGCTAAAATCATATTCTTCAAGGAATGTATAGAGCGGCATCGGCAGGTCTGCATTCCAGTTAGGATAGCCCAGGAAAATCACATCATAGCTGTCGAGATTTTCAATCTGTGTTGCAAGCTCCGGTCTGGCATTGTCGGCTTTCTCATTGTAGGCAAATTCCAAAAGAGGATCGTGGGTCGTAGGATATTCCTGTACCGTTTTAATGGCAAAAAGGTCGCCGCCGGTTTCACGCTGAATAATCTGGGCGATGTACTCGTTATTTCCCAAAACCTCGCCGTTTATTGCCACGCGGCTTGCACCGGCCACAGTATCCACACCGTCTGTCTCCATAACAGAGAAGTATGCAATCAAAATATTACCGTTTCCTGCTTCTGCAGAATCCGAGATTTCTGTCCCGACTTCCGCGGAATCCGAAGTTTCCGTCTCGGCTTCTGCGTTTTCATTTGTGCTTTCGGGTTCCGTTACCGGAGTGGTAATCTTCGTTTCTGCTGGTGTATCCTCCGCATTATTCTGATTGCTATTGCCACAAGCAGCCAGAGAAAGAACCAGCAGAGCAGAAAGAAGAATGGCTGTTAATTTTTTCATAGAATTTTACTCCTTTACTTTTTATCGCAATCTATGTCAACAGATGTTTTTGCCCATATGGTATGCTTCCTGCAATGCAGGGTTTCTTTGAATATCGCCAAACTGCCAAGCTCCTGCGCCATAGATAGCTCCCATCTCTTTTGCTCCCGGCAGACATTCTAAGTAGCCACGCAGCCCGTCAATCGTCCGTTCCATTGCCGCCTTTCCATCGGCAGCAGTAGCAATCAAATAAAATTCCTTATTTTCCAGACCAGCTTTCTGCGCTCCGCCCAAAGTACGGTCAATCATGGTTTTCATCTGCGCACACATGGTGTAGAAATATACGGGAGTAGCCAGAACAATCACATCCGCATCCCGCATTTTCGCGATGACCTGTTCCATACCGTCCTGTTTTACACAATGCCCTAATTTTTTACAGGCATAACAGGCGGAGCAATAGTCAATTTTAAGCTCTGCAAGCCGAATTTTATCTACTCGATTGCCCGCTTCTTCAGCTCCTTTCATAAACTGATCACAAAGTGTATCTGAGTTTCCACCCTTACGTGGACTGGCTGAAATAATCAATACATTCTTACTCATTTTCATTCTGGTCTCCTTTATCTACCAATTCTAATCGAACCGTCCCCGATTCGTTCGCCATCGTCTCAGCTCCTGACTGCGCATGACCTAACGGAATAACTTCTACAACGGTCTGTTCATAAATATCATCATAGAAAATCGCAAGGTCAGGTCCAGCATTCCAGTAGCCGAAATCTCCAATCTCATATTCTCTTGTCGTTGCTTCTACGGAGGAAAGATGCTCCGGAAGTGTCATACCTTTGGCAAAGCTATTTCGTTCAATAAGTGTTAATTCCAGCGGCAACATTGCCACCAAATCGGCAGCCGCCCTTGAATCATTCAATGTAATAACCACCTCTGTGTTATCGGTAATCATCTTTATCAGTGTACCTTCCACACTTTCATAGTGGCTATTTTCAGAGACATCAGAAATCTCTGTATTCTTCTGTTCGACTTCTCCGCAAGCTGCCAGAGAATATGTTAAGATCAAAGTCAAAACAACTATTAATATTCTGCGAGTCATAATACGCCTCCGTTCTACTCTTTATGAGTGTCCAAATAATCCAGTGTCCAAGCGATTGCTTGTTCCGCATCATTTTCGTAAAATCCGTGACCGGCTCCTGGCAATACTTCTAACCGGGCTGAAGTATAAGCCTCGATTGCTTTCTCCGAGTAAGAAAGAGGAACAATGCTGTCAGCATCTCCGTGAAGCAGTAAAACGTCCCTGTCATAAGCTGAAATAGCCTCATAGATATCATAATCCAACAGTTTTTCTGCATAGGCCCGACCTATTGTCATCCACAGGGAAAAATAAGTATCAGGTATGTCTTCCACGCTGTCAAATCGTTCTTTTGTCTGGTCTACCAGGCAAAAAGCAGGATATAGGAGAATTATCCCTCTAATTTCCTGTTTGTTTTCTGCGGCCGTAATAGCTGATACTGCGCCGCCTTGACTTGTACCCATTAGAAAAATATTTTCTTCGTCCACAAAAGACTGCTCCTGCATCATACGAATCACCGCTTCTAAATCTGCCTGTTCAGTAAAAATTGACATTTCCAGCGTGGATCCATCGCTTCTGCTTCCCGGACTTCCACCACAAAAATCAAAGCAATAGACCACATATCCCTTTTGTACGAGAGCCTCAGCATATTGAGTCCCAACCTGATAGTTACCTCCAAATCCATGCGAAAAGATAACTGTCGGCATTTTCTCTCCTGCATCCTGCGGAACATAGATCACACCATAAATGCGATTTTCATCACGCTCTGCATAAAGTTCTCTCACTTCATATTCATACTTTGAATTTTCGGTTACCTGCTCCTTCTTTTCCTCAACAACTGGACTATCAGGAAACAATTCTGCAGACGGATGAGCGTTATTCCTCTGTGCGCATCCGCTAAGTAAAACTACGAAAACCGCAATCATACAGAATAATACAATATAATTCGATTTCTCCATTTTCACCTTCTATCCTTTGTGATTCACTGTATAGACCAACCGAACACCATTCGCTTTCAATTTTTCTATATTCTTCAGTTGAAATTCAACTGGCATACAATCCGGCAGAAGATCTGACTTTTCAAACACTGTTACAGAATCTGGATTTCCATCAGCAGCTGGTGCAATCAGCAAACTCAATTCATCGACAGCACCCTGCTGCAAAAATGTCCAGTTAATCGTACCTCCACCACAGATCAGCAGTGTATCAATTCCAAACAATTGATACAGTTTTTTAGCCGCCACCTTGCTGTCCAACATTTCAGAACCAGCCAGAATATAAGACACTCCGCGTTTGCGAAGATAAGCCCGGTAAGCTGGTGCGGTACTTTCTGTCAGGACTTCAATCACATGGGCATCTGGTCTTCCAGCTTTACGAAATGTACCAGTTTCCCATCCGATTTCTCCCTGCGTATCTATGGAAACATAGTGGAGTGGTGCATTACTGACTGCAATAAAATCACCATCGGGAACCTCTGTTGTCGGATCAAGCTCTGGTTTTATCCCCTGTGTAAATTCTTTTGTTGTCACCGTTCCATAAAGCCATGCGTCAGCTTGGTATTCTGAACGGATACGTGCATATTCCTCACTTACAGTCTGTGCTGTTTTTGTTCCCATGAATGCACCCGTAATTTTTCCGTCCAGCGCACTTAATATATGGCAGATAATATATGGTCGTTCCATAATAGCCTCCTTTATTCTACAAATCCATTCTCCGTCAAATAATCAAGAATACCCGACCTGTCAGATGCCTCTGTAAACAGACCGTCATGAACATTCGCTCCTGCAGCACTTTCCAGTATAAACTCCATGGAATTTTCAAACTGTTCCGTGTCCATAGATGCGGACTGTGTGAAAGGATAAACCTCAACACCAGAAAGATCGTAGTTCTCTAAAAATGTTCCGATAATCATAGGAGCCGTATGCCACCAAATTGGATAACCGATAAAGATTGTGTCATATTCTTCAATGGAATCCGGCAGATTTGCAATTTCCGGGCGGGCATTTTCATCACGCTCCACCAGAGCAACATCACCACATTCCTCGTAATCGGTTGGGTATGGATTCAGCGGTTCAATTTCAAACAAGTCTCCCTTCGTCTGTTCCTGAATGTAGGAAGCCATTTCTTGGGTATTTCCAGACCATGAAAAATATGCAATCAGGGTTTTTCCATTCTCATGGGGCATTTCCACTGTTTCTGTACTTTCCTCCGTAGATTGGGGCTCCGAAGGTACAGCCTGTGTTTCTGTATCAGCCTCGGTGTTCGTCTGTACCGATTCGTTAGAAGTAGAATTAGCTTCATCACTTCTATTTGTAGTAGTTTGCCCGCAGGCGGTAAGAGAAATAATCAACAATACCACCATCAAAATACTCACCACTTTTTTAGTCATAATCACCATTTCTTTCAATTTAATATTGTGCTGCTTATAAACATTCCATGAGGATTTCATAAATTTCATCTCTGCTAAGCTCACGTGGATTGCACTTAATAATATTGCAGGTATCAGCCACCTGACGAAGCACTTCCGGTGTGATTTCTACTCTGGACTTCAATTCTGCCATTTTAGTCGGAAGACCACACTCTTTGATAAAATCGGTCAGAGCTTTCACACCCGCTTCTG
>JBJELT010000150.1:0-32693 GCA_051879295.1 Oliverpabstia sp. | reverse complement strand
GGTCAATATCCGCTTTGGGCCCGGTGATGCTGATAAATTTCATTTTTTCAATCATGTTTCACATCCTCCGGTTGTAGAGTTTCAGGTAATTCTTACCTAAGACTTAAAAATATAGCTCATGGTATCGTCCGGATTGACACTATATCGGATACATTCCAGTACGGTGGTCAGACGGTCGATCTCATGTTCCTTATGATAAAGATAGCAATAAATGGTTGCTATTGAATAAGGATCTTCTTTGGCTTCTTTGGAAAGAACATACTTCATGATGTGGGAATACATTTCTTCCAGCGTATTCGGAGCCAGCTTTTCATAATGCTTTCCGTAATAGGTTGCTGAAAGTGCCGCCTCGAATGCGGACATATTTTCTGCTTCCACAAGAGCTGTAATATCCCGTTTGCGAAGCCGGTAATTAACGGGAATCAGCAGGGCATAAATGTCCGGACTATCCATATGGTAGTACTGTTTGGACCGGTAGATCCACTGAATGTTCAGCAGATCAAATTTGTTGCCATAGGCAGCAGTGATTTCCTCCAGCTCTTTCTTCTTCAGAATCTTATCCTTGGTTTTCCATATCTCAGAAAAATGAAACAGATCCAGAGTCATTTCATAATCGAATAAAGTCGGACGTTCCAGCCAGGCAAGAGCCTGTAAGGGCTGATAATAAGGAGTATCTTTCAGGTTTCCTACAAATTCCTCAATAGAAATGGAAGATGTCAGCTTATTGATATCCAGTTGAGAATGGTTGTCAAAAAAGGGTTTGAACAGAGAAAGATCAAGATTGACATCTCTGTGATCAAAGATTTTATTCAGGCATTCTTTCATGATAGATATCTCATACCGTCCAAAATACAAATCCAGGAATTTCCTCTGTTTTCCGTTGGAAAACCGGTAAATCTTGGCAAAATCATCATAAATAGAGTTGACCAGAAGCTGTTCAATTTTACCGCGATGAAGTTCGTCATCGGACAAAGAAGCCCATGTATTTTCATATGAGGGCTGTTGACGGAGATAGGCCACCGCCTGAGGAACATTTTTCAGTTCTGCCAGTTCCCGGTACTGCCGGTCTGTCAGAAGCTTGCTTTGCATGGCACGAATTTTAGTGGACAGGCCACTGTAAGATAATAAATTCCCCATGATGATCACATCCTGATTATATTTTTGTAAATTTTGTCGGTTATTTCCTGATGGTGATCACGGAAATAACTGTCCATGGAATTCATCTGATGTTCCATGTCCGCTTTCAGATCGGCCAGTTCTTTTTCAGCCTGCTTCTGAAGACTGTCATGCAGTTGGGCCAGCTTTTCCTGGGTGACCTGTTCCACGTGTCTGTCAAATTCTGCCATCCGTTTTTCAGATTCCTGATCCTGAATCCGTGTTTCATTGACAGCAGATTCCATAATACGGGAGGTAGCGGTTTCAATTTCCGTCAGCTTTTCAATAATAGGTTCCATATTTCCCCTCCTTTATGTCAAAACTTTTTAGAATTTCCCTACAGCATACACCTTTTTATCAAAGATGTAAATTGTAACCATTCACACCTTTTCTATATCATTGACATGAAATCATTAAAAAATGCACAAAAACTTCTTATTTATATATGTACATAAAAGAGTGAGCAGTTGCTGAAATATTACTTTATTAAAATACCATTTTATGATAAGATGAGATAAGATTTAGATAACAGGAAGACAGTAAACAGTTAAATGGAACATATAAAAAGTTATAAATATATGTTGTCTTTTATAACTTTTATTGATGGAATAAAGTATAAACATTATAAGGAGATTTCAATTATGAGTAAATACTATTCTATCAATGAATTTTCAAAAATATTAGGAGTGTCAGCACAAACATTACGAAATTGGGACAATAATGGAAAACTCCATCCACACCATACTTCTAGCAACGGATACAGATATTATTCACATGAACAATTAAATCAAGTTATGAATATAAAACCAAATCTTGACAGAATTGTTATTGGATATTGTAGTGTTTCAAGTAATATACAAAAAGATGATTTGGAACGACAAATAGAAAATATGAAAAACTTGTAAAGGAATTAATTATTGAGGATGGTGGTGAAGACAGTGATAAAAACCATACGAGTAATGTTACTCCCAAATAACAAACAAAAGACTAAATTATTCCAATATGCTAATACTGCCAGATTTGCTTATAATTGGGCTTTAGGAAGAGAACAGGAAAACTACAAGAATGGTGGTAAATTTATATCTGATGGAGATTTAAGAATAGAATTTACACAGTTAAAGAAAACAAATGAGTATGCATGGCTAAATAATGTTTCTAACAACGTTACGAAACAGGCAATCAAAGACGCATGTGAAGCATATAGAGATTTCTTTAAAGGATATACAAAATTTCCACGATTCAAAAGTAAAAAACATGCAGCCCCAAAGTTTTATCAGGATAATGTAAAAATTCAGTTTACAGATACGCATGTAAAAGTTGAAGGATTTGCTACCTCTAAAAAGAAGAATAAACAGAAACTAAATTGGATAAAACTTGCAGAACAAGGTCATATACCAACTGAAAATGTAAAATATATGAATCCTCGTATGAAGTATGATGGACTTAATTGGTACATTACAGTTGGTATTGAATATAAAGATTGCACTACTCTTCCATCAAATGAAGGGATTGGAATTGATTTAGGAATTAAAGATTTGGCAATATGTTCTGATGAACACAAATATCAGAATATTAATAAAACACAAAGAATTAAAAAGTTAGAAAGAAGAAAACGCAGGTTACAGCGTTCAATCTCAAGAAAATATGAGAAAAATAAGAAAGGAGGAAGTTACTGTAAAACAAGTAATATTATAAAAAGCGAAAAAGAACTTTTAAAATTAGATCATAGACTAGTGAATATTCGTCAGAACTATTTACATCAAACTACTACTGAGATAGTGAAAACCAAACCGTCTTATATAGTATTAGAAGATTTGAATGTAAAAGGTATGATGAAGAATAAACATTTATCTAAAACTGTTCAACAACAATGTTTTGGAGAATTTAGAAGACAGATTGAATACAAATCTGCATGGAATAATATTCCAGTTATCATTGCAGACAGATTCTTTCCAAGTTCTAAATTATGTAGTTGTTGTGGAAATATTAAGAAAGATTTGAAGTTGTCAGACCGTATTTATAAATGTGAATGTGGTAATGTAATTGATAGAGATTATCAGGCGGCTTTGAATCTGAAAAGATATGGAGAAATGGTTTTAGAACAACAATCTGCATAATAACACGTTCAAGTTAATGCAGATATGTACTGATACGTTTAGTCAGGAATTTACGCCTATGGAGTGTACAAGAACTTGTGAGTAGATATTGTAGAAATACAAATCAAAAGCATACACGATGAAGTAGGAATGAAACATAAAAGTTTATAACTTTTTATAAGTTTTCAGTAACGGAAACAGATATGAGACTGAGAAATATCCCAGGTTCCAAAGATGTGATTGCAGACAGCCGATTTGTTGTGCAGAATCCAGATAGCCAGAAAGGAAAATGGGCAGAAGTTTTAAAAAATAATCACCCGGTGTGGATAGAAGTGGGGATGGGGAAAGGTCGTTTTATCATGGACATGGCACGCCTTCATTCGGACATTAATTTTATTGGAATAGAGATGTACGACAGTGTGCTCCTTCGCGCCGTACAAAAGAGAGAGCAGATGGAAGAGGAACTGTCAAATCTGTATTTTATCCGAATGGATGCACGGAATCTTCCGGAAGTATTTGCACAGGGAGAAGTGGACAGGATTTTCCTGAACTTTTCTGATCCGTGGCCCAAAGAACGCCATGCCAAAAGACGTCTGACATCCCGGCAGTTTCTGGAACGGTACGACCAGATTCTGGCAGAGGATGGTCAGGTGGAATTTAAGACAGACAATCGAGGGCTGTTTGAATTTTCTCTGCAGGAAGTGGAAGAAACCAAATGGCAGCTGGTTGCCAGTACTTTTGATCTTCATCATGAGTCTGAGATGGTATGGGGAAATGTGATGACAGAATACGAAGAAAAATTCTCATCCATGGGAAATCCCATACACAAAATGATTATCCGGCGATGAAAGTATGAGCAAGTTGGGTTATTCTGCATATTATGATACTAGTATAATCCACGGTAATTAACGTGGATTATACTAGTGTACTGACACGTTCATATTTCAACTAATGACTTGCCTGTTTTCCCACCGAGCTTCGTTGACTTCAATCGACGATGCCACCGCATCGCCTTATTCAGTCGCCTTGTCGTTGAAAAAACATTCTGCGTCATTAGTTTGAAAATGAACGTGTCAGTACACTAGAGTTGTATGAGAAACAATTCTGGTATCATAAAAAGGCAGGTAATGTGTATGAGAAAGAATTTTTTTCAGAAAACACCCCTGTGGGACTGGAATTACAGAAGTCCGGGATTGAGCCGAACCATATCCCGGATAGACAAAAATTTGAGGGAACTGGACACTATCCTGGCGGAATCTGAAAAAAAAGGAAAAAAAGTTAAGAAAAAATAAAAATAATACTTGCTTTTTTTTGAATCATTGATTATAATAGTTCTTGCGTTAAAGATAACATACAGACGCGCCTTTAGCTCAGTTGGTAGAGCAGTAGACTCTTAATCTATTTGTCCAGGGTTCGAGTCCCTGAAGGCGCACTGAAAGCACTGTTTTTGCAGACACTGAACTGCGGGGACGGTGTTTTTTTATACCATGAGAAAGTCCTTTTTCTTTCCCATGATATAAAAAAGTCTTCCGGGCAGGATCCTTTTTACAGTAGTTGTGAAAATATATGAAGGGAAAACAGAATATGAATCGTGATGTACCGTTAAAAAAATATGCGAAAAAAATGGAACACTCCTATGCCATGGGAGCTTTCCCGACAATTGAACTTCTGAAACATCAGCCGGAACATGTGCTGAAAGTACTGCTTCATCCCGACATGAACAGCCAGGCACAGCTGGATATCATCAGTGGGCTGTGTACACAGCATGGCATTCCTCTGGAGAGGAATGGGAAGGCTGTAGAAAAGCTGAGGGATAAGGAGAATATATTTGCGGTAGGCGTGTTTGAAAAGTATAGTAATGTACTGGAGCCGGAGAAAAACCATATTGTTCTGGTGAATCCCAGTGACATGGGTAACATGGGGACGATTATCAGGACAAGCATAGGATTTGGAATTGAAAATCTTGCAATTATCGAGCCGGGTGTTGATGTATTTAATCCCAAGGTGGTGAGGGCTTCCATGGGCTCCTTGTTTCAGTTGAACTTCTGTTATTTTAAAAGCTTTGAGGAGTATAAAGAACAGGCAGGCAGCCGGAAGCTCTATCCGTTCATGCTCAAAGGGGCAGTTCCCCTTCAGGAACTTCATCGGGAAAAGGGAGAGACATATTCCCTGATTTTTGGCAACGAGGCAACAGGTCTTCCCGATTCTTTTGCTGATGAAGGGCAGAGTGTGGTGATTCGTCATACCGACCATATTGATTCTCTGAATCTGGCTCTTGCCACTGGAATCGGTATCTATGAGTTTACGCGATAGGAGTGGTCAGCCGGCGGTTTCTTCTGTAATGCAGGCAAAGCGGGCGTGTGTTACCCGGGCAAGTTCCTGAGGATTCAGGCAGATTGTAGTGCCGATGCGCCCGCCGCTCACATAGATTTTGTCAAAGTTTTCCGCACTGTTGTGGATGAAGGTAGGGAATAGCTTTTTCATGCCCAGAGGACTGCAGCCTCCCCTCACATAACCGGTGACCTTTGTGATTTCTTTTACAGGAATCAGTTCAATGGACTTTTCTCCAACCACTCGGGCAGCCTGTTTGAGATGTACTTCTTCTGCAATCGGCACAACCAGAACGTAATACTGGCGGCTTTTTCCCTGGGCAACCAGAGTTTTAAAAGACTGTTCTACCGGTGCTCCGGTCTTTTCTGCTGTGTGAAGTCCGTCGATGAATTCATCGCATTCGTACTGCAGCAGTTCGTAGGAAATATGATTTTTATCCAGAATGCGCATGGCATTGGTTTTCATTTCTTTACTCATGGGTTAACTCCTTATGTATTGTGTTAAACATGTTATACACTTTTTCGGTATGAATTGCAACTGTTTCTGGATTGCAAATAAAAAAGTCATAAAATGTCGAAAATAAATTGCAAAAAATAACTGACAAAATTTTGACCTGATATTTGGAGAGAACTGCCAAATTATAAAAATCTTTCAAAATCCTCTGGACAAATCCAGAAAGGGCAGATATAATGAGCCCATATTCACATCCGGAGCAGTGAATCCGCTGCAGGTTTCCCCAAACAAAATAAAACATAAAAGTGGAGATGAATATGAACATTGCCTGCATTTTTTGCATCTGTTTTTCCATAATATCTATGATTATGGACTTAAAGTGGGAGAAGGTATCGAATTTTGCCATAGTTTTCGGAGTGGCAGTCAGTCTGTTCCTGTGTGCTTCAGGAATGGAAAAAAGATCTTTTTCCGAGTGGCTCACCGGCCTTTTTATACCGCTTTTGATACTGT
Organism: Oliverpabstia sp.; assembly: GCA_051879295.1. Taxonomy (GTDB): domain Bacteria; phylum Bacillota; class Clostridia; order Lachnospirales; family Lachnospiraceae; genus Oliverpabstia. The sequence goes on along the minus strand of JBJELT010000150.1, from coordinate 26,148 downwards.
TTCCGCTGTTCTTCTGCAGGATGCTGGGAACCGGTGACATCAAAGTTTTTATGGTCCTTGGAAGTGCCATGGGAGGAAAAGTCATTATCCATTGTATTATAATTTCTTTTCTGGCAGGAGCTGTGATTGCAGTCCCGGTGCTGCTTTTCCGATGTAATACAAAAGAACGATTTGTATATTTTTTTACTTATCTAAATCATGTACTTGTAACAAAAACATTTCCGCCATATCTGGCACCGGGAAAACACCCGGAAAATATCCATTTTACTGTACCTGTTTTTTGCAGTGTGTTGCTGCTGATGCTGAAAGGAGAGATTATTTGAGAAAAGAAAGAAATATTTTTGCTGTCTGTGATCTGGAGGTAGAGTATGCTTATCATTTTATGGAATATCTGAGTCGAAAGAAAAACATTCCCTTTGAAATACGCGTTTTTACCAGTGCACAGACGTTATTGGACTTTGTAAAGGAACATCCGGTTGAGCTCCTTCTGATATCGGAGCATGCGATGTGTGAGGACATACAGGAGCAGGATATCGGGCAGATATTGATTCTGTCCGAGGGGATTGTGCCGGAAAGTACCTATGAATATCCCAGTATTTATAAGTATCAGCCGTCTGCTCAGGTGGTGCGTGAAGCCCTGGCGTGTTATGGAGAAAAACGCCATATGCCGGCACCTCTGCTGCAGACGGAAAGAAAGCATGTGGAAATTATCGGTATTTATTCTCCGGTAGGAAGAACCATGAAAACAACATTCGCATTGACTCTGGGACAGATTCTGGCGAAAAGTCGGGCTGCTCTCTATCTGAATCTGGAGGAATATTCAGGATTTGAGTATCTATTGGAAAAAAATTATGACCAGACCCTGGGAGATCTGCTTTATTATCTGCGGCAGAACACGCCGAATCTGGCAGGTAAGATGGCTGGAATGGTGCAGACAGTCAATAATCTGGATTTTGTGCCTCCGGTATTGTCTCCCATGGATATTCAGCAGACCAGTCTGAAGGAATGGACGCAGCTTCTGCAGGAAATTGCAGGTAACAGTGTATATGATGTGATTTTGCTGGATATGGGAGACGGAGTGACGGAGCTTTATGAAATGATGGAGCTTTGCAATAAGATTTATATGCCGATACGTACAGATCCCATGTCACAGGCCAAAATCAGTCAGTTTGAAAATCTGCTGCGTTTGTGGGACAAGATTCCTGTGCTGGAAAGAATTCAGAAAATAAAACTTCCCTATCATCGTACTATTCACAAAGGTGCCGGATATTTTGATGATCTGGTGTGGAGTGAGCTGGGGGATTTTGTTAGGGAACTGCTGCGGAAAGAAAAGGGAGGTAGTATGTGAGAGATAAAGAAATGTATACAGTCATCCGAAAAAAACTGATCCAAGATCTGGACGATGGAAGAGAGTGGAAGGATGAAGAGATTCTGGACCGGATTGATGCACTTGTTCTGGATGAAACAAGGCGAACCAGACTTCATGTAGGAGAAAAGGAAGCCATGAGAAAAGAACTTTTTTACTCAGTCCGGAAGCTGGATATTCTTCAGGAATTACTGGAGGATGAGGAAATTACAGAAATTATGGTAAACGGGTATCAGAATATATTTCTGGAGAAAAACGGAAAAAAAATGCGCTGGGAGAAATCATTTACTTCAAGAGAAAAGCTGGAAGATGTCATTCAGCAGATTGTGGGAAAATGCAACAGAGTGATCAATGAGAATTCTCCCATTGTAGATGCGCGGCTGGAAAACGGTGCACGGGTAAATGCAGTAGTGTATCCTGTAGCTCTGGACGGACCGGTTCTGACAATCCGTCGTTTCCCTGACCATCCCATAACGATGGACTGGCTGATTGAAAAGGGGAGTATTACGGCGGAGGCGGCAGATTTCTTGAAAATAGCAGTAAAAGCAGGTTATTCCATCCTGATTGGAGGAGGAACCTCTTCCGGGAAAACCACATTTCTCAATGCACTGTCCAATTACATTCCCTCTGAAGAACGCCTGGTAACCATTGAGGACAGTGCTGAACTGCAGATACAGGGGATTGAAAATCTGGTGCGTCTGGAGGCAAAGCCTGCCAATATGGAGGGGAATAAGGAAATTACCATTAGAGATCTGATCAAAACAGCACTTCGAATGGCACCAAACCGTATCGTTGTGGGTGAGATTCGCGGTGCTGAGGCAATAGACCTTCTTCAGGCATGGAATACAGGACATAATGGAAGTCTCGGAACCGCACATGCCAACAGTACCAGAGATATGATTTCAAGAGTGGAGACTATGGTTCTGATGGGAATGCAGCTGCCGCTGGAAGCGATTCGCAGGCAGATTGCTTCCGGTATTGACCTGCTGGTACATCTCGGAAGACTGCCGGATCGGTCCAGGAAGGTATTTGAAATCTGTGAAATCCTGGGTTATGAAGACGGAGAAGTAAAGATACAGCCGTTATATTCCTGGAACATACAGGAAGGACATCTGGACAGAAAAAATGAGTTGTATGATACAGAGAAACTGCAGATGTCAGGTGTAGAGGTAAGAAACTTTGAAGACAGATTATAACAGATATCATTTCTCGGTGAAAGAATGGATACAGACAGTGTTGGAAATAGCAATGCTGACGGTTATTGTTGATTATCTCTGTTATCGTTCCCTCTGGTTTCTGCTGATGGGGATTCCGGCAGGTATCTGGTATATCCGATGGAAAAAGAAAGAGAAAATTGATAAAAGAAAAAAACGGATTGTGTATCGCTTTCAGGATGTTCTGCATGGTCTTCAGACCGCAGTGAGAGCGGGGTATGCCATGGAGTGTGCTGTGACAGAATGCAGAAAAGAACTGGAGCAGATTTACGGTATGGAGGATGAACTGGTGAAAGAACTGGTGTACATGGAACGGCAGATGAAAGTAGGAGCGAGTGTTGATCAATTATTTCTTGATCTGGGACTTCGGACCGGTGTGGAAGATATTCTGAACTTTGGGGAAATATTTATGATTTCCAGAAAGTCCGGTGGAAATCTTGGAGATATCATGGAGAAAATGGCCAGAATCATTGGAGAAAAAATCCGCGTCAGCAGAGAAATCGATGTGGCTATTGCCGGAAAGAAAATGGAACAGATGATTATGAGCCTGGTGCCTGGAGGGATGCTCCTTTACATGCAGACCAGTTCCCGGGGGTTTATGGATGTTCTGTATCATAACCCGGCAGGAGTCTGTGTGATGACAATTTGCCTTTGTGTATATGGATGCAGCTTTTATATGGGCAGAAAGATTGTGAGGATTGCCATATGAGGGTGAGCCGATGGATACTTGGACGTTTACGAAAGATGGGGTGGGCAGTTCCGGAATGGCTGAATGAAAAGACATTGCGGCATATTCTTCTGGCTTTTGGATGCAGCGGCGTACTGGCTGTGGCTGCAGGGATTTATATCCTGTTTATGGGAAAAGAAGAAGTAAACCGGATTCAGCGACCCCTTTATGGAGAAGGAAGCAGCCAGGAAAGTCTGAAGATGGAATGGACTGATGAGAGCGGCAGGCAGGGAACAAAAGAGATGATTGTTCAGGTAAAGGAAAAAGCCCTGACGGAGGAAGAAGAGGTAAAAGCCATACAGGAAGTAAAGACGCAGCTGGAAAAAGTAATGTTGGGAGAGAATGCCAGTGCAGATATGGTGAATCAGCCGTTAAATCTTACGGAAAAACTGGAGGGGTATCCTGTGACAATCAGTTGGATTAGCAGTGATCCTTTCTGTGTCGACTGGGAGGGACAGCTAAAACAGGAAATCCCTCCGCAGGGAAAACAGGTTTGTCTGGAGGCGACCCTTTCCGTTCAGGACCGGGAGGAAACGTGCCGTTGGTACGTAACTGTTTTTCCACCAGAGTTAAGCGAAGAAGAGCAGTTACAAAAATTGATGGAACAGGAAAATAGCCGTGATACAGAAGAATGGTTTTATCTTCCTGCAGTATGGAATGGCAGTAGGCTGACATGGAAAAAGAATAATAACGAAACAATATTAGGTGTTGTATTTCTGGCATTGATTTTCCCTGTTTTACTGATCATGAGAGAAAGACAGTCAGCGGCTGATAAGAAGAAAAAAGAAAGACAGCAGATGCTGCAGGATTATCCTGAAATTCTGTGTAAGCTGACATTACTTCTGGGAGCTGGAGTCAATCTCCGGAAGGCGATCTGGCGGATTGGAAATGACTATGAGAAATATATAAAGCCCAAAGAAGAAAGAAAGGCATATGAGATTCTTGTGGAGGCCTGTCATGAAATGGACAGAGGTCTGGGAGAACGGGAAGTCTATGCCAGAATGGGAGAAAAGATGGGGCTTTTGCCGTATCGAACATTGTCTGCTTTATTGATTCAGCATTTGCAGAAAGGCAGCAGAGGAATGGAACATTTGCTTGAGGAAGAAGCTGCAAAGGCTCAGGAAATGAGACAGCAGCAGGCGAGAGTCCTTGGAGAACAGGCTTCTACAAGACTATTATTTCCCATGATTCTGATGCTGGTGGTTGTGTTTGTCTTAATGTTGGTGCCTGCCTGGATTTCATTTTCAGGTTGACATATATCAATGTTCAATGGGAAAGGAGGTGAGGGATTTGCGGTTATGGAAACGTTTCTGGGCGGAAGAAGATGCATTGGGTACTGTAGAACTGATATTAATCATTGTGGTTCTTGTGGGACTGGTTATGATTTTTAAGAGACAGCTGGTCAGTCTTGTGAATAATATCCTTTCTAAAATAACATCTCAAAGCAACAGTATCTGAGCAGCTTCTGCCCGATAACACAGGAAACTAAAAGGAGGGTATCCCTTGAAGAAAAAAGGAAGTGTAACTTTATTTTTCAGTCTTTTTCTGGCAGTGCTTCTGGTGCTGATACAGATCATATTTCGTTCGGTACAGATTGCGGGCGGAAAGGTTCAGGCAGAAACAGGAGTTGAGGAAGGCTTATATTCCGTATTCGCCGGTTATGACCGGGAATTGTTGAAAAGATATCATGTGTTCTTTCTGGACGGAGGATACGGTACAGGAGTATTGCAGCCGGGACGTATGTATGAGCAGGTGGAGGACAAATTTCTGAAAAGCTGCAGTCCGGGAAAAATTATTACGGATGTTCGTGGGGAAAATCTGTGGAATTGCTCGAAAAATACCGGAGCAGTGACAGGAATTACCCTTGCCGCTGATCAGAACGGAAGGGCATTTAAGATTCAGGCAATTGATTATATGAAAGACACTTTGGGGATTCAGGGGATACAGCTTCTTTTACAGCAGGTTCAGCAGCAGAAAAAGATTCTTGATACACAGGAAACGGAAAGCACCGCAGAACCTGTTGATCAGGCTCAGGATGATTATCAGCAGGCCAAAAGCCAGGTTCAGGAGAAAAAAGAGGAAGATTCAGAGTCTGTTAATCCTCTGGAAGTAATATCCCTGTTGAAAGATAAGGGAATTCTATCTCTGGTACTTCCGCTGGAAGCAGAACTATCGGATGCCGGTTTTGGGGACATGGAAAGAATGAGCAGAAGGTCCTGTGCACAGGGAATGGGAATTCTCTATTATGGGCAAAATCCGGATAACCTGACTGACGATATGATTTTCAGAGAATATATGATTAAACATTTGAATTATTACGGGCGAGAAGACATAAAGGGGAAACTGCCGGATGGTGCGATTCAATATCAGCTGGAATATGCACTGGCAGGGAAAGATACGGATCAGGAAAATCTGAAATCTGTGGTTGGAAAATTATTAGGGTTGCGGGAGGCGGCTAATATGGTTTATCTGCTTAAAAATCCTGTACGTCAGGCTCAGATTCATGAGACGGCACTGGTTATTTGTGCGGCAACCGGACTGGTAGCCCTTGAAGGGGCAGTCAGCCTTTTACTTCAGACCGCGTGGGCATTCGGGGAAAGTCTCCTGGATGTAAGACAGCTGCTGATGGGAGGTAAGGTTCCGCTGGTGAAGACAGACCAGAGCTGGGTGTTATCTTTGAGTAATCTGGGGAAATTATCTGAGATTTTAAAGGAAGGACAGAAAGATCAGGGTTCAGGTCTGGATTATTCCGGATATCTCCGTCTTTTACTGGCGGCAGGCTCATCCAAAGAGCAGGTTCTTCGAACCATGGATGTGGCAGAGCAGGAAATGCGTTGTATGGCAGGAAAAGAAAATTTCAGAATGGATCTGTGTGTCAGTTATCTCCAGGTGGAAATGAAGTTTTCCTGTTGTGGAAAGAATTTTACGATACAGAGAGAGTATGGGTATGAGATGTAATAGTAATAGCAGAATGATGGTTCAGAATACAGAGGAATGTACCTGGGAAACCGAAAAAACAAATCAAAAAACTCTTCAGGCAGAGAATACATCACATTCTTCCGGGCATGTGAGCATCCAGGGAATCCGCAGGGCATTCCTCTGTATTCTGAATATCAGGAAAAAAGCTTCTCTTACAGTGGAGGCAGCAGTAGTTGTACCGCTTTTCCTGATTGGAATGTGTACGATATTTTGTCTGATAGATATTTATAGAGTGCAATCTATGGTTAAATTATCATTACATCAGAGCGCACAGGAACTTGGAATGTATGCATATGCAGCGCAGGTCGGGGAACGTTCTCCGGAAGGGGTAGTGTCTTCGGCAGTATGTGCAGTTTATTCAAAAAAGAAAATGCCGGATTTGGGAAAATACGTTGAAGTTTCTACGGTGGGTTCATCTTACAAAAATCATATAGTAACTCTCCATGCCAGTATCACGTACCGTCTTCCAGTGAGCATTTTGCCTCTTCCGGCACTTCATTTCTATAATGAAAGTCAGGTCAGAGGATGGACGGGGAGAACTGCAGAAGAAAATCATGCGGGCGATAGTCAAGATGAAATGGTTTATGTAACAGACCATCAAAGTGTTTATCACACTTCATCATCCTGTACCCACCTGCAGTTTACCGTGAAGCAGGACACAGAAGAATCAATCCGAAACCAGAGGAATGCTTATGGAGGAAAATATCATTGCTGTGAAAAATGTGGAAAGATAGAAAATTTAACTGGAATCGTATATTATACCGAAAAAGGTGATTGTTACCATAAAAGTACATCCTGTGGTGGTCTTACCCGTACTGTGCGGCTGGTAAGAAAATCTGAACTGGGAGGTATACCCCAGTGTCAGCGGTGCAAAGCGAGGAATGCGGCATGAATGGTGTAGTGTTGATTTATCTTGCGGTGAACGCGTGGACGGATGGAAAAAGAAGAGAGATTAATCTAATTTATACGATAATATTTCTTATTCTGACAGCGTTATGCCGATGGAACAGGGGACAGGTCTTTGCATGGACGGGAATGATTCCCGGATTTTTTCTCTGGATGCTATCCGTTGGAAGAAACAAAAATATAGGCAGCGGTGACGGAATCTTATGTATGGCATTAGGGCTGGTGACGGGCATTGAGATACTGTGGAATGTGATGTTGGGTGGTTTTTGTCTTGCAGGGGTGTGGGGAGTGATTGCATGGATAGGTCAGAGAAAGAGAACGTCAGAGATACCATTTGTTCCATTTCTTCTGGCCAGTTATCTTATAAACTGCCTGGAGGTAGGAAATTGAGGTGGAAGAGAATGGACAAAAAGATGAGGTTGATAAAAAAGGGTTCACTAACGGTAGAAGCTTCATTTGTGATACCTTTGTCTGTAATGGTAATGGCCCTTGTACTGTCACTTGGATTTTTTCTTTATCAGCGATGTTGGTATACACAGGCGGCATGTGAAACAGTGCTGGCAGGGAGTACCAAGGGAGTTCTGAGAGGAAAATCAGGAGAAGAAGAGGCAAAAAAACGTTGGGACATACTGCGTAAGGAGAGTGCGATGTCATGGAATCAAATAACTTCAGCAATTACCGGGGGCGGTGATCAGCTGGAAGTTCATATTACCGGTGAAACACCGGTCTGGGGAAGAAAGTCATGGAAGGCAGATGTTACCGTATCACAGAAAATCGTGCGGCCTGTAACGTATATCCGAAAAATAGAAGCTTTACAGAAAGGATAATCGTATGAAAACTGAATATAGGAGAGATATGCAGCACAGTTATCTGGTAATTATTCCGGACCAACAGCCGGAGTCATCTTATCCGCTGCGGATGATTACTGAAAATGCAATTCCGGGTCTCCTTTCCTGCAGCTGCAGAAGAATGGACGAGGATTTACTTCTCTATTATAATGTAACGTCCAGGATTTCACTAAAACAACGGTGCAGCTGTAAAAAAATTACGGGTGAGGAAGTGCTGTCGTTATGTAAGAGCCTTGCATATACGCTGGCTGAATTGGATGAATATCTTCTGGAAGCAGGTTCTTTGCTTCTGGAAATGGAATATATTTTTGTAGATGCTCAGGTAAAAGAGATTTTATTTTGCTGTGTCCCCGGCACAGAAAGAAAAATAGAAGAGAGCTTTTGTTCACTGATGGAAGAACTTCTTCCCCTTCTGGATCATCAGAATCAGGAAGGAATTATGATTGGTTACGGGTTTTATCATTATGCTGTGCAGGAGGTGTTTTCACTTGAAGGTTTCATGAAGCAGATTGAAGCGTGTACCGACAATCTGAAGAAAAAAGAAGAGATAGAACAGGTCTGTTATAATAAACCGGAACAGGAAAAAACTCAGGAAGAAGATGTGCAGATGTTATTAAGCGAGGAACCTGAGGAACGACATTCGGCTGCCGTTACACTGGCAGCCGCAGGTATATTGATCGGAGGACTGTCCGGCTGGTATCTGTGGAAAAATTATCCTTTTGCAATCTGGATTGCCGGTCTTCCGGGGCTGATTGGAATTGCATCGGGAGCAGCAGTGTTCTTCTTGATGAAAAAAAAGAAAACTGTACAGAAAGAGCAGGATATCCGGTGGGAAGGAAAACAGGAAGAAGCGGAAGAAGAAATGGAGGAGGGCTGGGAGGAACCCTGTTTCACTCAGATATTATGTATGCCTGAAGAAAATATAGAATTTTTTCTGGAAGGTAAAGGTTCGTCTAACCAGCCGTCTATCTATTTACATGAAAAGAAACAGTGGTTTATAGGAAAAATAGAGGATATGGCAGATGTGCTGTTGCCTTCTTCTGCGATCAGCCGCCTGCATGCCAGGATCCGAATAGATAAAGGGCATTGCTATCTCTGTGATATGAATTCAAGAAACGGAACGTGGGTAAATGGGAAAGCACTTCCGGGAGAAAAAGAAATAGAGATTAAGGTTGGCGATGAAATAAAATTTGCAGATCTGACATATATTCTGAAAAGGAATTGATAATCGCCAGAGAAATGCACTATTGTAAAGCTTGTTGTGGTGTTCTATAATGGAAGGACAGAAGAGGCTGATTTACAGTAGAGGAGTGAGAAGATGCAGGAGCCTTATGGATATGATTCCCCGGATGCGCTGGAACAGATTTTCCGGGGGAAGATTAACTGGGTGAATCTGTTGATAATCGTAATTAATGTTCTGGTTTATGTGGTGATGGAAATACTGGGAGATACAGAAGATGTTGCATTCATGTTGAAATGTGGTGCGGCGTATACCCCCTGGATTCTGGAAGGGCAGTGGTATCGACTGTTTACCAGTATGTTTCTTCACTTTGGGATAGAACATCTTTTCAATAATATGCTTTTGCTTCTGTTTCTTGGTGATACACTGGAAGAGATTGTGGGCAAATGGAAGTATCTGGTGATATATATTGGCGGTGGAATGGCTGGTAATCTGTTATCGGTTATCATGGACTGCAGAAATGGTTCGGCAGCAGTGAGTGCCGGAGCATCAGGTGCAGTGTTTGCTGTTATCGGAGGAATATTTATTATCCTGATTAAAAATGGAGGTAGACTGCAGCAGATTACGGCATCCCGTCTCCTTCTGATGATTGGATTGAGTATCTATCATGGATTTCGTTCGGTAGGCATTGATAATGCGGCTCATGTTGGCGGTGTGCTGGCAGGTGCGCTTCTGACTCTAATTCTTTATATAACAGGAAAGTCTTCCGACTTTCCTGTTATATAAAAAGCCCTCCGTGCAGGATTCTCCGCCGCAGTAAGCCCCGTGTCAGGAATAACACAGGGGCAAATGCATAGTAAAACTGGTATTTTCAGAATCAGATGTCACGGTAACGGATCCGTGATGTGCCTGGGCAATTGACTGAACAATCGCCAGTCCGAGTCCGGATCCTTCTGGTTTATGAGAAACAAAAGGCTCAAACAGGGTTTCCAGGTATTCTTCTGGAATCTGCTGACCGTTATCGCTCACACAGATATGGAAATCAGAACCATCGAAGGAAAGTGAGACACGGATGTATCCATCAGGATTATTGGCAATAGCCTCAGCGCTGTTTCGGATTAGATTCAGGATTGCGGCGCGAAGCTTGGTCCGGTCGAAAGCTGCGGATGGAATGGCACTCTGCTTTATAAAGGAAATAGATATAGGACTCAGCAGACTGCTGCATTCAGAAACTAGTGTCTGAAGGAAGGGTGTCAGAGAAAAACATTCCTTTTGAAGTTTGTTGGAATTATTGTAACAGGAAAACTCATCCAGGAGCTTTCTCAGATAATTCATGTTTTCCATGAGAGGCTGCCAGGTATCGAAATCTGAAACCTCAGGATGATGAGATTGGGTAAGCTGAAGAAAACTGTTTACAAGCGTGACAGGGTTGCGTATCTCGTGAGAAATTCTGGAAAGCTCCATCTGATGTGAAAGCTCTAGTTTTTGAATAAGATTTCCCAGTTCAGGGTAAATCTGACCGTAGTGTTCTAATTGATGTTTTTCCATTGTGGATAACATATAAATACCTCGTTTGCATGATTATTTTTCAGAAAAAGTGTATCATTGTACAACGGAGGAAGCAACAAATTTCAATCGACAATACCCGACACTAAACGGGAGATTATGGAGGAAAAAGATGGATAATTGTATTTTTTGTAAAATTGCAGCGGGAGAAATTCCGTCAGCGACGCTTTATGAAGATGAAGAATTTCGTGTGATCTTGGATCTTGGTCCGGCATCAAAAGGACATGCTCTGATTCTTCCCAAACAGCATTATGCAAATCTTTACGAACTTCCGGATGAACTGGCAGAGAAAGTAATCAGATTGGCAAAGAAAATGGTAATTGCGATGACAAAAGCACTGCAGTGTGATGGGTTCAATGTGGTTCAGAATAATGGTGAAGCTGCAGGACAGACAGTATTTCATTTTCATATGCATTTAATTCCGAGATATAAAGAAGATCATGCAGGTGTGACATGGTCGCCGGGAAAACTGACAGATGAAGTCAGGGATGAAGTGCTTGAGAAAGTAAGAGCTTGTTTGTGATTCGTTTGGAGGGGGACGGAGAATCTCTGTGATTTTCAGAAGCAGGCTGCTCCTCCTCAACTCTGCACTAAGCGCGACTAATTGACGCTCAGGAGAGCCTTCGCGCCAAAGTCTTGCTAAGTGCATATTTTCGGACTCGCTTTGCCCAATGCTTCTGAAAATCACAGAGATTCTCCTGTCTTATCCAAACGAAACAAAAAGCCCTGGGGAAGGGTGTGAGATTTACTTCGTTGGATAATATATAAGGTTTTTTGTTTATACGCGAATGGATTATATAAGTATGTTTTGATTAGGCATATTGGCTAATCAGGTCTACGATTCTTCCGATGGAGTCCATCTGGTTGCTCTGACCCATGGCGGTGATGTAGTCTTCGCGGTTTTGGTACAGGGTCTGTATGGACTGAAGAAGGGTTCCTTCTGTTAGTTCTTCTTCTTCCAGAACTTTACTGTATCCCAATCTTTCAAAGGAACGGGCGTTGAGAATCTGATCTCCACGGCTGGCATTTGCGGAAAGTGGAATCAGAAGATTCGGTTTTTTCAGAGCACTGATTTCACAGATTGCGTTGGCTCCGGCTCTTGAGATTACCAGATCTGCAAGTGCAAAAAGGTCTGCAAGTTCTTCTTTAATATACTCGTACTGAATGTAACCTTCTGTGTTGGTGAGTGATTCATCAAGTTTTCCTTTACCGCAAAGATGAATAACATCAAATTCTTTCAGAAGGTCAGGAAGAATCTGGCGCACGGCTGTATTGACAGCTACAGATCCCAGGCTTCCGCCGATGATCATAAGAACCGGCTTATTTCCGGAAAGACCGGTGAATTCCAGGGCTTTTTGGCGATCTCCTTTCAGCAGCTCCTGGCGGATAGGGGTTCCGGTGAGTACTGCCTTGTCAGCGGGAAGTTTGCTGACGGTTTCAGGAAAGTTGCAGCATACCTTGACTGCGGAAGGAATACACAGTTTGTTGGCGAGACCCGGAGTCATATCTGATTCGTGAATAATGGCAGGAATTTTTCGGTGTTTTGCCGCAATGACAACGGGAACCGTAACAAAACCGCCTTTGGAAAAGACCACATCAGGTTTCAGAGTTTTTAATAGTTTTTGTGCTTCCATATATCCTTTCAATACTTTAAAAGGATCTGTAAAATTTTTGGGGTCAAAATACCGTCTGAGTTTTCCGGAAGAAATTCCATAATAGGGAATTCCCATCTCTTCAATTAATTTTTTTTCAATTCCATCGTAAGAACCAATATAGGAAATCTTAAATCCTTTTTCCTTAAGAAGCGGAATCATGGCAATATTTGGAGTAACGTGACCTGCAGTTCCACCGCCGGTAAGAACGATATGCTTCATATTCTTAATATCCTCCTGAATTTTCAAAAATAGCATTCGAAATATATCCCAACCGGATTTTATTCTCATAATCATATTATTAATCGGGTGGATAAAAAAGTCAAGGTTTGCATTAGATTCCCATACAGCGTATAATGAAGTATAAGTAAAATTGGGGTTACTGGTCACAGAGTGAACAACAACAAATTGTGAGAAGGAGGCATAGTATGCAGTTAATGTTTATTGGGGCGGCACATGAGGTTACTGGAAGCTGTTATTACCTGGAAGCAGCCGGGAAGCGTTTTCTGGTGGATTATGGAATGGAACAGGGACCGAATTATTATGAAAACAGAGAGATACCGGTGCCTGCTTCAGATTTGGATTTTGTGTTGCTGACACATGCACATATTGATCATTCCGGGCTGCTTCCTCTGCTTTATGGAAGGGGGTTTCGCGGAGAAATTTATACGACATATGCCACAGCGGATTTGTGCGATATTATGCTGCGTGACAGTGCACATATTCAGATGTTTGAGGCGGAATGGAAGAATCGAAAAGGAAAACGTGCAGGAAAAGAAGAGGTTCAGCCTCTTTATGATATGGAAGATGCATTGGGTGCCATCAGTTGTCTGGTCGGCTGTGCGTATCATCAGATTATTTCTATTGCTGACGGAATCCGGGTGCGTTTTACGGATGCAGGGCATTTGCTGGGGTCCGCCAGTATAGAAATATGGCTTCAGGAAGATGGTGTTGAGAAAAAGATTGTTTTCTCTGGAGATATTGGCAACAAGAATCAGCCATTGATCAAGGATCCTGAATACTTACAGACTGCGGACTACGTAGTGATGGAATCAACGTATGGCAACCGGACACATGAGATTCCGGTGGATTATATTTGGTCTCTGGCTAATATTATACAGCAGACTTTTGACAGAGGCGGCAATGTGGTGATTCCTTCGTTTGCAGTGGGAAGGACACAGGAAATACTTTACTTTATTCGTAAAATCAAAGAGGATAAACTGATACGAAACCATGATGACTTTCCGGTTGTTGTGGACAGTCCTCTGGCAGTAGAGGCCACCAGTGTATTTCGTGAACATTACCGTGAATGTTTTGATCAGGAAGCGATGGAACTAGTGGAGAGAGGAATCAATCCGGTGGCATTTCCTTCATTGAAACTTTCTGTAACCAGTGAGGATTCAAAAGCAATTAACTTTGATCAGCGTCCCAAGGTGATTATATCTGCCAGTGGAATGTGCGATGCGGGACGGATTAAACATCATCTGAAACATAATCTCTGGAGAAGAGAGTGTACTATTTTATTTGTCGGGTATCAGGCTGTGGGAACTCCGGGAAGGGCGTTGGTAGAAGGTGCTGAGAGTCTGAAACTTTTTGGAGAAGAGATACAGGTTAATGCAGAGATTCTGGTATTACCGGGTGTGAGCGGTCATGCAGATGATAAAGGTCTTATGGAATGGGCTTCCGCATTCATTCGCAAACCGGATCAGGTGTTTGTGTGCCATGGAGAAACGGAGTCCTGTGAAACATTTGCAGCAAGGCTGGAGAATGAACTGCAATATCAGGCAATGGCTCCTTTCAGTGGGGCATTATATGATCTGAAAGCGGGAAAATTCTTAGAATGCCCGGATGGTGTGAAAATGCAGCAGAAGGCTAAAAAGGCACAGGTATCAGGAGCCTATCAGCGTCTTCTTGCAGCAGGTCAGAGGCTTCTCACTGTTATTCGTCACAATGAAGGAGGGGCCAATAAAGATCTGGCGAAGTTTACCAGTCAGATTCTGAATCTCTGTGATAAATGGGATCGGTAAATATAATCAGAGATAATGAAACGGGCTGCTGTATCCTTGTCTGTTTGCAGGTACAGCAGCCTGTCTCATTAGTTCAGTGCCTGTTTGATTGCCTGGGATAACTGATCTGGGCATGAAGTAGATTTAAATCCGCAACGGATTCCTTCCAGACGGGCAGCTACGTCTTTTGCGTCCTGACCTTCTATCAGAGCTCCGATTCCCTTCAGGTTTCCGTTGCATCCGCCGGTGAATATTACATTATGAAGTTTTCCATCCACAATATCAAAACTGATCTGTGAGGAACAAGTACCTTTTGTTTTGAATACCATGATAATCTCTCCTTTGCTTTTGTGTAAAAATGGGCAGACATTCCTGCCGATGGTTCTTAAAAGATTATAGCAGACAGTGAACAATTCGTAAACCGGTTTTAATATCTTGAGGGATAATGTGGATTCATGCTATAATGAAAAACGTAAATATTGAATGATCTATGGAGGTTTACGATGAATAGAGTAGGAATTATAGGAGCTATGGATATAGAGGTAGATGCCTTAAAAGAGCAGATGGTAGATGTGACACGGGTTAATAAAGCATCTATGGAGTTTTATCAGGGAAAATTGAATGGAAAGGATGTTGTTGTTGTACGTTCTGGTATTGGTAAGGTGAATGCGGCAGTTTGTACTCAGATTCTTGCAGATGTATTTGAAGTAGAAGCGGTAATTAATACAGGTATTGCAGGTTCATTGAAAAACGAGATTAATATTGGAGACATTGTTGTATCTACTGATACGCTTCAGCATGATATGGATGCCGTGGAATTTGGATATCCGAAGGGACAGATTCCGGGAATGAAAGTTTTTTCTTTTGTTGCCAATGCAGCACTACGTGAGACAGCAGTTCGGGTATGCAGAAAGGTTAATCCTGAGATTCAGGTATTTGAGGGAAGAATTGTAAGCGGTGATCAGTTTGTTGCCAGGGCAGAGGTAAAAAATGGAATAATTAATGAATTTGAAGGTTACTGTACCGAGATGGAAGGGGCGGCAATTGCACAGACTGCTTATCTGAATGGAATTCCTTTTGTTGTAGTTCGCGCAATTTCTGATAAAGCGGACAACAGTGCGACGATGGATTATCCAACCTTTGAAAGACAGGCTGCACAGCACTGTGTGAATTTGGTAGGCGAGATGCTGAGGGAATTATAAATCAGGAACAGTGCTGGCAGTTCTTATTTGAAAATATGGGGACAGGCAGAATAAAGCAGAATTTGGCGAACGATTTTTGTTTCAAATTCGGCATGTGAACGATATAATATCTCCAGAAGCCATTGACAAGACCCGGGACTTTTTTCAGTGGCTGAAAAATAATTCAGGGGGTAATCACATATGCTGCATGTATGGATGGAACAGAATCTGCTGCTCTATGGAATGATCACAGCAGGAATACTTGGAATAATCTGTATTGTTATGGTGGACCGTTTTTATAGCAGGGCTGCCCGTGATTTGCGCCGGATAAGTGATCCAAAGGGAAAATGGACCAGGGAATTTTTGAATGAGTACAATCTTCGAAAAACAAAGGAGCAGGAAATCAATAATCCGGAAGTTTTTATACGGACGCAGTTGGTTAGAGGAAAGATTCTTGGAATCAGTCTTCCCAGATGGAAACAGGGGATTGGATACAGTGCATTGGTAAGTTTTCTTCTGATGATGGCTGCAGTATATGGGACATATCGGTATGAAGAGGCAGAATTGATTCGCTATCAGTATATTCTGGTGGGAGCCGGTATATTTGCCCTTTTACTGATGATGAAACAGTTTATGGGATTTATCAGTAAAGAGGATATGATATTAGATGGTCTGATGGACTATATGGAAAATACATCAAAAGTCAGCGCACCTGATCTCCAGGTGGAAGAAGTGAAAAAACAGGCAAAAGAAGAATTGATTGAGCGGGTGACTGCAGGGATTCAGCAGACAGCTGCCAGTAAAACCAGGTTCTCCCATATGCTGACGCCGGAAGAAGAAAATATTATGAGAGAAGTAATCAGGGAATATCTGATTTAATTTATCCTGGAAGGAGATTTCTCTATTCAGGATAAAGTTTTCAGTGGATGGCAGGGTGTACCTGAACCGGGGGATGATATTGCTATCATCCCCCGGCAACTACCATAAATCCTGTTTATTCTTCGATGATTTGTATTTCCAGATAATCGAAGTCTATAGAATCAATAAAGTTGTCTGCATAAAACCTGGTTTTATCGTGTCGCTTGAATTCTGCGATATTGCTTTCCAGCCATATAGGTTTGCTCAGATCCCAGAGATAACAAATTTCGTCCAGAGAATGGAAAATTTTATGCGTTCTTGTGTCGTTGGTCTCATCGCAGATAACGGTGTCTTTGATCATACGATTATCGGTCCAGATCTTACCCCATAAACGAAACATAAAAGTACCTCCTGTCATCTATTATACATAGATTTTCTGTGTGGAAATGTGTTTCTATTATATCTGTCAGTTTCACTTTTGGCAAGCAGATATTCCATGTGATACTCTGTTTTCTTTATCAAATCTTAAGATTTTTCCTCAGTCGGTCTAAAGATTTCCCTGATAGGATAAGACCAACAAAAAGAACTACTGGCATAAGTACAGGGTTTCTTTTATAATGAGGGGGAGGTGAGAAATATGTATACAATATTGGTTTGTGATGATGACAAGGAAATTGTAGAAGCAATAGATATTTATCTTTCACAGGAAGGTTATCGGATACTGAAAGCATATGATGGACTGCAGGCGGTTCAGATGCTGAAGCAGGAAGAGGTCCATCTTCTGTTGATTGATGTGATGATGCCCCATCTGGATGGTATCCGTGCAACAAGAAAAATCAGGGAATACAGCAGTATTCCGATTATAATTTTGTCGGCAAAATCAGAAGATGTGGATAAAATACTGGGATTGAATATCGGGGCGGATGATTATGTGACAAAGCCCTTCAATCCACTGGAATTGATTGCCAGAGTAAAATCTCAGCTGCGCCGTTATACGAAGCTGGGAACCATGGCTGAGATTGAGACACAGGCAGTATACACCTGCGGCGGTCTGATGGTCAATGATGATCTGAAAACGGTATCGGTTGACGGAGATCCGGTGAGGCTGACTCCGATTGAGTATAATATTTTATTGCTTCTCATAAAAAATCAGGGAAAAGTTTTTTCTATTGAGCAGATTTATGAAAGTATCTGGAATGAGGAAGCAATTGGAGCGGATAATACTGTAGCTGTACATATCCGTCATATCCGTGAGAAAATTGAAATTAATCCCAGAGAACCCAGATACCTGAAAGTTGTGTGGGGAATCGGCTATAAAATAGAGAAAATGTAACCCCTTAAGACAGGAGGTTATATTATGGAGAATTATGAAAAAAGAGGCCTTTTTTATTCCAGGGGGATGAAAGTTTTTATCACGGCAGTATTTCTGATTGCTATTGGAATATTTACAGTTGCACTTATTCTTATCATGGGTTTGCTGAAAAATGTTAATGATCCGGAATTAATTCTGCGTTCCGATGTGACAGCATACGAAGAGATGGCAAAATGCGGACAGGATATTGTGGATACAATACATAACCTGCCTGAAATCATTGAAGCGATGGAACTGTTTACTACGGATGGTGAATGGGACTCCAAAAAAACGATTGATATTACTGATCTGAACGCAAAAGGAAAAGACAAAAATAAAAATACCACCTACACTGCAGAAAATATCAGAAAAATGACAGAAGAGTATCTGCAAGGTGATTTGTCCCAGTTAATCTATAACGAATTGCCTTTTTATGAATCTGATCTTGCCGATGGCGGGTATGCTGCAGATGAAATAACAGAAGAATTTCCTGAGGTGGTAACAGAGACGGCAGATGCAACGGAAGAATCCCCGGATAATACAGAAAATGAGCAGTGGGAATATTCAGAAGCGTTCAAATTTCTTTATGTGAGAGGAAAGGACTTTGAAAAATATCTTCCAAAATCAGGGATGAAGCTGGCAGACTACGCAAAAGAAAACCCGGAATCCGTATCCTTACAGGAACTTTATGAAAATCTGATAAATATCTGTAATCAGTATGAGCAGTACTGTTATGGGCTCACTGTGTTCAATGAAGAAAGTAATCTGATGTTTGCTGTGAAGAATACAGAGACCGGCAGAATTTTTACGAATGTGGAAGGGTGGAAAGAAGGATTTGATCCGGAACATCTGGACGTGGTGCCGTCATTATACTTCTCAGCTGTTCGGGAAAATGGACAGTTGTCCTATGATATGAGTAATAATGAAGCAGCAGGCTATCTGAAAAATTACTTGAAAAACCGGACAATTACCGGTTCTGATGAATCTATTTTAATCATATTGGACGCTGAATATCCGGTGATGGATTCGTTTTACGATTCTCATATGTATTTTGAAAAATATGCCGGCTGGGGAAAGATAGCAATCATCGGTGTCTTACTCAGTTTACTGGCAGGGATTGCTGCATTGATTTTGCTGACGATTCAGGCTGGCCGCACAACCTGTGACCGCGACCTTCATATGATGGGGGTTGACCGGGTGCCTACGGAAGTTATGGTGTGTATGTGTGGTCTTTCTCTGATGTTTCTGGGAGGTATTCCTGTGGCGTATGGACTGGAGACATCCATTTATGATCTCTTCTTTGTAACTCTGATTGTATTGGGAGAATTCATTTTTGGAGGACTGTTTTTGGCAGCCTGGATGAGTATCGTCCGTCGGTTAAAAGGAAAAAGATTCTGGAAAACCAGCTTCAGTCATGCCATTGTTCAGAGTTGTAAAAAAGTCTACCTGGCACGCCAGACTTCAGGAAGAACGATCCTGGGATTCACCGTACTGGTATTGGCAAATATTTTTACGGTACTTACGATGGGTGGCTTTGGTGTGTTCCTGATTTTGATGGCTGATGGTCTTGTGCTCCTGTATCTGATCAGAGAAGGTGCCGGCCGCCAGGTAATCCGGGATGGACTGGGAAGAATTGCCGGTGGAGAGCTGGATTTTAAAATTGATATCAACGGACTGTCTGGTGAGAACCGGGAAATGGCTGAGGCAGTTAATCATGTAGGAGATGGTCTGCAGAATGCTGTAAAAGAAACTCTCAAAAGTGAACGGTTGAAAGCAGATCTGATCACTAATGTTTCTCATGATATTAAGACTCCGCTTACGTCGATTATCAATTACGTGGATCTTCTGAAACGGGAAGATATTCAGGATCCTAAGATCCGTGGATATATAGAGGTTTTGGAAAGTAAATCGCAGAGATTGAAACAGTTGACAGAAGATCTTGTGGAGGCATCGAAGGTAAGTTCCGGAAATGTGGTGTTGGATATGAATCCCATACAGCTGGGAGAACTGGTGCGTCAGACAAATGGGGAGTTTGAAGAAAAATTTGCCGCACGCAGCCTGGAACTGATCTGCAGAGTTCCGGATGAACCTGTCATAATTCTTGCAGATGGCAGAAG
Source organism: Oliverpabstia sp. (assembly GCA_051879295.1). GTDB lineage: Bacteria > Bacillota > Clostridia > Lachnospirales > Lachnospiraceae > Oliverpabstia. The sequence continues at coordinate 6,197 of JBJELT010000150.1, read as the reverse complement.
GATGTGGAGGGTGATTGAAAATCTTTACAATAATGTGGCAAAATATGCGATGCCCTCGACACGCGTCTATGTGGAAGTGAAGAAAATAGGATGCAGGGTGGTTTTTGAAATAAAAAATATTTCAGAACATCCACTGAATATCAGGGCAGAGGAACTGACAGAGCGTTTTATCCGCGGGGATGTATCTCGCAGCACGGAAGGAAGCGGACTGGGGCTTTCCATAGCCCAGGATCTGGTAAAAATGCAGAATGGAACCTTTGATATTTACCTGGATGGTGATCTGTTCAAGGTGACAATTACATTTGAAGATGGAGGAACAAAGCAGGCAGCGGTGTAAACCGCTGCCTGTATCATCAGTTCTCTGTTGAATCTTCATCCGGTGTGATGTTATCTTCATCTTCTTCTATAATCTCAACAGGCTGGAGATTTTTAAATACGGAACCATCAATCTCTTTAGGTCCGTTCTCAACCTCTGTTTCTTCCTCTTTCGGAATGTAATTGTCAAATATTTTAACAAAAAGAAAAGACTTAGCAAAGGCCGCTACAGAGAATCCCAAAAGAATGTAAAATAAAAAAATATAAGAAGAAAAACTTTCAATCAGGAATGCCAGTCCAATTGGAGCAACTGTGACGGCAACCATCATTATCGTATAAGGAATATGTCGGATGGACATCAGCAGCGCATTCTGGAAAGTATGGCGGATGGAATTATAAAATTTAGACAGTACCGGATAAATGTAAGTTAATACCATTGCATAAATCACAAGTCCTACCATAAATACATAGGAAGCAGCTTTGTATGCGTTGGACTGGGACCGCAGCATCCGGGTGAAATACAAATCAAAAAGCAAAAGTAAACCTACTACAACCATGATCAGATGGATAATGGTTGCCTGTTTCAGGTTTTCTTTGAACGAATGGAAAAAACTCTTAACAATGTATGTTTCTTCATTGCGAGCCATTTTTAATGTTACATAATACAATGCAGTTATAGAAGCCCCTATAGTTACAATAGGAAGACAACAGACAATGCAAAGCAGGTTGAGTATCATAAGATCCGCCACCTTGCCCATAAAAGTAAAAAACTTGTTGTCCGGGTTAAAAAGATTGTTCATGAAAATACCTCTTTCCTTAGTGCGTTTTATAGATAACAGTATAGCGAAAAAAGCAGTAAATTGCAAATAAAGAAAGCGTAAAAATGCTATTCGTCAATCTGTATGAGAAAATTCAAAAAAATTAGTGAAATTGCTACAAAAGAAAAAAAACAACATGGCAGTGAAACATATTTGACAAGTGGTATATAAAATATTTGTGTGTTTTGGGTATGGCGTAAAAGAAGGTTTTTCGATATACTGTTTACAGTTACAGAACAGAGGGTTCTGTCTATGGAGAAAAAAGCAGTTAGAATCAGCAGGAGGTATTTATATTATGGCAAGTTTATCCTTACAGCACATTAATAAAACATATCCAAACGGTTTTGAAGCAGTTAAAGACTTCAACCTGGAGATTGCAGACAAAGAATTTATCATTTTCGTAGGACCATCTGGATGTGGAAAATCTACAACACTTCGTATGATCGCAGGTCTGGAAGAAATTTCCGGTGGTACACTGAAAATCGGTGATAGAGTAGTTAACGATGTAGAGCCAAAAGACAGAGATATCGCAATGGTATTCCAGAACTACGCTCTGTATCCTCATATGACAGTATATGATAACATGGCATTTGGTCTGAAACTGAGAAAAGTTCCGAAAGACCAGATTGACAAGATGGTTAAAGAAGCAGCTAAAATCCTTGACCTGGAAAAACTTCTGGATCGTAAACCGAAAGCTCTTTCCGGTGGACAGAGACAGCGTGTAGCTATGGGACGTGCTATCGTACGTGATCCTAAAGTATTCCTGATGGACGAACCTCTGTCAAACCTGGATGCTAAACTTCGTGTTCAGATGAGAACTGAGATCTCCAAACTTCATGAGAGACTGGGTGCTACTATTATCTACGTTACACATGACCAGACAGAAGCTATGACACTGGGAACCAGAATCGTAGTTATGAAAGATGGTATCGTACAGCAGGTAGATACACCTCAGAACCTGTACAATGCTCCTGGAAACCTGTTCGTTGCTGGTTTCATCGGATCTCCGCAGATGAACTTCCTGGATGCAACTGTTAAAGTTACAGGAAAAGATGTTGACCTGGTTGTTGGAAAATATACACTGAGACTGCCGGCTGAAAAAGCAAAAGCTCTGATTGATGGTGGTTATGCAGGAAAGACTGTTGTTATGGGTATCCGTCCTGAGAACGTAACAGATGATGCTTCTCTGTTCCCGTCAAGCACTGTTGAAGCTACAATCAACGTATACGAGCTGCTTGGTGCAGAAGTATTCCTGTACTTTGATGTAGAAGGATTCAACATGACCGCTCGTGTAAATCCTCATACAACTTCCAGAACAGGTGACACTGTTAAATTTGGTCTGGATATGACAAAAGTTCATGTATTCGACAAAGAAACAGAACTGACAATTACAAACTAATTCGTTAGAAATAATCAAAGGTGCCAATTTCTGAAAAGGATTGGCACCTTGTTTTTGTTGATTTTTGGCTGAAAATACGATATGATTTATTTTGAAAGAAGATAAGACTCCCACCTCTATAGGTGGCGAGTTGCGACAAAGCGTACTTGAAAGAAATGCAGAAGAATCACAGACAGGAAGGAAGTGATGACTTGGTATCAAGTCAGGTTTTACAGAAAACAATCGATGAATTGAGAGCTATCACCCGAATTGATCTTTGCGTTCTCAGCCTGGAGGGACAGATGCTGGCTTCTACGTTCAGCGAAATCGGGCCCAATCCGGATCATATTCGTGAGTTTGCCAATTCGCCGGCAGACAGTCAGGTTCTGCAGGGATATCATTTTTTTAAGGTGTATGATGATCAGAATGTGGAGTATGTGCTGGTGACAGGTGGTGGCAGTGAAGATGCCTATATGATTGGAAAGATTGCAGTAAGTCAGATTCAGAATCTGATTATCGCCTACAAAGAGCGGCTGGATAAAAATAACTTTATTCAGAATCTGTTACTGGATAATCTGCTGCTGGTTGATATTTATAATAGGGCAAAAAAACTGCGGATAGATACCGATGTAAAGAGAGTGGTTTTCATGGTGGAAACGAAGTATGAAAAAGACAATAGTGCCATGGAGACAGTGAAAAGTCTTTTTGCCTCAAAACCCAAAGATTTTATTACAGCTATTGATGAAAAAAGCATTATTATTGTAAAAGAACTGAAAGAATGCGATGATTTTGAAGAGTTGAATCGGATTGCCAGAACGCTGGTGGATATGCTGAATGCAGAGGCAATGTCTCAGGTACGGGTATCTTATGGTAATGTGATTCATGAGATTAAAGATGTATCACGTTCTTATAAGGAAGCTAAGATGGCATTAGAAGTAGGGAAAATTTTCTATTCCGATAAGATTGTAATTCCGTATAACAATCTTGGAATCGGTCGGCTTATTTACCAGCTGCCCATTCCACTGTGTCAGATGTTTATGAAAGAAGTATTTGGTGAACAGCTTCCGGATACCTTTGATGATGAGACATTGACCACGATCAATAAGTTCTTTGAGAATAATTTGAATGTATCCGAAACATCCAGGCAATTATATGTACACAGGAATACACTGGTGTACCGTCTGGAAAAATTACAGAAGAGTACCGGTCTGGATATTCGTGTCTTTGACGATGCCCTTACATTTAAAATTGCCATGATGGTTGTCAGCTATATGAAATACATGGAGAAGATTGACTGATTGAAGGATGGCGTACTTGAATAAAATAAAAAAGAGGAGAGATTATTATGATTCAATTACTGGAAGGCGGAAGATATCTGGTAAACGGAAACGAACTGATGGAGCCGGCGAAAGCTGCTGCTCAGGGACTTCCTGCACCGGAGGAAGCAGCAAAACAGACCATTGCCTATGGGATTCTGGAATCACACAACACTTCAGGCAATATGGAAAAGCTGCAGATTAAGTTTGATAAACTTACATCCCATGATATTACTTTTGTTGGAATTATTCAGACAGCAAGAGCATCAGGACTGGAAAAATTTCCAGTTCCTTATGTGCTGACCAACTGCCACAACTCTCTTTGTGCGGTGGGAGGAACCATTAACGAGGATGACCATATGTTTGGTCTTACCTGTGCTAAAAAATATGGCGGAGTTTACGTACCGCCTCATCAGGCTGTTATTCACCAGTATGCAAGAGAAATGCTGGCTGGCGGCGGCAAGATGATTCTGGGCTCTGACAGCCATACCCGCTATGGTGCTTTGGGTACCATGGCTATGGGTGAGGGTGGACCTGAGTTGGTAAAACAGCTGCTGTCCAAGACTTATGATATCAATATGCCGGGCGTGGTGGCTGTATATATGACAGGAACACCGATTCCGGGTGTAGGACCTCAGGACGTGGCTCTGGCTATTATCGGAGCTGTGTTCAAAAACGGTTTTGTTAAGAATAAAGTAATGGAATTTGTGGGACCGGGAGTATCTAATCTGAGCGCTGACTTCCGCATCGGTGTGGATGTTATGACCACAGAAACTACCTGCCTGTCTTCTATTTGGAGAACAGATGAGAAGATTGAGGAATTCTATGCTGTCCATGGAAGAAGTGAAGAATATAAAGAGCTGAATCCTGGTGCAGCTGCTTATTATGACGGTGTGATTGTAGTTGAACTGGATAAGATCCGTCCAATGATCGCTATGCCGTTCCATCCGAGTAATACCTATACCATCGATGAACTGAATGCAAACCTGATGGATATTCTGGATGATGTAGAGAAAAAGGCACAGGTAAGTCTGGATGGAAAGATTGATTTTACACTGAAAGATAAAGTACATGATGGAAAACTGTATGTGGAACAGGGAATCATCGCAGGATGTGCCGGCGGTGGATTCGAAAATATCTGTGCGGCTGCAGACATTCTGAAGGGTGCAAGCATTGGTGCCGGTGCATTTACTCTGAGTGTATATCCGGCAAGTACTCCGATTTACATGGAACTGGCTAAGAACGGAGCACTGGCTTCCCTGATCGGAACAGGAGCAATCGTGAAGACAGCATTCTGCGGACCGTGCTTTGGTGCCGGAGATACTCCTGCCAACAATGCCTTCAGTATTCGTCATTCTACCAGAAACTTCCCGAACCGTGAAGGCTCCAAGATTCAGAATGGGCAGATTTCTTCTGTTGCACTTATGGATGCACGTTCTATTGCTGCGACAGCAGCCAACAAAGGCCGTCTGACTCCGGCAACAGAGTTTGAAGGAACTTATACGAATCCGAAGTATTATTTTGATAAAACAATTTATGAAAATCGTGTGTTTGACAGCAAGGGTGTGGCAGATCCATCTGTTGAAATCCAGTTTGGACCAAATATCAAAGACTGGCCGGAAATGCCTGCACTGGCAGACAATCTGATTTTAAAAGTAGTATCAGAGATTCATGATCCGGTAACCACTACAGACGAACTGATTCCGTCTGGTGAGACTTCTTCCTATCGTTCCAATCCGCTGGGACTGGCAGAATTTACCCTGTCCAGAAAAGATCCGGCATATGTGGGACGTGCGAAAGAAGTGCAGGTAGCGCAGAAAGCCATTCAGGAGGGAAATTGTCCTGCAGAAGCTCTTCCGGAACTGAAACCGGTATTTAAGACGATTCATACCAAATATCCAGAAGTGGATAGAACAAATGTAGGAATCGGTTCTACTATTTTTGCGGTAAAACCTGGTGACGGTTCTGCACGTGAACAGGCGGCATCCTGTCAGAAAGTACTGGGAGGATGGGCAAATATTGCCAACGAATATGCCACCAAGCGTTACCGTTCCAACCTGATCAACTGGGGTATGCTTCCCTTCCTGATTCCGGAAGGGGAACTTCCATTTACGAATGGAGATTACCTCTTTGTTCCGGATATCCGCAAAGCGGTAGAAGAAAAATGGGATACCATCACAGCCTATGTGGTTGGTGATGAACTGAAATCTTTCGAGATGAAACTGGGAGACCTGACAGATGATGAGAGAACCATCATTCTGAAAGGCTGCCTGATTAATTATTACAGAGGATAATACGGGCGTACTTGAATGGAAAAAAAGAACGGGTACATGGATGGTTTTTATTCATGTATTCGTTCTTTTTTTGTGC